>JAAYYU010000256.1 GCA_012515235.1 Candidatus Anammoximicrobium sp.
CAAAGCAACCGGTGGGCTCACGCCCACCGCTCGCCGAGGGCAGTCGATCGGGCTGCTATTCAAACGCAGCCGGCACCGGCGGCAGGTCTTTGGTCAACACGGCGGGAGTCAACCGGCCGGCTTTCGACGCGTCAAACGGCTGGAATCCCAGCTTCAGCGCGGGCGAATCGGGTTTCAGCCGGAAATCGTCCTGCTTCGCATCGACAAAGCCGGGATCGGCGATAATCGAATGCTGGTCCTGCTTCCGCTTCTGCTGCCACTGTTCGAGCGTCAGGCCGCCGAAAAAGGTGACCGGCTTCTGGCCCGCGCTGAAGTACAGGTTGTAGTCCATCCGGAAATTGTCGTCCCGCCAGTTCGAGCCTTGCAGCGGGCTGTCGTTGTCCCAGTACACAATGTTTCGCTCGAACCAGAACGAGATGTGCTCTTCGGTGCGTGACCGCTGCAGCTGCTGCTCGCCGTTGAACGCCAGGATGTTGTTCTCGATGCGGTTCTCTTTGCCGTAATGCTGGTGGAACCCGGCTCGCGAGCAGCGGTAGACCAGGTTGTTCTTCATCACAATCCCGCTCGACCCCTCGTCCGTGTACAAGCCCCAGCCGCCGTAGTCGAACGAAGTCACGTCGTGGAAACGGTTGTCGTGGATCACGGTGCCGGGCGAGATGCCCAGGGTGTAGATGCAGCCCATGTCGCTCAGCACGCCCTGGCCAATCCGGTACGCGTGATTAAACCCGATGTCGTTGTGGTGCGCCCGGCTCTGGGCGTAGCCCCAGACCCAGCCGACCGAAAAGGCAGAGTAGTAGAAGTCGTACACGTCGTTGTGCTCGACCACGTTGTACGGCGAGTGGCCGATCCAGACGCCGATGGCCGCCGAGTGCAACCGGCCGCCGTGCGCGATGCGGCAATTGCGGATCGTCTGGTGCGAGACCAACGCCTCGTCGTCTTTCGGCGGGGCCAGCGTGTCGCCCCACTCGGCCGGCAACGCGCTGCCGATCTTGACGCCGCCCGCGCCCAGGTCGAACAGCTCGCAGCTCTCGAGCCGGTTGTGCTGGCAGCCGGGGCCGAAGGCCACCGCGTACTCGCCCGTATGCCGCACCGCGCAGTTCTCGAACACCACGTGGCGCGTCGCCGTGGCGGCCACCGCGGCCCCCAAGTTGACTTCGGCCTGCGGGAACGACTGGCCCTCGGGCGGCGTGGTCCAGTTGCTGTGCGCAAAACTCAGGCCCCGCAACTGGACGTGCTGGACCCACCGCCGCTGAGCCAGGTCGCCGGCCAGCAGCACCAGGTACCGCAGCCGCGGCGCTACGACGGCCGTCTGCTGCGGATCTTCGCCCGGCTTGGGCAGGTAGGTCAGCCTTCCGCTGGGCCGATCCAAGTACCACTCGCCGGGTTCGGTCAACGCTTCCTTGACATTCACGGCCAGGTAGCGATGGCCCTTGTGGAACGCTGTCCAGGAACTGGTGCCGGTCGTGCGACCGATGACCGTGACCGTCTTTTGTTCCGGATCGATCGAGGCGATGGGCAATCGCGAGGCGGTCCAGGAATGAAACGGCATGACCTCCACGTCGTTCAAGTTGGCCCACCCGGCGTCGAGTTCGCCTTCGCCAAAACCGAACCGGTCGAAGCCCTTGCCCGCCGCTTTCGGCGTCGAATCGCCCTGTTTGGCGATCTTGAAGTAGCCCTGCTTCGGCAGCCGCGGCCGGAACCGACGCTGGTCCCCGACGAACAACTGGCAAAAATGCCATTTGCCGTCCTTCACTTCCGGCAGATCGACGGACCAGCGGCCGGGCGGGTCCGTCTTCCAGCCCGTGATCGGCCGGCCGCCGGAAAACACGGGGCGTTCGTCGCCAAAGGCCTGGTAGACGACCGGCGCCTTCTCGGTCCCGGAATCGTCCGGACCGAAGGAGATCGGGGACTGCAGCCAGTACGTGCCGCCGCGAATCGCGACGACGATGGCAGCGTCGCGTTCCGCCTGGGACTTCTTTAATTCGCGGACCGCCTGCTGGGCACGCTCGAAGCTGGCGAACGGCCCGTCGCTCTTGTCCGCTTTGGGCTCCGCGAGCTTGCCCGACCACCGGTCGTTGCCGTTGGCGGCCACAAAGAAATCCGGCGGGGCAGCCTGCGACAGCGCGCACAGGAACATCAGTCCTGCGGCCGCAAACGGAACGACCGCGTGACGTAGGGGACAAAGACGCTGGGTCATGATGGCGATCTCCTGGGGTGAGGGTGTGGGGCAGGAAACATCCGGGGTAAGGCAGCAAGAGCCGACAGGAAGATGGGGGGACAGAAAAAGGAGCGGAACGAGTTCGTCGCGGGTCTTCCGTCTCCTCTCTTCTCTCTCCAGCCTTTCTGGCAGCTCTCCCGTTTCTCTCTAGGCAATCGTGTTGTGGACGTTATGCGCGTCGCAGTTCGTGGGCCGCGAACAGCAGGGCGCGCGTGACGTGGTAAGCGGCCTTCCACGGCGTGGCCTTGTTCACGCGCAACGGCTTGCCGTCCGGCCTAACCGTCTCGTAACAACCGCCGTACTGGTCATCGATCATGTGCTTGCGGAAAAAGGCCCAAATTTCCGTGAACCGCTGGAAGTAATCCGCCTTCTGCGGCGCGAGCCGCGCGGCGGTCAGCAATCCGTTCAAGCCCTCGACCTGGACCCACCAGACCTTGTCGATCCGCGTCGGCGCTCCCGTGGGCGGGCCTTCGTCGGCGAATCCGCCGTGCGTTTTATCCCAGCCCCAGCAAAGGGCCTGATCGACGGTCCGCAACGCGGTGCGGCGGGTCGCTTCCGCGTCGTGGCGGTGCAACGCTTCGGCGGCTTCTTCCAGCAGGTACGCGATCTCCAGTTGATGTCCGAACGAGCCGCGTTCGTCGTGGGGTTGGAAATTCCGCGCCGCGAACATGTTCAAATGACCGCCCGGCAACACGATCTTGTCCCGCACGATCTCGAACACTTCCTGCAACCGCGCGGTCAGTCGTGCGTCGTCCCACACGCGCCGCAGAGCGGTCAGCGCTTCCAGGAGATGGATATGGGCGTTCATCGACTTGAAGCCCACTTGGCCGATAACCGGCAGACCGCGGGCCGGCGACTCGGCGGGCACGTCCGCGGCGACGGCTTGGCCGTCTGCGGTCAAGTGCTCGAAATAGCCGCCATGCCGGCCGTCGTGCGCGTGGGCGTCCAGCCACTGGAAGGCGGACTTGCCAAGCTCCAGGGCATCGCCATCGCCGGACGCCTGGCTGACTGCCGCCGCCGCGTAGATGCCGAAGGCGTAGCTGTACAGCTGCTTCCAAGGCATCTTGTCCGTCATGGGTCGCCCATCACTGTCCGTGCGGTCGAAGAAGCCCCCGCGCTGGGCGTCCCACATCTTGTCCGCCAGAAACCGCAGGCCGTGCCGAGCGTACGGCAGGTACTCGCCCTTTCGTTGCGGGTAGGCCAACGCGACGGCCGCTGCGGTCCAGGTCTGGCGGGCCTGGTAGACGAGGAACTTCGAGTCGGTCGGGCCGCGCGTCCAGGCGCGGGAAAAATGCTCGTGAAAGCCGCCGCGCTGCGTGTCCAGGCACCGCGGATACCACGCCTCGAGCACCTTGTCCCACATGACTCGCTCGATTTCGTCGGCCAACTGGCCGCGAATCGTGTTTCCGCCGTCGGCGGCCAGGACGGTGCGTTTCGCCCAGAATCCAGCGCACGAGAGGGCCGCGGCGGCGTGGCCCAACGACCGCAGTGCGTGACGTCGAGTCAGCTTCGCCGCGTCCTGATTCGCTCCGAAACTTCGGTCTGTCTCCGTCATTTCAGCTCGCCCTTGTCGTACCGTTCCCAGAACGTTGCCGGGGGCATTTTGTCGTCGGCCGTGTCGTCGAACCGGGTGCCCAACTCCTGCAAGCTCGCCATCTTGCGCACTGCATCGAGGCCCTTGGTGATCTTGCCGGGCGTGAAGATCAGCCGCGTCAGTTGCGACGAGCCGATCGGCGTCAGGTCGGTGACTTCGGCTCCGCCGATGTGCAGCCGCTGCAACGGATGGCCCTCGAGCGGACCCAGGTCGGCCACCGGCGTGTCCTGCAGAGTCAAGCTGACCAGCGGCACGCGGCGCAGCGGCGCGATGTCCGCCACCGGACAGCCGGTCAGCCACAGCATCCCGATCGGGCATTCGGCCAGCGGCGCGAGATCCTTGACCGGAGTGCCTAACAGGTTCAATTCCTCCAGCGGAGCGCCGCGGAGCGGCCCCAGGTTTTCGACCCGCGTGCGGCTCAAGTACAGCTTCCGCAACGGCATGCCGCGCAAGGCCGAGATATCCGCCAGTCGCTGGTTGTCCTCCAGGTACAGTTCCACCAACGGAAGTCCCGCCAAGGGGCTCGCATCGGCGATGTCGCACTTGGACAGGTCCAGGACGCCGATCCGCTGGCGGGCCAGCGGGCTGATGTCCTTGACGTTCGGGTCGTTGATGGCGAGTGCCAGCAAATCCGCAGAGATGGGCTCCATCTGCATCTGGCCACTGAAGCCGGGATTTCTTTCTTTCAACGCTTCCGCCAGCTGTTCGGGAGTGGCGATCGTTGGCGGTCGAATCGCGGCCGGTTCGCCTCCACGATCAGCCAGTTTCCCGGCAGCGGAATCCACGGAAGACGGGGCCGCCGCCTCGGTCTGCGGTGGATTGTCCGCGGACGCGGGTTGCACGTCGCGTCCCGCTGGACGGGGCGCGGAAGACGGCTGCCCGCAACCGGAAGCAAACAAGGCCAACAAGAGAACGAAAACAAGGCTCGTGTTCTTCAACAAAGGTCGCTCCCGCAGCAAAGGTAAACCATCGTACGAGAAAGAACCGTCCGATTGCCCGTGAGCGGCCAGTCGCTCGCCGCCCGTTTGGCGGCTGATCCGGTACCGCTGGCTAGCGCCAATCCGCTCAGCGATCTCTCGAACGATGCCCAGCAGCCTGCAACCGGGGAAACGCAACCGAGGCTCTACAGGCCCTGCTGGCGTCGGATGAGCCTACCACCGCAGCGCGGCCAGGTCAATTAGCGATGACAGGCCCGACGGAACCCTGCGGCCCGCGGCAAGGTTGCGCGTATCCGTCTGCTCTGCCATCTGGCAGCCGGCGTCCAGCTGCGGTAGATTGATGCGTCACCGGATGGAAACCGGAAATCCTCGAACAGCGGCAGAAGCGTGGACCTGAATCTGAAAAACCGTGTGGCCATCGTGACCGGCGGCTCGCGCGGCTTGGGCCGGGCGATCTGCCTGGGCTTGGCGGCTGAAGGAGCGCACGTCGCCATCAGCTACCTGCGCGACCCGGACGCCAAGATCGACCTGAGCGACGAAGCGGCGGAGTTGGCCAAGGTGATCCGCGCGGGACATGCCGTGAAGGCCTTGCCCGTGGGCGGCGATGTGGCCCAAGCGGCCGATGTCGCGCGGCTGTTCGCAGCGGCCGAACGCGAATTGGGCCCGGTCGACATCCTGGTCAACAACGCCGGCGTCTGGCCCACGGCCTTCGTGCGGGACATGAGCCAGGCCGAATTCACCCGCGTGTTGCAGATCAACCTGGTGGGCGCTTTCCTGACGTGCCGAGAAGCCGTCCGCCGCTGGCTGGCGGCCAACCGCCCCGGCAGGATTGTGAACATCACGTCGCAGGCGGCCTTTCACGGCGCAACCAGCGGCCATGCCCATTATGCCGCGTCGAAAGCCGGTCTGGTCAGCTTCAGCGTCTCGCTGGCCCGCGAAGTGGCCCCACACGGCATCCACGTCAACCTGGTGGCGCCCGGCATGATGCGGACCGACATGGCCCGCGACGCGCTGGCGGCCAACGAGCAACGATACCTGGAACGCATCCCGCTGGGCCGCGTGGCAGAGGCATCCGAAGTCGCCGACGTGGTCGTGTTCCTGGCCTCGGACCGGGCCAAGTACATGACCGGCGCAACGGTCGATGTAACCGGAGGCATGCTGATGCGCTGACCAGGTACCGTCCGGGCTCTCCGTCCCATTCGGCGCACCAATCCGATTCGTCCCATCAACCCTTTCCCCCCTTAACGAAAAGCACCATTCCCCATGCTGGTAACCTTGCGTGAAGTGTTAGGCGACGCCCGAACCAACGGCTATGCCCTGCCCGCGTTCGATTTCAGTGAAGACGTCATGGCCCGAACCATTTTGGAAACGTCGGAGGATCTGCGGGCGCCGGTGATTCTGATGGCGCTGGAATTGGACCTGAATTCGCACGACGGCAACGGGTGGATCTACCAGTCGGGCCTGGTCCGCGCCGTGGCCCGTCATCATCGCCTGCCGATCGTTTTGCACTTGGACCATGCCAGCAGCCTGGAGGCAATCCAGAAGGGCCTGGACCTCGGCTTCTCGTCCGTCATGATCGACGGCTCCGCCTTGCCCTTTGAGGAAAACGTCCGCCTCACGCGGGCTGCCGTGGAAATGGCCAAGCCATTCGGCGCGAGCGTGGAAGCCGAACTTGGTCTGGTCGGGGGGATGGACTTGCGGGACGAGGTCTGCGCAGAGAACGTGCTGACCGATCCGGCCCAGGTCACGGAGTTCGTCGAGCGCACGGGCGTGGACGCGCTGGCGGTGTCCATCGGCACGTCGCACGGCGTGTACCGTTCGCTGCCCAACTTGAACATCGAACGGCTGAAGCAATTGAACGCAGCCAGCGCCGTGCCGCTGGTGCTGCACGGCGGCTCGGGAACGCCGGTGGACCAGATCCAGGAAGCGGTGCGGCACGGGATCTGTAAACTCAATTTGTACGCCGACATGCGGATCGCCATGTTCACCGGCATGAAGGAGTCGGTGACGACGATGGATCGGATCGACCCGCTGCCGCTGGAGATGTTCGGCCCCATCCGACAACACTTGGCCGTTGCAGTCGCCGACAAGATCCGTATGCTGGGGGCAGAGAACCGGGTGTGAATTCAGTGCCGTGAAAGGGGTCAGGCTTACAGAATTCAATTCTGGTCGAGCAAGGTGTTTGCCCTGTGGCTCGACTTGGCATCGGCCAGAATTGAATTCTGTAAGCCTGAGCCCAGCGTGGGGAGGCAATCATGCGTCTGCTGATGATGGGCACCGGACCGTTTGCCGTTCCGGCGTTCGCGTCGCTGCTGGATTCGGAGCACGAAGTGGTGGCGCTGGTCGCGCGGCCGGTCCCGCCACCAAAGGGCCGCGTCAAACTGCCGCTGGCCCCGATGCGCGACCTGGCCGCCCAGCGCGGCGTGCGGATTCTGGAGCCCGACGATATCAACGCCGAGGATTCCTGCCGGGCCCTGGCGGCGCTCGATTTTCAACTGCTGGTCGCCTGTGATTACGGACAGATCCTGAAGGCCGGGACGCTGGCCATCTCGCCGCTGGGCGGCATCAACCTGCACGCTTCGCTGTTGCCCAAGTACCGCGGCGCGGCGCCGATCAACTGGGCGATCTTTCACGGGGACACGGAAACGGGCGTAAGCGTGATCCACATGACGGCGCGGCTGGACAGCGGACCGTGCCTGGTGCAGCGCCGCACTGCGATCGGCCCTGACGAAGACGCGGTCGAACTGGAACGGCGACTGTCGGAACTCGGTGTCGCGGCCGTCCAGGAAGCGCTCGGCCAGATCGAACGCTGGGACGGCCAATCGCCGTTGGGCACTCCCCAGAATCCTGCGGCCGTGACGAAAGCCCCGCGATTGAAGAAGACCGACGGCGAGGTCGATTGGACGCGATCCGCGCAGCAGATCGCGAATCAAGTCCGGGCCCTGAAGCCGTGGCCCGGCACGTTCTCGACGTGGCGGCGGCCCCAGGGCGAGTCCTTGCGGCTGATCCTGGATCACGTCTCGGTGGCGGCCGACACGGATCGCACGGGCCAGCCAGGCGATGTCGTGCTGGCCGGCAAATCCCGGCTGCTGGTCGCCACCGGTGGCGGCCTGTTGTCGCTGGACCGGGTCCAGCCGGCCGGCAAACGGGCGATGGCCGTCGACGAATTCCTCCGCGGCCACGGCGTGACCGTCGGCGACCGGTTCTCGACGTAGTACGCGGTGATGCAAACAGAAAGTGGTTAGGAACGAACAGTTGTCGGATCGAACCCCGGAAAGACCTGCAGGAGAATTGCCATGCAATCGCCAAATCGTAGAACGTTTCTAAAGTCGTCGGCCGTGACGGGTGCCGCGGTGTTTGCCGCGCCGGCCGTGGTCCGCGCGCAGGCTAGTCCCAACGAGCGCCTTCGCGTCGCCGTGATCGGTTTGGGCGGCCGCGGACGCGTGTGCCATTGCGGAGCCTTACGGGAACTGGCCAAAGACAACGTGGAGATCGTCGCCTTGAGCGATTGCGACCAGCGGCGGCTGAACGCGACCGCCGCGGAGCAGGAAAAGTTCTCCGGCAAACGGCCGCTCACGGCGGCGGACCCGCGGACGCTGCTGGACGACAAGTCGATCGACGCAGTGGCCATCGCCACCCCGGATCATTGGCACGCGCTGCAGACCATTCTGGCCTGCCAGGCCGGCAAGGACGTGTACTGCGAGAAGCCCGGTTCGCACAACATCTTCGAGGGCCGTCAAATGGTCGCGGCGGCCCGCAAATACAACCGCATCGTCCAGCACGGGACGCAGTGCCGGTCGAGCCCGAATATCCGCGAAGGCATCCAGAAGCTGCGCGCAGGCGTGATCGGCCGGATCTACATGGCCCGGGCGATCGCGTACAAGGTCAAGGCGGGCGGCAAGAACCAATTCGGCCCGACGCCGCCGGAACTGAATTGGGACCTGTGGCTCGGACCCGCGCCGCAGAAGCCCTACAACCAGCTGGCCATCTACCGCTGGCGGTTCCTGAAAGACTACGGCAGCGGCCAAACGGGCGACCAAGGCGTGCACGAGTTGGATATTCTGCGCTGGGGCCTGGGAATCGACACGCACCCGGTCAAGGTCCAGGCGATGGGCGCGATGAACTTGTTCCATCCCGCCAGCGACGAGGACACGTTTACGAACCTGACGTTCTCGTGCCAGTACGGCGGCGGCGAAGTGATGGTGACGTTCGAGACGCGGGACGGGTACACCAACGACGAAGCCGGGATGGGGATCACCTACCCGTTCGTCGATCACCAGAACGTCGTCGGCGTGATCTTCTACGGCACGGAGGGCTACATGATCTTTCCGGACTACTCCAGCTATCACACGTTCCTGGGCCGCAAGCGGGAACGCGGTCCGAGCGCTCAGCAAGCCGGCGAGCCGATGATGGACACGCCGCACTTCGCCAATTGGATCTCCGCGGTGCGCAGCCGCAAGCGGGAAGACCTGTTCGCGGAGATCGAGCAAGGCCATCTGTCGTCCGCAATCTGCCACCTGGCCAACATCTCCGCGACCGTGGGCCGGACGCTGACGTTCGATCCGCAGACGGAACGGTTCGTCGGCGACGACGAAGCGAATCAGCTTGTGAAGCCGCCGTACCGCGCTCCCTACGTGGTGCCGGAGACGGTGTGACTTGCGAGGTCAAGGCGGTGCTGGCAGGAAAATGGAGGCAGAAAAAAGGGCGGAAGCCGCGGTTTCCTTGCCACCATTTTTCTGTCGGCTGTCTGAAGGCCGGACGGCAACGGGCTGCAGGGAAAGGGAAAAAGGGAAGCTGGATGGATGCAAATGGTCTCCAGTTGGCAATTCGCCAGATCGAATTTGCCCGCGCTTACACATTGAGTCTGCTGGACGGCCTGAGCGACGACGACTGGTTTCGGCGGCCGGCCGAAGCGGTTACGCACATCGCCTGGCAGATCGGACACCTGGCGATGGCGGAGTACGGGTTGTGCCTGTTCCGCCTCCGCGGCCGGCAGCCGGAGGATCTGGAGCTGATGTCCAGCAAGTTCCGCAAGCAGTTCAGCAAAGGCTCGCAGCCCGACCCGGAGCCGGCCAACAACCCAACGCCCGCGGAACTCCGTCAGGTTCTGGATCGCGTCCATCAGCAGGCTCTCAGCGAACTGGCCGCTTGCGCGGAAGAGCGATTGGCGGAGCCGATCGACGAACCCTACGCGGTCACGCCCACCAAGCTGGGCGCGTTGTTCTTTTGTTCGCACCACGAAATGCTGCACGCGGGCCAGATCGGGCTGCTCCGGCGGTTGATGGGCAAGTCGCCCGTGCGATAGGCGGAAACGTTAGGGTCGCGGAGTGACACGGCCACGGCCCTGATCACAGGTCGGGATTCGAGGCTGCTGATCGGGGCGGTGATGCAACCTCGACGAGCCGGCGAAGCCATGCGGCAATGTCGGGAATGCTGCGTACCGGCCGATCAGGGTGCAACGATTCCTCGGCGACATCCAGACAGAAGGCGACAACTTCGGCACGCGGCAGGGCGGTGGGTATCTGCTGCCCCGTCTTTCGGAGAAACCACAATGCCGACAGCAGTGCAGTACGCTTGGTCCCATCCATAAACGGATGGCTCTTGATCAACGAGTGGAATAGGGCAGCGGCTTGCTCGAATGGCGTCTCGTACAGGGGCTGGCCGCCAAACGTGGCAAATGGGCGGGCGCAAGCCGCGTGCAACATCTGGGCATCTCTCAGGCCGGGCATGCCACCCGTGCTGCCGATGACTTCATCGTGGATTTCGTAGACACTCAACACGAGTTCGGCCACGTCGTCGCGACCACCAGCGGTGCTCATCGCCGCGCCAGCTCCTCGAACAAAGGCCGGTTTGCGTCGATCAGGCTCCGAGCGAAGTTCGCAGCCTCTCCCGCAGTAGACGGGGAGAACGGGATCTTTCCCTCTCGTGCGGTAAACTCCAGCGCCGCCAGGGCGATCTGCTGCGCCTGCTCCTCGTCAATGTGCCGCGCTGCCAACGCATGAGCGAGTCGAGGCGGCAATTCGAGCGTTAACCTGGTCATCGGACGGAAGCCTCTTGGTTACGCGTGGACGCGGGCGAAGTCACTCCTACCAAGAATAACGCCACAGAGCAGAGGAGTCTACCGGATATATTGTCCACGAGTACGTGCCGCTCGAATGCCAGGCAGTGCATGAAACGGGAGATTCGGGTATGCTTGGGATCGCGATCGACCATAGCGTGTCGGGCATGCTTCCGCTACAATTCTCCCCGTTGGACGAATCACCCCTTCTAGAACGATTTGGGACATCGATGACCGACATGACCGCTGCCAAGACGTTTGATCCGTTTGGAGCCCGTGGCACCTTTGAGACCGGTGCCGGTCCGGCTGGGATCTATCGGCTGGCCAAGCTGGAACAACTCGGATTGGGGCAGGTCAGCCGGCTGCCCTACTCGATCCGCGTGCTGCTGGAGGCCGTGCTGCGGACCTGTGACGGCTACGAAGTGACCGAAGAGGACGTCAAGAACCTCGCCGCTTGGAAAGCGGAGGCGGTCGCCGAAATCGAAATCCCGTTCAAGCCCGCCCGCGTCGTGCTGCAGGATTTCACCGGCGTTCCGGCCGTGGTGGATCTGGCCGCGATGCGCAGCGCCATGCGGCGACTGGGCGGCGACCCGAAGAAGATCAATCCGTTGATCCCGGTCGACCTGGTCATCGACCACTCGGTCCAGGTCGACCGTTTTGGCAGCGACGACGCGCTGCAGGCCAACGTCCAACTGGAGTTCCAGCGAAACCGGGAGCGGTACGAGTTTCTGCGGTGGGGCCAGCGGGCGTTCCAGAACTTCCGCGCCGTGCCGCCGAACGTGGGCATCATCCACCAGGTCAATTTGGAATTCCTGGCCAAAGCCGTGTTCCTGGGACAGGATCGCCAGGGACCCGTGGCCTTTCCGGACACGCTGGTCGGCACCGACAGCCACACCACGATGATCAACGGCCTGGGCGTCGTCGGCTGGGGCGTCGGCGGCATCGAGGCCGAAGCGGTCATGCTGGGCCAGCCGCTGTACATGCTGATGCCCGAAGTCGTGGGCATGGAACTGACCGGCCAATTATCGCCCGGAGCGACCGCGACGGATTTGGTCCTGACCGTCACGGAGATCCTGCGGAAACAGGGCGTCGTGGGCAAGTTCGTGGAGTTCTTCGGCGCGGGCGTCTCGTCGATGTCGCTGGCGGATCGGGCCACGATTGCCAACATGGGGCCGGAATACGGAGCGACGATGGGTTTTTTCCCGATCGACGCCGAGACGCTGAACTACCTGCAGCGGACGGGGCGCACCGAACAGGAAGTGCGATTGGTCGAGCGGTACACCAAGGAACAGGGCCTGTTCCGCACCGACGACGCACCGGTGCCGACGTACACCAAGACGCTCACGCTGGACCTGGGCTCGGTCGAGCCGTGCCTGGCGGGGCCCAAACTCCCGTGGGATCGCGTGCCGCTGACGCGGGTCAAGTCGTCGTTTGCGGCGGCGTTGCGAGCGCCGCTGAAGCAAAAGGGATTCGCCCTCAACGACGAAGCGCTGGGCCGCAAGGCCACCGTGCCGGACAACGGAAGCACCGCCGAAATCGGCCACGGGGCGGTAGTCATCGCGGCCATCACCAGCTGTACGAACACCAGCAACCCGTCGGTGATGCTGGCGGCCGGACTGTTGGCCCAGAAGGCGGTTGCCCGCGGCTTGAAAGTCAAGCCGCATGTCAAAACCAGCCTTGCGCCGGGCTCGCGCGTCGTGCGGGATTACCTGGAAAAGGCGGGCCTGATCGATCCGCTGCGGCAGTTGGGCTTCCACATCGTGGGCTACGGCTGCACGACGTGCATCGGCAACACCGGTCCGCTGCCGGAGCCGGTGGCCAAGGCGGTGACGGAGGGCGATCTCGTGGCCGCGGCCGTGTTGAGCGGCAACCGCAATTTTGAGGGGCGCGTCGACAAGCGGGTCAAGGCCAGTTATTTGGCCAGCCCCCCGCTGGTCGTGGCCTACGCTTTGGCCGGTTCGACCGACGTCGATCTGACGACCGAGCCCATCGGCCGGGACCGCAACGGCGGCGAGGTGTTCCTGCGCGACATCTGGCCGACGCGCGAAGAGATCGAGGCGGCGGTGGCCCGGTCGATCGATCCGGAGATGTTCCAGGCTCGCTACGGCAATGTATTCGAGTGCAACGAGATGTGGAACAAGATCCCAGTGAACGAAGGCGACTTGTACGCTTGGGACGAGTCGAGCACGTACATTCAAGAGCCGCCGTTCCTGGCCGGCCTCACCACCGAAGTGCGGCTCATTCAGCCGATTCAAAACGCCCGCGTGCTGGCCGTGCTGGGCGACTCCGTGACCACCGACCACATCTCGCCGGCCGGTTCCATCGGCAAAGACAGCCCGGCAGGCAAGTACTTGATCGCCAACGGCGTCCAGCCGGCGGACTTCAACAGCTACGGCGCCCGCCGCGGCAACGACCGGGTGATGATCCGCGGCACGTTCGCCAACATCCGCATCCGCAACCAGTTGGCCGGCGGCAAGGAAGGCGGCTGGACGCGGCACTTGCCCGACGGCGAACTGTTGACGATCTACGATGCGGCGATGAAGTACCGCAAAACGGGCACGCCGCTGGTGATCCTGGCGGGCGCCGAGTACGGCACGGGCAGCAGCCGCGATTGGGCGGCCAAAGGCACCTTCCTGTTGGGCGTGCGCGCCGTGATCGCGACCAGCTACGAGCGCATCCACCGCAGCAATCTGGTTGGCATGGGCGTCTTGCCCTTGGAGTTCAAGCCGGGAGAAACGTGGCAGTCGCTCGGATTGACCGGGCAGGAGGAATACAGCATTGCGGGACTGGATGAACGCCTCCAGCCGCGTTCGACGATCCAGGTGACCGCCCGCGCTGCAGACGGCTCCGTGATGACCTTCTCCGCCCGCGTCCGCATCGACACGCCGGTCGAAATGGACTACTACCGCAACGGCGGGATTCTGCAGACGGTGCTGCGGAAACTGCTGGCGGACTGAGAATCGCCGCCTCCGCGCCGCGACATGCCAGCGGTCGCTTGTGGCGGCCACCGGGCAGAGAGCGATCGCCATCCTGCCGAGCGGCACAAGACCTTTACTCCGGTTCCGCCAGGCTCAGCAGCTGCGCGGGAAGGGATGGCCCTTTCGCTCACGAGGTGGTCCCTGTGCCGCTTGCCAAACACCATCAGGTGGCAGGGCGCGCCCGCTTCGCTGAAACCGAAAGCAAGTCGAAATCGCCACGTCCCAGCGTTTCGCTCGTTGCCGCAAGCGCGTTGCGAGCGAGTTTGTCCGAAGAGGGTTGTGCATGGCGCGGCGTGCGCCGTTGCTGGTCCGGGACGGCCAGGGCGCGGGCCTTGCCGCACGGAGGTCATCGCCGGCGAGGGACGCGGCTATCGAGGATCGGAAGCGACGCTGCCGCTTTCCTGCGCGGACTCGTTGCGGTTGCCAGACCGAATCCGGTTGGTGACGTCCTGGGCCTTCTCGCCAGCCAGATCCAGGTCTTCCTGGATGCGCTGCCGATCGATCGAAATGCGGATATTCGTCTTCTGCTCTTCGCGCACGTACGACACGCTGTACCAGTTGCGAAAATAGCCGATTACCGCCGCCACAAGGGCGAGCACCAGCAGTACTTCAAGGGCCTTTTTCATGGCTACCTCGCTCAGTCGCCGGCCACGCGGCCCGCCGTCCGCGTTGGTCTCCTTGCGTATCCGGACGCCGACGCGTCCCAACTGAGTTGGCCAGTCCCGGCTTTGCGCCGTGCCTCGCTAGTGCCAAACGGAATTCCGGCACTGTCCCGCGTCGTTTATCAAGTCACGATTTCGGTGCTGGGGTCAGGCTTACAGAATTCAATTTTGGCCGAGTTTGGTGCCAGCCACGTCGCATGACTCCGCTCGGCCAAAATTGAATTCTGTAAGCCTGACCCCATTTCGTGCGACCGTCGCATCATCGACGGCGACTTTTCGTGGCAGTCTTCCGCTGGGTGCTAGTGCCCTCCGGCAGTGTCGGTCGAGTGCAGCGAGTCGGCCTGGCTGAGCTTGGGCCACAGGAACCCGTAGCACGCGACGAAAACGAAGCACGCCATCGGCACGATGAAACCGCGGGACATGTCGTACAAGTCCGCCACGTGCCCCATCAGCTTTGGCAAGACGGCGCCGCCCATGATGGCCATGACGATGAAGGCGGATGCCTTCTTGGCCCGGACCCCTAGCCCGAAAATGCCCAACGCGAAGATCGTCGGGAACATGATGGACATGAAGAAGTAGCTCGCGAAAACGCACAGCACCGAAATCCAGCCCAGTTTCAGGAACACCAGAAAACACGCGATCACATTCAGCAAGCCGTACAAGCCCAGGATTTTGTGGGCCGCAAATTTCTTCAGCAGGCCCGCGCCCGAAAAACGCCCGATCAGGAAACAGATGAATCCGAGGGAGGCAAGATTGGAAGCGCCCTGGTCGCTGAGGCCCAGGATTCCGTCTCGGTAACCAATTTCGCTGGGGTACGCGTCCTTCAGCAGCAGACGGTTGAGACGGGCAGTGTCCTTGGCCGGCGATTCCACATCGAGCAGTTGCCGCGTTGTTTCGCTGAGGCTGACTCCGCGAAACCGCTCCCGGTCGTAGAGGAACTGCTTGTGGACGATCCCGTTCAGGTCTTGAGCCAGCGTGACCCGCAGGTGCGTGGAACCTGCTTCGGAACCGTCGTATTCAGCCAGCATCTTTTTGGTGCTGTCGGCCAGATTCCCGGCCAAAAACGCCGACACGGGGTCCGCCTTCTGCGTCAGCTTGCCCACCAAGGCGGGAAGATTCTGGAGATCGTCTTTGAGCAGCTTGGTTCTCACCTCGATCCAGTTCTTCGTCCGTTCCGCTTGCCACGAGGCGGGAATGGCGGGCATCTCCTCGGTCATATAGTTGATCAGGAAACTGAAAATGCCGGCCTGAGCTGCGACGTACAGAAACTGGGCCACGACGGCCAGCACGAAATGCGGATGCGCCCAAATCGAATGGGAGACGTTGGGCATCGCGTCATCCAGGTGATAGTCGTCCTCGGTCTTGATATCCGGTATGTAAGCCTTGTAGAACACGACCGCCAACAGCAGCACAACGACGGCGACAATGACGTAGGGGATGTACAGCGTCTCACTGCCAGTGCTTCTTCCGGCGGCGTCGGTCGAGTAAAAGAACACGCCCCCGATGATCGGCCCCAGAATCCAACCAACTCCGTTGCAGGACTGAGCCAGATTGATGCGCGTGGCGGCGTACCGCGGCGGCCCCAGCACCGTCGTGTAGGGATTCGCGATGGTCTCCAGGAAGGTGAGTCCGGCGGCGATGGCACACACGCCGGTGAGGTAAGCGATAAACGCCGTCGTCGCCGAGACGCGTCCAGCCTGGGCCAGGGCGTTGATTTGCGTCGCCGGCAGGAACCAGAATCCGCCCGCCGCGACCATCAGCAACCCCGTGATGATTCCACCCTTGTAGCCCAGCTTGACGGCCAGCCAACCGGCCGGCATGGCCATCAGGAAATACCCCAAGTAGTGCGCAAACTGGACCCAGGCCGATTGGGACTTGGTCAGTCCCAACTCGTCCTGAAAATGCTTGTCCATCACGTCGATCATGCCGTTGCACAATCCCCAGAGCAAGAACAAAGAACTGACGAGGATGAACGTCAGCATCAAGTTCCTGCCGTCGGCCATGACGAACATGCTGTGCTTCTGGGTGTCAGCGGAGGGCTGGTTAGTGCTCATGGTACGTTGGGGTCGAGCTGCGGTTTTGAAACTGGTGACTGGGTCTTGATTTCGTCCCCGGAGAGAGTCGTTCCAGTATCGGTGGCGGATTGCCGCGCGTCAATCCGCGATCGGCCCCTCGGACGGCAAGCTGTTGCGAATGCAGGGCCGGCGGGGGAGCCGTTACGGCGAGTAGCTCTTCAGAAACAGATAGCTCTCGTTGCGATGGTCGAAATCCCGGTCCGTCAGACCGACGTTGAGCCGCAGATCGGTATAGGTGTACTCTTCGAGCAGCACCAGTTTGCCGCCTTCCGTCTGGGGCCAATCGTACGCGGAGTAATGAACGGGCACGACAAGTTCGTCGTCAATCAGGATTCGGGCCGTTTTGTAGGCCAAGCCCTCTCCGCGGACTTTGTGCGCCACCTGCACCACCGTGCACGAGCGGCCATTGATCTTCGCCCCCTGCACGAGTTTGGCCTCGCAATTCTCGTTGCCGCGTTCCTGCTCGCCGTTCTCGATCAATCGCTTCGTCAGATTCAGCACGCCAATTTCCGTGATCGGATACCGGGTGTGCTGCATCGCGGCCGGACTGTCGGGCAGGAGCGAGGTGGTGATGTGCGCAAAGCGAGTCCCTCCGTTCCGCACAATCAATTTGCCCCCGTTTCGCCCCTCAACATAAATCACTTCCCGGCCCTTGACGCGATCCGGGCGCAGAAAACGGACGTACACACTGAATGGCTGGACGACACGCCCCTGTTCCTCCAACGGATGTCGAACCTTGACAAAGATCGTCTCGTAGCCCATCTGGCGGCCATCGACCCGTTCCCGCCGCGTCAAAATGCAGGTGTAATCGCGAATCGCCTCCTGGATGCGTTTTCGACCTTCATACGCAATTCGCAGGGCAGCTTCCAGCGGATCCTCGGGCGGCGGTTCTTCGTCCGCAGCCGGGAGAATCCCCGCGCCGCCCAGCGTCAGCGTCAGGAGAAAGCCGAGGAACATCAACGGACAGCGGGGCATACAAATCCACTCAAGTGCCAGGCAAGCGGGAGAAAGCGATCAGCCAGCAATGACATGCAGTTTATGGCCGATGGTGTTCGAGCACAAGCCTTGGGGAATTATAACCGTGAATTGGGTGAAGCGAGCCGTTTGGCTTTGCGATTGAGTCGTTTTTGTTTCTGTTTCTGCCTTCTGCCGCATCGAGATGCGCACTGCGCAAGGTCGCAGGATCGCGATTGGCATAACGCTTGCTTACGTTTAGGCAGGATCGGGGTTCAGCGTGCCATTTTGGCAGCCGACTGCCGATCCAGTGTACCCCGTGGCCAGTGTACCCAGTGGATTGTCCGGCATGACTTGAGCACCCGTGGGGCGAGCTTCCGTTCGCCCTGGGGCAGGATGAGTTTCGGCCTAGCCATCGAGAATGCCGGAGTTTGCTGCGGCCTGCCTTGCGTGCCGGCCGTCAACGGGAATAGACCCAATCGATAGAGAATCCGGTTTTTTGGGAGAAGTGAACCATGGCGAAGATGATTGCATACGATCAAGAGGCCCGAGAAGCGTTGAAGCGGGGAGTGGCCATTCTGGCGAAAACCGTCCGTTCCACACTGGGACCCGCTGGCCATAACGTGCTGCTCCACAAGAGCTTCGGCGCTCCGCTGGTAACCAGGGACGGCGTCACCGTGGCCAAGGAGATCGAACTGGAAGACCCGTACGAGAATATGGGAGCCCGCATGGTCCGTGAGGTCGCGTCGAAAACCAACGACGTGGCTGGTGACGGCACGACGACCGCGACGGTCCTGGCTGAGGCGATTTTCGTTGAGGGGCTTCGTGCCGTGGTCGCTGGCGTCAATCCGGTGTACCTGAAGCGAGGCATCGAGAAGGCGGTGAACGATGTGACCGCTCAACTCAAGGCGAAGAGCATCAAAGTGAAGGGCCGCAAGGAGATGGCACAGGTGGCCACCATCGCGGGCAACAACGATGCGCAAATCGGGGAACTCGTCGCCGACGCCATGGACCGGGTTGGCAAGGACGGCGTAGTAACGATCGAAGAAGGCAAGAGTATGCAGACCGAGGTCGAGTGGGTGGAAGGCATGCAGTTCGATCGCGGCTATCTGTCGCCGTACTTCGTGACGAACCCGGACTCCATGGAGTGCATTCTCGAAGACGCTTACATTCTGATCCACGAAAAGAAGATCTCCAATATCCGCGAACTGGTTCCGCTGCTGGAGAAAGTGGCGAAATCCGGCAAGCCGCTGTTGATCGTTGCGGAGGACATCGAGGGCGAGGCCCTGGCCACGCTCGTGGTGAACCGCTTGCGGGGCACCTTTAAGTGCTGCGCTGTCAAGGCTCCGGCGTACGGCGACCGCCGCAAGGCCATGTTGGAGGACATCGCCATTCTGTCAGGCGGCAAGGCGATCTTTGAGAACCTTGGAATCAAGCTGGAGAACATGGGGTTGGACATGCTGGGCCATGCCAAGCGGGTGATCGTGGACAAGGACAACACGACCATTGTCGAGGGAGCCGGCAAGGCGGCAGAGATCAAGGCGCGCATTGCCCAGATCGAGCAAGAGCATGAGAAATCGACCAGCGACTACGACCGGGAAAAACTGCAGGAACGCAAAGCCAAACTGGCGGGTGGCGTGGCCAAGATCTCGGTCGGCGGCGCGACTGAGGCGGAGGTCAAGGAGAAGAAACTGCGGTTTGAAGATGCTCTGAACGCGACGCGAGCGGCCGTCCAGGAAGGCATCGTTCCCGGCGGCGGCGTGGCGTTGCTCCGCGCGGCGGCTGCGAGCAAGCCCGATGGTTTGAACCAGGACGAGCAGACGGGGTACCAGACGGTGCTCCGCGCCTGCCGATCGCCGCTAACCTGGATCGCCGCGAACGCGGGCAAGGACGGTTCGTTGGTCTGTGAAAAGGTGGCGTCCGGCAAGGGCAACTTTGGCTATAACGCGGCGACGGACGTCTACGAAGATTTGGCTGGGGCCGGCGTGATCGACCCGACCAAGGTCGTGCGTACGGCGTTGGAAAACGCGGCCAGCGTGGCCACCTTGCTGCTGACCAGCGATGCGCTGATCACAGAAAAACCGAAGGACGAGGGCAAGAAGTAGGCTCTCGCGTTCGTTTCCATAGCGTGCGAGGCACGCGCAAAAAAATGGCCGACAGCCGTTGCATCAGCCGGCTGTCGGCCTTCTTGCTTTCTAAGGCGAACGGATATCGGCGCGCGGGCTACGCGAACCACTGGCAGCTTGGGCCTGCCCTGCAAACGTTGTGAGCGATCACACGCGACTTGGGAGCCGGTTCGGGCTGGTGCGATCGGAACGCCGTCTGGCCACCCAAAAGGCCGCGAGGGAAGCGACACCCCGCTGACAGAATTCCGTCCAGACCGTACCCTTGCGAATGCCCTCGATCACTCAAGCACCCTGCGGCCGACGCGGCTTCCCACTCACCATCGCCAGACCACACGGTTGTTGGCAGGACAGATGTCCTATCCTTCCTGCCTGCACCTATCATCGCCAGTCTGCGGATCGCTCCTGATCGAAAAAGTCGGCGGGACCGGCAGCGTCTGACTCGGCTCCACAGTTTGCAGCGGTTGTGTCGATTATTTCGGCGGAGGCCCGCGTCAGTCCAGATGCTCGCGGCGCAACGCCAGGAGTGAACCCAGCGCGGGCTTCGGAAGGGCTTGGCCGGTGAACAGGCCGCCGTGGGCGTAGCGGTGGGGAAGTGAATCGAAGACCTGGTTCCAGACCAAAGCTTGCACCGGTTGCTTGGCGAGCAGGGCGGGCCAAAGCTGTTCCACCTTCCGTTTCTGGTCCTGCGCCGACAGTCCCGACGGAAAAGCGAATGGAGAAACGACGCTGCGATCGCTCGCCAGCGAATCGGGTTCCAGGCTGCTGGGAATCGTAAACATCACGATCAGGGGCAAACCGAGCATCGCCCACATGTCGATGTGGTCGGTCACCTCGAGCACGTCGCGCGGCAAGGACCCGCCCGGCCAGTAGCCGTGGTTGATTTCCAGGCCGATTCCGGCGATGTCGGCGTCCGCACGAAGCAGGAAATCGACGAATTGGACAGGGGAGAGCGTCGCCCGGCCCCAAGCCAAAGGCTCGCCCCAGGGCTGATCGACGCTCAGAAAGACCGGCGTGCGCGAATCGCGGCGGCGAGCCGTTTCGACGACCAGCGCGGCCAGCCGAAGTTTCTGCTCGTCGCCCAGCCACGGATCGGCCGTGGTCGCGGACACGGCGTGCCACAAATGAACCTGGTTGCGGTATCTTTCCACGGCCGCTTCGACAAACCTCCGGACGGCCTTGGCCAAGCCAGCCAGATCCAGGCTCCCCGCCGTCACCCAGTCCGGCAGACGTTCGCGGTGCAGGGACACCAGCGGGCCTCCGATCACTTTCAGGCCGTACCGGTAGCACCATTGCACCTGTTTGTCGCAGGCCCCCCATTCCCAGCGATCCGCAGTGGGCTGAACGTCGCGCCAACTGCAGGGCACGACGGCGGCGTTGAACGCGGCGCGGAACATGGGCTCGGTATTGGCGGGGAGCATCTCGTTTCCCAGATTTCCGGCCAAGAGCGTAGGCAGCGGGCCCGCTGCCTGATGCCGGATCCGGAGTGTTTGCTGGGCGTATTCGCTGCCCAACCGTTCCGTGGCATTCAAGCTTTGGCGTATGGCCTCTTCCGCGGCGGCCGCCGCGGCGAGCTCATCTTGCTGCGAAGTTGCGGCCTGGACGAACGTCTGGGACGACGTCTGAATTTGCGCCGCCAATTCGCGCGGGACGCGCAGTCCGGCCATCTTCCAGATTTCCGCTTTGGTCCGCAGGCGATTTACCGAGCCGCGTGCCAACTCGACAGGCAAATGGTACGGGGGCTCCCGCTCCATCAGCGTGGCCGTACACAGCAGCAATTCGCCGTGACCTTCCACTTGCCAGGGGATGTAAACGTTGCCGGAATCGCGGCTCTCCCGTTCCAGTCGAACGATGCGGTCGGTCTCCCAGACCTTTCGGACCGCGGTGGGCGTGCCGTCCAGGCCGGCGACGTACGTCCTGTCCAGAGCGCCGTTGGCCAAGCGTTCAGGATGCGGATTAAGAAGTCGCAAAAAACCCATGATCCGTAAATTTCCTGCCAAACGTCACTCGCGGATAGGGCAAGTTACACGAAATCGGCGGCGATCGCCTCGGAAGACCCGCATCGCCGCGGCCCCCCCTCTCTCGCCCCGAATCTGCAATTGATATATTTAACGTGTTTGCAGGGTTTGTGCTAGCGAGTTTTCTCCTCTGGCAAGGAATCGACGATGAGTGACGCCGTTACCAGAACGACACTGTCGGGGTGGCCGGTCCGCCGCGGCAAGGTCCGGGATATTTACGATTTGGGCGACCGGCTGCTAATGATCAGCACCGACCGAATCAGCGCCTTCGATTGGGTGCTGCCCACTCCGATCCCCGACAAAGGACGCGTGCTGACCCAAATCAGTGCCTTTTGGTTCGCCTTGCTCGACACTCCCAATCATCTGCTTTCTGAGGACGTGCAATCGCTGGCCTTGCCCGCCGACGCCGATCCCGCCAGTTTGACCGGACGCAGCATGATCGTCCGCAAGTGTGAAGTCGTGCCCATCGAGTGCGTCGTCCGGGGCTATCTGGAAGGCTCGGGGTGGAAGGAGTACCAGCAGAACCAGGCGGTGTGCGGCATCCCCTTGCCCGCCGGCCTGCAGCAGGGTTCGCCGTTGGCCGAGCCAATTTTCACTCCGGCCACCAAGGAAGAGAGCGGGCACGACATCAACATCTCGTACGAGCAAATGACGGACCTCGTGGGCGCCGAAACCGCCCGCGAACTGCGGGATCGCAGCATCGAGATTTACCGCCGCGGCGCCGAGTACGCGCGCGCCAAGGGGATCATCATCGCCGACACGAAGTTCGAGTGGGGCCATGTCGACGGCCAGTTGATCCTGATCGACGAGGTGCTGACCCCGGACAGTTCCCGTTTCTGGCCCGCCGACCGGTATGCGCCGGGCCGCGCCCAGCCGTCTTACGACAAACAGTTCGTGCGCGACTGGCTGACGGCCAGCGGGTGGGACAAGAACAGCGAGCCCCCCGCACTGCCGGATGCCGTGGTGAGTAAGACGCGCGAGAAGTACATCGAGGCCTACGAACGCCTGACGGGCAAACCGTTTACCTGGAGGTAGCCGGCCGAGTCGCGGCGACCGTGCGGCCGTCCGGGCGTGGTCTGCACGTCCGGGGACCGTGGCGCCTGCAAACGCCGCCCGCGTGGGCGGCGCAGATCGAACGCGCAAGACGGATCGGTCCTCGTCATTTCATCTTTCGCGTGATGCACATCCCCCAGCGCGACGCGTCCACAAAGGCGGTTTCCAAGTCGGGATTGGACGCGATCGCTTGGAAGTAGTCGTGCATCTGGTCCGCCTGCCCCGACGAGTCGTGGGCGATGATCAGGCCGCCGCTGCGGACCCGGGGAAGCAGCTGGCTCAGGTAATCGGTGAAGCCCTCTTTTTCCGCGTCGAGCAGCACCAGGTCGATCGGCCCCTCCAGGCGCGTGATCGTCTGGTGGGCGTCTCCCTCGACCAACGTCAGCAGCGGCTCGACGCCGGCCCGCTTGAAGTTGGCTTTCGCCAGGGCGATCCGCTGCGGATCGATTTCGTGCGTCGTGAGTTTCCCACCGGTGGACCGCAACGCCAGGCAGAACCAGAGGGCCGAGTAGCCGTTGGCGGTGCCGATTTCAACGACGTGCTTGGCCCCCAGCGTCTCCGTCAGCATTCTCAGCACGCGGCCGTCCTCGGGCCAGACGTTCCCCATGCCGCGAGACTGATTCACATGCATGTCCTCCAGCGCGGCAACGATCTTCCGCTCGGCCTCGTCGCGCGGCTGGGGGTGCAGCGTCAGAAACTGGCGCGAGACCTCCAAGGCGTTCGGCGGCCGCTTCTTGGCAGGTGCATTCGGCCCCTGTGTCCGCACTCGCGGCACCAACACCGCCGCGAACAGGACGATTCCCGCTCCGGCCACTATCCATCGCCATCCGCGCATGACCTTGCTCCTCGGTGGTTCGAAAACGGGCTCTTGCCGGCCGTGTCCGACACGGGATCTGAACCCGTCCCAGGCCCTGACACCCGCCATTGTACCATCGTCTTGGCGAGCGTGCGAGGTTGAGTTCAGGGCCACTGGAGCCCTTCCGGCAGCCGGTTCAGATTCCGGCAGCCCTCGCGAGTGACGATGACCAGATCCTCGACGCGGATGCCGCCGACGGCCTTGCAGTACAGGCCTGGTTCGATGGTGACGGCATCGCCGACGACGAGTTCCGGTCCGCCTTTGTCCAGCAGGGGCGGTTCGTGGACGTCCAGTCCAATGCCGTGACCGGTGCCGTGGGTGATGGCACAGTACGTGTCCGGGGCGTCGGCAGGGGGAAGTCCGACGGAGTAACCGTGCGCGGTTATGGCGGCCTGGGTGGCTTCGTTGACGGCTTCGCCCGTAACGCCCGCCCGGCAGGCGGCGGCCGCGGCGGCCTTGGCGGCGACGACCGCGCGATGCATGCGCCGCAGTTCGTCGGACACCTGGCCGTGGACGGCCGTGCGCGTGCAATCGCCGTAGTACAGGGTCTTACGGTTCCGCGGGAAAATGTCGATGATCACGGGCTGTTCGGTTCTCAGCTCGCCCGCTCCGCTGTCGTGGCAGTCCGCGCCTTGCGGACCGCCGGCAATGATCGACGTCGGATTAGTGTAACCGCGCTGGAGGAGAAAGACGTCGACCGCCGCGCGCAGTCGCTCGGACGTCAATGGCTGGCCGTCCACCATCAGTACTCCATCGGCCCGGGCTTTCGCACGGCAGACGGTCTCGCAAGCCATTTGCATGGCGGCTTCCGTCGCCTGCTGCGATTCCTGCAGCCACTGGATCTCCTGTTCGTCTTTGGACCGCCGCTGGACCACGCCCCAGTCCGGATCGCAGTCCACGGCGATGCCGGCTTTTTGGATCTCGTGAGCGAACAGCAGCGGGAGCGTGCGGTCGGCGATCGCGCGGCGGACGCCGCTGCGCCGCAGGCATTCCGCGACAGCTTGCGCAGTGGCCGTTTCACGGTCTCCGGACAAGCCGCCTGCGGGCGCGAAGTCCGCGGGGCAGCAGACTCGGTCCACGCGGGCGTCGCGGCGGGCCCGCTCCATCTCGATGTCTCGCAAAATGAAGATCGCTTCCAGCCGCTTGCCGACCGGCAGTTCGATCAGCGCAGCGGGGTCGCCCACAGAAAAACGCACGCGCCAATAGAACGCGCAGTTGATCGCCGGAACGCCCGCCCACACGCGGGCGTCGGCGGACGCCAGAGGGACCGATGACGACATGGCTGACTCCAACTCGACCACAGGACAAAACTCGGCAGGGGCGCGGATCGAGACCGCACCGCCCATCTTGGAGCGACCGGGGCGGAAAAGCAAGCCGGCGAGGCGACGCGGCGAAGAACGAAACGCAGAAAGAGACCGGGACACAAGAGAACAGGCTGGCCGAAAGACGGAGGCACAGCGGGAGCAGGAACAAGACAGGAAAAAGGCGGACGGAAGGAACGGACAAAAAGGTTCGGGTAGGCGGGTTGGTAAACTCACAGCCCCAGCGCGCGGCAGACCTCTTCGGGCACCTCGAAGCCGGCCTGGCGGACCGCGGACAGATAATCGGCCGGCTGGTTCAGGTTCGCCAGCGTCCGCAAATCGGGGTCGGCGGCCCGGAGTTCCGCGACGCTCACCCGGCAAGTCCGGACACGCTCATAGAGAAACCGCGGCCGGAGTTGGTGGGCGGCCAGTAACGACTGGATTTCCGGCAACACGCTGGTCCGGTACACGGCAGCCAACGGGTGCGGGAACTCGCCGTCGACGGGCACGGCGATCTGGTGATCGCCCAGGCGATCGGTCATCAGACGCACGAACGGCGGTGACAGCAGCGGCACGTCGCAACCGGTGACGTACGCCGCCTCGGCTCGCTCCTGCAGGGCTTCCAGTCCGGCGCACAGGCCTTCCAGCGGGCCGCGGCCTTCGCGGCGATCGCGGACGACGTGGATCTCCGGCGGGAGTGGCGGCAGTTCCTGCCGCAAAGCGGCGACGACGACCAGCGGATGGGCGGCCTCGCCCAACAATCGCGCCACACGTTGGAGCAGTAACTCCGGCCCAAACGGCAAGGACGCTTTGGGCCAGCCCATCCGGCTGCTCTTCCCCCCGCACAGGATAATTCCGCCCGCCATCACCGATCTGCCTCCGGTGTTCATCACGTCGCCGATCCGCTGCTATCTTAGCACCAAACGGAATGCCGGCAATTCCTCCTCGGCCTTCGCGCCAACGATGCCCCTTGCCCCGCGTCCGACGAGCAGGCCTTGCCACGCTGCGTGCTTCGAGAAACAAAACGCCAACGTGGCCAGATCCTGTTCGGTGCTAGTCGGTCGGGGGCGGATTCGCTATACTCGTCCCCTGGGATGCGTTGGCGTTGGGACGTTGGGCAGTCGCCGCAGGCCGAGGGTGAACGGCGGGCGTTCGCACCCCGTTTTTCTATGGGTTGGCTGCGGTCGCCAGAGCAACCGGCGGACTGACGCCCGCCGTTGGCCCGGAGGGTTCGCGGAGCAAGAGGGTCATGAACCTGCGTTTGGTGTTGAAAAGCCCGTCGAGCGTGCCTGTCGAGGTGGAGGGGGTGACGCCGGACGCGGTGCGGGACAAGCCGCTGGCGGAGATCGAGCGGCTTCCCATTTTTCACGGCAACCGGCCGGTCCCGTTGGCCGAGTTTTTCGGCGTTTCGGGCGATCCTGCGGACGGGCGGATGGAGTGGGAAGGCGACTTGTCCGGCGTCCACTGGATCGGGGCTGCGATGAGCGGCGGCCGGATCCAGATCGCCGGCAACGCCGGGCGTCATGTGGGAAGCGAGATGAGCGGGGGCGAGATCGTCGTCGACGGCGATGCGGGAGACTGGGTCGGAGGCGAGATGCACGGCGGGCTGATTCACGTCCGGGGCCGGGCCGGACATTTGGTGGGCGCGGCCTATCGGGGCAGCGCTCGGGGGATGACCGGCGGGACGATTCTGGTTGCCGGCCCCGTGGGCAACGAGATCGGACACACGATGCGTCGCGGTCTGCTGGCCGTGGGTGGCGCGGGCGATCTAGCGGGCTTCAATATGCTGGCCGGTTCGATCCTCATTTTCGGTTCCGCGGGCATCCGGAACGGGGCGGGCATGAGGCGTGGAACCATCGCGTTGTTGGGAACCGGGACGCCGCCGTTGCTGCCCAGCTTTCGGTTCGCTTGCCGCTACAGACCGGAAGTGATGGCGTTGCTGTTGCGGCACGTGCGCAGCTTGGGTTTTCCCCCATCCGCGGAGTTGGACGGATCCGAATTCGACCTTTTTAACGGCGACCTGATCGAGGGCGGCCGCGGCGAATTGCTGGTCCGGCGATGAGGCAAGGGGCAGGTTCAGGACAGAGCGGATGTAGTGCAAGGAGTGCCAAAAGGTGGCCCTAACGCGATCTTGTTCCCGTTCTTTCGACAGCGCGACGCGGAGCCGGGGGACGGCGTATTACTACGGGCGTTGCGTCCGCATTGTGGCCAACGATGCCAACGGACTGCAGGCCACGGTCGTCGGCAGCGGCCCCGCGCCCTACGACGTGGAACTGGATTGGTCGCGGGCCGAGCGAGAAGCCGAGGTCGATGCCTACTGCACTTGTCCCCGCTACGCCGACGGTCACTTGTGCAAACATATTTGGGCAGCGATCCTGGCAGCCGACGCGCGGGGACTGGCGCCGCAATTGGCTCGGCAGCCCAGCCTGATTGTCGTCCACGAAAACGAATCGGACGGCGAACCGGACCACAAGCCGGACGATTGGCTTGACGAAGAATTCCCCGCAGGCCGGCCGCGGTATGCGACACCGCGACAGTCGCCCGGTCCGGGATTCGCCGCCCGCCCGCCGCGGACTCGAAAGCTGGACTGGAAGCAACTGCTGGCCCCGGCCGTCGGCGCGGCCAAGCCGGGCTTGGCCGCCCACCCGCCGCGCCAGTTGGACGCGGTCGAGTACGACGGTCGAGGCCGGCGGCACGAGGCGTGGTTCCTGCTGAATCTCACCGCCAGTTTGGAGCGGGGGACGCTGATTGTTGATTTCTACCAGCGGGAGTCGAGGAAGAGCGGCGGCTTCGGCAAGATCAAACGGTTGAGCGTCCGCCGCAACGAGCGTCTGATCGGTTACAGCGAAGAGGACAGGCAACTGCTGCAGCAACTGCTGGGCAACACGGCGCAGAACGACTCGTCGTACGGATCGTACTACTACGGCGGGGCGTTTGCCGATTCGCAAGCGTACAACCGCTGCGCCGTTTCCGCGGCGCTCCAGGACGTGCTGGTCCCGCGTTTGTGCGGATCGGGCCGGTTTGTCTGGCTGGCGAACAATTCGCTGCCGGTCGAGGAGGGCCGCTGGATCGCCTGGGACGATGGCCCGGCGTGGCAGTTCCGGCTGGCCGTCCAGGCCGACGACGCACAGCGGCAGTGGACGATTCAGGGCCAGTTGGTCCGGGACGCACAAATCACGCCGCTGGGCGATGCGGTCTTGCTTCTGTCCAGCGGCCTGGTGCTGTTCCCGCAAGCCCTGGCCCGTTTGGACGCCGCCGCCGACTTCGCTTGGATTTCCACGCTGCGCAAGCATCCCGCCATCACGGTGCCCTATGCCGACCGCGGCGAGTTGCTGAAGTATCTCTGCGCGGCTCCCCGACTGCCGCAGGTCGATCTGCCCGCGAATCTGAACGTCGTTCAGGTTCGCCCGGAGCCGCAGGGCAAGCTGGCGATTCGTGCGCCGCAACGCTACAGCGATCATCGGTACCTGTGGGCCAATGTCTCTTTCTTGTACGGCGACTGGACGGTGCCGTGGAGCGACGGTCAGAGTGCGTGGTTCGATGCCGAACAGGATCAGCTGGTGTTCCGTTCGCTGGACAAAGAGCAGGAGTGTTTCAACCAGCTGACGGCGCTGGACATCCAGCCGATGGCGTCGCCCTCCCATTACACCGACGCGCCGGACGTGCGTTTCCTGCACAAGCAACTGCCCCACGTCGTCGATCGGCTGACGGCGCAGGGCTGGCAGGTCGAGTCGGAAGGCAAGCTGATCCGGCGGCCGGGCAGTTTTCACTTGAGCGTCGCCACCGGGATCGACTGGTTTGAGTTGGACGGGCGCGTCGACTTTGACGGCGTCACGGCCTCGCTGCCCAGTCTGCTGAAAGCGCTGCGCAACAAGGACAAATACATCCGCCTGGACGACGGCACGCACGGGATCATGCCCGAAGAGTGGCTGAAGAAGTATGGCGGCCTGGCCGATTTGGGCCAGCAGGAGGAAGGCAAACTGAAGTTCGCCGCCTCCCAGGCGCTGCTGCTGGACGCCCTGTTGGCCGCTCAGGAGAACGTCACGGTCGATGCGCGGTTTGACGAATATCGCCGCAAACTGCAGTCGTTCGAGGGCGTCGTTGCGTCCGAGGCGCCGCAGGGCTTTGCGGGCTCGCTCCGCGGTTACCAGAAGGACGGACTCGGCTGGCTGAACTTCCTCCGCGAATTCCGCTTCGGCGGCTGCCTGGCGGACGACATGGGATTGGGCAAGACCGTCCAGGTGCTGGCGATGCTCGAATCCCGCCGCAGCGGACCGCTGCCCGCGGGCCAGACCCGGAAGCCTTCCCTGGTCGTGGTTCCCAAGAGCCTGGTCTTCAACTGGCTGGAGGAGGCGGCCCGGTTTACGCCGCAACTGCGAGTCTTGGACTATTCCGGCCTGGAGCGGGCGGCCCTGCGGGAACGCTTTGCCGACTACGACGCGATCGTGGCCACGTACGGGATCTTGCGGCGCGACATCGTCGAACTCCGGAAGATCCCCTTGGACTACGCCATCCTGGACGAATCGCAGGCCATCAAGAACGCCAATGCCCAAGCGGCCAAGGCGTGCCGTCTGCTGCAAGCCGACCATCGCCTGGCGATGACCGGCACGCCGGTCGAGAACCATTTGGGCGAGTTATGGTCGCTGTTCGAGTTCCTCAACCCCGGCATGCTCGGCCGGTCCGGCGCGTTCACGTCGTTGACCAAGTCGGGCCGCAGCCGGGATGAGGACGATGGGACGTTGCCGCTGCTGGCCCATGCCCTGCGGCCCTTTCTGCTCCGCCGCACTAAGGAGCAGGTGCTGAGCGAATTGCCGGAGAAGACCGAACAAACGCTGTACTGCGAAATGGAGTCCAAACAGCGGAAACTGTACGACGAATTGCGGGACTTTTACCGCTCCAGCCTGAGCGAACGCGTCGCAAAACTGGGCCTTGCCAAGGCCAAGATCCACGTGCTGGAAGCCCTGCTCCGGCTCCGCCAGGCCGCCTGTCATCCGGGGCTGATCGATGCCAAACGAGCGACCGAGGCCAGCGCCAAACTGGAACTGCTGATGGAACAGATTGCGGAGGTCGTTTCCGAAGGCCACAAGGCGCTGATCTTCTCCCAGTTCACCAGCCTGCTGGCGATCGTCCGCCAGCACTTGGACAAACACGGCGTCGTCTACGAGTACCTGGACGGCCAGACTCGCGACCGGAAGCAGAGAGTCCAGCGCTTTCAGCAGGACCGGCAGTGCCCCCTGTTTCTGATCAGCCTCAAGGCCGGCGGACAGGGCTTGAATTTGACCGCCGCCGATTACGTGTACATCCTGGATCCCTGGTGGAACCCCGCCGTGGAAGCGCAGGCTGTCGACCGCGCCCACCGCATCGGCCAGAACCGGCACGTGTTCGCTTACCGGCTGATCTGCCGCGACACCGTCGAGGAGAAGATCATCGAACTGCAGCGTGAAAAACGCGAACTGGCCGACGCCATCGTCTCGGCGGACAACAGCGTGATCGGCAGCTTGACGGCCGAGGATCTGCAACTGCTGCTGAGCTGAGCCCCCTCCGTCTCCCGACTTCTCCCAACCGCTACGCACCGTGCGCGGAACAACGGCCTGGCTCTTCCGTCCGAAGTCATCTGAACGACGCGGCGCTCGCCGCCGGTGCTGCCGCCAAACCGAAACCGGTGGCCAGCGCCACTCCGCTCACTTGGTGCTCGGTCGGTGCTCACCCGGCCCCGAAACGCTCGGCAAGCCGGTACTTCTCTTCGACGCCGATCAGGGCGTTGAATTCCTCGAACGACATCAATTGGTCCTCGAGGCCAGCGGTGGAGCCGTCCTGGCGCAACTTGGCATACGTCCGCGCCAAGCTCCTGCTGGCGGCGAACAGGCCGGCCAGTGGATACAGGATCAGGTGGAATCCCAGTTGGGCCAACTCGGCGCGCGGCAGCACCGGCGTGCGGCCGCCCTCGATCATGTTGGCCACGTTGGGCGCAGGCGCGCGGCGGCCGATCGTGGCCAGCTCCTCGACGGACGACGGGGCTTCGATGAAACTGGCGTCCGCGCCGGCTTCCCGCGCGCCCACCACGCGGGCGACCGCTTCCTCCATGCCATGCACCGCCAAGGCGTCCGTGCGGGCTACGATAAAGAAATCGCGGCCGGCGCGGGCTTCGACCGCCGCCCGAATCTTGTGCAGGTACTCCACGCGGTCCACCACTCGCTTGCCGCGCATGTGGCCGCACCGCTTGGGCCACACCTGATCCTCCAAAAAACAACCCGCCGCGCCGGCTCCGATTAACTCGCCAACCGTACGGAACACGTTCAGCGGATTGCCGTACCCCGTGTCGGCATCGACGATCACCGGGATGCTCACGCTGCCGCAAATGCACCGCGCGCGGTTGATCATCTCGGTCTGCGTCAGCAGCCCCAAATCCGGCTCGCCAATCGACGTCGCGGCCACCGAGTAGCCGGACACAAAAGCCAGTGGAAAACCAGCCTGCTGGGCCAACTTGGCCGACAACGCGTCGTACACGCCGGCAAACGCCGTGGGACCGACCTCTTCCAAAATCCGATGAATTCGAGTCTGCGACATCGTCGAATGTCCTCCTCCACAGAATGAACCTGACCGGCTTCGCCGAAACCGCATCCGGCGAACCCCGGCAAAACACAGCGACGCAGCCACGGGCAACGATCCGAGTGGGCGAGTCCACGCCAATCCCCACCGCCGCCGCCGTCCGCTCCCATCTACCGTCGTCCGTCCAGCCAGATCCGGAAATCGCGATCGATCGCCTGCCATTCCTGGTTGCCGAGTGTCTCGCAGAGTGTCATTGCACCCGTGGGATCCGCCGCGGATCGCTCGCGCAGCTTGACGTACAGCGGCCGCAGCTTCCCGCGGTCGTGCAGAAACCAGCAGAAATACCGGGCGTGGGCAAAGTCCAACGCTTCGCCGGGCCCACGAAACCGGGACTCGGTGACCAAATGCCGGACGCCGGGCAGGCGGCGTTCGGCGGCGGCGCGGCTCAGGACAGCCCGGCGCCAGTTGTGACGCGGCACCCACCGCGGCACCTGTCCGACTTCTGCCACAGCCGGCGAATTCGCCGGCTGTGGCGGAGCGGGACGGTTTTCGCAGGAACACAGGTCGCACGCCTCGTGCAGCGTCGCCATGCCCTCCTGCAGCCACCGCGGCGCGTCGGGAAAATCGGCGTCCAACAGGACGTGCGTCAGTTCGTGCAGCAGCCCTCCGTCGCCTTCCGCCAGGTTCACCAGCACCGTTCGCCGGGCGGGTTTGTAGTAGCCAAAGCGGGACACGCGCCGATCGAAAAACAGTTGTTCGGCAGCGTGCCGATACGCCGCCTCCGTGGCGAACATCAGCACGGTGACGGGGCGATCCGGCAGGCGTCGAAAACAGGCGGCCCGCAGCGCGTCGCAGGCAGGTTGGACCGTTTCCACAAACTTGGCCTGCAACTCCGCCTCCGACAGATCGCCCGCCAGCACAAAGGGCGCGCAAACAATACTCCGGCACGGGCGGTCGAGTCGCTGCGGCAGACGAACGGCAAGTTCCCGACAGGCGTCTGTCAGCGAATCTTTCGAAGGGGCGTCAGGCTCGCCGGACGCCCGCCTTTCAGCGCCGCGCGGATCGGTCTCCTGGCGTTCAGCCAGCACCGCGCGTCCGACCAGGACCGTGGCCCAAGCGGCCAGCGGCGCGGCGCAAGAAAGCACGGCCAGCGTGATCAACATACGGTTGGCGAGCATCCACGAAACCCTTGAAGTACGAGCTGACTCGTTACCTCTTCCTGTCAGCGCTCTGCATCTCCCGGCAGTCACCTTGCTGACGCCGGCACGTCGTTTCGCCACGATCCAGGCGACGAGCCGTATGGTACACCGTCTTTGCCCAACAGGGGACGGGGCGCAGCGTGAAACGTCGAAAGCCGACAACGGCAAATCGCCGGAACCCAGCGGAAATTGGAGTGCGGACCGGTTGACCGGCGGTCGCGTTCGTGTTCCGGGAAGACACTCCGCAGAACGTGACGGGCGTGGCTGCACCAACGGCCTTTACCCTCTCGCAGAGCCTTGGAGCTTGAGTTATCCTGACAGCCTGTTGAAACAAGGGGGCGGCTCCCAGTTGTGTTGGAAGACCGCAAGGAAGACCGAGCACCGCGAGGTGCGTGTGCCCCTTGGTAACCTGTTCAACAGGCTGCTGCACGTGCTGCCTGAGTGCATCTCAGGCGGATTGGATCAAGAGGGAGGAGTCATGTCGCGATTCGAAAACATGGAATCGGCCGCCCGTGCGCCGGCACGGATCACCGCGGTTGCCTTGCTGGCGGTTCTGACGGTTCTGGCGCTTGGCGGCGTCCGCGGTTCTGAGGCGACCGAGCCGAATCTGGTGGAGAATCCCGGGTTCGAACAGCCGAGCGCCGGCGGCCTCGCGGCGCAGGGCTGGCAAGGGAATCGCCAAATCTTTTCGTTGGACCCCGAAGTGACCCGTAGCGGGACGGCGTCGTTGAAGTACGTCAATACCGACGCGAAGCGATATGTTCTGTGCACTCAGAAGGTGCCTTTACAGGCGGGCTGGAAGTGCCGCGTCAGCGCGTGGGTCAAGACCGAGAAAGTGATCGGCGAAGACTCGGGGGCCACGATCTGCCTGGAGTGGCAGGGCAAGGACGGGAAATGGCTGGGCGGGGTGTATCCGAGCGGTGTCAAGGGCACTCGCGATTGGACGCGGATCGAAGCGATCACCCGTTTGCCGGAAGATGCGGCCTCGTGCAATCTGGCCTGTTACGTTCGCCAGGGCATGACGGGGACTGCCTGGTTCGACGACGTCGAAGCGGTGCGCATCGCCGATCCGCCCCTGGACACCGTTCTGCTCTCGCCGGTCTATCGCGGCCGGATCACGCCCGCGGGTCCCGAGGAGATCTGCGGCCGAGTCCGACTGCGTCTGGCGGACTACGACCTGCAGCCGCAGCAGGTGCGCGTGCAGGTGGCCTTGCGGTCCGCCGACGGCCCGGTGCGGTGGGAAACGGACCTGCAACCGACGGAACAACAGGGCGACCAGTTTGACGTCCGAGTGCCCGCCCGCGGTCTGGAACCAGGCCGGTACGAACTGACGATTCGGTTGGCAGACCCGGCGGGACGGGAACTGCAACTCCGCCGCCACGAACTGGTGCGTCTGGCGGGCGATCGCCGCCCCCACTGCGAGATCGACCAGCAACTCCGCCTGCTGGTCGACGGACGCCCGTTCTTTCCACTCGGCATGTACTGGAGCGGCATCAACGAGAAGGACATCCAGGTCTATGCGGACAGCAAGTTCAACTGCCTGATGCCCTACGGCTCGCCCAACGCGCAGCAAATGGACCTGGCGCACCGGCACGGATTGAAGGTCATTTATTCGGTCAAGGACTGGTACGCCGGAATGGGCAGTTGCCCGAAGTTTATCCAGACGGAGGCCGACGAGGAACCGCAGATCCGCGCGCGGGTCCGCGAGTATCGCAACCACCCGGCGCTGCTGGCGTGGTACCTGAACGACGAACTGCCGCAATCGTATCTGCCCCGGCTGGAAGCGCACCAGCGGTGGGTGGCCGAGGAGGACTTCGACCATCCGACCTGGGTCGTGCTGTACCAGTACCGCGAAGTCGCCGCCTATCTGAACACGTTCGACGTGATCGGGACCGACCCGTATCCGATCGGCCGCGGTCCCGCCTCGACCGCCGCCGCCTGGACGGCCGAGACGTTCCGGCAGGTCGAGCGCGCCCGGCCGATGTGGCAAGTTCCCCAGTTGCACAACTGGGCCAACTACGCCAAGAGCGAGGCGGAGCGGCAGCGGGGGCGGACGCCGACGGTGGACGAAGTCCGCAGCATGGCGTGGCAGTGCATTTGCGAAGGGGCCACGGGACTGGTGTTCTACTCCTGGTACGACGTCAAGCGGAATCCGGATGTGACCTTCGACGCGCAGTGGACGGGACTCAAGCAGATCGCCGCCGAAATCGACCGGGCCGCGCCGATGCTGCTGTCCGCCGAACCCGTTCCGGCGATCAAGGTCGTCGGACCGGCGCCCAGTTGGCTGCGCTGGCTGGCCCGCAGCCATGCCGGCAAGCTGTACGTGGCGGCCGTCAACGACGGCGACGGGGAAGGCCCGGTTGCGTTCGCTCTTCCCGGCGCGCCCCGCAGCGTCCGCGTGCTCGGTCAGAACGCCGCGGTCCCGGCCACGCCGGCCGGTTTTCAAGACACGTTGAAACCCCTGGCCGTACGCGTCTATGAAATTGAAATGTGACAACCGGTCGGGAGACCGCACACGCCGCGGCGGACGAGCACCGCGCCGCCGCCGCTTTCCCGCGCCGCCGACCAGCGATTGCCGCGCTTACGCCGGCCGTCCCCAATCGTCTGGGAACGTGACGAAATAGCCGGCGATGCGTCGGGACTTGGGCCGGATCTCGTAGTCGACGATCAGCCGCGTGCGGGCGTCGACGGGGGCGGAGACCGGGTAGCTGCCGTCGCGGATGGGGCGTTCGTCGGCTTGGTACAGAAAGCAAAAAAGACGGCGGTCCAGGTCCCAGCGGAGGAAATCGGGATCGGAGGTGGTGACGGCCGAGACGGAGACCATGCGGCGGTCGGCGTAGATCAGGGTCACGGCGCCGTTCTGGCGCGTGATCTGAGCGGGCGAGGGATGCCGCTGGCTGCGGACGTTGGTCGGCCGGGGCGCCGACCACGTGCGTCCGCCGTCGCGGCTCTCGGATTTCCAGAACGTGCCGTCGGTTTTCGGGTGGCTGTTGCGGAAGATGCCCACCAGCCGACCGGGCTCGACCTCCAACACGTCCCATTCGTCGCCCACGAAGCCTTCCGTGTCGGGAATCCGCACGGTGGACCAGGTGGCCCCGCTGTCGGCGGACAGCGCCGCCAGCGCGCCGCTGCCGGGGGCGATGTAGTAGGGCAGCAGCAGGTGACCGTTGGACAACGTCACCGCCGCCGACTTGGTGCGCGTGTTGGTGTGGTCCAGCGGCTGAGGCTTCGACCAGCTTCGGCCGCCGTCGGCCGAACGGACGGTCATCGCTTGCGACTGACGCGCTGCATCGTACGTGTTGTAGGCGACGAGCAGGTCGCCGTTGGCCAGCACCGTTAGCGCCACGTTGCGGTCGTCCACCTGCGGCTGATCGACGATCACCGCGGCGGCCGACCAACTGCGGCCGCGGTCCGAGCTGCGGGTCAGCAGGGCACGCCCGACGGCCGAGTAGCCGTGCTCGGTGCCCTCGCGGAACACACAGTACAGCGTGCCGTCCGGGTGCGCCGCGATCCAGGGCCAGCCGGGATAGACGCCGTCATACACAATCACATCGGGAGCGATTTTCGGGGCCGAACGCTGCCCGCCCGGCAGCGACCTGCCCGTGAACCACGACGCACCGGCCGCCGCGCCGGCGGCCTGCTGCAGAAATCTCCGACGCGTAACCATGATGGACACAGCCTTCTGGAAAGTTGGCAAAGGGCCTTGGCGTCCCGCCGCCGCAGGGCTCTCCGAGCCTTGCGAATTCCGCTCGAAACTCGGCGACGAATCGCACGGTTCGGAGAATCCATGCCGCGTGGCGCGCGAGGCGTGACGGGTGACTCAGACGTTCAGGTATTGCCGGGGAAACTTCCACGGGGCCCGGTACTCGGGGATCGACAACCGGGCGGCCTCGTCGTCGCCGACGATCCACTCGGTCTGGGAATCGAGTCGGATCGAGCGGCCGAGCTTGAGCGACAGGTTGCCGAGTACGATGGGCACGTTGACGTTGTGGTGATAGAACACGTTGCAGCTGGGCTGCTGGCGGCTCTTGATCGCATCCAGCCACTCGCGTTCCTGGCCGGGCGAGTCGGGCACGGACTTGGGCGGCTCCGGCGCGTCCTTCATCAGGTCCCCCTCAGGCATGATCTTGTACGTTCCATAGTTGGCGTACAGCGTGCCGTTCACGCCGTGGAAGTACGTGCCCAGCCGCCGTCCCGTGCCGGGTTTGCCCTGCAGATCGAAACCGTAGCTGTTGACCTGGGACATCATCCAGGTGAGCGTTACGTTGGGGTACTGGATCAGCGTCTCCTGGGTGTCGTGGACGTCGCCTGCGTCCTGCAGCACATAGCGCCCGCCGGACGAGGCGACCATCGTGGGCAGCCCCAGGCCGAGCGCCCAGATGGGCAGATCGATGATGTGGGGAGCCCAGCAGGGCGTCCAGCCGCCGCTGTAGGCCATGAACGACGAATGGGTAAACGAGTCCTTGACCACCAGCGGATTGAACGGCCGCAGCGGTCCTGGGCCGACCCAGTTCTCCCAGTCCAGTCCCGCCGGCGGATCGCAGTTCGGGTCGTTGCCGATCCCTTCCGCGCCCAGGTTCAAGACGTTGAACGTGCGGGCCACGCTGATCGATCCCAGATTGCCGGAGCGGACGTGGTCGACGACCTGGTGGTAGTTCTCGCCCGCATGGATCTGCGTGCCGACCTGCGAAATGCGATCGTGCTTCTTGACCGCCGCTTTGACGGCCAGGCTTTCGCCCAGATACAACGTCATGGGCTTCTGCAAGTAGATGTCCTTGCCGGCCTCGCAGGCGTCGATGGCCATCAGGGCGTGCCAGTGCGGCGGGCTGGCGATGATCACGGCGTCGACGTCTTTCTGGGCGAGCAGCTCGCGATAATCGCCGTAGCCTTTGGCGGTCGCCTGGTACTTTTCCAGCGTCGCCTCGCAGCGTTCCTTCCAGACGTCACACACGGCAGTCACCACGACGTCGTCGTGCTTGGCACAGTTCGCCAGGTTGCTGCGGCCCATGCCGCCGCAGCCGATCAGGCCGACGTGGATCCTGTCGTTGGCGCCGGGCGCGCCGGCCTGGCCAAGCGCTGCGGCAGACACGAAATAGGGAACCGCCATGCCAGCGGCGGCCGTCGTGCGGACGAACTGGCGGCGCGTGTATCGTTTGGTATCGGACATGGGATTGGCTCCTTGGTGAGCGGTTGGTGTTAGGAAGGGGACCGTCACGCAGGCGTGTCGCTCCGCGGCACGCATCCGCTCGCGGAGCAAGCGGCCTACGGTGGCTACGACGCCAGGTACTTTTCCGGGAACTTCCACGGGTCTCGATACACGGGGCGGGCGCGCCGAGCGGCCTCGTCATCGCCGACGATCTTCTCCGTCTTGGGGTCGAACTCGATCGAGCGGCCCAGTCGGTAGGCGATGTTGGCCAGGCCGAGGGCGGCGTCGAGCTTGTAGTGGTACGACACGTTGCAGCTGGGTTGCTGGCGGCTTCTCATCGAATCGAGCCACTCGCGCTCGTGGCCCGGCGAGGGCGGGATCGAGGGCTCCGGCGGCGTCGTGTCCTGCAGCCGATCGCCTTCGGGAACGACCTTGTGCGTGCCGTAATCGGCGTACAGGGTCGCGTCCACGCCGTGGAAGTAGACGCCCAGCCGCCGCCGGATCGCATGGTTGGCTCCCTGCAGATCGAACCCGTAGCTGTTGACGAGTTGGAGCATCCAGGTCACGGTCAGCTTCGGGTACTGCCAAAGCACCTGCTGGGTGTCGTAGGCATCTCCGGCGTCGCGGGTCACGTAGCGGCCGCCGGAGGCGACGGTCTTGGGCGGGATGCCCAGTTCCAAGGCCCAGAACGGCAGGTCGATGATGTGCGGCGCCATGCCGGGCGTGTAGCCGCCGCTGTAGTCCATGAACGAGCAGTTCGTGTGGGCGTTGGCCACGATCAAGGGATTGAACGGCCGCATCGGGCCCGGTCCCACCCACTGGTTCCAGTCCATGCCGGCGGGCGGGTCGCTGTTGGGCGGGTTGCCGATCCCCTCGACGCCCTGATTGCCCGTCAGGAACGTGCGGACGACGGCGATCTGACCGAGTCGGCCCGAACGGACCCATTCGACGACGCGGCGATAATTCGCACCGGCGTGAATCTGCGTGCCGACCTGCGTGATCACCTTGTGCTGCTCCGCCGCGCGGCGCACCGCCAGGGCCTCGTCCAGGTACATCGTCATCGGCTTCTGCACGTAGAAGTCCTTGCCCGCCTCGGCCGCTTCGATCGCGATCAGCGCGTGCCAGTGCGGCGGCGTGGCGATGATCACGCCGTCGACGTCTGGGTTCGCCAGCACTTCGCGGTAGTCGGCGTACGGCTTGCAAGTCTCCGGGAACGCGGCGGCAGTGGCTTCGCGGCGTTCCTGCCACACGTCGCAGGCCCCGACCACGGCCACGTCCGGGTGCCGGCAGTGGTTCAGATTGCCCCGGCCCATGCCGCCGCAGCCGATCAAGACGACGTTCAGCTTGTCGTTGGCTCCGGGTTCTCCCGCCCGCCCCAACGCGGCGGCGGAAACGAAATAGGGAACGGCCATGCCGGACGCGGCCGCAGAACGAACCGGGCCGCGCGCAAGTCTGTCGGATTCCGCCATGAGAAAACTCCGTTGGGGTGAAAGGATCGTGATAAAGCCACCGGGGGCAAGCTCGCAAGCAGGGCCGGGGAACGACCGGCCAAGGAGTGGCCTCTGGCCGTCCTTCCCCTGCCTATCATTTCCCTGCCCCCGGTCCCTTGCCAACCTTACTTGTTGCGCGCCGCGTTGGCGGCCTGGGCCTTCTTAAAGACCTCTTCCATGCTGACCGGCTTGCCGCCCTGACGCTTGCTCTCGTCGGCGGCTTCCATGAAGGTGTAGATTTCCAGGGTTTCTTCCATGGAAACCGGCGGCTTGCCGGTCTTGAAGAACTTGCAGATCTCGACCACCATCGGCTTGTAGCCTTCGTACTTGCCCGCCGTCACCGTGCCCTTGCTGCCGACCACTTCGGCGCCGTAGCCTTTGCGGGCCTCAAACGTCCCCGTGCGGCCGTCGGCCCAGACGCCGACCACTTTTTCCTGCGCTTCACGCGTCACGGTCTTGCAACCGGTGCCCATGACCGTGAACAGGATCTCGCAGCCGTGGATTCCGTACCAGAACAGGTCGGGGTGATGCGGCTCGACGCTCATCGGCCCCCAGGCGATGACGCTCTTGATGTCGCCAACCGCAGGATTGCCGGCCCGGAGCCCCAGCACCTCGGAGCCGAAACGGAGCGAGGAACTGGAGAAACAGGGCACGTTCTTTTCCTTGGCCAACCGGAAGATCTCGATGCAGTCGGCCAGCGAGCCGGCCAGCGGCTTGTCGATGAACAGCGGTTTGCCCGCCTCGATCACCGGCCGGGCCCACTCCAAGTGCGGCCTGCCGTCGACCTCTTCCAAAAACACCACGTCGACGTCTTGGAGCATCGCCGGAATCGTGTCGTAGATCTTGACGCCTTTCTTCCGCAACTCTTCCGTGTACTTCTCGCGGCGGTCCCAGCTGGACGGATTGTCGTCGATGCCGCCCGTAAAGCCGGCGACGATCTTGACGTCGGCCAGGTCGCCTTCCGCCTTGGGATCGTTCAGCAAGTTGGTGAACGCGGGCACGTGCGAGGTGGTCAGGCCGATGATCCCCGCCCGCAACGGCTTTTTCGCCTCCTCCGCTTGAGCCGACAGCACGGCCCCGGCCAGGACGGTCACGCACAACACACACAACACAGACAGATGTCGACGCATGGCAGGCTTCTCCTTGTGAAACGTTCTCGTATCAAACCAACGCCCAGGATGTTACAGCGCCGGAGAGCGGCTGACAATGTAGGGACCGTCCTTGGATGCCTGCAGCTTGAGTCCGCGGATGCTTGCGAGCTAAGAGGGAGATAGGATGCGACGGCTGGCGGGAAGCCAGCGGGGAGTTTCTCGAACGCCGCCACGCGGGAGTTCGGAGCATGGAAACGTATTTGGGGCAAAAAGACGCTTGGCGGGGCTTCCACGAGCCATTCCTGCCGGCGGCTCGACAGTCGCTCAGCCCGCAAGTCAGTCCGGCGTGCGTCGTCCAGCTGGACTAAGGGGTCAGGCTTACAGATTTCAATTTTCGCGGTCCCAGGACTTACCACTTGGAAAGCGATTGCCCCGCGAAAATCGAAATCTGTAAGCCTGACCCCAGACCGAGACAAGCTCGATGGAGAGGATCTCGCCAGGGCCTACAACCAACTGGCCATCGTGAACAAGTACGCCGGCAAGCCACAGGTGGCCGAACAGTGGTACGGCAAGGCGATCGCGGCGGGCCAAATGGAACTGGGCCGGCACCCGCTACGAACTCCGCCGATTCGCCCCGCTGATCGCGCTGAGCGTCGCTGCCTTGGCCGAACGCGATCCCCGCGGACCACGGCACCAGATGCGGGCCGAATACCAACGTCAGATGCGCGCGGCCGGGGGCGACTGGGGCCAACTAGCCGACGCCCTCGACCGCCTGCTGGCCAATCCCCAGATCTCCGAAGACGACCTCTGCGACGAATTGCCCTTCGTCAGCGCCACGATCCTGATGGCCATCCAAGCCGGCCTGCGCGATCCCGCCACGCTCGCCGACCTCCTGCCCTCGCCCGATGCAGCCGAAACGCCCTAGCATCCCCTCCGCCCGCCCCCTCCCTGCAAAATCCCGCCGCCCCGCCCGGCGGATTCCTCGCAAATCCCGCCGGCTCGCCCGGCGGATTACTCCGCCTCGACCTTTAGCGCGCCCAAGTTGTACGACCCCTGCATAAGGAGGACGATCTCGTGTTCGCCTGCGGCGAGCGGGACCGACTTCAGCACCGCTTGGCTGGTGTGGCGCCAGTCGGGGAATTCGTGCGCGGGGGTCTGGAAATCGCCGACGGCCTGGCAGTCAACCATGAGTTTCGGGCCTGGCTGTTTCGGAGACGGGGTCCCGTAATCCAGCGTGAACGTGTAGTCTGCCGTCCGCTTGACGTGGACCGTGTACTTGAGCCATTCGCCGCCGGAGACTCCGCCGATCACGGTTTCGCCTGCGTCCACGTCCTCGTTCACGCGGAATGTCTTGCTGGCGCCGTTGCCTGGCGTGCCGTCGGAATAGGCGAATCCCTGTCCGCCCTCATCGTAATGCGACAGCATGATCTCGCCCGGCAGTTGGATCGGCTGGCCGAGGTACGGCCCCGTCTTGCCGTTTTTGCGAAGCAGTTTGACGACGTTTTCGGAGCGGCCGACGTTGCCCTGTTCGTCTTGTGCAAAGACACAGAACGCGTGCAATCCGCGGTCCCAATCCGGCCGGATTCCGGTGCGTCCCGGCTTGACGAAATTCGTGCCGTCGTAGTAATCCTGCGTGGTTCGGACGACAAAGTCATAGGGCGGCGCAGACCGGTAATCCAGCAGCGCGCCGCTGTCGAACAAGTAAACCTGCTTGATCTTCGCCCCGGTTTTCGCGGACGGTTCGACCTGGGCCTGGAAATGCAGTTCTTCGCCCGGTTTGAGGATATAGGTGGATTCATCGGGCTTTTTGGTCAGCCGGACAACCGGGTCGCAAGCGTGCGGGTATTCGTAAACGCGGACGTAATCGACGAAGAAACTCTCGGGGAATTTTCCCTTCGTCGGGTCGCCACCGGACTTGCCGCAGCAGCCGGAAAGAATGGCGTGCAGCGGAACGCAACCGGCGGCGTGGTTGAACGGGTCGAACGTCACCGAGTTGTACGGGCTGTGGTTTGCTTCCGACTGGATCAGCTTGCCGTTCAGGTAATACGAGACTTCGAAGGGCGTCCACTTGCAGCCGATGACATACCAATCGTCGACTTTGCCAGGCAGCTTGGAGCCGTAATTCCAGCTTCGCAACGTGCCACAGGCGAAGACGTGCAGATTGTGGTCGAGGATGCCGCGCGGCGGTTCGCCCGGATTCTTCGGGCCCATGTAATAGTCTTCGTAGATGTCGATTTCCCAGCCGTCGAGGAACGGATTGGAAGGTCCGTGCGTACACAGCCAGAACGCGGACCACCAGCCGGATTGTTGGCGAAACTTGACCCGCGTCTCGAAGTAGCCGTGTCCGAAGACCTCGTTGGAATAGAGGCTGGCGCTCTTGGTCTTCGTCTTGTCCGGGGTCGCCCAGTTGCAGACGATTTCGAGTTGTCCGTCGTGGACTTTCGCATAGTCCTTTTCGCTCGTTGGGCTGAAGTACCATTTGCTGGTATCGACCCGGTCGCCATCGAATTCCTCGTCGAACACTTTCTTCCAGCCCACCTGGACCGGATCGAACTGCGGGACGAGATCGATTTGGAAGGGCGTCGCCGAGGTCTTCGATTCCTGCACCGCGAGGCCGATGACCAGATTGTCGACGGTCACCTCGGCCCGCGTCTGTTCTGCAAGCAGGCGATAGCTGAACTCGACGGCTGGGGATGCAAGGCCTTTTCGCTTTCCGCTCGCGCTGGTCGTTCTGCTGTCGACGAGACTGTGAATCGACACGGTCCATTGGCCGGAGCCGTTGACGCCGAACACGAAGTCGGCCGGCAGGCAGTTCGAGGGCAGTTGGAGCGTTTCGAGCGGATTCTCGTTTTCGACGACCGAGAGCGTCAAGAAGGCCGAATCTTCGCGGCAGCGGATCTGGCACGTCAGCTCGGAGGCGACGATCTCGAACGCGACGTTTCGTCGCTGGGACGGGTCCTGGCCGAAATTCTGGATACGAACTCCCGCGGCGGCAAACACGTTGGCGTCCGACTTGTCGGGAAGCGGCGCAAGGTGGTTCGGGCAGGCGATGGCCAGTTTCGCATCGGTCTGGAAAACGCCCTGTCCAGTCACCGAGAGCAGTCCCGGTGTCGGGTTTCCCTGGATCAGCCGCGGGTTTCCGGAGCAGCGGACCGTCGGACCGTCGAAATTCTCCTCAAACGTGCGTTTGGAGAATTGCAGTCTGCGGACGGCGCCGCGCAGATCCAGCGGACCGGCGAGTTTCAGAACCGAGTCGGCTCTGTTCGTCACGATCCTGACCGCGATGACGTTCGTCCCCTGTTTGAGCCGGACGTTCTTGACGTGGCTGTCGATCTCGACAGGCGAGTCGGCATTGCCTGGCGCCGGGGCATCGAAGACTGGCTCGCCGTTCAGATAGTACTGCATCGCCCCACCGGCACCCGCGCCGACCGTCATGTCGCAATCGTATTTGGCTTCGATCGGAGCGAACGCCCAAACGCAGTGGCGAGGGCCGGGACCGGCCAGGGACGCGAAATCCAGCGTGTTGGAGATGAGCGTGGCGGTCTGTGCTTTGGCTTCGCCCAGCGTTTCCGGAATCGACTGGAGTTGTTCCCGCGACGGTTTCAGCGCCTTGTCGACGGGCACAAACATCGTCCAGGCTTTGGGAATGCGGGTATCGCCGACGATTCGAGGCGGCTGGATGTCCAGGGTCAGACTGCACAGCAGGATCTCCGCGCCCATCTTGCCGCCGATGGCGAGCGTGACAGCATGCGTTTCGCAGGTGTGTCCGTTGTCGATGGGAATCGTCAAGACGTGCGGTTGCCACGTGTCGGAGAGATTGAAGGGAGAACTGACGATGACCCCGTTCCATTCGCCTTTCTCGCCCCAGCGATAAAAGGTGACCCAGGCCAGCCCCTTTCCTTTGACGAGGAAGGAAACGCGGCCGACGGCACCGGAACGGGCGGGGAATCTCGCGCGGGTTTGGATGGCGCCGCCGTCGTCACCGAGGACGTTGGTGATGCTCAACGCCGTGTTGCCCTCATAGGCGGCGGAGACGGTCTTGACGTCTGGGAACGGTTTGTAGCCGCCCCATTCGTGCATGACCCAGCCGTCGGGGAAGCCGCCGGGCGCTGTTGCTTGAAAGCGACCGTTGACGTCGATCGGCTCTGCCAACAGCACATCGCACAGCAAAACCATCAGCAACGGAAAGAGAATCGTGGTTTTCATGGAACGTAGTCTGAACTGAAAGGGGATCGTTTTTTCGGCCCGTCGACGCCCATCGCACTGAGTGTCCGGGGATCGTGGGGGTTCAGGAGGAGGAAGGGGCCGTTTGCCTCCGTCCAGAAAAGATTGGAGCCTTCTTGACCGCGCCCGTCAAGGACTTTGAACGCAGCTTCCTCCCGTTGGTCGAGTGCGGGCACGAGGAAGTGCTCTACCGGCCCCGCACGGGCCTGTTCGGCGGTTGTGAAGCGGAATCGCCTTCCTGACGGGCGTTGGAGCAAGCGGGCACGCACTGGCTGCCGGCAGCGGCAGATGAGTAACCGCGACCTGATCGAGATCCGGATTGACCTGCTGGCCGTCCCGCCTGACACCTGCTGGTCGAAGTTGGACGCGATTTCTCATCGGGCCAGCCATGAGCGTGCCGACCCCGATACGGAGTATGGCTACGCCTTGGTCGAAGCCCTCGCCCGCCACGGTGAAGCGGATCGGGCGATTTCCATCCTGGCCAAGAAAATCGCAGACGTTGATGACTACGGCGAGGGCTGGATGGAATTGTTCATGTTCAACCTCGCGGCGGAACTGCGGTTGGACCCTGCCGTTCCCCACATCGTCGCCAAGCTACGGGATGCTGAAAACAAAGCCGACCTGCTGTTCGAGGAAAGCGAGCGGGCCTTGGTGCAGATCGGCACGGATACGGCGGTTGAGGGCGCGGCGATCCTGTTCCCGCAGGAAGATTGGATTCGGCGTATGGTCGGCTGCTACGTCTTCCAGCGAGTCCACTCCGATCTGGCCGTCGCCAAAACTCTGGGAATTCTGCCGCACGAGGAAGAGCCGACAGTCAAAGCCTGTCTGGCACGCGCCGTCACGTCGCAATTCGCTGATGAAGCCATCGAACCGGTTCGTCAGGTAGTCCTCAGCGGAAGATACGACGAGAGCTTCACGGACTTGCGACTTGAGTTGCTCCTGGCCGCCAGCCTGATGGAGTTGGACTTGCCCGAAAAGGAACAATGGAAAGTTGACGTCGAGCGGGGGCGTGCTGAGCGAGAAAAGTAATTTCGCTTCCACGCGGAACCGTGGCCTGACGAAGAGGGCTCTGCCCCGGCCGCCGATGCTCCCGCTTATTGAGCAGTCACCGGTTTGGCGGGCGGGGCGATGGTCAAGGGTGGTGCGGGACCGTTGGGCTTGGCGGCCGCAGGCGACGCTGCGGTACTTGCTGACCTTCCAGACGCTGTTTGACGGCGAGACGAGTGCCAAGGCCTGCCCTCAGGTGTCTCTTGACGCGTCGTGGCGTCCCACACCTTCACTGTGCCATCGCCACCCCCGCTGGCGATCCGCCGACCGTCCGGGCTGAAGGCCACGCTGTTGACCGAACCCGTGTGCTCCCTGAGCGTGAGCGTCTCTTCGCCCGTCGTGGCGTCCCACACCTTCACCGTGCTGTCGTCACCCCCGCTGGCAATCCGCCGACCGTCCGGGCTGAAGGCCACGCTCTTGACATTTCTTGTGTGCCCCTTGAGTGTGAGCGTCTCCTGGCCCGTCGTCGCGTCCCACACCTTCACCGTTTCATCCCAGCCCGCGCTGGCGATTCGTCGGCTGTCCGGGCTGAAGGCGACAATTTGGACAGGAAGAGCGTGCCCTTCGATTGTCAGCGTCTCCTCGCCCGTCGTCGCGTCCCACACCTTCACCGTGCCCTTGCTGGCACTGGCGATCCGTCGGCCGTCCGGGCTCAGGGCCATGCTCTGGACACCGGGAGTCTGTCCCTTGAGCGTAAGCGTCTCCTGGCCCGTCGTCGCGTCCCACACCTTTACCGTGCCATCCAGGCTCGCGCTGGCGATCCGTCGGCCGTCCGAACTGAAGGCCACGCTCTGGCGGCCGTGGCCGCCGGAGCCAGGGTGCCCCTTGAGCGTGAGCGTCTCCTGGCCCGTCGTGGCGTCCCACACCTTTACCGTGCTGTCCCTGCTCGCGCTGGCGATCCG
>JAAYYU010000257.1 GCA_012515235.1 Candidatus Anammoximicrobium sp.
ATTCGGATCGAGCCCGACGAGTCTTGGCCGGGCCGAAGCCTCAGGGCTGTCCTCGCGCCGGAAGGCCTGCACCAAACCTTCGCCAGTCTCGGGGCAGTCGAACTGCCAGGCCATCCACACCTTCCTGTCCTGACTGTACGGTGTCAAGGGATAGTAGTCGCCGAGGAAGTACCGGCCGAACTGCCGCCAGTGATTTACGAGGCGTCGGGCCAGAGTATAGTCGCGCTGCTTCTCGCGCATGTCGAAGCGCAAGGTGAGTTCGGGGCATAGCCCGCTGCGCATCAGGCACGTAAGCGAACGGCAGAACCGTTCTTGGCGCGGGGGTGAAGCTTCAGGGGTTGTTCCTTTCAACCCTTGGTCTAGGAGAACCCCTATGGGACGCGGTAACGATGCGGGGCGGCACGTGGAGTGGCGCGGCAGCGAGTGGAGCGGTTTGCAGGCTGGTCGGGTACCGCTCGACCACCGCAGCGATCCCCAATTCTCTCAACATTGCGATAATCTAGTTTCGTCATTCGGTATTCTCTCCCTGCAACGGGCGCCACACGGACCGCTTATTCACCTTTCACCACCACCCTTCGCTTACGTCCCATCGATGACCTCAACCATCCGTCGCACGATGTCCGCCAGGACCCGCGAAGGCGACTTCTCCGGTCTGCGCGGACGCCGCGGTATGGTCTGGACGGCATCTGAGTGTATCGCCACAGAATCGGAAGGCCAACTCGCCCGGAAAGTCCGAACCCGCTTTCGGCGTGTTCCCAAGGCCGGCGACAGACGCTACACTTAGCGCCAGGACAGATTGCGTTTTTTTGAGCGGAGCGGTGCCTGATGAAATACCTATTGCCCTGTCAGCAGTGCAGCGAAAAAACGACGATCGACATGAGCCAGGCCGGCAGGCAGCTGACCTGCCGTTGCGGCGCCACGCTGGAGGTTCCCTCGTTACGTGCCATTCGGACTCTCGAGACGGTCGCGGATTCCGACGCCAAGCCGCCGAGGCGTTCCTGGAATCTGACCCGGGGTCTGTTGTTCGCCGCAGGGCTGGTCCTCGCTCTGGCCGGCCTTGCCACGGCCGGCTTGGCCGGCGTCAACTGGGTGACGGCGACGGTTCCCCCGGCCCCCGTGGTGAACGTCGGCCCCGCGCTGGCCGAATTGGACACGCTCAGCGCCGTCGACACGTGGGATGCCTGGGTGGATTTGCGGACCAACGGTCTGGGGCCGTACATGCCGACCGCCAAGTTCATGGTCGAGACGGCCCTGGAACGTGTCTTCGGCATCTTCGTGGGAGGGCTCGTGGCCGTCGCCGTCGGGTTGGTGATCGCCGCCGTCGCGATCGTGTTGCCAGGACAGCAGGCCCCACGCCCGCGCGCCCAATGACGGGGCAAGACGTCGCCCGCCGCGATCTTGCCTGGAGTCCTTCCCCTTCGGTCTGCACGCGCGACGCCGCGGCCGTACCGCGTTGTTCGTCCGCGCGGCGACTCCTTTTCCTTTCCCGTCCCATTTCGCGCCGAATTATCGCCCTGGCCCCCTTGGCATCAGCGGCAGTCACAGTCCACAATCTACACACCGCGGGCTCGACGATCGACACGGCAGAGCGGGTAAGCCGTCTGTCCGTAGATTCGGGACCGAGGTGTCCTGCGACCCAGATCAACAGGCCCGGCGGGTTGAACCGCCGATTTTTCAACCCAAAGAAAGCTGTTCCATGAAGCGCGTTTGTTTTTTCGCCATCGCCCTGTTTGCCGTTTCCGCCGTGCAGGCGGCCGAACTTTTTACGCCGGAGACAGCTCCGCCCATCGACGCCAAATCGGCGGTTGACATTGCCAGCTATGGGATCGGTCTCCAGATCGCTAACAACTTCAAGAACGACGGCGTCGAGGTCAACCTGGACCAGTTGATTTTGGGCCTGAAGGATGCCAGCCAAGGGGCCAAGCCGCGGTATGCGGATCCGCAACTGCAGGCCGCATTTCAGGCGTTCGGCCGCCTTGTTCAAGCCAAGCAAGAGGAGCGGAATTCCGAGGCCGGTGAAAAGAACAAACGGGAGGGCACGGCCTTCCTGGCCGACAACGGCAAGAAGCCCGGCGTGAAGACCTTGGCCAGCGGACTGCAGTATCAGGTCGTCAAGGCTGGCCAGGGCGCCTCGCCCAAGGCCTCCGATACCGTGCGGGTGAATTACGAAGGCACGCTGCTGGACGGCAAGGTCTTCGATAGTTCTATCCGCTCCGGCCGGCCGGCGACGTTTCGCGTCGACGGGGTGATCCCCGGCTGGACCGAAGCCCTGCAGTTGATGCACGTCGGCGACAAATGGCGGATCTTCGTGCCCTCGGAATTGGCCTACGGCGCCAACGGAGCAGGAAACGTGATCGCTCCGCATTCGGTCCTGATCTTCGACGTCGAACTGTTGGGAATTGACTGAGATGTCCCGCGTGGCGTTTGCTGCTGTGACCGGGCTGGCGATGCTCTGGCTGCTGCCCGGTGCGCTGATCTCGGCGGAGGGCCGGACCACAAGGAGCTTCCGCCGGGCGGCGCTGCCCAAGTTCCTGCCGGCGGACGGAGCGGGGATTTTCTTCGTGGACGTCTTTGCGCAAGGCGTCTCCGGCCCGCGTCCTCCCCGTTTCGCCCCTGCACCTGCCCGCGTTTCGCCCCCGCCGGCGACTCCCGGTTTTCACGCGCCGCCCGAACCGGCCACGCCGGCCGGACTGCCTGCAACGTCGCCGCCAGCCGGATCGGGCCCCGGTTCCGGCAACCCTTCGCCGCCCGGCCGGGAGTGACTTCGTAGGGCGGGATTCACTCCGCCCAAGCGAACGGAAGTCCGCTGCGAGAAAACCGCGGAGTTGGTTTTGGACCCGTGCTCAGCCTTGGCCAGGCGACGGGGCGGGCCTCAGGGTCCTACCGGCGCTTCGCCTGCGGGCGCGGGAGGTTCCAGAACTTCGATGTCCAGCATCTGGCGATCGGCCGGGATGGGTTCGCCGCGCGGCAGTACCATCGGGCCCGGCCAGCAGTCGGTGCTCTCGCCCACTCCGGCGTACCCGTGCCCTGGGTCGATCGGCCCCGGATCGACCCACATGCCCGTGGCGTCCAGTCGCATGGTTCCCAAACTGAAATCCAGCGTCTGACGGAGCACCTCGTAGGTCACCCAAATGCTGAGGAATTCGTTTTGAGCCGAGAGCAGATCGGACAAGGCTGAGACGGAATCGCGTGCGGCCGTCGCCCCGGAAGCTTGACTGCTGGCCTGTCCCAGGTTTCGGATTTCCTGGTTCAGTTCAATCTGGACCGCAGCGGCCCAGACCGCTTCGCGGCGGATTTCGAGGTTCTTCCGCTTCAACTCCAGCGTCCGCAGGACTTCTCGCAGATCGCGGGAGACCTGGTCCTCGAACGCGTAGTAGTCCATCCGCGCCCGCTGGTACTCGATCAAGGCCCCGCGGTACGTATTTCGTTCGCTGAGCCGCGTCAACGGCGCGTCGAATTGCAGCCCCACCCGCAGCCGCCCCGTGTTGGCGTCGAACTTGAAGGGATTGTCGTTGCGCGTCGTCATGTCGCCGCTGAACACGACATCCAGCGTGCTTCTCAAGTCGTTGGCATAAAAGCGGATCAGACGCCACGTGTCCACCAGTTCGGCGCGGGCATTCATCCAATCCAGGCGGTTCTGGCGAGCGATCTCCAAGGCCGCTTGGGGATGCAAATCGACGGCGATGTCCTCGATCGAGACGTTTTCCGCGCGAATCCGTGATTGGACGAGCGAGATCTCCAGAACGTTGCTCGCCAAGTCCACCAGTTCCTGCGGGATGGCGGGGCTGACGTCCAACCGGAATTGCGCGAGCACTTCTTCGGGGCTGAGCGCGGGCACCTTGACGGCCAGCGTCTGCAAGGTCGCCTGCGAGTGGCGGATATTCTGCAGCAGGCTGTCTTGATCGCCGGAGTCGTCCAGGCGGGCCAGCGAGTCCAACAGGATGTCGATAAACTGACTCGCCCGTCGCTCCAACCGGCCGACCTGAGCGCGATTGTCGTCGACCAGCGAGACTTCCACGTCGTACGGCAGGCGTCGCCAGCGGCCCAAGTCGGTCAACCACGGACAGGTCTTCGCGATCTGTTGGTATTGCGTTTCGATCCGCCGACCGTCGCTTTGCAGGACCTCCGCCAACTTGGCCAGGTCCGCCGGATCGTCGGCCTCCAGCAAATCCCGATGCCGGCGGTACAGGGCGCGCGTCAGCGGATTGGGATCTCCCTTCATCCACGTCACATCGGCGCCGCCGGTTGCGGCTCCGCGCTCGGCAGGGCCGCCTCGCTCGGCAACCGCCACTTCCGGCGGTCGTTCAGCGGTTTTCGCAGCGTCGGCGACCGCCTCGGCGGCCCGCAGTTCTTCGAGCACGCGATTCAGGTCCTGCAAGGCATCGCCCAGCAGATTGAAGTACATGAACCCCCGCACTTGATCCAGCCATTCGCCGTCGTGTCCGTCTTGAGCGCCGGCCATTTTCAGGTTCCGCCGGATGTCCTGCAGCAGACTCAGGTCCCGCTGCAGCGTCGCGAGATCGGCCGGATCGTTAGCCGCCCGCTCGATCGCGGTTTGCAAGCACGTTTCCAGCCGGTTGAGCAGTTTTCGGCCGTCCGCGTGAAAACGCCGAAACGGCGCGTCGGGGGCCTCGATCAAACGCTGTCGCAGACCGGCCACGCTGTCCAGGGCGGTGTGGACGGCGCGGAGTTCTTTCGCCACGCGTTCGTTGCGCTCGGCATCCGCCAGACGGCGATCCAACAGCAGCGACTGCGCGTCCGCCAGATGCTGGCCGATGTTCTCCTGAGTCAAGCTGACCGACTCCTGCAAGTCGACGATGCCCCGGTCGATCAGGTTCAGCGGATTGAGCATGTCGTCCTCAATCTTGACGCAAATCGACGGCGGCAGCCCCAAGTTCATCTTGAAGGCGTCCAATTGGTTCTGGTACGCGGTCTCGGCGTCGGCCAGTCGGCCTTCGGCGTTCAGAACGGCTTGCCGCGCTTGGGCGACCTGCAGCCGTTGCCGGACGATGGCCTCGCTGTTCGATCCGCCGCCTTCGCCTTGCCGGGCCGCCTGGTTGCCCGGCCTGGCCAACAGATCCTGCAGCGTGGCATTCAGGCGGACGCTGTTGGACCGCAGGGAGTACAAGTTGAAGCGTTGGTTGAGGATCTCTTGCTGGCTTTGCAGCAGCCCCATGAAGCCGCTGGCGCTGGAGCCGCGGAAGCCTCCCATGCCCGAGCCGCTCAGCAGCCGGGGATTCTGGGACGGCCCGGCGCCCGCGGAGCCGCCGGTCATAATCTGCAAGTAGAATCCGTGCCGATACCGCTCCAATTGCCGCACGTTGCTCAACAGAGTCCGTTCCGCCAGAGTCAACCGCTCCATCACGCGGGCTCGTCCCCCCAAACGCAACAGCGGCTGCACAAGACTGAAATCCAGAACGGAACTGGCCGAGTACGAATCGGGGCCGGAGAACTGCCAGACCAGCGAGTTGGCAAAGCCCACCACGAGCTCCGCACCCGTCGTGCCCAGTTTTTCCATGCGGATTCCGCGGGTCGCAGGAAAGGTGCCCACGGTCAACACACTGCGCGAGTCCGGCGGATTGCGGAGCGGACCGTCGGCCGCGTACTCCGTCTGCAGCCCGCCGTAGAACAACGAGTCGAAGCGGAACCGCTCGAAGCTCACATCCAGTGCCGAGAGATACAATTCCTGCACGTTCCGCTGGAACTCGCGCGAGTGCAGACGCGCCAACTGGACCGCTAGTTCGGCGTCCAGCACCAACACACCGTCCTCGTTCAGCGGCAGGCAACGCAGCCAATCGGGATTCTCCACGGAGTCCGTGGCGCCGTTTTGATCCCAGTGCTTGAACCCCTTCTTGCCGTCCACTTCGTGCATCAAACGATGCGATTCAGGGTCGTCCGGCGGCATAGGTTCGCGATCCGGGTCAAAGGGGTCGAAGATCCGCGAAGCCGGATGGGGATCGACGTTGTAGCCGGTCAGCGCCCAGCGCGGGTCCTGAGCCTTTTCCTCAATCAGGCGATAGGCGTCCAGGTCCGCCTGGCGGCGGTAGTAACTGGGCCGGCACCCCCCCGCGACAAGGAGGCTCGCCAGCGCCAGCCACCAGATAGCCCCCGGCCGCCACGTCTCAGGAGGCTCGGCGATGCGTTGGTTCATCGGCAACCTCCTCGGTGATGCGATGACAGCTGGCAGTTCCGCCGGCGACTTCTCTCGCCGCGTCCGCGCCCAGCCCAGACGGTGCGCACGCCGGCTAGCTCCGATCGGCCGCTCGGATACGCACGAGTCCCCCACGCGCGGAACCACTCAGCACTGAATACTTCGGGAGGCCGACCGTTCCGACTTGAACGATTATGCGGGAAATACCGGCAGCGCACGTCCGATTGGGTGGCTGGATGGCGATTCGCGTCTTGCAGAGAACCGCCCTCAGAAGCCCGGCTTTCTCGGACAATCGGGACATCTGCGCCGGCGAATCCGCTCACTTTTCACGGACGAATCACGAGCCGTTCCGCCTCGCGAGCCAGGATCGCTCCCACGATGCACGCCGCAACCGCGCCGCCGGATCGGGCGCGTGCCACCAACTGCTCCGCACGCTTCTGCGGGACGCTGATCAGCAGGCCGCCGGAAGTCTGGGGGTCGAACAGGAATTCGCTTAACAACTCGTCCGGCTGGCCTTCGAATCGGATCCGGGGCTCGGCGAACTTGCGGTTGGAGCGGCAGGCGCGGTTCCGATTCCCCTGTTGCGCCAGCGCAGCGGCGCCCGGCAGGATCGGCAAGCGGTGGACTTCCAGCACCGCCGTCACGCCGCTGGCTTCGGCCATCTCGCCCGCGTGGCCGGCCAGGCCAAAGCCGGTGACGTCGGTCGCGGCGTTGGCCTTCAACTCCCGCGCCGCATCCCGCCCCGCAGCGTTCAACTCGGCCATGCTGGCGCAGGCTGCGGCCAACGTCTCGTCCGGACACCGCTCGCTCTTGAAGGCCGTGGTGACGAAGCCGGTGCCCAAGGCCTTGGTCAAGATCAGCGCGTCGCCGGGTTGGGCTCGCTGATTGGTCAACAGGTCCTGCGGGTGGACGACGCCGGTCACGGACAGACCGTACTTGATTTCGGCGTCGCGGACACTATGGCCGCCAACCACCACCGCGCCGGCCTGACTCACCCGTTCGCCGCCGCCGCGCAAGATCTCGGCCAGGATGTCCAGATCGAGCTGATCGTCCGGAAACGCCACGATGTTCATGGCCGTGGTCGGTTGAGCGCCCATCGCATACACGTCAGACAGCGAATTCGCTGCTGCGATCTGGCCGAATACGAAGGGATCGTCGACCAGCGGCGGAAAAAAGTCCAGCGACTGGACGATCAGCAGGTCGTCGCGCAGCCGATAAACGCCCGCATCGCTGAAGCCTTCGGTTCCGACGATCAAGTTGGGATCGTGCGCTCGCGGCAAGTTCTGCACCAACTGGGCAGTCCCCTCCTGGGGCAACTTGCCCGCTCACCCCGCACAACTGGCGTAATTGACCAGCCGTTTCTTCCGACCCGACAACGGTTCATCGTTCATCCAAATAAGTCCAACCCGTCTCCCAGACCCAACATCGCGACGCAGCTAATGTACCGCATCTTTGTCTCGCGTTGTAGCCGGGGCCTTCATAATCCGTTTAGGCCGTCCATGCGATCTTGCCGGATTTTGACGTTCAGGAGGAAACACCTACGGGATTGTCTGATTTATGACCTATGCTTTTAGGTGAGGTACTAGTGTTTCTTGCCTATTCGGTGTTGCGTCTCATGCCTCGGACTACAAGCCCCCTGTTCTCTGAAAGCACTCCCCGACGCACGGGCTCCAAACGGCAACCGCCCCGCTGCCGCAAAGGGGCTATCCTGATCCTTTTTGCCGTGATGCTCGTCGTTTTGATGGGAATGCTCGCGTTCGCGATCGACATCGGAGTGATGGTTCACCACCGCGCCTGGCTCCACAGCGCCGCAGATGCCGCTGCCTTGGCCGCGGTTGCGGTTCTGGAACGCGGCGAATTGAACGAAGACGAGGTCCGAAACACGGCCAACGAGTACTTCGGAAAACAGTTTGACCCTGACGGCTCCGGCACGATTCCCCCCGGCTTGTCCCATTGGGTTCAATTGGGCCGCTGGGATCCGGTCGAGCGGATTCTCTATCCTGGAACGGAGTCGCAACTGGAGGTCAATGCGGTGCGAGTGGTGGCCAAGTGGCAGTTTGACTCGTACTTTGGCAAGGTCCTGGGGCATGCGAGTTATACGGTCGGCGCGGAACCCGAAGCCGAAAAAGGACACATCGAAGCCATCGCCACTGGCGGACGCGACGCGACGGGGCCTCGCGACATCGTGCTGATGATCGATCAAACGAGTGCGCTGTTGCAGCCAAATTCCGACGAGTACGCGCCCGGCGAAAGTTCGCCTAACGATTACCCGCTGAACGCCAAGCGGGCGCTGAAAGAGGCGATAGAGCAATTCAACAACTATGTGTTTGCCAACTATCCCGACGACCGCATCGGGATCTCCGGCTTTGCTACCAATACGGCGCTGGAAAGTCCCCTCACCAGCGATGGGACGACTCTCCAAAACGTGTTTGACATCAGCCGCCCCGACGCCTTCCTGTACTCGTACGATCGGTACGTCGAAGAAAACGGCGGCCGTTACCCGGGAGAACCTCCGCGGCTTGGCCTGGCACTCGACGGCAGTTCGCAGGGACAGACCGGTGGCTATCAGATCGTGACAGGCGCCGGCTCGCGAGACGATGCCAAGAAGATCCTGGTCCTGATCGGCGACGGATCGAATACCGACGATCCGGATCCCAAGGCCGTTGCTGCGCAATTGGCATCGGCCAGGATTCACATCCACACGATTACGGTCGGTGCGTCCAACCCGCTGATGCATCAATTGGTGACGGGCGACGGGCGGAGTTACCAGGTCCCAACGTCGGCTAGTTACGCAGATGTGCTCCAGGCCTTCCACGCGGCCTTCGACAGAATCTCTGGGAAAGAATCCACGAAACCGAAACTGGTCAAGTGATCGGTTGGTCCCTTTCGACGACCGCTTGTGCCTGACGCTCGCCTTCCAAAAGCCTCTCGGCAACGTCGAGGGGTTCACCGGAAGCGGTGCGTCCCACGTCGTACAATCGCCACAGGCGGAGCGTTGCCAGCATGTCGGCCGGATCGATCAGATCGCCTTCGACGTCCTCGAAACGGTCGCCCAGGTGAGCAAGGAAAATGTCCACTTCGGCCTGAAGTTCGTCCCCAATGTGACTGGTCCCGCGGATGAACGCGCCCTCCGGTTCAAGGCCCTCCAGCACCGCGGTGTACCTCAGTTGGTCTCCCGCAAAGGCCGGGCGGTGAAAGACCGCCTTCTTGATCTTGGCCAGCACCGTCCGTTCCTGGAAACGCCGCTGGTCGTTGGCCAAGATGCCCCCCGCCCAAGCCAGACCCTCCATCACCAACGATGAAGGCAGGACGGGAAAACCGGGCAAATACTCGCTCACGGGCTCTTCCGTCAAACTCACATTCTTGATGGCAACCGCTCGCTCGCCGCGGACGAACTCGACAAACCGATCGATCCACAGCCAGCGCATCGACAGGCCCACGTTCACCGCCGCCTCGGGCTCGCCCGACATCACGCGTCCAAACTGCTGCCGCATCTTCCTCATCAAATAGTCCTGGCCCGCCACCCACTCGGGAAATCGATCCGCGAGTTGAAATACCGCGACGGTCAACCGAGCACTTGCGACGACCCGGCCATCGACTGTGCCTTGCGTCACCAGGCTGGTTTCGCCGCCTTCCTGTTTCTTGATCTCAGCCGTGACCACCAGGGTTTGCCCCAGTTTGACGAACCCGCTGAACTTGATGTTGCGGGCGTCTTGGAGCATCACGACAGAATGGGCAAAGTTTTCGGTTTTGCGAACCAGCCAGGCCGCTGCCTGGTACATGGCTTCCAACATCAGCACGCCCGGCATGATGGGAAACCTGGGAAAATGATCCTCCAGGTATCCGTCCGCCTGCGTCAACTGCTTGACGGCTTCGATGCGCTTGCCCGGTTCTAATTGTGTGATTCGGTCGAGTAATCGAAATCGCATGACTGAAGACTCGGTGGGTTACTGCCCGACGGAAAATACGATCTACGGCGAGAGGTCTATTATTTGTTGCGATCCGCCCCGCTGCAAGGGGCGGGAAAGCAGTCCAGTCTGGCCGCGTCTAGCGCACGGCGGGGACGGGGCCGGCGAGGTGGTGGTAGTCGGTGAGGGGGGAGGTGTCGCCGGAGCGGATTTGGTCGCAGTGCATGCGCAGGACGGGCAGTTCGCGGGTGATGTAACGCCG
>JAAYYU010000258.1 GCA_012515235.1 Candidatus Anammoximicrobium sp.
AACGCGTGGTGGCGTTGAAGATGCTGCCCGCCGCAATGGCTCGCATGCCCGAAGCCGTGAAACGCTTTCAGCGCGAAGCCAAGGCGGCGGCCAAACTGTCTCACCCGAACATCGTCACGGCGCATGATGCGGACGAGGCCGGCGGGGTCCACTTCCTGGTGATGGAATACGTCGAAGGCCAGGACTTGGGTTCTTTGGTCAAGGGGCAGGGACCGCTGAGCATAGCGACGGCCGTGGACTATGTGCTGCAAGCCGCCCGAGGCCTGGAATACTCGCATCGCCAAGGCGTCGTCCATCGGGACATCAAGCCGTCGAACGTCTTGGTGGATGGCGAGGGGACCGTCAAGGTCCTGGACATGGGCTTGGCACGAGTCGAAAGCCTGACGGCGGGCGAGGACGCGTTGACGCACACGGGCCAAGTGATGGGCACGCTGGACTTCATGTCGCCGGAACAGGCGCTGGACACGCGGCACGTGGACGGGCGGACGGACATCTACAGTCTGGGCTGCACGCTGTACTACCTGCTGACCGGCCGTCCGCCCTACGGCGGCGACACGATGACGAAGAAGATCCTGGCCCATCGCCAAGAGCCTGTCCCGTCGCTGTGCGAGTCGCGCCCGGACGTGCCCGCAGCCTTGGACGCGGCGTTCCGCCAGATGCTGGCCAAGGATCCCGGCCAGCGGCAAGCGTCGATGGCACAGGTCGTCGCCCAGCTGAGTCGTTTTGGCGTCACGGCACATGCCGGTCCGCCGCCGCTTCCCCGCCCCGTGGCGCCGTTGGCTGAAACGCAAAGTGTCACTGCGGACCATGTGGCGGACACGGCGACGGGCGAGACGCCCGAGATCAGTCTGAACCGCCCGGTGGTGACCCCGCACGAGGCGCGCTCGGCGCGGGTCTCCGATCCCGCCGACCGCAGGTCTCCCGCGATCCCGGAGACCTGCGGTCGGCCTAGTGGCTCGGTCCGGAGACCGGCCACAGCCCCTCTGGTCTCGGAAGCGATCCAGCGGCTGGCCCGCCAGGACTACGCAGGGGTGATTGAGTTGCTGGGCGCCGTCCCGGCGGAGCAACGATCGGCGGAAGCGGAACAGCTGTTGAAGCAAGCGCGGGATCTCCAGGCGGAAGTGGAGCAGTTGAACGCACGGATGAACGGCGCGGTGCGCGATCGGCAGTACGGTGGCTTGCGCGAAAACGTACTGGCGCGGCTTCTGGAAATCGAGCCGGGCAACTTGACGGCCCGCGACCTGTACGAACACTTGGGCACGTACAGTCCCGGCGAGCCGTTGCGGTTTGACAAGGACGGCACGCTCTTGCCCGCGGACTTGCGGCAGGGCTGGGCCGACCGCTTGGCCCGCTTGGTCTACCAGCGGCTGACCCGCCGCCGGGCCACTGCCGCCCGCCCGCGTACCCGGCGGCCGGGCGAATCGGCGCGCGGCTCCGGCAGCGGCTCCGATCTGCCGTGGGTTCCGCTGGCCATCGGCTTAGGCGTCTTGGCCGTTGCGGGCTTGTTGTTGGCGATCGTATTCCTGCTGCGCGACGGCGATCAGACCGTCCGCGTCGAGATCGACCCGGCCTTGATCCGCGACGCCGAAGTGACCGTGTGGTTGGACGGCAAACAGATGGAAATCGCGGGCTTGGGCGAGACGATCCAATTGAAGCCCGGCGAGCACGGCTACGAGATCCGCCGAGGCGAGGAAGTCATCGTGGCTCGCGAGTTCACCGTACTGAAGGGTGACAACCCCGCCTTGCGGATCGCTGTCGAAACCGATGCTATCGCGGCGGGACGCGCAACAGAGCCCACGCCTGATGGCGCTGATTCGTCACGCACGACACCGCTCGAACGAGCCTTCGTCAGCCTCTTCGACGGCAGCACCCTCGATGGCTGGCATGGCGACACGCGGCTCTGGCGCGTGATCGATGGCGTCATCGTCGGCAACACCAAGGGAGTCGATTTCGATGTCGCTTCTTACCTCTGTACCAGAAGAACCTACCGCGATTTCATCCTGAAAGCGAAGTTCAGATTGCACGAGGGCAACTCGGGCATCCAATTCCGCAGCGAGCAACTTCCTGACTACCAAGCTGCTGGATACCAGGCCGAAATCGGCTGGCCAACGGCGCCCAACAGACCGAGCTCAGCGATCGGTCTGTTTTTCCAGAGCCAGCAACGGGAGTCGATATGGACGGATCGCCGCCAGCTACTGCAACACGTGAAGGATCAAGACTGGAACGAGTACGTGATCACGTGCCGAGGCCCGCAGATCACGCTCGAATTGAACGGCTATACGGCAGTCGACTTTGTCGAAGAGCGACCTGCGGCAAAAGCGGGCGTCATCGGATTTCAAATCATGCGTCGGCCCCAGTTAGGTTTTTCCGACATGAAGGTGGAATTCAGAGACATCTGGATTAGCGAACTGATGGAAACTCCCCGTACGGGCACAGCGGCAGCGGCTGCCACAGGCGGTGCGCTTCGCGCGCCCCCGGTGGCCATCGCTCCCTATGACGCGGTCAAAGCCAAGGAGCATCAAGCTGCGTGGGCGGAGCACTTGAGCGTGCCGGTCGAGACAACGAATTCGCTCGGCATGAAGCTGATGCTCATCCCGCCGGGCCAGTTCGACATGGGGATGACCGAGGGCGAGCCAACCGGTCGAACCGTGAGGATTACGAAGCCATTCTACATGGGCGTCTTCGAGGTCACGGTCGCTCAATTCCGCGAGTTCGTCAACGCAACGGGCCACCGAACCGACGCGGAGCGAGGTGCGGACGGAAGGATCTTCGATCCGCGAGTTCGGTTCACCGGTGCTAATGCGTACGCTAATCAGCCCGGAATAACCTGGAAAACGCCGGGGGAGCGCACCGGCGATGAACATCCCGTGCTCCGCGTCAGTTGGAACGACGCAGATGCGTTTTGCCGTTGGCTGGTCCAAAAGGAAGGGCGAGCGTATCGGCTTCCGACGGAGGCGGAGTGGGAGTACGCGTGCCGTGCAGGGACCAGGACGATCTGGTCATGCGGCGACGGGCGACGTTCACTGCAAGAGTTCGCCAACCTGTGCGACGCCTCGGTACAGCCCAACCATTTTCCCTCGGCTGCGCAATCGTGCCCCTGGAACGACGGCTATCCCTTCACAGCACCGGTGGGATCGTTTCGGCCGAACGCGTTTGGGCTTCACGACATGCACGGTAATCTCTGGGAGATGTGCTACGACTGGTTCGCCCCTTTGGGACCATCGCCGGTCGATGATCCCTCCGGGCCGGAGGCCGGTTCGGAGCGTGTCCAGCGAGGTGGCGGCTGGAACACGCATCCCGAGTTGTGTAGCTCCTCCTTTCGCATCAAGCATACGCCCACGTGGTCCACCAACACATGCGGATTTCGCATCGCGTACAACGTACCAGACAAGTAGTCGGCCGAAACGCTGGTGCGGGGCGCGGCTTGCTCTCACGGTTTGACGCACCCACATGATGACCCCAAGAAGGGCGACGATGGACACGGACGAGCCGAACGCGATGTCGCGTCACCAAGACCACCGGCCGAATCAGTTTCCGACGACCCGTTGGTCCTTGGTCGCACGGGCCGGGGACGAGGAACTTGAGGCCCGGCGTCAGGCATTGGGAGAACTCGTCGTCGCGTACCTGCCGGCCCTGCGTGCGCATCTGGTGTACCGCAAGGGCCTTGTCCCGGAACAGGACGACGTCTTGCAGGAGTTCGTCGCCCAGAAGGTCTTGGAGAAGAACCTGTTTGCGCAGGCCGACCGGGCCTTGGGGAAATTCCGTACGTTTCTCCTGACGGCCCTCGACCGTTTTCTGTACAACTGGCTCCGCCATCAGCAGCTGGGCAGGCGTGTTGGCGGCCGCCAACGGGTGACGATCGCCGAAGTGGAGCAGGAGTGTCTGGGTGTCGGCGGCGGTTTGGGCGGGGGCCAGTCGGACGGGGCCACGGGGACCAATCCGCGAGCGGTTGATCACGGAGGGAGATTAGGCGGAAGGATGAAGGTGGGGATGGGCGTCGCGGTCCGGGATTGGACGGGACGGGTGTGGTCGCAGCAGCAAGCGCAAGAGAAATATCGTGCCAGCGAACCGGGGCGTGCTTGTCGGCGGGAGCAGTCGCGGCGTTACCGGGAGCGTTGCCGCCAGAGGACCGGGGTAGCTGAAAAAGCCGTTGGAGGCTGTCCCGCGAGGGCGCGCGAGGGTCATCAGCATCCGCCTGGGGGGCCGAAAAATCTGTTGCCGTCGGCCGGGTTGCTACAACCGCTTCGTGCCGACCCCTCGTTCTCCTCTTCAGGGCTTCTGTAGCCCGTTGTGCCGCCAAGTGATGCGGCGTGTTCGGATGTTGGATGCACGTTGGCAGCCGGGTTGTGCGGGGTGTCCGCGGGAATGCTTCGTGGATCGTCTGCCGGAAGGCGAAAGCGAGGAAGATCCGTGCTCATTATAGACCGAAGCTGAAGAGGGCTTAACCTGGGAGACTGTCACGGAGGGCCAGCGGAGAAGAAGTAGCAGATCGAGCCGAAGGGTTCCGCGGAGGGGTTTCTTTCGGCATGTCGGCGAGGCGACGATCGGTGACGGGCCCCTGCTTCTGTGTCAACGTCCGCAAGCACGTCTTCTACTGCCAACGCTGCCATCGCGGAGGCAATCAACTGGACCTCTGGGCCGAGGCCGTCAAGTTGCCTCTCAAACCAGCCAGCCTCAATCTCTGCTGCCGCCTGCACCTCGCTCCGCCCCTGCTCTCCCCAATCCGCAACCTGCCACACCGCCCTGCCTGAACCACCCCCGCCGCAACCCCGGCTCGTCCAAATCCGCGAAAACGGCCCCCGCCAAATCCGCGTCCGTCAAACGGGTTCTGACGCCGAGCAGCGACAGCGACTTGCGCTCGATGGCGGGGTGGACGGGCGGGATGCATCACCCCGTCGAATCAGGTTCACGACGCAGCCACGGCCCTGCGGCAGGCCATGTAATGTCCAGCAACCGCCCGTGCGCCACAGCCTCTGCGAGCGGCATGAGAAACGTGCGCAGCGCGTCGACGACTTCCTCCAGTCCCGCTCCGCCAGTGTCCAGCCTGCTCTTGGCAATGAACGCCCGCCACTGCGTCTGCTTCGCACGGTCTTGGACGAACTCGGACGACAGAGTTACGGGGACCGCCGCGGGGACTGCCGTCCGTCGTCTCGCGAAGGTGGCCCGGATCGCTTGGCTGAGCAGGGGTCCCTCGAACTCAAACTGGCGGGCAATGACCCACAGGTCGTAGAAGTCTTTCATGCGGCTGTTGGCGATGCCCAACAGATCGGAGAACGTGCATGGCGACTCCAATTTGTGGGCTGGAACGTACCGTCGGTCCGCGGATTTTACCGCCTGCGGCCCACTCCCGCGATGATTCCTGGCGTGGTCAAATGACGCTAAAATGAACACGCCCATGACCGGCCGAGATCCCTTACACGGAGATTCTGTAATGCCTGCACACCCGACGATGAAGGCGTTGAAGTTGTTTACGGCCTGCCTGTTGGTACTTGCCGTCGCGACTGGCAGCGGGGCCGAGCAGTCGCCTGCCGTTCCGAAAAACGGCGCCGCCGTGAAAACTCGGCAAGCAGCCAACCCTCGGGCGACCGTGGGCGCCTACTACTTCGACGGCTGGGCGGGCAAGAGCGACCGATGGAAGGACGACGCTACGTGGGCCGCGCTCAATCCACCCACGCATCTCACCAAACGGATGCTCGACGAGTTCGCCGATCGGGAGCCGATCTGGGGTTGGCGAGACGATTCGCTGACGATCATGGAACGGCAGATCGACCTGGCGGCCGACCACGGCATCGCTTTCTTTGCCATCTGCTGGTACTGGAACGCGGACCCGCAGAAGGTCGCCCAGGACCCGAAGCACGCCGGCTTGCAGTTGTTCCTGAGAGCGAAGAACCACCACCGGTTGAAGTTCTGCCTGCTGGTGGCCAACCACGCCGGATTCCTGTTCCGAGACGCTGACGAGTGGGAGCAGGCGGCCAAGGGGTGGCTGCCCTACCTCAAACATCCACAGCATCTGACCGTAGGCGGCAAGCCGCTGGTGATCATCTTCAATCCGGGCAACGGCGATCAGGATGGTCTCGCCCGAGTGCAGGACATCGCCCGCAAGGCCGGACTGCCCGGCGTGGCGATTGCCGGTTGCGGCAGCGGGGACGCAAAGCGGGGGTTCACCCACACGACGCACTACAACATCGTGCCGGGCTACGCCAGCGGGTCCGAGCCCCATAAGTTCGCCGAACTGGTCCAGGCCCATCAGCGTGCGTGGCGCGGCACTCGCGAACTGCCGTACATGCCCACGTTGAGCGTGGGCTGGGACAAGCGGCCCTGGGAAGGTGATCGTGGGCTTGGGCAGAAGCCCGGCTGGTACTTCCCTGACCGCACGCCCGAGCAGTTGGCCGGAGGGCTGGAGTCGGCCATCGCCTGGATGGACCAGCACCCGGAGCAGACGACCGCCGAGCGCATCGTGCTGCTCTACGCCTGGAATGAGTTCGGTGAAGGTGGCTACCTCGCGCCCACCAAGGGCGACCCCGAGGGAGCCTACTTGAAGGCCGTGAAACACGTGGTCGAACGGAAGTGAACGATGAACATGAATCTCGCTCAGAAGACACAACGACGCTTGGGGGCGTTCCTGATCCTGAGTCCCCTGCTGTTCAACTTCGCTGTCGGCGCGGAAACGGTGGTCTTTCGAGCCGACTTCGAGGCACCGACTCCGGCCGCGCCGCCTGCCGGCTGGTCGCTGTGGGGCGCACCGAAATACAAAGACCCCGCCAACTTCACCCGCGACACGCAGCAAGCGCACGGCGGCGCCGCGAGTTTCCGCATCCACCATCCCGCCCGCACCGAGGGCTATGTCGTCTCGGCGCCGGAGGCGGCCATTCATCCTCAGCCGCGCAAGATGTACACAGCGTCCTTCTGGGCTCGGGCCGAGCGGGCGGGTGAGGCGGTCTTCGGTTGGACGGCCTACCGCCAAGTCAAGCCGTTCGTCGATGCCCCGTCACCCGGATTCTCCCCGCTGGCCGTCGAGCGGCAGTGGAAGCATTTTCGTTTCGTGCTTCACGAGGGCTGGGATTTCTTCGCCGAAGACTGCCGGCATCTGCTGCTGACGTTTCGGGCCACAGGCAAACCGGACGAGGAGCAGACCTTGTGGATTGACGACGTGGAGGTCACCGAGCAGCCGTCGCCCCGGGAGGGTCGCTTGGTCAATCCCGCCACCTTGACCTACCAGCCGTTGGAACACCGCTTGCAGCCGGGCGAGCAACTTTTGGTCACGATCGACGCAGATAAGCGACTGCGCCAGACGCGCCGCGAAGTGGGCGGAGTTTCGTTCCATCGGGTCGCCGGCTGGGCGAGACTGCCTTTTGACAAGCAGGGCCAATACGTTCTGCCTGCGGAGTTGGAGGAGGCGGTTCGCCAGATGCGATTACCGATGACGCGGTTCTACGCCGTGGGCGACGAACCGTTTGGGCTGGAAACGGCGATCGACAAGGCGGCCGGGCTCCTGGACCGGATCGGCGTCGATCAAGCCACGACGCCGCTGGAGTTCGAGATCCAAGGAGCGACCAGCAAGCTGCCGCCCGAAGTCTGGGCGCGCGGCGTCCGCCACAGCCTGGACCGCGGCTATCGGTTCCGCCACTGGGAAGTCACGAACGAACCCTACGTGGGCCACGCGGGACGGGCCTTTCCGACGGCCGATTCGTACCTGGAGCACTTTCTGGCCGTCAGCCGGGCGATCCGCTCCGTACATGCCGAGGCTCAGATCGGCATGGCCATCGCGCATCGCAGTCCGGCCTGGGGGAATTACCTGCTGAAACGGGCAGCCGGCCAGTACGACTTCGTCGTGGGACACTACTACAGCTTCCCGAACGTCCAACGCAGCTCGTTTGAGGACGTGGTCCTGACCGGCAACTACCAGATCCTCGACGAAATCCGCCAGACCGATGCGCTGCTGCGTCTGTACAACCCCGGACGCGACGTGTACCAGTACGACACGGAATGGGGCCTGCACAGTTCCGGCCCGCAAGGGGAACGAGCGGACTACGTCCGCCGCAACGCCAACATCTGGGGCATGATGCACCGGGCGGTACGGCTGATCCACTACCTGCGCGAGGACTTGCTGAGAGGGGCAAGTTCCTGGGAGATGTTCACCTACCAGCGCTCCCCCGGCTTCGGCTTTCTGGCGCAGGACGCTCCGCAGCGGCGGTCCATGAACTACTGGCTGTACTACTACTTCAACCGCCATGCCGGCCGCTGGGTGCTGCCGCTTGACGGCACCGCCCCCTATCACGAAGGTTCGGCGGGCGGACGCACGTACCGTGGGCCGTTGACTCCGGTCGTGGCGACCCTGAGTCACGACGAACAACAGCTCTACCTCATATTGGCCAACGGCTCTTGGGACAAGACCGTGCCGGTTCGGGTGACGCTGCGGGGCTTCCTGCCGCGCAGCGGCACGGGAGTCGTACTCTCCCATTCCGACCCCGATGGCGATCCGTTCCTCGAACGCCGCGAAGACCTGGTCCGGGAATTGTCCGTCGCCATCCAGGGCCAGGAACTGACCACCGTGCTGCCACCTCACGCGGTGGCGTTTGTCACGATCCAGCGATAGTTCATTGCTCGATGACCTCAAGGAGCAGGAAAAATGAACGCGAAATGGTTACTCGGCGCCGGACTCATCGTCTTTGTTCTCGCCCTGCCGTCCAACGCCGCGGCCCCGCCACCCAACGTCGTTTTGATCCTCGCCGATGATAAGTATTAGTTGTCGCGGCGAAAGACGTCAAAAATGCGGAAAAATTCCAGCAGCTTGCGGAAATTGACCGTATCGCCGGAGTGTTGGGAATTGGCGCGCATAAGGGGAAGTTGGCGGCAATTAACTACACCTTGCTACACTTTGCGCTCGCTGAGGTCGCCTTCGTTGATCGCTGATTTTCGCGGCCTGAATTGAATTGACGTGATACGTATTATGTTTCATGAAGACCAGCTAGTCGATCCTAGCCGACAGCTGTAGAGTCAAGGGATCGGCGGGCAGTCTTTGTCTATCTTGGCTTCGCAGAGGATCGGGTTGTGGCTGCACCGGTCGAAGTAGACCATGATTCGACGGCCACGCTCGATTTCAACTGCTCCGGCTGTCTTCACGAACTTCCGGAACAACCGCTTCGGCTTGACCTTCTCGAAACCGTGCAGGCGAGACGCCAGCCAGCAGCAGCACCCGTTGGCGACGACCGTCAGCACCGTATCCAAATCTGCATTCAGACGGACCTCGCTGGAGAGAGGGTCCAGGTGGAAGAAACTGACGCTCGTTCCGAGCCCGTGTTCGATTCCGTTGTGGCGGGCATAATTCAGCAGCACCTTAGTCGTGGCGAAACCCTTCTTGGGCAGAATGTTCAGGCTCGCGAAGAATCCCGATGCCTCGTCACAGTTGAAGTCATTAGCTGTGGCGTTCGTTGTCCAAGCATTAACGCGATCTCCATAGATACGTCTGGCTATATACGTAAACCACCAGACGGCGACTTTCTCAGTATATTAAAATCTGCATATCTATATCTCGGCTGCCTTCATTCGGCCGAATTCAGATAGTTCCAGGTGTGAATTTGTCACGACACCTGATGGTGGCGACTTCGGAACCTGCAAAGCTCCGATAACGGTCAAGATTGGTTGCGGACACCACCGGAACCGGTGCGAGATCCGTGGGGCACGCCCAAAAGTCGCCACCAAGTATTCTCGTGTATTCCCGACTTGCCAACCAGAAGGATCTCGACGAAGATTGACTCGTGTTTCCGCCAAATACCCCACGTCGGTGTCGGATTCTTTCCATCAATTGTCGGCTCATAAGCGACTTGGCGGTGCCAAGGTGGACGGTGGGATTGAACACACGGAGCCAATTTTTCACGCGAAGTCATGCAATGCGAAAGCCGTGGAGGGCCTGGGGCCGTGATACCAAAGCGAATCGGCATTGTAACACCCGTAGGGCCGGAGTCCCAACGATTGCGGAACGCCATCGAATCCGTGGCGGCGCAGAGATGGCCAGCCGCAATTCACATGGTCGTTTATGATGGCCACGAGCCGGCTGAGCGTGATCCTCGTGTGCGGCACGTTGTGTTGCCCTTGCCGTGCGAGGACACCGGAGCGACGCCGCGAGCAGTCGGCGCGAACCTAGCGTTGGCCCAGCACTGCGACGCGCTCGCGTTCCTCGATGCGGATAACACGTGGCTGCCGGAACATTTGGAGTCGCTGGCGAAACTCGCTGATCGCTATGATATTACTGTGAGTGCGCGCCGAATCTGTGACACGAATGGCCAGCTCCTGTACGATGACGACATGGAGTCCGATGGTGCGATCTTCGCAGATACGAACTGCTTCCTGCTTACTGGTCGGGCGGTGGGCATTGCGCGGCACTGGGGTGATGTGCCTCGCAAACCCGGAATCCGCACGGCAGGCGTGGATCGCGTGTTCTGGGGACGGGTGCGAAAGCAGGGATTCTCGATCGGTTGCACGGGGCTTGCGACGGTGTGCTATCGTTCCAGGTGGCTGGCGCATTACAGCCTGTACCCGGAACGTAAGCCGCCGCGTTGCAAAGTACTGGAGATCGTCGACGACATTCCCACCGTGAAATGGGTATGAATCAGGCAGCTTCTCGATCATTGCGTTGGCAATTGCGAGGTGAATTGGTTTGACCAGATGAAGCACCTGTTGCTGACAGGTCAATGGGAACGGCGCTTCGGGCGAGACTGGGTGAGGCTGGCGACACCGGAAGATTCAACGGCTTCAATAGGAGCAATGAAACACATGGGCTCACCTCGCATCACAACCACCATCGCCACATCGCCAGTGTTGAGCCGGCCGTCGATAGGTCATATCCAGCGAACAATCGAGTCCTTACGGCTAGTCCCAGAATTGTATAGCAGCCCGATATTGATCGCCTTTGATGCTCCCAGAGACGGGAGAGTCGATGCAGCATACGAAGGTTATAAGTTCAATATCTGGAAGTTCGTTCAAGGGCGTCCGAACGTGGATCTCATGTTTGCTCCGGAATGGGGTCATCTTGCTGGGATCATGGAGCTTGTGATGGAGAGAGTGACGACTCCATTCGTCTTTGTCCAGCAGCACGATCTGCCGCTAATTCGGGCATTCCAGCTCGACGGGATTCTTGAATGCCTCACGAGAGACGAGAGAGTCAAACATGTGAGATTGAACACTCGAAACAATGAGCCTATTGAATGGGATAACAACCCGCTATTCGGTGAGTACAAGAACCCGTATGTCCCGCTCACGACAACCGGTTGTTGGTCGGATCAAAGTCACTTCGCGACGGCCAAGTACTACCATGAAGTTGTGATTCCAGAGACTCGTGGCTGCAAGGCTTTCATGGAGGAAGTACTGAACTCTCGCATGAAGCAAAGCGCTGATTTGTCGGCAGCCCATCGCAGATACGGGACATTCATATATGGGGCGCCGCACCATCCGCCGACCATACAACATACCGACGCCAGAAGCACGTCGATCAGCGAACTGGTTGCGGAGAAGCACGATGCAGTCAGCAATACACGCAACCGTTGCGACGACGTCCCGGTGCCGACTATTGTCCAGCGATCCGAACGATCCTGGGATGACTTGCATCGGCGGGTCGACAATCTGCAGTTCGGCCTCAAGAATTTGCGTCGACAGATGGAATCCCTTCTCAGCATCCACTCCCTCTTTCGGCTTCGCGCACCGCTGCCGCCTATGGGTGGCTGGGCGATCTCGCCCGACTGTGCTCGAATCTACATCGAGCACATTCTCGAAGTGCGTCCTCGGCTGATTGTGGAATTGGGGACAGGAGTATCGACGGTTCTTGCCGGGTATTGTCTCGAAAGGCTTGGTTCGGGCAAGATCGTAGCAATCGATCACGATCCGCGATTCTCTTCGGCAAGTAGTCGGCTCCTGCGTTTGCACGGCCTTGAAAAACTGGCAGCCGTGCGTCACCTTCCACTAGTCAACATTACCATCGATCAATCGCAATGGCGCTGGTACAATCCAATCTTGTTTGAGGACCTTGGCGAAATCGATTTGTTGCTGGTGGATGGTCCACCTCAGGACGAAAACCTGCGAGTATTGGTTCGGTACCCGACAATCCCTGTGTTGCTGGCTCGATTAAGTGAGCACGCGATCATCTTGATGGACGACGCGGCTCGCGAATCCGAAAAACGCGCTATTGAACGATGGACAAAGGAATTCCCGATCCAGATCGCGGCGACGTACGATACCGAGAAGGGCACGATCTGTTTGAGCAAACGCAAACGAGGAAGCTGATCGCGAACGCAAGCTATCGTGCTGCGATGTGCTTGAGATCCTGGACGGTAATATGATGGATTGGCTCTGACGCGAATGCGAAGAGCTTGGCATGCTGTGACGGCGGACGCGAGAATCGGTACGGTGATCGATTTGGGTTGTCTAGGAATATGCACAAGTGGGCGCACACGCACGGACATGAGCAAGCAGCGTTTTGCCATCCAAATTGCGCAATAGTCGTGAGACGCGCCTGCTGGCGCGTCACCGGATTGTCCCCTTACCTGCACGCAATGTTGATTGTATGATGCGCCAGAGCCCCGCAATACTCTTCTCCATCGAGAACTCGGCAGTGATTCGATTACGGGCGGCTACTCCCATTATCGCCGCTAGATCACTATCTCGTGCCAATCGCAGCATGTGCTTGCCCATGCTTTCAACGTCGCCTTCGTTCACCAAGAAGCCGGTCTGGCCATCAATGACAACGTCCTGAATGCCTGCATGTTTGGTAGCGACTACCGGAAGCCCAGACGCTCCCGCCTCCAAGACGGCCACGGGAGTACCTTCCGAGTCGCCGTATGATGTCTCTACAGAGTGTTGCACGAACGAACGGGCCGATCGCATCACGGTCGCCACATCTGCATGGGGCCGGGCCCCAAGCAACTTCACTGAATCGGCAATGCCACAGGCGTGAGCGAGTGACCTGCACGATTCCAGGAGCGGTCCATCCCCGATCATTACGAGCCGAGCGTCCGCGCATTGCATGACAACATCGCGAAACGCAAGTATCGTGAGTTGCGGCGATTTCTTATCGACGAAGCGGCCGACAGCCACAAACGTGGGCGGTGCCATCGCTGGTTCAGCTCCCGAAAAAACGGACACATCGACGCCGTGAGGGTTGAAGTGCAGTTTGCTCGGAGGCGCTTTCAACTCCTGGAGGCGGGCCAGCATTCTCCGTGAAACTGCCACGACAGCGTCCGCAGATCGAAAGAGCTGTTCGTACTCACGCCGCAACGGGGCGATTACCCCGTGATGATGGGCATCTACTCCGTGAAAATGAACCGTCAGCGGCAGCCCAATTCGCTGACAGATGTCCATGGCCGCAACGCCCGCAAACCCGAACTCGGCTAGGACTGCTTCCGCTTGACATTCTATTAGGAATCTTGCCAACTTGGGCTTCACGTCTGTCGCAAAGGGGTACGAGCCGCCGTAAAACACGCTTACTTCGGCGGGCAGTCTTTCGATATGGGCACGAATAAACGTCTCCGAATAATGCTCTCGGGTAGGACAGATCACGCACAGCCTGGGTCTTGTCGCATCGCCGGTTCGGCCCACAGCGTCCCGCCCGTTCGGCTCCGAATTGGAAGAGACCCGATCGTCACCGGGGAAGTATCCCCGCTCACGAACCTGCTCCAACTTGGGCGCGTGCCAGAAGTGCAAGATCTTTGCCCGTCGAATGTCCTCATCCGGCGTGTCTGGTGCGACCGGTTGGTTGAAGCTGCGGGGTAGGACAGTGATGGAAAGCCCCGTCCTGGCCAAGGCACGGGCGAACGGAAACTTATCATGACCTTGGAAACGTCGCCATTCTTCGTGCCAGACCTCGAAAAAACGATCGGTCTGCAGGCAGCGTCTCCACAACAGCACGCCTGTGCTAAAACACAAGCCATCCTCACCGTAAACGTCCTTGGTGACATCGGCTTCCTCAGCACCGATCAGTCCGGCGTCCAGCGCAAAACGAACCGCTTGGCCGACGCGACCGTGGACATCGACGGCTACGGCGAGGGGGTTCTGGTCGAGTGCCCGCCAAATCGGGTCGATCCGTCTGGCAAGGATTGCGTCATTGTCGAGAAACAAGGAGCACTCGAAAGGGCTTACTTCGGCGAGACGCGTCTTGAAGGACCGGCTCGCCAAGCCGCGGGCCGTCTCGCTTCGCAAGACCGTCGTCTGACCCGATCCAAACAATGCTGACGGCTCGTTCCGGGACGGGCCGACTTGGGGCGAGATCGCACGGTCGCTGACCACGAACTGATCGATTTCCGGGTGATGGCGTGTCAAATGCCAGCGGCTGACCGTCAGCAGGTCGTGCTGCGAATCGTCTCCGGTCGCCAGGAAAATCACGCCAGTCCGCCGCATGTGTTGGGCCTCGTATCCCGTAACGTTCCCTACAATACTTACCGCCACGAGAACTGCAAGGGTTGACCTGTTCTCGGCTGTTCCGTAGTGCGTTTCACTTCCCCCAGGGTGGCCCAGCAGCGGGGAATCGCGAGTTGGATGAATTAGGCCATTCCTCTTGGGACCCGATTTGACTAGAATCGACAACGCCGCAAAAGGCGACCACCCCGCTGATTCTCCCGATTATGCTGGAAAATACGAGAAGTATCTATGGCGAATTTGTACTGGCAACGAACGGCACCCGGCTACGGCGATTTCGGCGACGAGCTGTCACGCAAGATTTGTGAGTACTTGACCGGCAGGTCGATCGAGTTCAGCGAGTTGGCGAACGCCGACCTCGTGGCCTTGGGGTCGGTGCTTGAACCGGAGCACGCGCTGCCCACGACATGGGACCAGTACACGGGATACGTCTGGGGAACGGGACGTCTCACCGACCGGGGGCTGGTCAATCTTTGCCGCGCTCGTGTGTGGGCTGTCCGTGGCACCCTGACGCTGAACGGGGTCCTGTGCGAGTCGCGCGACTCGATCGTCGCCGGCGACCCCGGACTCTTGGCCCACGTCTTGGCTCGCGGAAAGGCCAAACAATTCGTTCTGGGATTCGTACCGCACTGGTCGCAACTCGGCCATCCCGCGTTGAAGTCCCCGTTGTTTCGGCACGCCGGCATTCGAATCGTCGACCCGTGTGAACCGGTCCAGAACGTGATCGAACTAATCGCCAGTTGCGAACACGTGCTGTCTTCGACGCTCTACGGTCTGGTGGTCGCAGATTCACTGCAGATTCCCAACGAATGGTGCCGGCTGAAGAACGACGAACTCGAAGATCCTGAACTCGCCGAGTTCCCGTTCCGAGACTACTACTCCGTATTTGGAATGGACAACAAGGAGCCTATCCCTATTACGGGTGACGAGGGCCTGGAGCAACTGCTCGGCCGGCTGGAACAGTACGATCGCCCTGGCCTGAGTCAAATTCAGCGACGGCTGGTGGAGAGCTTTCCGGGACCCTTGCGGTCCTCGAAGCGAATTCTGAGTTCGGGCGACGACCACGCTCGCCCGATGCAGTGGCCTGGTCCGAAGGCGCCAATCGCGGCCCGGAACTGGCAGACGCTCGTGCTGGGCATCGGGACAGGCCGTTGCGGTCTATCGTCGCTGGCCAGCATGCTGAACCGTCAGCCGGACACGAAGGTATCGCGTTACGAGCCACCGTACCTACCTTGGAGACGCGAGCGGGCTCAGTGGCCAGTGATCCAACGTGTCGAATTCCTGCTGGAACGGCAGGCGAAACGTGTAGTCGGCGACGTGGCATCGTATTACCTGCCCTACTTGGAGGAGATGATCTCTGTTTTCCCGAATCTGAGGGTCGTGTGCCTGAAGCGATCCCGTGAGGAGACGGTCACCAGCTTCTGCCGCTGGCTTGATCGGCATGGTCCGTTGCGCTACAACCATTGGTCAAAGAAGCCGGTTCATGGCTGGCACCACGATCCCGTTTGGACGATGGTTTATCCGCAGTATGACACGACCGACCGGGAGGAAGGGCTTCGCCGGTACTGGGATGACTACTACGGAAGGGCTGAAGGTCTCGCTCGGCGATTTCCCGAACACGTGCGGGTTTTTGACGTCGTCCCCACCCTGAATACAGAAGATGGCCTTCGTGAATTGCTCACCTTCGTTGGCATTCCGCAGTCGGAACAGGTCCTTGACGTGCGGGCTTATGACAACCGGTTTGACAGTGCGCCGAAGCCTCCGCTTTTTGCGCCGATTCCGTCCAAGCACCCGAATGATCCGCGGCGTTGCGTCGTTCTGGTTCCGTACGGCGGCCCCATTCTGACCGGGTGTGAGGCGGGCCTTAGGGAGCTTGAAAGACGCGGCTATGTCGTTCGCCGTATCGGCGGTTATGCGGCGATTGACCAGGGACGAAATGCGATGGCCAGTGGCGCCCTAATCGACGGTTTTGAGGAGACGATGTGGATCGATTCGGATATCTTCTTTGATGCGGACGCCGTAGATCAGCTTCGGGCGCATCAGTTGCCGATCGTTTGCGGCGTCTACGCTCAAAAGGGAAAGAAAGCAATCGCCTGCCACATCATGCCGGGGACTCCGAAGTTGGAGTTCGGGCGAGATGGCGGCTTGATCGAACTCATGTATGGGGCCACGGGTTTTCTCCTCGTTCGCCGCGAGGTGTACCTTACAATCCAGGAGCGATTGAACCTGCCTTTGTGCAATCAACGCTTCACCCGAGAGGTGCCCATGATACCGTGGTTCCAACCAATGACGGTGCAGCTTGAAGGCGGCCACTGGTACTTGGCGGAGGATTACTCGTTCTGCCAGCGTGCCCGCGACTGCGGTTACAGGATCATGGCAGATACGTCGTTTCGTCTGTGGCACGTCGGGACTTACCAGTTCGGCTGGGAGGATGCTGGCCGGAATGTCGAGCATTTCGACAGCTTTACGTTGAGCTTTCGCTAGGCTCAACTGCTCGCGAAGCGGAGCCTGATCCGGACAGCTTGCAACACATCTATGCTGGCGAGGAGGTTGTTACGCGCATGAGCGATTCACAATCGTCGAAGCTAACTTCCTATGACGAGGTCCCCTACGAGAGCCACCCCTACCCGCAGTCGCATCCAGATCGGCTGGCGACGATTGCCAGCTTGTTCGGTATCGCCCCGGCTCGCCTGGAAGACTGCCGGGTCTTGGAACTCGGCTGTTCGACAGGCGGCAACATCCTTCCCATCGCCGAGCAGTTTCCGGCGAGCACTTGTGTAGGAATCGATGCATCGAGTCGGCAGATCGCGGATGGCCAACGACTCGCCGAATCCTTGGGGCTCAGGAACCTGCGCCTGCTGCACAAGAGCATCCTCGATATCGACGCCGATTTCGGCCAATTTGACTACATCCTCTGTCACGGCGTGTTTTCATGGGTTCCCGACGACGTACAGGAAAAAATCCTGCAGATCTGTTCACAGAATCTCGCCCCCAACGGCGTGGCGTACATTAGCTACAACACGTATCCAGGCTGGCGACTGCGGGGCATGATCCGGGATGTAATGACCTACCGGGCCAGCTTTTTCGAAAAGCCCGAAGAGCGTTTGAGCGAGGCGCAGGCATTGCTCGATTTTCTAACGGACTCGGTGCCGACTAAGGACAACGCGTACGGCATTCTGCTGCGGGACGAACTCAAGATCATACGGGGCCATTCGAAGTCTTACCTCTATCATGAGCACCTTGAGGAGGTTAACGAGCCACAATACTTTTTTGAGTTCATGAAAAGGGCGGAGCCGCACGGATTGCAGTATCTCGGAGAAGCCGAGTTCAGCACCATGTGGGCCAACAACTTCCCGCCCAAGGTCGAGGCCACGTTGAAGCGACTGTCGTCGGACTTGATTCAGACCGAGCAGTACATGGATTTTGTCCGCAATCGCATGTTTCGCCAGACGCTGCTTTGCCACAAGGAGATGAGGCTCGATCGCGAAATTCAACCCGACCGGGTCGCCCAACTGTTTGTCGCTTCATCAGCGCAACCGGAGAACCCGAAGGCCGACATTCACTCCAGAGCACCGTTGACTTTTCACCGTCCCGGCTCGACGCTGACCACCCATGAACCAGTTGTGAAGGCGGCCATGCTCCACCTCCGCGCGATCTGGCCTGCGAGGGTAAGGCTGGATGAATTGCTCGTGGCGGCTCGTAACCGCCTGGATTCCGGCTTGGTTGCAGTGAACAGGGCACGAGCGGAGCAGGAGCTGCGCGAACTTGGCAGAACGATTATTCGCTGTTACGCAACGTCCCAAGTGGATCTGCATTTCCATCCCTCGTTCGCTTCGACGATGCCTGGAGATGCGCCCGCGGCCTGCCCGTCAGCGCGACGGAACGCTGCCGATCGTGATCGAGTGACCAATCTTTGGCACGAATCAGTTCAACTGTCCGATCTGGAACGTCTCTTGCTTCGACGCCTGGACGGTGGTCACAGTCGTGACGCCTTGGCAGAACTGCTCGGCCGCGAAGTCGCGGAAGGCCGCCTCTTGATTCAAGAGGGTGGGCGTGAAGTGACCGACCCGCCGCGTGTGCAGGCCGCAGTGCGGCAGATCCTGAGCGACAATTTGGCAGCGCTGGGTCGAAAGGGCTTGCTGACGACCGTGTCGCCCGCTCGGTAGAGGCACCGCAATGGTTCATGTCGCCGAACAAGTCGTGGCTTTGCTACAGGGACGACTGCGTCTCTGGCGAGATGCAGCCCGATCGATTCTGACGCAAGCTGCAGACCTGCAATGCCGATCTGACGCCGAATTGCTTCGGCAATCCCACCAATGCCGTTGGGAAGCAAAAGGAGGAACACCGCTGGCAACACTGCTGCCCACAGTGTACGCGATTGCCGTGGAGGCGTCTCGGCGCGTCCTCGGCATGTGCCACTACCCGGTGCAGTTGGTGGGCGCCATCGCCATGTTCAACGGGCGAATCGCGGAGATGCAGACGGGCGAAGGTAAAACGTTGACTGCGGTGCCAGTCGTTGCATTGCGAGCACTTCCCGGAAAAGGTTGCCACGTTGTGACGGCTAACGATTACCTGGCAAAACGCGACGCGGAGATGATGGGACCAGTGTATCAGCGTCTTGGGCTGACGGTCGGCTGCATTCAGCCGGCGATGTCGGACGACGAACGACGCGAGCAGTACGCACGCGACGTCACCTACATGACCGGCGCGGAGGCTGGCTTCGATTTCCTCCGAGATCGGCTGCGGCTCGGCGTTAACGGCGATCGGCCTCGCCGCGCCTACTTCCATGCGAGCCGCAACCAGTTGCCAGTTCAGCGGGGGCATTACTTCGCGTTGATCGATGAAGCCGACGGCATCCTGATTGATTCGGCACGGACGCCCCTGATCATCGGAATGGAAGAGCCGGATGCGCCCCCCACGATAGCCATGTATTACTGGGCCCACGACGCAGCTCGTTCGCTCGTCCTGAGCGAGGATTTCTTGTACGAGCCGGAAAAACGATCAGTTTGGCTGAGCGAGATCGGCTGCCGCAGATTGACCCTGCTGGCCAAGCCGCGCCAACTGGACACGATCTGCAGCGAGCGACTCTACGATCAGGTCGAGCGATCCCTGCTGGCTTTACACGGATACCACCGCAACCGGGACTACGTGGTCTTGGACGACGAGATCCGTCTGGTAAGCGAAGGAAGTGGACGGCAGTTGACCGGCCAGAGATGGCAGAAAGGCCTGCACCAGGCCGTCGAGGTCAAGGAGGGTCTGCCGATCACATCGGAGAACCGCACGTCGGCGCGGATTACAGTTCAATCCTATTTCTCGAAGTACCAGTATCTGGCGGGAATGACCGGCACGGCCTCGCAAGCGCGGAACGAGCTGCGCCGCTACTATCGCGTTGGCGTATCGGTAATTCCCACGCATCGGCCCTGCATTCGCGTAGGCTGGCCGACACGGATTTTCGTGAGTCAGGCATCCAAGCGAAAAGCTCTGGTTGCAGAAGTGCAGCGGTTGCTTGCTGCTGGGCGGGCGATCCTGGTCGGTACTCCCTCAGTTCGCGCTTCGGAATCACTCGGTCACGAATTCCAGCTCGCCGGAATACCGCACGCCATCCTGAACGCCATCCACCATGAAGAAGAAGCCGTCATCGTAGCCGAAGCCGGGCAACCGGCACGCGTGACGGTTGCCACAAATATGGCGGGGCGTGGCACCGATATCATCCTGCACGATGACGTCCGGCAGAATGGAGGTCTGCACGTTATCGCCACCGAAATGCACAGTTCGCGGCGCATTGACCGCCAACTCGTCGGGCGGGCGGCACGACAGGGAGATCCGGGGAGCTTTCAGTTCTTCCTGTCGCTGGAAGACGAACTATTGTTGGGATTCAACCCGCCTCTGGCCGGGCGTCTTCAGACCAGGGCGCGTCCGAACGAAGACGGCGAACTCGCTTCCTCCTGGATTCGAGTCTTCCAACGCGTGCAACGCAAGGTCGAGCGGCGACATGTGCGACAACGCCACCAGATCTTCAAGAGCGAATGCGAGCGAGTCAAACGGTTCCGGCGGGCTGGATTCGACCCCTACCTGGAACTCGTCGACTAAGACATTCATCCGCCGATACCGCCTCCATTCGGTCTTGCGGCGCTAGAACCAGACGTGACGCTGGAAGAACTCGACAACATCGCCGAACATGACATACGCTAAGCAGGCTTTTCCACAATAGATCTGAACGTAAACGCCAGCCCCTACATACCGCTGCTTCAGTTCGTCGGATTCAATATCTCCGGTGACTTCAACGATTGAGCCGTGCTCCTCGGACTCGTCGGCACGCGTAGCGATGCACGTCAAGGTGCCGCCAACTTTCGTCTCGACGGCGGTCGCCAAGACGAATCGGATGGGCAAGGACTTAGTCGGGGACTCGTGGTAGGCCCGAAGGACGTGCCCGATGCGGTAGTCGGGAACTTCCAGTTCCAGTCGCCACGGGCTCGCTTGGTCAACTACCTGCAAGAGCATTTCGCCCCGCTGAACAGGTCGCAGCAGGAGCAGTTTCTTCACCTGAAACGCTGTCACGACGCCATTCATGGGCGCACGGACGAGGAGTTTGTCGAGGCGTTGTTCCAGCACTCCCTGCGTCCCTTTTGCACCCTCCAGTTCGATTTCTGCTCGTTTCACTTCGCCCTGCAAACGAATGGCCTCGTCGCGAGATCCCGACCGCGAGGCACGATCCGCTTGGCTGCGCAAGGAGTTCACGAGCTTCGCCTTTTCCTGCACCTCGGTTTGGGCCACCACGAAGTCGGAACGGAGCTCGTCGCTTTCCAAACGCAGCAGCGGTTCGCCCTGCTTGACCTGTTGTCCGTCGTCGACGAACACTTCCACGATGTCGCCGTCCCAAGGGGCGAAAACCTCCTGGCGGTGAGCAGGCATGAGCTTGCCTGTAGCTTCGACACGATAGTTCCTTTCGATGATCAGGCTCGCCGCGCACAGGACGGACAGAAGGGCTACGATAGCCAGGCTTGCCCACAGCCGACGACCTCGGAACCAGCCGAGACATCGCCCCAGGACGCGCAGCAAGGGTAGCAAGAAGACCGTGCTGTATGTCCGAGCGTTGTGAACAGCAGCCGCGATATGGCCCGCGAGAAGCTCGATACGATCCAGAACCCTGGGTCGCGGCTCGCTGTCGCGGCTTTGCTCCGCGATGAGGCAGCCAAACGTGCGAGGGGGCCTCTTCTCGCGAGGCGGCGAAGTTCCTTCCTCCTCTTGAATGAAAGGCACGGGCTCGCAGAGCGGCTGAAACGCAATCATGCGTGCCTGACTCTCGTGGAGGTAGTCAGCCAGCGGCGATTCGACTTGGGGTGGGTATCCTGCGAGTTCTCCCGTGTAGAGCACGGGCTCACCCACGCGGATCACTTCTCGGGCAAGTGCTGCCAGGGCTCGTACGAGCTTGGACCTCGCGACCACGCGATCCTGGCCGCTGACGGCGCGAATCACGCAACGATTGCCGACCTGAAGTGCGACGCTCAGGCGATCGCACCCGATCAGTCGGCGGCCATCGTTGACGGCGACAGCCAGGACCTCGTTTAAGTCGAGGCTACTGTGCAGATCCAAGGCAAACTGGTCGAAGTCTTCCCAGAATCCCATGTCCTCCGCCGCGGGTGCCGCGCGTGTGTCAAGAGCGATGTGCGACTGCATAGCTGAGCCCAGTTGCCGGTGACAAAATGTCTACTCTATCAGCCGTTTGCGTCTTGTGATAGCGATGGGGCGTTGGCAAACGGCGGCAATTCCGAGTTGATCTCCTGCGATGGTTGCAGCTTAGGCCGGTTCTTTACAGGCCGATTTTCTCCTATTGGGTGGCATTGGTCCCTCATATGGAATTTGTGAGAATTCTGTCAGTCGGGGTTGCCGAGCTGTAGACATGCAGATGGGAATGTGCTACGAAAGCGCCCATCTGGGGGTCTGGGCAAGCAGCTAGAAGCACCTGCGAAATCGTGGGTCGGCAAGCACAGCGACGAGGAACGCAGCATGAAGATC
>JAAYYU010000259.1 GCA_012515235.1 Candidatus Anammoximicrobium sp.
CTTTCAGTTGCTTCTTGAACCGTGTCCGGAATTTGCAGATCGTGGAGTGGTCGATCGTCCGCCCTTCCGTGAGCCACATGAAATCGACATTGTGCCCGGTCATGTATTCCAGCACCCGGCTGGAACGATGCCCGCGGACCTCCTGATCTCTTCTTACCGGCCGTTGCGAGCAGTATACCAAATACGTATTTTGATGTAACTACAATTACCATAAATAAGTATAAATTAAATCGACAGCCCGCTTGTTCCGACCTCCGGCTGCCTGCGGTCGATGCCGGAAGACCAGGTCGCCGACTTGGAAGGGGGCCTGGAGGAGACCGTGCAGACGGTCGTCTCCTTCGCGATCACGGCGCCGCCGCACGTCCGGTATTTCCCGCGGCCCGGAATCGCGGAGGACACGGCAGACTCGAAGGCCGGGCCCCCGCGTGAGCACATCATCAACACCGAAACAGACAGGCGGCGCCAACCGCTTCGCTCCGATACGCGATTCAATAGCGATACGTCGCCGCGACCCCGCTGGATGAGGGCATCTGGTCCTTGGGAACCACGATCACTTCCCCGCCGTTTTGCAGGACGGCTTCCGCGACGTCATCCAGCAGGTCTTCGACGTCCGGATGATCGAGGTCCGTCCTCTGGATCGCGCCGCTGGCGGGGTCCATGTGGCCGGGTTCGACTCGATCCGCCTCGACCAGCAACGTGGCCACCCGGCTCTGGACCGCCGCCCGCGCCACGTCGGAAAGGTCGGCGGAGCCCTTGTGCTGCGCAGCGGCCGTCCCAAAGGCCTCGCACAAGGCGGCCAGCCGGGCTAGATACTGAGGCTCGACCACACGCCAGACGGCCTCGCGAAGCTGTTCGGCATCCAGCGCATCCGGATGAACCTCGACGGCCGCCTTCGCCAGGAAAGGATTCTTGCTGACGGCGCGGAAGTCAGCATGGTGTTCGGCCGGCGCTGCGAGAATCAGCGGCAGACCGCTGGGCTTGGAGAACCGCACGAGGACTTCCTGGTCGATCACCCGGAAAAACCGCTCCGTGTCCTTGTCCACCTCGTCCGCCTTCGCCCCGTGGCCGTGGCGCATCACCGGGCCGTTGGGACCCTTGCCATAGGAGGCGACCGTCAGGTGGGGTTCCGTCCGCTGGTCACCCAGGGCGGCGGTCAGGGTGGTTGGCATCTCGCCCGCGTCCAAGGAATCCAGGGCGTAACGGGTGCCCTCGAACAAGCCGGCCGTCTGCCGCGTCAGGCACAGCACCTGGAACCGATCCGCCGACTGGACGGACCGCAACAACGGCTTGACATGGAAGCTCCCGGCGACGATGGCCAGTTCGCGGACCGGCTGTTGGAGCTGGAAGACCTCGAATTCCTCGGCGGCTCCCACGACGGCCAGGCCGTCCAGGGAGTTTTCCCAGAATTCCGCGTTCACGGCCAGATCGCGGAAGGGTTCCAGCAATCGGGCGATGTCCCGGCTGGCGTATTTCTGACGCAACGATTCCTCGGCCTGACGCACGAGATTCCGGTAGCGAATGGGGTCTTGCTGGTTGTCGGGATGATGTCGGTGGGTGGGCAAGTACAGCGAGATGCAGGGCGGCTGGCGCGGCGGCAACAGGGAACGAAGCACGTCTCGAGTGAGCATCCGCATAAGCTGGGGTCCTTCACAAGGGAAACGGAAGTGAGTTGCGAGTCTAGCGCGGTGGTTTTCAGGCCTCCCGGCCGAATGCCCGCCGCGTGTCTGGCAACTTGGTTTACCGACATTAGCATTATTGTCGGGGCGAAGAGCGCCGGTCAAGAGCGTGGGAACGCCAGCCGACCTCTTCGGGCGGGGTAGCCTGGCTTGCGGATGCGGCGTCGCGGCGTGAGCGCTCTCTCAGGGTCCAGGAGGCAAGATTCCCGCCGCGACAAATCCTCGCGCAACCACGTCAGAAAGTCGCATCGGCCAGCCGTCCGCTCGCCTGATCCAAGCAACCAATCTGCCTCAGCATTTGGCTGGGGGACCAAACGGTGACGCCGGACGTTCATTCACGCAACTGCTGCCAGGCCCAGCGGAACAGGTTGCGGCTGTCCGCATAGCGCGCGTCCGAGCTGGCCGAGCCCAGCACGATGACAAGCCGTTCCTGGCCCGCGCGGGTACCGTAGGCGACCAGGCAAGCGCCGGCGGCGTCCGTCGTGCCGGTCTTCACGCCCTCATAGCCTTCGATGCCCAGCAGGCGATTGCTGTTCTTCCACAACACGTTCCGGGTATGCCCCGCCGCGCTCGTCACGGCACAGCCGCGCTGGCGCGTGCGTACGTATTCGCGAAAGAGCGGCGATCGGAGCGCGGCATGGGCCAGCGTCAGCAGATCGGCGGCGGTGGACTGATGGCCCTCGGCCGGCAAGCCATGCGGGTTGCAGAAGCGAGTGTCGTTCAGGCCCAGCGTTTTGGCCCGGCGGTTCATTTCCGCCACAAACCGAGCCACCGGATCGGCCGCGTCCGCCGCCTTCGACGGCGGATCGAAACGGCCGCCGAGATGCTCCGCCAAAGCCACGGCCGCGTCGTTGCCCGAGGGCAACAGCAGTCCGTACAACAGTTCGCGGACCGTCAGCCGTTCGCCCGCAAGCAGACCGGCGGATGAACCGATCGTGTCATCCGCCCGTCGCGAAAAGACGATTTCCTCGTCCAGCACGCCGGGATGCTCTTCGGCAAACTGGAGCGCCAGGTGGGCCGTCATGATCTTGGTGGTGCTGGCAAAGTCAAGTTTCCGGCGCTCGTTGTTCGCCCGCAAGCGAGCCCCCGTGCGGGCATCGCCGATGATCCAGGCTTGACACGTCACCAGCGGCGCCGCCGCCGGGTCATCCGGCGGCTGGCGCGGCAACACTTGAGCGTTGACCACTGCCGGATCGGGAATCGGTTCATCTTGCGTGACCAGTTTTCCCAACGCCTGCCAGGTCTGCGGGCCAACCTCGCCGCTCGCCGGCAGGCCGCGTTCTTCTTGAAATCGCAACACGGCGTCGCGGGTCGCCGGGCCAAAATCGCCGTCCACCCCCAACTCGGGCGACGGGGAAAGACGCGCGTTCAAGGTCCTCTGCAAGAATCCTACCTGCGGCCCCGCGGCCCCCATTGCCAGCGCGGTCGGCGGTGCGGAGCGGTCGGCGACTCCGGACGGATTGAAATAGTCGTACGTGGCGCGCGCCAGGCGTGCGCACAACCGTTCGGCCGCGTTTTCCGAAGTCCACGAACGGTCCGCGTTGTCGGCCGTCAGCACGCAGATGGCGATCGGACCGCCGGGCGTCTCGAGAATGCCGGCGTCGGTCCGCACGGCATCGACCGCGCCCGTCTTGTGGGCGATCCTGGCGGACGGCGGCAAGTTCCGGGGGAACAGGTCCTTGTCCTGGCAGGCTGCCAAGTGCTGCAGCATGGCCTCGCAGGAGGCGGCCGAGGCCAGTTGCCGCCGGTGCAGCTGTTCAAACAGCCCGACCATTTCCCGCGGCGTCGTGCTCCCCAAGCCGAACTCCTTGCTCCGTTCGGGAAAGACGGACGTCTCGCGGCGATACACCTTGGAGTGGATCTTGGTGTTCGGAAAGCCCAGCTCCTGCATTGTGTCGGCGGTAGTCCGCAGGCCGATCTGATCCAGAACCAGATTGGTGGCCGTGTTGTCGGAGAACGCGATCATCAGGCGAATGGCGTCGCGGACGGACAAGGTTGCCCCGTCCGAGAAATGCCCGGTCAGGATGCCGGAGCCGGGCACTCTGTCTTCTGCCCGCAGAACGACCGTGCGGCCCAGGTCCAAGGTCCCGGCGTCCGCCAGCCGGTAGGCCGTCGCCATGACGGCTACCTTGATCAGGCTGGCGGTGGGCAGGGCCTTGTCCGCGTGGTGCGCAAACTCTTCGCCCTTCTCCAGATGCTTGACCGCCATCGCGACTTTGCCTTGGTGAGCGGCCAGGAGCGGTCGCAGACGATCTCCCAAACCCGACTCGGCGCCGCTCGTTGCCGGAACGATCCCCCCACACAGCGCCGAGAACAGCAACACGACTTGCCAACGCGGCGGGTGGCGGCGGCACGAACGAGGCGAGTTGCCGCGACTGGCTTGTCCGGCTGCCGCGGCCACGGCGGCCAGGGCACCACGGATCATGTTGAAGCGATCTGGCAACCGCTGATACCTGGCATTCGCGAGCATCGTCTGGTTCTTCCTGGTTGTGGCCCGCCGGACCCTCAACGGTTCCGAAGCGCCGGGCTTCTGCGCGTCGGAAAACGGCCGCATCCGAGCTTGAGAAAATCCGCTGCGGTTCATTGTGACCATCCTGACGCCGGATACAATCCGAGAACGGTCAGGGCGGGACGCCTGTCGGGACGCTGATCTCGAGTGTCTCGCCGAACAGCACGCCGCCAGCACCGCGGCCGGGACACCGGGTGCACCGCGTCTGGCCCGGTGTCGTCAGGTTGTCGTGCCGGCAGCGGCCAGCTAGACTGCTGGGCGGCGGCGTGATTTCCACACCGCTTACCAATTCTTGCAAGGAGCGACGCCCCATGAGCAGCTTGAACCGCCGCGATTTCCTCGGACAGGCAAAAGGTTCGGCCATCGGCCTGGCTGCGGGATTGACCATCCTCTCCGATCCGCGGTCCGTGCGGGCAACTCCGGCCAACGACAAGGTCATTCTGGCGATCGTCGGCTGCCGCGGTCGAGGCAACATGCTGGCCACCGGGTTTGCCAGCCGCGACGACTGCCAGTTCGCCTACTTCTGCGACGTGGATCGCAAGATGCACGAGACTCGGGCCAAGGGCATCGCCACGCTCCAAGGCGGAAAGATGCCCGTCTATGAGCCCGACTTCCGGAAGATGCTGGAGGACAAATCGGTCGATGCCGTCATCCTCGCCTTGCCGCCGCATTGGCACGCCTTGGCGACGATCTGGTGTTGCCAGGCCGGCAAGGACGTGTATTGCGAGAAGCCGCAGAGCCACAATTGCTGGGAGGGCCGCCAGGCGGTCGAGGCGGCGCGAAAATACAACCGCATCGTGCAGATCGGCATGCAGAACCGGTCCGCCCCCTACAACCACGCGGCCCGCGAGTACATCGCGGCGGGAAAGCTCGGCAAGATTCACCGGGTCCGCGTGGTCAACCAGAAGGGCGAGCCGAATTTCCCCATGGCCCCCGACAGCGATCCGCCCGAAGGCTTCAATTGGGACATGTGGAACGGGCCGGCCCCCGAGCACAGATACAACCCGACGCTGCGCTACCAGTGGCGATTCTTGTGGCGTTATTGCGGCGGTGACATGACCTACGACGGCATCCACCAGGTGGACCTGGCCCGCTGGCTGTGCGGCCTGAAGTACCCCCAGACCGTCTTCTCCAACGGCGCTCGCTACGACCGCGACGGCGCCGCCGAGACGCCCGATACCCAGTTGGCCATCCTGGAGTTCGACGACCTGGTGATGAGCTTCGACCTTTCGCTGTACACGCCCTACATGATCAAAGCCGACATGGGCGTGCGCGACGGCGACATCTACCCGTATTGGCCTCAGAACACCGAGCGCATCGAGATCTACGGCAGCGACGCTCTGATGTTCGTGGGCCGCATGGGCTCGGGGTGGCAAGTCTTCGTGCGGCAGAAAAACCGCCAGCCGGTGATCCGCGACCAGATGCACGGCCGGTTCCCCGATCAGGAACACTTCCAGAACTTCATCGAGTGCGTGCGCAGCCGCAAGACGCCCAACGCCGAGATCGCCGAGGGACACCTCAGCTTGCTCTTGGTCCATTACGCGATGATCAGCTACCGGCTGGGGGCCGAGAAACTGACCATCGACCCGAAGACCGAACAGATCGTCGGCAACGCCCGCGCCATGGAGCTCTTCACGCGCGAGTATCGCCAGCCGTGGGTGGTGCCGGAGAAGGTGTGACCCGCTACCATTCACGGCAGAAAGATCTGCACAGTTCATTCCCGGAACCAAGGAGCAGCGAGCATGTCGGACGTCAAGCAAGTGGTCATTATCGGCGGCGTTGCCGCGGGGCCGAAGGTGGCTTCCCGGATCATCCGCCTGGCGCCAGATGCGGAAGTGACGATCGTCGAGAAAGGAAAACTGCTTTCCTACGCCGGGTGCGGGCTGCCCTATTACGTGTCGGGCGTGGTCAAGGAGCAGGCGGAACTGATGTCGACGCCCGTGGGCGTCGTCCGCGACCCGGTGTTCTTCCGGCAGGTCAAGAACGTCCACGTCATGAACCAGACCGAGGCCGTCCAGGTGGACCGCGCGGGCAAGCGGGTGGAAGTCCGCGATGCCAGCGGCGGCCGGTCGTGGCTGCCTTACGACAAGCTGGTCTTCGCCACCGGCGCGACGCCCGTAGTGCCGCCCATCCCGAACGTCCACCTGGAAAACATCCTGACGTTGCACGGGGTCCACGACGCGGAACAGATCAAAACGCTGTTGTCCGAACACAAGGCCCGCGACGTGGTGGTCGTGGGCGGGGGACTGATCGGCGTGGAAGCCACCGAGGCGCTGGTCCAGTGCGGGTGCCGCGTGACAATCGTGGAAATGCTGCCGCAGATCCTGGGCATGCTGGATTCGGAGATCGCCCGGCTGGTCGAGCAGCACATGGAATCGCACGGCGTCAAAGTGCTGACCGGGACCAAGGTCCAAGCGTTCGAAGGCCAGGGCCGGGTCCAGGCGGTAGTGACCGACCGCGGCAAGCTGCCGGCCGAGATGGTGATCGCGGCCGTCGGCGTGCGTCCCGCGGTGGGACTGGCGCGGGCCGCCGGCTTGGAGATCGGAACAACGGGAGCGATCCAGGTCGATCCTCGGATGCGCACGTCCGATCCCGACATCTACGCGTCCGGCGACTGCGTGGAGTGTGTGGATCTGCTCACCGGCAAGCCTTGTTTTGTGCCGCTGGGCTCGACGGCCAACAAGCAAGGACGGGTCGCAGCCAACAACATCTGCGGCCTGGACGACACCTTCCCCGGCGTGCTGGGAAGCACCGTCTGCAAGGTGTTCGATTACTGCGTGGCCCGAACGGGATTGACGGAGACCGCGGCGACCCAACAGGGCTACGATCCGGTCGTCGCACTGGCGCCAGCGGCGGATCGAGCCCACTACATGCCCACCGCCAAGCCGTTGCTGCTGAAGATCGTGGTCGACCGGAACTCCCGGCGTCTGCTCGGCGTTCAGGCCACGGGGCCGGGGGCCGGCGACAAACGGATCGACGTGGCGGCGATGGCCATCACGGCAGGGATGACGGTCGATCAACTGGCCCAGGTGGATCTGTGCTACGCCCCGCCCTATGCGTCCGCCATGGACAACCTGATCACGGCTGCCAACGTCGCGAGAAACAAGTTGGACGGGCTGATGACGGGCGTGTCGGCGAGGGACGTCAACCGCCTGTTGCAGGACGGTGCGGATTTCGTGCTCCTCGACGTCCGTTCCCCGGCGGAATATGGTCAGGTCCGCTTGCCCCATTCGACCTTGATCCCGCTGGGAAAACTCCGCAGCCGGCTGGACGAGTTGCCCAGAGACAAACCCATCGTGGCCTTCTGCCAGATCTCCCTGCGCGGCTACGAAGCCTCGTTGATCCTCAAGGCGGCGGGATTCAAGGACGTGCGCGTGCTGGACGGCGGCGTCGCGATGTGGCCGTTCGAGAAGATCGCGCCGTAGGCCGGCCCGCGTTTCCGCTCACGTGGCGAACGAGCCCGGCGCGAGCAGCACTTCGCCCAAGTCGTTCTCGCCGGGTTTGATTTCGAATTCGGCCCGTCCACGCTTCCAGGCAGTCGTTTTTCCCTGGAACTTCACTTCCGTGAGGTAGCCGGCTTGTTCGTGCCAGAACTGGAACGTCCATTTGCCGGGCGGCAGATTCTTGATCACAAAGCTGCCGTCGGCGTCGGAGACGGCCATGTACGGATTGTCCTTCACAAGCAACCAGCCCGATTCCCACGGATGCAAGCTGCAGCTGACGCGGGCCGGCATGCGTTCGGCGTTGGGAAAGGCCTGCCGCCACTGGCCCTTGATCGGGATGACGATATTGATTGGCGGATTGCTCAAGGTGTCGATCTTGGCGCTGTCCCCAATCGGGTTGAGGTTGCGAATCAACAGCGTTTGCGTGGTCCGCAGGACTTGGGCGTGCGGTTCGAAGCGACAGCCGTCGCAATCCAGGTGCACTTCCGCTTTTTCCGTCTCGGCATACGAAGGGTGAATGGTCGGCGGCGCATCCTTGCGGGCCAGGTACAGCCAGACGATCACGTTGGCCAACCCCCGATTCGCCGGGTTCACCACAACGTGTTCTTCCAGAATGTTCTGCTTGCAGCAGAAATCCTGGTCCGCCGTAATTACGGCAGGCTTGCGGACGGGAGGATCGCCGTCATAGACGAAGCGGGCCTTCAAGTCGCCTCCGTCAAAGGGCGCATTCGCGGCGACCAGCAGAGAAGCCACGGACGCGCTGTTCGCCGCCGCGGCGGCTGAATTTCCCGAAGCCAGCACGGCTCCCGCCACGGCGGCTGAGGACGTCTTCAGGAACTTGCGCCGGCTGTCAATGGCGTCAGACATCGGTGTACTTCCTCTTTCATTTTCTGCAAAGGCTGAAACCGCTCCCCTGGCCACAACGGGCGCGGCGGTCAAGGTCTCCATTTCCTTTATAGCTTGTCGGCCAAGGCTGGCCCATGCCAAACGGAAAACGCAACGCAAGCATAACCGCAAGACGTTTCGATGGACACCGTGAGGAGCAGAAAATGAGAGGAACAGAAAACGGCCGGCCGTCCACATCCCGGCTTGCAGTTTGCAAGAGCAACCGAGGCGGAATCGCTGCGAAATACACGGTCCGAGAAATGCGGCAAGGCATCGCCGTCCGGGATACAGCGCGGAAATGCTCCCCAGATGGCCGAGGCACAGGGAATGCCAGCTTTGTTCCTTGGAAAGTGAGCACGGCGGTCTCCGCTGGGCACCGCAGTTGCATCTGACCTGGGATAACTAGGCAAATTGTGTCCATCCCCTCTGGAGGTTACGTGATGAAACGGCTTTCGCAGCCTGTCTTGCTGGTTGTTGCCGCCGTGGTGGTGATGATCCTGTTCTCGCGCGATCTGGCCCCGATTGGCAACTCTTCGGAACCTCCCGCCGTGGCGCCGGCGCTGGCCCCGCCGGCCCCGGCCCGCAAAACCACTCCGGAGATGGCCGCCGGGACCGCTTGGGCGCCGCGGCACTCGTACGACTACCCGGCTCCGCCCCCTGGCCTGCCCGCCGGCTTGCCGCCGCCGCAGCCACTGGACCAATACGCCGTGCTGGCTTGGAACGACTTGGGCATGCATTGTTACCAGGCCGATTTTTCGACCCTTCAGATCCTGCCGCCTTACAACGTCTTCTGGGCGCAGGTCATTCGGCGCGGCCAGAAGCCGGCCGTCATCACCCAGGACGTGAAACTCCGCTACGAAACGTTGCACGTCACCGATCCCGTGCGGCACTCCAACTTCTGGGATTATGCGGCTGCTTACGGCTGGAAGTTGGAGCCAGGAGTGGGTCTCAAGGGCAAACGCACGTCCGGTACGATGGAAGCCGCGGCCGATCACTTCGTCGCCGACGGCGTGCCCGTAGTGGACTTCTCGGACGACGGAACCTGGGATCCGTTTCCCATGTTCACGGTCTCGGTACAGGACCCGGCAGGCCAAACGCTCGCCCAGACCGTCAACGTGGCTCCGGCGTCCACCGAGATGTCCTGCGACCTGTGCCACGTCGCGGATACGCCGCAAGGTTCGATGGCCGACATCCTGAAGGCCCACGACAAGAACGAGCGCACGGATCTGCTCCGGCAGGCTCAAGCCGGCAAGCCGGTCCTGTGCTGCTCCTGTCACGCCGATCCCGCGATGGGCGTCACCGAGTGCAAGGATTGTGAACTGACGCTGTCCTCAGCCATGCACGGCTTTCACGCCAGCAAAGTGAAGGAGCCCGGACGAAGACTGCCCAAGAACGTGTGCCATTCCTGTCACCCAGGTCCGCAGACGAAGTGCCTGCGGGACGTGATGTCCCAATCGGGGATCACCTGCACCGATTGCCACGGCGCCATGGAGATCGTCGCCGCTCGAACCCGCACGCCCTGGACCACGATGCCTTCCTGCGCGACGTGCCACACCGAGGACTTGCAGGACCCCGAAGAAGTCACGATCGAGTCCCCCAACGAGCATCTGACGAAGGACTCCGCGTCCCTGTACCGCCACAGCAAGGCGCACGGCGGCGGTGGCATCTACTGCTGTGCGTGTCATGGCTCCCCCCATACGATCACGCCGGCCGCGATGGTGCGCGACAACGAACAGGCCGTCCGCCTCCAAGGCGAGGAGGGGCCGATCAGCAAGTGCATGGTGTGCCACTTGGAAAAGCCCGACGGCGAATTCTGGCATTTCCGAAAGCCGGAATGAGCCGCCGCTCAGCAGGCCAGCGAATCCCCGGTTCGCTCCGCTTCGGTGGGCTGGCCGGTCATCGCCGGTTTGTCTTCTTCCGGCGCCAGCCTGGGCCGCACCCATAAAAAGACCACGGCCGAGGCGACGCCGGCCACCAGCCCGAGGACCGTCCCCAGGCGCGGATTGAGCGCAAAGCCGACGTCCTCGACCAGGATGTAGCTGGTCGTGACCACGGTCATGAACACGGCCGGAACAAAGGCCAGCCACCAGCGGCTGGCGCGGCGGGCGAGAAAGACGGCCCCAGTCCACAGGGCCACCGCTGCCAACGCCTGGTTGGCCCAGCCAAAGTACCGCCAGATGACCGCGAAGTTCACAAAGTTCAGCGCCAGCGAAAGCCCGAACAGCGGCACGGCCAGGATGTAGCGGTTGATAATTCGCGTTTGGGGAACGCGCAAGTAATCGGCCAGAATCAACCGGCCGACGCGGAACGCCGTGTCGCCGGAGGTGATCGGCAGCACCACCACGCCCAGCACGGCCAGGATGCCCCCGGCTAACCCCATCGTGGCTACACAGGCCTTGTGGACCACGGCGCCGGGGCCGCCGGCGTCCAACGCCGCCGCGAGGCCCTCGCTGCCGCCGTAGAACCCCTGCGCGACCGAGGCCCAGACGAGTGCGATCACGCCTTCCGAAATCATCGCCCCGTAAAACACCAGACGCATGTGCTTCTCGCTCTTCAAACACCGCGCCATCAAGGGACTCTGCGTCGCGTGGAACCCGCTCACCGCTCCACAACTGACCGTGATAAAAATCAGCGGCCAGGCGGGCAATTGCTTGGGATGCAGGTTGTCCAAGGTGAACTCGGGCGCCTGGATGCCGCCGCTGAGCAGCGCGTAAGTGAGCCCGGCCACCATGACCAGCAACGCGATGGCAAAGAACGGATAGAACCGCCCGATGATGGCGTCGATCGGCAGCAACGTCGCCAGAACGTAGTAGGCATAGATCGCCAGCATGACCAGCCACAGCCATGCCGACAGACCGAAGAAGGACGACGACAGCCAGGAGGCAGCGGCCGGGCCGAACCACGACCCGACGCTTTCCGCCGGGAGCAGTTCGACCAGCAGCAAGGCCGGTCCCTTGACGAAAACCGTCCCCACCAGCAGCATCAACAGGAGAATGAAGAAGGTCGAAACGTGCCGGGCGACCGTGCCCAGATAGTGGCCGATCAAGTCCGGCAGGCCGGCTCCATCGTTGCGGATCGACATCGCGCCGATCAGAAAGTCGTGGACCGCGCCGCCCAGGATACAGCCGAACACGATCCACAGAAACACCTGCGGCCCCCATAACGCGCCGAGGATCGGTCCAAAGACCGGTCCCAGCCCCGCGATGTTCAGCAACTGGATCAGGTACACGCGCCAGGTCGGCATGGCCACGTAGTCCACCCCGTCCGCGTGGGCGACCGCCGGCGTGACCCGGTCCGGATCGGGCTTGACCGTGGAACTGGTCAGCCGTCCGTAGAAAAAGTAGCCTCCCGCCAGCAGCACCAGTCCGCAAACAAAAACCATCATTTCGGGCTCCTCTGATCGATCGCGATCCAATTTCTCATGATCAACTGCGCCCCCCGCAGCATCCACGCACGCCGCACGGGGCTTCCGACCGCCAGGCCACGCAGTGTGGCGAACTCGCCGCCAGCGCCTTGCGCGTTCCTTTTTTGCGCGGTCATTTTATCAACCGGGCGTTGAGCCAGGCTCCGCGGTCCAAGACATCGCCGCGGTCGGCAAAGTCCACAATCAGCGCCAGCGCCTGGGCGTGACTCACGTCGACCGAAATCGGCAACGCCGCGTCGCCGCCGCGCACGACGGGGCTTTCGTACACTCGTTTCCACTGGTCTGCGGCGTCGGCCACGAACACGCGAAAGACAACGCTGCCGCCGAAGCCGGCGCCGTCGTCCAACGCCAACTCGGCGTCCAGCCGCCGATAGCCGCCGCCCAAGCGATAAGCCACGCGCGAGGCGCTGTGCATGCCCAATCCCTTGACGACCAGGTGGCCGCCGTGCCGCAACCGGCCTCCGGCCGCGCTGCGGTCGCGGCCCAACGGCCACGCGGTTTCCAAATAGGCGATGTGCTTGTAGCTGATCGGCTCCAGGTCCGACACGTAGACGACACGGTCGCTGCTCGGCTGCAGCAGCGTCAGTTCGGTCTGCAGGAGTTCCGCATCCAATTCCAACTGCACGGCGGGGGCCAGCGTCAGGCGCGCGAACGCTCCGTCCGTCGCAACCTGGGTGACGTTCAGCAGGCTGCCGTCGCGAAATCCCATCCGCACGAAGAATCCCGGCTTGGCCGCCGCATCGACCAGCGCCGGATTCAAGACGATCGCCAGGACTTTGTTCGCGGGAATCGTCAAATCGCGTCCTTCGGCCGCGAACGCGAGCGTCAGCCCGGCGGTTGGCGTCACGGCGTCCGGCGAAACGCTTTTCAGCACGCCGCGGAGCACGTCGCCGTTGCGGAGCACCAATTGGTCTTGTACGCCTTGCGCTGCAGTGACGGCCTCCCAGAGCCGATCGCGTTCGGAGGCGGAGGGCGGCGGGTCCAGCACCACCCCGCGGACCTTGGCGAGCGGAATCTCCACCCGGCCGCAAAGCTCTCCATCGACGGCCAACTTCTCGTCGGCCAGATGCGCGATCTCGGCGGCCAGCAGACTGCCGTCCGCCAGCACGACGTGCATCAGGCGAAACGAGTCGGTGTAATCGCCCCACCGTACCAGGTCCTTGGCAGGAACGGCACGCGTCGAACCGCCGGTTCGCAGATGAACCGTCCAGTCCGCGCCGATTCGCTCGACGCGGGCGGCCGAAGCGTCGCCCTCGATCGGCACCACGCGCGGCAGGGGCGGCACGGATTGGCCCGCCGCCGCACCGGCGGACAGGAACAGCAAAACGCCGATGGACAACCGCCAGGCCACGTAATCCGCAACCCGCATCCCGCAACCCGCATCCCGCATCCCGCATCCCCTATCGCTGAAAGATCGGCAGGTAATTGTTCGGCATCTGCAGGATGATGCAAGCCATCGCGGTGCCGTATTCAGGCGAAATCTGGTCGAACCACGCGCCGTCGGGACGCTGCCGGGCCAGGATGGCGTCGTGGACGGCCGCGTACCATTGCTGCCAGCGTTGGCCGCCCGCCTGCCACATCGCCTGGACGGCGTAGTAGTGCCCGTAGAAGTAGTGCGGCTCCGCCTGGACGGCCTTCGACGTAGGGATTTGCCTCATCAAATAATCCAGTCCCTTCTCGATCTCGTCTCCTTCATAGATGCCGGCGCTGTACAGCGCGACGACGCCCGCCGCGCTGCGGGGAAAGCGGCTCTCGCCGGGCGCGGACAGCTGGTACATGAACCCACCGTCCGGGTTCTGGCTGCGCTTCACATAGTCGATGCAGCGGTCCACCGTCTCGCGGGGCACGAACAGGCCGGCGTTGCGCGCGGCGCGCAAGGCCATGATCTGGCAGATTGTCACCGAGATGTCGGCGTCCTGCCGCTTGGGTTCGTACCGCCAACCGCCTTCCTCGTTTTGGGTGCGGACGATCAAGTCCACGGCCCCCACCAGCTTGTCGCGGATCGTCGGGTCGGAGGACATGCCGCAGACTTCGGCCAAGAAGAGCGTCGCGAATCCGTGCCCATACATGGGGCCGTGGCTGGCGCCCTCGGGAGCGATGATGTAGCCGCTCTCGCGGACGTGGTCCAGGATGAACGCCAGGCAGCGATTGACCTCCCGGCCATAGGGCCCGCGGCCCGGCGTGCTGCCGCGGCTGAGGAAGGCCATGCCCGCCAGGCTGCAGATGGCCACGTTGCGGCTGTAGCCGCCGCGGCCGAACGAGCCGTCGTCGTTTTGCTGGGATTTCAAATAGCGAAGTCCTTTCTCGACGGCGCGCTGCGTCGCCGGCTGCATCAGATTTCCTGGTGCCGCCGCCAGCGACCCGGCGTCCGGCGATTCGGCCGCGGCCGAGATCGAGGCGGTGGTCCAGGCGGCGGCCAGACACCAGACGCCGCAGGCAAGTCTGGAGGCAAGAGCCCGGCGACTGCGAACAAGCCGGGCCGCTCGACTCCGGAGCGGGTTTTCCCGGCTTGCGCGGCTTTCCGGCCGCTGCCAGTGCGCCGCCGCGAGATCCGCACGCCGCGCCTTCGTCGCAGCAGCCGATCGCCCCGCGTCCAGCGCCGTTCGCTCTCCAGATGTGCAGCTGGCAGGCATCACTTCTTACCTTCCTCGACGAGTCGCGTGTAATACGCCTCGATCAGCTTCTCATACTTGGGCAGGAACTCCTCGATCGCGCTGCTTTGCATCTGGTCGCGGAGCTTGGGCGGCAGATGTCCCCAGATCTGATTCAGCATCTGCTGGAGCCGGGCTAGTTCCTCGCGGTCCGCCGCCTGGCTGCCGGTCCGCTCGGTGCTCTCTGCGGCGGGCTGGTTGGCCCCCGTGTTTTCGCCGCTGCCCGCGCGGCTCTTGCTGCCCGGCTTGGCGCGGGGTTGCGGCGCGGACTTGGATTTGGCGGCGGCGTTGGAACATTGCTTCTGCAGCTGTTCGATCAGGCGGTTCAGGTCTTCGATCACCAACTGCTGGACGCGCTGCGTCTTGGGCGAGGTGATTTGCCGGCTGAGCAGGGCCTCGGCCAAACGCATCCGGCGGCCAATCGCGTCCAGCGGATCGGCCGACTCCAGGCCGATGTCCTCGCCCTCCGCCAGGGTTTCGAGCCGTTGCGGATCCAGCTCGGATGCGGCTTGCGCCGGGCGGTCCGCGGGCCGATCTGCGGCAGGCGGCGCGGCGTTGGGCCGCGCCGGGAGGTCCAGGCCTCGCAGCAACTCGTTGTCCAGGCTATCCCGCAGCATCGCTCCGGCCAGAGGCTTGGACGCCGCGGGAGGCGAAGCCGCTGCGGTCGCCGTCAGGCCCGCCACGGTTAAGCATCCGCACAGCGCGAAACACCACGCCCGCCACTTGCCGCCGCTCCCGTCGCCGGGTCTTGTCAGGACATTCACAGCTCGTATCCCTTTGTCTCGTCGGCGTCCGGCTTGGGGCGTCGGCCGCTCAATTCGTCGAGCATCGTCGCCAGGCGGCCCTGTTCTTCGGCCAGTTGCCGGAGCGAGTCCGCCTGGTCGTCGGTCAAGGTCTCCGTGCGCGAGCGGATTTCCGCCCATTCGGCCGTGCGGCGATGGAGTTCTTCCTGCATCGACTTCAGCAGTTTGAGTTCCGCCAGTCGCTGGACGGCGTCGGACGGAGGCGGCCGGTTGTTCTCGCCGGCAGGATTCTGTCCGTCATCGTCTGACGGGCCGCCTGGCTCGCGCTGCAACGCTTCGCGCATCTGCTGCAGTCGTGTCAGGGCCAGCCGTTGCGACTGCTGGGTCGCGGGCCCCGTCTCCTGGCGATCCAGGCCGCGAGCCGCCCGCTCCATCTCGCGCAGCGCCGCTTGCAGGCCCAGGGCAAAGGCGGGCGCCGGGGCCAAGCGGTCGGTCAGTGCGGCGGCTTCGCTGGCCACCGACCGCTGTTGGCGTGCCAGGGCTCCCAAACTGGACAGTTGAGCGCGCGTCCAGCCAGGCTCTTCCTGCCGGCGCTGGGCCTCCAACTCGACCGTCCCCTCCAGGGCGGTTTGCTGGCGGCGCACCAAGGCCTCGAGGTCCTGCCCCAGCCGGCCCAGTTGCTCTTGAAGCAGATCCTGGGTCGCCGCGTGTCGCGACTGGTCCAGTTGCCGCGCGGCCTGGTCGAGTTGCTGGCCCGCTTCGCGCGACGGTTCCAGTGTCTGTTGGGCCTCGCCCTGCCCGGCGGCTTCCGCCGCCTTTTCCAGGGACGTAGCGGCGGCAGACAGGGATTGCGCCGCCTGCTCGGCCAGCAGCCGCTCCAGTCGCCGGGACAGCCGCCGGGCCTGTTCCGCCAGTTCGCTCCAGCTTGCCGACAGGCGGTCGAGTTCCCGCTTTCGCGGTGAGTCGTCCTTCGCCGCCGCGCCCTGTTCGGCCTGGGCTTGGAGTCCCTGCTGGGTCGCTTGCAAGGCCTGCAAGTCTTCTGCGGCCTGGTGCAGCTGGTCCGCGCGGCTTTCCAGTTCGTGGACACGCCGATTGGCCAGCGTGTCCAACAGTTCCTGCAGATTGCGGAGGATGGTTTGCTGCTGCCGGGCGGCGTCGCCCAGTTGGTTGTTTTCGATCCGCCGGCCGGTTTCCCGCATGGTCCCCCCCAGGGCCGCGCGGCGCGCCAGATCGAGGGCATCGGCGAGCGTTTGGGCCGCCGCCGGATCGAGCCCGGTCAACTCGTCGCGCATCTGGTCCATCCGCACGGCGATCTTGTCAAACTGGCGCCCCAGTTCCGCCTGACGTTCCGCCAGGCGGCGCAGGTTCACGCGCTGGTCGGCATCCAAATCCTGCAACTCGCGGCCCAGGTAATCCAGCCGCGTACGCTCGGCGTCCTGCCGCAACTCGTCCTGCGCTTGCCGGACCCGCGCCAACTCGCGGGAGAACCGCCGGTAATTGTCCCACTGCGAGAAGTCGCCCAACAGGCTCTCCAGCCGCGCGATCACTTCGTCCTGCTGGCGGCCGGCGGTTTGCAGCGCGTCCTGCAATCCGCCCGGCGCCGCGGCGGTGAGCGCGGTAGCGGGGGACGCGGTGTCGGTGGCCATCGCCAGGCGGAGGGCTTCCCGCGCCGACTTGACAGCTCCGATCAGCCGTGTCTGGATCGGCGGCAGTTGCTCGCCGCCGATCTGCCGCACCGCTGCGAGAAGTTCATTCAGCCGGCCTACGAGCTCCGGATTCTCGATCCGATTGCTTTGCAGTTCGTGCAGCAGGCCTACGATCTGGGCGGCCACGCCCTCTTGCGGATCGGCCAACAGCCGGCTGACCTGCCGCTGTTTCAACTCGGCTGCCTGCAGCGAGTCCACGTCGCTGGCGGCGAGCCGGCCGGCGCCGGCCAGGCCGATTTCCAACGCTTTGACGGGCGCCCGCACTTCGCGCTGGACCCGCAACACCTCGGCCAACTGGCCCAGAATAAACGCCTGCCGGGACGCGACGCGCTCCTCCAATTCGCTCACGGAGATGATCGTCAAGCGGCGCGTCGGACTGTGTGCGGATTGCGGCTTGTAGTCGTCCGCCGTCAGCTCGAAATCGATCCACGCGCCCGGCTTCAGGCCGTCCAGTCGCGACAGTTCCCAGGTGAATTCCACCGTGCGCGTGTCGGCGGGGCCGGCGCCGGCATCGGCCAATCCGGCGGCCGGTTGCGGCGCGGCGTCCGGTCCGCGGACGATTTCCAGCGTCTGCCGCTCGTCGGCGTTTGGGCTGTCGCTGCGGGTAAAGCGAATGGAAATGGCGTGCACCGCCAGGTCGTCCTGGACGGCGCCGGCCAGAGTCAGCGCGGCATCCGCGGTGACAAAGGTGTTGGCGGCAGGCCGTTCCAGAACCACCGTCGGCGGCGCGTCCGGCACGGCGCGCAGGTTCCAGCGGCGGTCGCTCCCGCCGCACAGGCCGTCGGTGTCGGTCACCTCGAACCAATACGTCCCGGACTGGGTCGCCTGCCACGGGGGCTGGGCGTCCGGACTGATCGTGAACTGCAGCCCGTCTGCGCTCAATCGGCCCGCCACGATGCCCGGCGCAGCGGGCTTGTCCATCCGCAATTGAACGGCGCTGGCGGGCCGGTTGACCTGGCCGGCGACTTCGATGGCGGAGCCTTCCAGAGCGCGGATATTCTCGCCGGAAGCCACAACCGGCCAGCCCGTGTAAGCGGGCGGATGCAGGCGGATCTGCAGCGACGTGACTTGCGGAGGCTCCACCAACTCCAGGGTCCGCCACTCCATCGTATCGTCGTCTCCGCCCACGGCGCGATAGCGGAACGGCCGGCGCACGTCCTCCCAGCGATAGACCATCCGGTCCTGGAAAAACTTCATGTCCTTGACCTGGATCTGCTTCGCTTCTTCGCCGTCGGGCCAGAAGTGGATCTGGACGGAGGGGGGCAGCCGCCCGTGCCGGTCGACCAATTCGACTTCGAAGTCCGCGCCAAAGGGCAATCGCGTGGGCCCTTGGAGAAACTGCAGCTGGTTCCGCCTCGGCCAAGGCTCCGCGCGCCAGGGCATGGCCAGACGGCGGACGGCCAGCGCGGCGGACGGCCCATTCCAAACGCCGACGAGGCCCACCACGGCGCAGGCGGCCGCGGCGCAGAGCGCAATCCGCCGCGGCCGCCGCGCGTCCAGACAGTCGGCCAGGTCCTGGCGTTCCAAGTCCGTGACGGCGGCTGCCACAACGGCCCGCCGCAAATCGGCCGAGCCGGCCGTCGGCTCCTCTTCCGGCTGGTTCAGAAACGCCACGGCGCTGGACAGACGGTCGCACATTTCGGGAAACCGCCGCTCGATCCGCTGGGCGACTTCCAACTCCGACAGCCGGCGGACCAGAACCGGGACCAAGAACCGGCCCAGTCCCCAAGCGCCCAGGGCCAGCACCGCCAGCGCGCTTAACCAGCGCACGCCCGCATCGTCAAACCGCAACGCATAGTCCGTCACGGCGGCCAGGAAAACCGCCCCGGCCACGACGATCACAGCCAGACCGCCCCCGCAAATCACCCGCAGTCGCCAAGCACGGCGCCGGATTGCACGTACTTTCTGTTGAACTGGGTGCAACATCACCGCGTTTCTCGACGTTCGGCCTTCCCGAGCCAAGGCGACGGCCAGGATCGCCAGCAGCAGAAAGAGACGGCGGACAAAACCACAGGCGGAAGAGGACCGCTCCCCGCTCCGTCCTTCATTCTTCTGTCACCCCGTCTTCCTGTCAAACGGTTCCGTCTTCCACAGCTTCCCTGGCCGCCGCAGCCGTTTCCTGGCGCACCCTCCCAGCGTTTGGGAATCAGTGCTTGAAGTGCCGACGCCCCGTAAAGATCATGGGCAAGCCGCGTTCGTTGCAGGCGGCGACGACCTCTTCGTCGCGGACGGAGCCGCCGGGCTGGATCAGGGCTGCCACGCCGGCGGCAGCGGCGCGATGAATGGAATCGGGAAAGGGGAAGAAGGCGTCGGAGGCCAGGACGGAGCCCTGCGCGCGGCCGCCCGCCTTGCTGATCGCGATCTCGACGGAATCCACGCGGCTCATTTGCCCCGCGCCCACGCCGACCAGCGACTGGTCCCTGCACAGCACGATGGCGTTGGATTTCACGTGGCGGCAGATGGCCCAACCGAAGCGCAGGTCGTCCATCAGGGCGGCGGGCGGTTGGGCCTGCGTCACCACCTTCCAGTCGGCTTCCGGATCGGGAGCCACGTCGGATTCCTGGACCAGCATGCCGCCGTCCAGATACCGCAACTGCAGGGACGACCGCGTCTCGTCCAGTCGGCCGACCTGCATCAGCCGCACGTTCTTCTTCCATTTGGGTTTGGTGGTCAGCACTCCCACCGCAGCGGCCTCGTAATCGGGAGCCACGACGGCTTCCACGAACAGGCCGGGCGTGGAGAGCACTTCCGCCGTGGCGACGTCGACCGTGCGGTTGAAGCCCAGCACCGAACCGAAGGCGCTCAGCGGATCGCCGTCCAGCGCCCGTTGCGTGGCCGCCGCAAGCGTTTCTGCAACGGCCGCGCCGCAGGGATTGTTGTGCTTCAGCACCGCCGCTGCCGGCTGCCCAAAAGAACGCACGATCGCCAGGGCGCTGTCCAGGTCCAGGAGATTGTTGTAGGACAGTTCCTTGCCGTTCAGTTGCCGCGCGGTCACCACGCTGGGCCCCCCCGCGCCGACCGTGCGATACACGGCCGCCGACTGGTGCGGGTTTTCCCCGTACCGCAATTCCGCTTTGCGCCGCAAACTCAGATTCAACATCGCCGGAAAAATACCGTCCGCCGCGGCTCCGGCAAAGTAATCGGCGATCGCCCGGTCGTAGGCGGCGGTGTGCGCGAACGCCTCGGCGGCCAGTTGCCTGCGGAGCGAGTCCGAAATGCAGCCGGTGTCCGCGATCTCCTGCAGCACGGCGGAATACTGTTCACGATTGGTCACGATCGCCACAAACGCATGGTTCTTGGCCGCGGCGCGGACCAGACTGGGACCGCCGATATCGATCTGCTCGATGGCGTCGGCCAGGGTCACTCCCGGACGCGACACCGTGGCCTCGAAGGGATACAGATTCACGACGATCAACTCAAACGGCACAATCCCGTGCTGCTGGAGCGCCTGCAGGTCCTCGTCGTGGTCCCGGCGGCAGAGGATGCCGCCGAACACCTTGGGATGCAGGGTCTTCAACCGGCCGTGCATCATTTCGGGAAATCCCGTGTAGTCGGAGATATCCACGATCTGCATCCCGTCGCTCTCCAGATGGCGGCGCGTGCCCCCGGTGCTGTAGATCTCCACGCCGCAGTCCGACAGGCCCCGCGCGAAGTCCGCCAGACCGAGTTTGTCGCTGACACTAATGATGGCACGTTGCACAGGAAGGGCGTTCATCGTTCGGGTCCATCTGGTCCAAAGGGTCGCGTCGCCGGCCAAGAAGGGAAATGCAACCGTAGGTTTACGCGCAGACCGGGCGGCGGTCAAGCGGTGGGGAGCCCAGGCGAGGGGGAACGGAATCAGACCGAAACGCGCAACGGGAAATTGGACCCACGCCACTGCTTCTGGCCTGTGACCGGCTCCCAGTCACGGCTCCAGTCAGAAAAAAGGCCCGGCTTTCGCGAGAACGCCGGGCTCTTGGCTGGTTGTGCTGCTCGAAACCGGTGATCCGATGGCTAGTTGAAAGGATCGGCGTCGCCGCCTGCAGCCGGTTTCGGCGCAGCTCCGCCGCCGAACGGATCATCGGCCTGGGCGGGGGCCGCCGGTTTCGCCGCCGGTTTCGTCTTGGCGTCCTCCAGCCCTTCTTGCTTGATTTCCGGACGGCGTTGCTGCTGTTCGGCTTCTTTCAGGTTGAGATGGACGAGCGGCCATTGGAGTTCGGTCTCGCGCAGGCACTGAATGACGCCGGTCGCCGTCGCCATGATGATGCGATCGGTCTTGGCGTTCGCATAGAAGAAGTCGGCGTCATACGCGCCCATCAACGCGATCCGTCCGCCGGTCTTGGCGTCCAGGATCGACATGCGATCCGTCAAACTCAGGCAGTACAGGCGGTCTTTGCTAACGGACAGCAAGCGTTTTACCTGGGGCACCGACCACTTCTCGGTGCCGCTGTCCAAGTTCAGGCAGAACAGACTCCCCTTGTCGGTGACGACATAGACCGAGTCGCCAACGGGAGTCGGGCTGTTGCTGATCGCTTCGCCGGCGGAAAACCGCCACAACTCGTCGCCACTGACGTCGGTCAGGCAGTACACGCAACCGTCGATGGAAGCCGCCAGGATTTTGCCGGGACTGGCGTACGCGGCCTGTGACACGATCGCTTGCTTGGCTTCCATACGATAGCGAGGGCGTTGCGTCGTGCGGGCCACGTACAGCATCCCGCGATCAGTCGACCAAACCACGCTTTGCGGGGTCACGATCGGCTGGATGAGCACGCGGCCGTTGGCGCGGGAGATCTTGGGCAACGTCCGCGTTTCGCCGATTTCATACCATTCGACGTTGCCGGTGAACGTGGGGACGACCACGTACTCGTCGGTCAGCGCGGCTCCGGCGGACGCCACTCCGTCGACCTCGCGAACCCAAGCCATCTCTCCCGTATCGCGTTTCAGCAAGTGCAGCGCGGAGCCGTTCAGCACCGCGACGAACTTCTCATTCACACCCGGCCGTTCCGTAGGATAATTGCGATTGCCCACCACGGTGGTCCAGCGCGTGCGGCCGCTTTCGGCATCGATGGCGTGCAGCACCGCGCGGTCCGTGACGACGTACAGGGTGATCTCCGGCACTTCGATCGTTTCGATCTGGGCCTCGATTTCCCGCAGCTTCAGCTCCTCGACGAACGCCTTGGCCTGCTTCTCCGCCGCTTCTTTCCCCAGCAAGTCGCCGAAGCGGTCCGTGTCCCGTTCCGAAAACGCCTGTTTCCGATCCTCGTAGCGGACCTCGTACACCGCGTGCTTCTGCGTGGCACTCACGAAGTAGGTGAAATCCGAGACACGGCCGCGAGCCGAGTCGAGCGAGACTTGGGTGAACCAAGCCCGTTCCAGCCCGTACCGGCGCGCTTCCACCTGCGAAACCAGACGCGAGCCGCCGGAATCAGCATGGGCGGCAGACAGTATGGCCAACAATACCCCGATGGAAGCAACAAGTGTTCGGGACATGACGATTTTCCGGGAAAGACCGACCGGGAAACGGGTAAAGGGACTCCCTCTACGCTAGTTTAAGTGGCCATCCGTTGCCTGTCAAAAATTGTCTGCTCAGGGAGCCGGGAGCTTTTCCCAAAGCCCTTGCCAGATAACGAACGGCGCATCCCCCTCGTAGCCCGCGAGGTTGGCCCCCGGTTCCTGGACGATGGCGCCCAGCACCAGCAGCCTGTCGTCCAGCGCAGGCGCCTCGCCGGACTCCGCCTGACCATAGACGGCCACGGTCTGTTCGCTGCCGGCCAGCGCCACGTCGAGCACGTTGTAGCCGCCCTGCTGGCGGACCTGCTTGACGACGCCCACCAGCAACACGCCGTTGTTGTCGCGGCCGCTGGCCTTCAACCAACCGCCGGCAACGATGCCCAGCGTGTTCAGTTTCGCGTCTTCGGCCTTCAGGGATTGGACCAGTCCGACGGCCGCGTCCAACTCCGCGCCGCCCCGTTTCGGGCAATAGGCGAGCGTCTCGCCCAATTTGGCCAGCGCCACGTAGCTTTGCTTGATCCGTTCCCGCGACTCTCCCTCGGAAGCCGACCGCCAGGCGTCGACCACGGTCTGGGCTTCTTCGGCAGCGGACGCCAAATCGGCCGCCGTCTTCTGCGGCGCGTTGGGCAAAGGCTGGGCCGGAGGCTTCGTCGTTTCGGCCGTTTCAGTCGTTTCAGTCGGTTTAACTGTTTCAGTCGGTTCGGTCTTGGCTTCCTCCTCGGAGCTGCTGACCATCGGGTCCGCCACAGGCTTGTCGTCCGGTGGCGCCTCGGTGTCCAGTTTCATTTCCGCCAAGGGATCCGTTTCCGGTTCCGGAATCTCGCTCAAATCGATGTCCGGTTTGGCGGCAGGCGCCGCCATGCCGAACGGGTCCGCGCCGGGAACGCCGGCAGTCAGCGGTTCCGCAGCGCCGGGCTTCTGCGATTTGCCGGGCTTTTTGGTCTTGGCGCCAGGCGACTTCGCTTTGCCGGAGGCCGCGGGGGATTTGTGCGGCGAGGCGGATTCGTTCGGATTGACAAAGCTGCGTTCGGGCAGCACTTGCGGCGCGCTGGCCGCCGGCGTCCCCGCAGCCACGGCGTCGCCTGCTGCGGGCGCGCTGACGGCGCCCCCGGACGGTTTTTCACCGCGATACCGTTCCGGCACGATCCAGGGGACGTAGGGGGCGATTTTCGGCGCCAGTCCCGAAATGTCGGCCCGCTTGCTCGGCCACTCTTTTGCCGATCCGATCCACCACAGGATGACCTGGGCGATGACCAGCCCGGCGACGCCGCCGAGGACGATCTTGACGAACTCCGCAACCGGGCTCTTCGACTTGCGTTTTGCCGGCGCGGCCGGCCGTCGCCGCCGAGTCGCCGTTGCCGTCGTCGCCGCCGAGTCGCCCGTCTCGATGCTCAACGGCGCGAACCCTCCGGTGCGGGGCTCCGGTTCGAGCAGTCGCGGCACGGCATCGACGTCTGGGGCGGCCCCGTCGGTCAGCGTCACGGCCGCCGCAGCGTCCGGATCGTCGACCACGATCAGCTCGGGCGGCAGCTTGTCCAGGACTTCCGCCAGCGGGAATTCCTCTTGGCACAAAGGACAACGGACGGTGGCCCGCTGGCTGGCGCGGCTGGGCAGCACCACGGAATCGGTACATCGGGGGCAGGCAATAATCGTCATAAAGGGCTCCTGGATTTGCGCTGCGGCGCAGCGTGCATGACGGCTTATTCTAATTGCCCCATACCCCCTCCCGCTAGTCTGCGCGGCCATGAACTCGGCTGATTCGCAGGCCGAAGGACCGAGGGAGCCCGGCGATTCCGAAAAGCCGGGCTTTTGGGAACCGCGGCGACGGGCGGGGCGGGACAACCGGGTCCGCCCCGGCCCGCCGGCCCCGGCTTGTCGCCCGGCACGGGCAGGTCGTCGTTCACTACTTATCAAAACGCCTCCGGGGCCCGGACAAGTGGGCCTGGACAAGCCGGCCTGGACAAGCACCGCGGCACCGCGAGGATCCGAGTTCCGTGACAGGCGGAACGCGGGGGATGTGGATCGCAGCCGGCCGCTGGTATAGGATATGGAGGCCCGAAGCGGGACCGCCGCGCCCGCAGCCGGTCGGGTCCGATTCCGTCTCCGGAACCCCCGGCGATTCGTCCCCCGGAACCGTCCGTCCGTCCTTCGTTCAAGGAACTGACCATGTGCAAAGTCCTGAAGTTCGTGTTGCCTGTGTGGATCGCCTGCTCCGCGTGGAGCCGGGCTGACCAGGTATTGGTCGAAGCCGAGAGCTTTGCCGAGCCGGGGGGCTGGGTGCTGGATACGCAGTTCATCCATCTCATGGGCTCGCCCTATCTGTTGGCCCACGGGTTGGGCAAGCCGGTCGAGGACGCGGCGACGACCGTTTCGTTCCCGGCCGCGGGCGAGTATCGGGTCTGGGTCCGCACCAAGGACTGGGTGGCGCAGTGGAAGGCGCCGGGCCAGCCGGGACGGTTCCAGTTGCTGGTCGACGGCCAACCGCTGGCCGAGACGTTCGGCACGCAAGGCGCCGAATGGGCCTGGCAGAGCGGCGGGGTGGTGAAGATCAACCAGCGGGACGTCAAACTGGCGCTGCACGACTTGACGGGATTCGACGGCCGCTGCGACGCCGTCTTCTTTACCAGCGACGCCAACGTGACGCCGCCCAACAGTTCCGAGGTCCTGCCCGGCTGGCGGCGCGATCTGCTGGGGCTGAGCGACAAGCCGACGGAGTTGGCCGGGTACGATCTGGTCGTCGTGGGCGGAGGCTACTCAGGAATGGGCGCCGCGATCGCCGCGGCGCGGATGGGCTGCCAAGTCGCCCTGATCCAGGACCGGCCGGTGTTGGGCGGCAACGGCTCCAGCGAAGTCCGCGTGTGGGCCAACGGCCTGGTCCGCCGGGGCCGGTTCCCGCGGATCGGCGAAATCGTGGAAGAGTTCTCGGACCAGGCCAAGCAATCGCCCGGCCAGGCGGAGGAGTTTGGCGACGACGTCAAAGAATCCGTCGTGCGGGCCGAGAAGAACATCGACCTGTTCCTGAACCATTTCGCCTACCAGGTCGAAACGGACGGCGGCCAGATCAAGGCCGTGCTGGCCTTCGATACGCGGACCAGCGAGCACAAGCGGTTCACGGGCAAGTTGTTCTGCGACGCCACGGGCCACGGCACGCTGGGCGCCCTGGCCGGCGCTCACTACGACATGACGCCTACAGGCCGCATGGGCATGAGCAACATGTGGCGGTGGGACGAAGCCCAGCAGCCCACGGCGTTTCCGCAGACGCCCTGGGCGCTGGAGCTGACCATGCAGGACTTCCCCTACCCGCGGAATAACCACGGACCATGGTTCTGGGAGAGCGGTTTCGACAAGGACCCGATCCACGACGCGGAGGCGATTCGCGACTGGAACCTGCGCGCCGTGTACGGGGCCTTTAACGCCATGAAGAACCGGGACGGCGCGGCGCAGCATCCGAATGCGTTCCTGTCCTGGGTGGCCTACATCGGCGGGCCGCGGGAATCGCGGCGCCTGCTGGGCGACGTGATCCTGACGCAAGAGGACATCGTCACCAAACGCGATTTCCCGGACGGCTGCGTGCCCAGCACCTGGTCCATCGACTTGCACTACCCGAAGCAAGAGTACGCGGAGAAATTCCCGGACAACCCGTTCATCTCGGTGGCCAAGTTCGACGCCCGCGTGGACCGCACGTTCGGGTACCCCGTGCCGTACCGCTGCTTCTACTCGCGGAATATCCCCAACCTGTTCATGGCCGGCCGCTGCATCAGCGTGACCCACGAAGCCCTGGGGACCGTGCGGGTGATGAGGACCTGCGGGATGATGGGCGAAGTGGTGGGCCGCGCCGCTTCGATCTGCGTCCAGCAGGACTGCACGCCGCGGGACGTGTACGACAAGCACCTGGACGAACTCAAAAAGCTGCTGGACCTGCCGGGCAAGGCCCGCCGCGCCACGGTCACCGCGGAGTTCGTCGTCCCGCCCGACGTTCCCAAACGGGCCCCCGCGTTCGGACCGCCGACGGGCTTGGATCCCGAGACGCTGCCCGGCGTGGTGATCGACGACCGCCGCGCGGTCAAGACGGGCACCTGGAACGAGGGCACTGGGTTGAGGGGCTACGTGGGTTACGGCTATTCGTATGCGTCGAGCGGTTCGGGAGCCAGCATGCGTTTCGAGTTCAAGCCGCCCGCCGCAGGCCGCTACGAGGTGCGTCTGGCCTATCAGCCGCACGAAAACCGGGGCACGCGGGTGCCGGTCACGGTCACGTCGCCGCAGGGCGCCGCCGTCAAACAGATCAACATGCGCGAGCCGCCGCCGCTGGACCAAGGCTTCATTTTCCTGGGCCAGTTCGACTTCCGTCCCGGCGCGCCGGCCGCAGTCGAGATCGGCACCCAGGACGCGGGCGGAAACGCCCATGCCGACGCGGTCCAATTCCTGCCCGTCAAGGAAAATGCCCCGCAATAAGCATCGTGCGCTATGGCCTTCGTCAATTTCTCGCTGCTGTTCGGCGGGCTGCTGCTGGCAGTTCCGATCGTGTTGCATCTGGTGATGCGGCAGCAGCCCAAGCAGTTGATCTTCCCGGCGCTGCGGTTCGTCAAGCAGCGGCATGACGCCAACCGCAGGCAACTGCAACTGCGGCACTGGCTGCTGTTGTTGCTGCGGTGTCTGGCGATCGGCCTGCTGGCCGCCGCGCTGGCTCGCCCCAGCGTGCCGTCGCTGGCGGTGGGCAACTGGATCTTGATCGGACTCCTGGGCGCCGTGCTGCTGGTGGTGGGATTGCTGGCCGCCTTGGCGCTCGTCCAACGGCGGGGCCGGTGGGCTGCGGGCGGGCTGGGGCTGGCCGCGTTGGGACTGGCGGTGGCCTTGGCAGTGATGCTGCACCGCTCGCTCGCTCGCGGCGAGTCGTCGGCGATTGGAAACGAGCAGGCGCCCGTGGCGGCCGTGCTGGTCTTCGACACCTCGCCGCGGATGCAGTATCTGCGGCAGAACCAAACGCGGCTGGACCAGGCTCGCGAAATCGCCGGCTGGTTGATCCGCCAGTTGCCCGCCGACAGCGAGGTGGCCGTGGTGGACTCCCGGCCCGGCGGCGCGGCTTTTGCCGTGGATCTGGCAGCGGCCCAGCGGTCGCTCGAACGGCTGGAGACGACGGGCGTCCCGTCGCCGCTGACGGACGTGGCCGAACGGGCCCTGAAGCTGGCTCAGACCAGCCGGAAATCGCGCCAGGAAGTCTACCTGTTCAGCGATCTGAGCCGCGCGAGTTGGACGAGCCAGTCGTCGGCAGTGCTGAAACAGCGGCTGCAGGAGTCCGCCGGCGTGCTGTTGTATGTCATCGACGTGGGCGTGGATGAACCGCAGAATACGCTCCTCGGCGTGCCCCGCCTGGCCAGCGACGTGCTGTCGAAGGGCAACGCTTTGGAGGTGCAAGCCGCCTTGGCGTGTATGGGGCCGGGCGGGACCAGCACCGTCGAACTGTACCTGGAGGAACCCGATCCCGAACTGCCGGTCGTGCGGGATGGCAAGATCGAACTGCCGCGGTCCACACTGCGGGCCCAGCAGGTGGTCACGCTGCCGGAGGACGGCTCGCAACTTGTCCGGTTTCAGGTCAGCGGCCTGGACGCCGGCACGCAGCACGGGACGTTGCGGATCGCCGCCCAGGACGGGCTGGCTTGGGACAACACGCGGTATTTCTCGGTCCACGTGCAAGAGGCGTCGCCCGTCCTGGTCCTCGCGCCGCCGGGAACGGTCACCAGGTTCTTTGTCGAGGCCGTCGCGCCGTACGAGTTCCGCCAGCGCGGGCAGGCCCGGTTCGACGTCCGCGTCGAGGAGCAGGCGAGATGGCCCAACCTCGCCTTGAACGATTACGAAGCCGTCTGTCTGCTGGACCCCGCCCCGCTGACGCCCTCCGCCTGCGAGACCCTCGCGGCCTACGTCCGCCAGGGCGGCGGCTTGGGGCTGTTTTTGGGACACAACGCCGATGCGGCCTCGTGGAACGCCCTCCCGGCGCGGCGGCTGACGGGCGGCAAACTGGACCGCCAGTGGCGCTCGCCCGGCGACGTCTTCATCACGCTCCGCGACCTCAGCCACCCGCTGACGGCGGCGTTCCGCGACGTGGCGACCAGCGTCCCGTGGGACCAGTTCCCCGTCTATCGGCATTGGGGGTTGGAGGAGATCGCCCCGCCGTCCCGCGTGGTCGTCCGGTACAGCAACAACCAGCCGGCGATCGTCGAGACGCCGCTGGGCCGCGGCCGCGTGCTGACCATGACCACTCCCGTCTCCGATCCGGCTCGGTTGAAGGGCCGCCAGACGTGGAACGAGCTGCCGACCGGAAACGACGCCTGGCCCTACGTCGTGCTGGTCAACGAAATGCTGCGGCACCTGACGGATGCGGGCGGAACCAAACTGAACTACCTGGCGGGAGAAACGGCGTCGTTGCCCAACCCGCGAGACAAGTATCCGGAGCGGTACCAACTGTTCACGCCGCTGGACCAGCCGCAGGACGTGACAGCCGCGGACAGCCAAGTGGCCGTCAAGTTCACGGAAGTGCCGGGAAGCTACCGCTTGAAAGGCTTTCTCCAGCGTCCGCTCGTGCGCGGCTTTGCAGTGAACCTGCCGGAGTCCGCCAGCCAGTTGACGAGGCTGAATCGCGACGAACTGGACGAGCTGCTTCGCCCCGACCGCTACCACTTCGCGCGCAGCCAGGACGAAATCGTGCTGGGTGTGGGCGAGGCCCGGCTGGGCCGCGAGTTCTATCCGTTCCTGCTCCCCCTGGTCGCCCTCCTCTTGGGCTTGGAGCACCTGCTGTCGAACCGTTTTTACCGGCGCGGCGAATAGCCGACGCGTTGCCGCCACGACGTCTGGTCCTGAACATGGCTCCACGCTGGCGGGCCGCGTGGTGGTCGAAATCCGGGAAGTGGTTTGGGCTACCGTTGCTAGCGGGCGCAAACACGGCTAACAGGCACGCCGTGCCACACCGAAGAAGCTCGATCGCAGCCCAACACACGTCAGAACCGCTGGGTGCTAGCGACGTGAACTTGCACGGTTTGGGGTCTCTGTGCCGACGGCGCGGCGTCCGATGGCACTTATCGAAGTTGCCGAAAGGCGCGTTTGTCCGGATCGTCTACGGGGTTGGGAACCTCCGAACCGATACACAGGGGAAGGAAAGGCGGTCTTGCGCGCCGAAGTCCGTCCCCGTCGGCAAAGCAGTGCGGGCCTTGGGGTCCGTCTCGGCCAGAAGGACAATCGTAACCGCTCAGCAAACCAGAGAGACGCGGGAGGTACCAGGCGAATGTCAGCCAATAGAAACACCAGCCAGACGCCGTTGACCGCTGTCCAAGCGTTGTCTGCGGCGTCTCGGCCGCGGTTCCACTACCGGCTTGCAGCGCCGGCCTTGCCGGCCATCCTGTTCGTCGTTTTGACGCTGCTGTCGGCGGTGTCGGCAGCAGGCGAGCAACTGGGCGGCAACTGGCCGTGTCAGGCGGTGCAGATGCCCGCGACGAACGAGTTGGGGACGGCGCCGGTCGTGACGTCGGTCTGCCTGCAGCCCGGCGGGGCGCTGCTGGCAGCCGGCGGGGACGATCATCGCATCTACCTGTGGGACGTGATGACGGGCCAGACCGCCCGCTGCCTGGTCGGGCACGAGGATTGGGTTCACGCGGTCAGATTCTCGGCGGACGGCCGGATCCTGGCCTCGGCCGGCCACGACGGCCGCGTCATGCTGTGGGATCCCGCGACGGCACAACGGATTTGCGTGTTGGACCAAGGTTGCCATGCTGTCACCGAATTGGCTTGGAGCCAGGACGGCACGAAGTTGGCTACCAGCGGCTTCTCGTCCCAAGTGCGGTTGTACGACGTGCCCACACGGAAACTGGTCGGCGAATTGCAGGGACCGTGCGACGATCTGCGGGCCTTGTCGTTTTCCCCCGACGGCCAGCGACTGGCCGCGGGCGGGCGCAACGGCAAGATGCGCATCTGGAACGTGGTCCACGCTCAGTCGTCCGAAGAGTACACGGCGCATCAGGCGCGGATCCGGGCCTTGGCCTTTTCGCCGGACGGCAAGCAATTGGCCTCGTCCGGCGAGGACGGCAGGGTCCACATCTGGACCTTCGAGAACCAGCGTGGATACGACCTGCCGCGCCGGCCGACCAAGATCTTTACGCTGGTTTTCTTCGGACCGAATTACCTGGCGACCGGCGGCAGCGACAATTTGATCCGCTTGTGGGATCTGGACAGCGGCGCCGAAGTCGGTCAGTTGGCGGGGCACCAGGGCAGTGTGGTGTCGTTGGACTCCAACGGCGAGGTACTTGTTTCCGGGAGCTACGACACGGTGGTGCGGATTTGGACAATCAAGGACCGCGTTGCCAAAGCTCCAAGGCCGGCCGTGGAGTTGAAATGAGGGGTTGACTGGCGCGCGGGCGACCGGCGACCAAGGATGGGACCGCAAGGCACGGAGGTGGATCTTGCATCTGCTCACTCACGCCAGGAATCTGCTGCACCGGATCGGCCACCGAAGGGAGCTGTCGGCGCGCCGCGTGTCGGCGGATGCGCCGCGGCTGCGAGGCTTTGAAAGGATGGAGCCGCGGCAACTGCTGGCAGCCGATCCGCTGTACGTGGGCGCGGTTTACATGGAGGAAGACATCGGTTCCGACGTCCACGGCGACACGTTCGAGATCACGTTCCAGGGCGGCGCGAACGACACGCAGCTGACGCGCCTGGCGATCCGAACCGATCAGGATCTGGAGGGTTTGAGCCGAGGCGACCTGATTTTCGACACCCGCGAAGCAGGCTTGGGCGCGGACCACGCGTTTCCCTTCACCCTGGTCGCCTTGCAGACGGCTGACCCGCAGGCCTCGGTTCAGGTTACCGTTGATGACGGCGGGTTGCTGCTGGTCCTGGAAATGACCGGCTTCCGGGCCGGGGACAAATTGACGTTTACCATCGACGTCGACGAAGTCCAGGGCTTTGACCCCGCCGAAACCGATTACGAGGCGATTAACGAGAGCATCGATCCGCTGGCGTCCGGCATCGAGTTCCAGGGCTCGCAGTTGAACGCCGTCTTTTCCGCCCCTCATTACCACGACATCGAGGCGAGCGCGGCGTTTCGGAATCGTTACGACGCCGCGCTGGCCGGCACCGGACTTGACCTGCCGGCCGACGACCACGACGGCAAGCGCGACCGGACTGCCGGCGCGGTGGGCCAGGTCCGGCAACAACCGCTGCCGATCTCCCTGGCCGGCAAGGTCTACCTGGAGGCCGATCTGGATCTGCGACAGGATCCCGGTGAAGCCGGTTTGGCCAACGTCGCACTGGCGCTGTGGCAATGGGACGGCGGCGAATACCGGGACACGGGTCGCACCGCGACGACCGACGCCCAGGGCCGATACGAGTTCGGCACGGAACGGGACCTCCAGCCCGGTCTGTACCAGGTGCGCGAGAGCCAGCCGGAGGGCCTGTTCAGCGTGGGGGCCGTCCCGGGCACCGTGGCGGGCCAGCCGACGGGCCGGACAGTGCCGGGCGACCGCGACGCGCTGACGGAGATCGCCATCCCGCTGGGCGGAACCCATGCCGCGGATTTCGATTTCGCGGAGGCCGCTCCCGCCGAACTCAGCGGCTATGTGTACCACGACCGCGACAACGACGGCCGGCGGGACGCGGGCGAGGAAGGGCTCCACGGCGTGCAGCTCGTCGTCTCGGCGATCGACTCGATCAGCCCCCAGGGTCCCGTCAGCGTGACGACGGACGGCGCCGGCTATTACCTCGTGCGCGGGCTGGCTCCGGGCACCTACCGCGTGGTCGAACCGAATCAGCCCGCCGGCTATCTGGACGGTCTGGACGCGCCCGGCACCGTGGCCGGACAAACGCGCGGAACGGCCCGCCATCCGGGCGATGCACTGGAAGACATTGTCTTGGGCGGCGGCCAGTCCGGCGTGGACTACAACTTTGGCGAACTGCTGCCGGCCTCGATCCAGGGCCGCGTCTGCCTGGCCGACCGGTTGGGCGACTGTCACGCCTCGGCGGCGGCTCGGACGCCGGTGCCCGGAGCCGTGGTGCGATTGCTGAACGATTCGGGAGACTTGCAGGCCGAAACGCAAACCGGCGCGGACGGCGCCTATCGCTTTACCGACTTGATGCCCGGCACCTACGTCGTAGTCGAAGTGACGCCCGACGGCCTGATCGACGGCGCCGATCACGTGGGAACCGTCGACGGCCGGACGGTGGGACGCATCGTGGCGGCGGACGCGATCGGCGAGATCTCGCTGGCTTCCAGCCAGCAGGGCCTCGACTACGATTTCTGCGAGCACCTTCCCGCCCAACTGTCCGGCTACGTGTACCACGACCGCGACAACGACGGCTGGCGGGAAGCTGGCGAGGAGGGGCTCGCGCAGGTCCCGGTCAGACTGCTGGACGAGGCCGGGCAGGAGGTCGCTGCGGCGCTCACCGACGCCCAGGGCCGCTATCAATTCGTCGGCCTGCAGGCCGGCGTGTACGCGGCAGTCGAGACGCAACCCGGGCTGTGGATCGACGGCTTGGATCGGGCCGGAACCGTCGGCGGACAGACGACCGGGCAAGCTGCCAACCCTGGCGATCGCATCGGCCAGATCCGTCTGTGGTGGGGCGACGAGGGCCTCGAGTACAACTTCGGCGAGTTGCGGCACGCCTCGATCCGCGGCAGCGTCCACTTGAGCGGCCCCGACGGCGATTGCTACACGCCCGGCGGTCCCCAGCCGCCGCTGGCCGACGTCGTCGTGCGCTTGCTCGACGCCGAAGGCGGAACGATCGCCCAGACGCGGACGGACGCGCAAGGCGGCTACCGCTTCGAAGGATTGCTGCCGGGCACGTACACGGTGAGCGAAGCGACCCCCGCCGGCCTGATCGACGGCGCCGAACGTGTGGGGACGGTCGACGGCCGGCCGCTGGGCTACGTGGCGGGCGAAGACACGCTTGCCGGAATCACGCTGACTTCCGGCCAGGCGGCGATCGACTACGACTTCTGCGAGCATGCGCCCGCGTCGCTTTCCGGCGTCGTCTACCACGACCGCAACAACAACGGGCGAGTCGATCCGGGCGAAGAGCCTCTGGCGGGCGTCCGCGTGCAATTGCTGGACGATACCCAGCAGGCAATCGCGACGGCGGAAACGGGTCAGGACGGGCGCTATGAATTCGGCAACCTGCGCTCCGGCCAATACCGCCTCGTCGAATCGCAGCCCGCCGGCTACTTGGACGGCCTGGACACTGCCGGCACGATCGCCGGCGTGACCGTCGGCACGGCGGACAATCCGGGCGACCGGATTCGCCAAATCGGTCTGCGCTGGGGCGATGCCGGGCTGCACTATGACTTTGGCGAATTGCTGCCCGGCAGCATCGCGGGGCTGGTCCACGCCGACCTGGACCGGGACTGCCTGTGGGACGCGGACGAGCAACCGCTGGCCGGAGTGACCCTGGAACTGCGGGACGCTTCAGGGCGCGTCCTGACGGTCACGCAGACGGAGGCCGACGGCCGCTACCGCTTTGAAAACCTGTCGCCCGGCACGTACACCGTCAAGGAACAGCAGCCGGCCGGCTATTTTCAGGGCGGCCAGCGGGCCGGCTCGGGCGGCGGCGACGCCCGCCTGGAGGACGTGATCAGCGCCATCGCGTTGGGATCGGGCCGAGACTTGACGGGCTACGATTTCTGCGAAGTGCCGCCGAGCCGTCTGGCCGGTCGCGTGTACCTGGACGCCAATCAGAACTGCCGCTGGGACGACGGCGAACAACCGTTGTCCGGAGTCACCATTCGGTTGCTGGATTCCTCCGGACACGTTGCCGCCTCCACCACGACGGATGCAACCGGCCGCTATCGCTTCGCTGCCCTGCGTCCCGGCGAGTACTCCCTGCGAGAGACTCAACCCGCCGAATACTTGCAGGGCTGCCAGCGCGCGGGCTCGCACGGCGGCGATGCCAGCGTGGCCGATGCCATCTCCGGAATCTGGATCCCCGCAGGACAGGCGTTGACCGATTACGATTTCGGCGAAGTGCCGCCCAGCAGCCTGTCGGGCTACGTCTTCCAGGACGGAGAAGCGATTCGCACGCTGACCGGCCGCTTGCCGGACGACATCTGGCAGCAACGCGACGGACGCCGAACGTCCGACGATCGGCCGCTGCAAGGAGTCGTCCTGGAGTTGCGTGACGCTCGAACCGGCCAGCCGGTGCTGGGCGAAGCCGCCTTGCCGGGCATCTACGGACGCGGCGCGATCGTCGCGGTCACGGATGCCCAGGGATACTACGAATTCCGCGGTTTGCCGCCCGGCGTCTACGATGTGATCGAAGTCCAGCCGGCCGGCCTCGCCGACGGGCTCGACACGCCCGGCACCACCGGCGGCGTGGCCTTCAACGCCAACGCGCCCATCGATGCGGCTCTCCGCGAGGGGCGAAGCGATTATCCCTGGGACGATGCCCTCGTGTCGATTCCGCTGGGAGCCGGCCTGGCGTCCGAGGAGAACAACTTCAGCGAACTCGCCGTCGAACCGCTGGACATCGTTCCTCCGTTCGACCCGCCGCGCATGCCTCCTCCGCCGCCGGAGCCGGTCCTGCCTCCTCTCCTTCAGGCAGCGGCGCCGCCCATCATGGTGCCGCCCGTCTGCGCCCCGCTGCGGTTCCCGACGTACGGAATCGGCGGGCTGCAAAACTTCAGCTGGCACCTGAGCGTGATCGACGCGGGCTCGCCCCGTGGCCAAGGCGACGCCGTGCCGCTGGCCGGCCTGGTCTGGCGTTCGGTGACCTTTCACGACGTGGCCAACTGGTACGGTCAACCGCTCGATCGCGGCCGCTGGATTCTCGGCACCGCAGACGACGGCGCCCGCGCGGCTGACTCCGCGCGGGAAGCGGTGTTTGGCTTGGCGGACGGGATTCCCCTGGCGGGCGACTTCAACGGAGACGGCATCGACGAGATCGGCATCTACCGCCGCGGGCACTTCTTCCTGGACCTGAACGGCAACGGCCGCTGGGACGACCACGATCTGTGGGCCTGGCTGGGCGACGACTTCGATCTGCCGGTCACCGGCGACTGGAACGGCGACGGCAAAGACGACATCGGCATCTTCGGCCCGGCCTGGCCCGGCGATCCGCTGGCCCTGGCATTCGAAACCGGATTGCCTGATATGCGGAATCAGTTGCTGCCGATCCCGAAACCGAAGAACGTGCCGCCCAAGCCGCAGGAGGCCACCAGCGGCTTGCGGCTGATGCGCCACACCGCCGCCGGTACGACGCGCGCGGACGTCATCGACCACGTCTTCCTGTATGGGGCGGGAAAACAGATCCCGGTCACCGGCGATTGGTCGGGCGACGGCATCAAGAACATCGGCGTGTTCCAGGACGGCCGCTGGCGACTGGACGCCGACGGCGACGGCCGCTGGTCGGAAAAGGATCGCGTGTTCGAGTACGGCGCCGCGGGCGATCTGCCTGTCGTCGGCGATTTCGACGGCGACGGGATCGATGAAATCGGCGTCTTTCGCGGCGGGCAATGGATCGTCGACCTCGATGGCAACCACGAAAGGGACGCCCGCGATGCGGTCTTTTCTCTGGGCGGGCCCGGCGATCTGCCCGTCGTCGGCGACTGGAATGGCGACGGCTCGGACGAACCGGGGATCTACCGCCCCGGCGCGGCCTGAATCGCGCGGATGTGAATGCCACCGAATTGCTGACCGTACTTGTCGTACAGTCGGCCGGCTTCGGGGTGTCTCTTTTTCAGCTCGTCGGCGGTTCTGGCCGAGTACTTCTCGGTCGTTTCCTTGCCGTCCTTCTTGCGTGTGATTTCCATCTGGATGCGGCGGTCATCTTCCGTGATCTTGACCTTCAGGTCGTTCTCGGCGACTTCCGTCTCTTGGACGCCGTTCTTGATCTGGATGCGTCGCGTCTGATTGCCTCCGAAGGCGTTGATCTGAATCTGCACCTGGACCTGCTGTTGGCCAGCTGGCAGCTTGGGGACGATCGGACCAAGCTGGATGGCGGGAACCTTGGGAGGTGAAGGAGCAGGAGGGGCGAGAGCCTCCTTGGCGCGGCGGGCCGCGGACGGGTGCTCGCTGGCGGCAATCTTCTGGAGCGCTTCTTTGGCGGCTGGCAACGACTCGTCGCCCTCCTGGCTGTGCTTCCGCAGGATCTCGATGGCCCGCAAGGTGGCCTCGCGACTGTCGCCCACGGCCGCCTCGATCAAGGCGGGGAACGCATCTTTGCCGGCCTCTTCGAGGCGTCGCGTCGCTTCGGTCCGCTCGGCAAACCGCGGCGAGTCCAGTTGGCGAATCCAGCCAGCAATCTGCTCGGCAGAAGCCGCCGGGGCGTTGGGTACGGACTCCGCTGGCGTGGGGGCGGCCGCAAAGCAATTCGGCAGCGCGAGCACCGCGGCGAGCGGGAAAGTCCACTGGATCGAGAACGGATTCATCGCCACCATCCTCCACAAACGCAGCTCGGACAAAACCCGGACGGATTGCCTTGATTCTACCGCTTCCGCCCGCTTTGGGGCCAACCGGCGGCTGAATTTGAGTGAAACAAGATCCAAACCGCGGGGAACCAGCCAATTTGCATAGAATCCTAAAGTCGATGTAAGTACTTGAATTTGCAATACTTAGACAAGATAGATCAATCTTGACTGAGTTTTCAGAGCCGCTATAATTCGGACTATTGGCAAATTCGGTAATCTCGGAAGAACCGGACGGGCCAAATGGATGGATCGGTCATGGAAGGTGTGCTATTTGAGCACATCGCGGGGCTTTGTTCGACAAAGTAGCTCAAGGCTAACTAAGTCGGCTAGGAAGGATTTGACGAAGGCCATGAGTGCAAAAACTGTTTTCACGACCGGCGAGGCGGCCAAGATCTGCAAGGTCTCCCAGCAGACGATTATCCGTTGCTTTGACAACGGGAGCTTGAAAGGATTCCGCGTTCCTGGGAGCAAGTTCCGCCGCATCCCCCGGGATCAATTGTTTGCGTTCATGCGGGACAACGGGATCCCCACGGATGCACTGGAGAGCGGCAAGCGCAAGGTGCTGATTGTGGACGATGACGAAGAACTGGTCGAACTGCTCTCTGACGTGTTCGAGAAGGATGGCCGGTTCGAGGTGAAGACGGCGAACAACGGCTTTGACGCCGGGATGCAAGTTCGCGAGTTTCGTCCGGACCTGGTCGTGCTGGACGTGATGCTGCCCGACATCAACGGCAAGGAAGTCTGCCAGCGAATCCGCAGCGACGAGACGCTGGAGGCGGTCAAGATCATCTGTATTTCGGGGATGGTCGAGCAGGACAAAGTCGCGGAGTTGCGGATGGCCGGCGCCAACGATTTCATGCATAAGCCGTTCAATGTCGACCGGCTGCTGGACCGCGCCTGTGACCTGCTGGACATCGAACGCGCTATGGTGGCTTAGCCCGGTTTTCAGAACAACCCGAGAGCTGCGCATCCCTCACGCGTGCTGGGCGTCACCGTCGGCACGCGTGTTTTGTTTTCTGCCCGCCCCGTATGATCCGCTTACCAGCGCTTACTGCCGACCGCAAGCAATGGCACCTGCCGCTGTCGAACCAGGGTGCTGGCGAGTTGCTGCGATGCCTGCTGACGGACGACGCGGAGCAGGCCCGGACCTGGTTTGCCGGGTTGCTGTCGGAAGAACCATCGCTGCTGCTCTGGTGTGTCTGCCGGGCGTCTGTCTGGCGAGACACGCCGCCGCGGGGGATTCAGGATCTTTCCGACGGACTGGCCCGTGAGGGACGGCAGGTCCTGCAGTGGGAAGACGATGACAGGGCGGCGCTGGCTCCTTGCGAGCCGTCCCAGTTGCTTTCGTGGGCTCAGCTGGCCAGCCAATCCGTGCTTGTCTCGCGGTTGGCTGTCCGAGCTGGTGGCGATGGCTCGTTGGCCCACCTGGCCCTGCTGGGATCGCTTCACAACGCGGTTGCCTGGCTGGCCGGGAGCGGCCGGGCAACGGCAGACGGCGGCGCGGCGCAACCGCGGGACGTGCTGCCGGCGTGGCTGGCCGAGCGACTGCGGGATTTGGCGGCTGAGCCGCCTGCCGACCCGAGCGCGGCGGCAATCGCCAAGGCGATCGCGGTGGTTCAAGCGGCAACGGGCGAAACGGTTTCCTCCGGCGCAGTCGGTGGAGCTTTCGATTTCTCCGTCGCTGAAGTCGTCCAGCGCGTCCAAGCGCGATGGCGGTCAGGGGACGTGGATTGGAGCCAGGTCCTGCCCGTCGCGACTCGCAAGCTGGCGAGACTGCGGAGTTTGGAAGGTCATTTCGACAGAACTTTGGAGGAGGAAAAGCTGACCGCGCTGAAGGCGTTCGCGTACGGCGCCAGTCACGAGATCAACAATCCGCTGGCCAACATCTCGACCCGAGCGCAGACGCTGTTGCGGGAAGAGACCGATCCGGAGCGGCGTCGCAAGCTGGCGGTGATCAACAGCCAGGCGTTTCGCGCGCACGAATTGATCGCCGATCTCATGCTTTTCGCCCGCCCGCCCGCCCTGTCTCTGGCTCCCGTCGATTTAGTCGGCTTGGCGGATCAAGTGGTTTCGGAGTTAGCCGCGGAGGCGGCGGCCCAGCGGACGACGCTGGTGCGACTGCCTCAAGCGTCGCCGGTGATCGTTTCGGCGGACCGCGGTCACCTGGCCACCGCCTTGAAGGCCATGTGCGTGAATTCCCTGGAAGCGTTGCGTCCGGGCGGGCGAATCGAGATTGCCGTCCGTGCGTCCGCGGAGGAGGCGGAAGGCTCCGGGGGCACCAAGTGGGCCGAGTTGGTGATTGCCGATACGGGGCCGGGCATCCCGCCGGAGGTCCGGCGGCATTTGTTCGATCCGTACTTCTCCGGCCGCGAAGCGGGGCGGGGGATCGGACTGGGGCTTTCCAAAAGCTGGCGAATCGTCTCCGAACACGGCGGGCGGATTGTGGTCGAGAGCCAGCCCGAACGCGGCGCCACGTTCAGGATTTGGTTGCCCGCGCCGTAGCTCGGTCGGCCAGCACGCGACAGTGGGCTTTCACGGAACTGGCCAAACCGTCCAGGTCATAGCCGCCTTCGAGCAGCGAAACGACGCGGCCTTCGGCGCACTCGTCGGCTAAGTCCAGCGTCAGCCGCGTTAAATCGGCAAAGTCGTCGTCGGTCAGACGAAAGTCGCCCAGGGGATCGCCAACTCGCGAGTCAAAGCCGGCCGAGATCAGCACCAGTTCGGGTTTGAATTTCCTGGCGGCGTCCAGCAAGTCGTCCGCAAACGCGCCCAAGATCTCGCGACGCCCTGCGCCCGCCGGAAACGGACGGTTCATATTCGTCCCCAAGCCGCGATTGTACCCTGTTTCCTCTCGCGCTCCGGTGCCCGGATACCAGGGCCATTGGTGGGTGCTGAAGACGAACACGGTATCGTCCTGGTAGAACGCGTCTTGAGTCCCGTTGCCATGATGGACGTCCCAGTCGACGATCAGGACCTTGCCGATGCCGTGCCGCTGTTGGGCGTAGCGGGCGGCCACGGCCGTGTTGTTGAACACGCAGAAGCCCATGCCACGTCCGGGCGTGGCGTGATGCCCCGGCGGCCGCAGCACCCCAAAGGCGTTGCCGATCGTTCCGGCCACGACCGAGTCGACGGCCAGGCACGCGCCGCCGGCGGCGTACACGGCGGCGTCCCACGAACGCGGACCGACCGCCGTGTCGCCGGTGCTCAACTGCGAGGCGCCGCCCACGATCTCGCGCCGGACCAGTTCAATGTATGCGCCGAAATGGCACCGCATCAGGTCCTCCCGGTCGGCGGGCCGCGGGGCGAGCCATTCCAACCGCTCGGCAAAGTCGGCGGCCCGCAAGGCCTGGACGATCACCTTGCAACGCGACGGCGACTCGGGGTGCTCGGACCCCGTATCGTGCTCCAGGAACAAGTCCGAATGGAGAATGCCGGTCCGAAGGCCGGGCTGCGCCGGAAGGGGAGTTTCCTGAATCATGGTTGAGCGACCGGAAATGAGCGGAACCAGGATTGGAGAACGAACTTGACCGCGAAATCCATTCTACACCGTCCCCGAGCGAAGCACAGAGGCTAACCCCAGACGGGGCCAACCACAAGCCGCGGGAAACCGGACGGCGAAAATGCCCGCGAAATCGGGACAGAAACAACGCGGCGGAAGAACATCGAGCGGAATCGAACCCGCCACGGGTTCCGGATCGGCCGCCGTCCGCATGTCGTCCGACAACGGGCTCGCGGCCCGGCCTAACGCAGGTGGACGTCCGTGATCGCCAATCCGGGCCGTCGCGCGGTGTAGCCGCGGTAGTTCAACCGGTATTCGGTCTGCGGACGGCCGGTCAGCGGGACGGCGGGCGCGGGATACGCCGGCGGGGCGGCGGGCGAGGCTGTCGGCGAGGCGGCCGGCGGGTCTGCCGTCGCGGCCAAGTCGATTTGTGGATAACCCTCAAAGGCCGGCATGGCCCACAGCTGGGCCGGATCGCTGTAAAGCTGATTGACGGCATAGGTCTGGACACTGAGCCGCAGCGAGAGGGCGGGCGGCGGCAACCGGACGTCGATCACGTGCGGCAGCGACACGCCCGCAGCCGGCTCGTACTGATGCTGCGACGCGAACACCGAAGCGATCAGTTGGGCCCGCGAATCGTACCAGTGCTGTTCCTGAATCCACCCGAACCGCTCGTGCATCACCAGGACCCTCGTCAACTCGCCGTCCGGCGACGCCACCCGCGAACGAATTTCGAGTTGCCCGGTGCCGCGCTGGTACGGACCCTCGTGATAGCCGGCGGGATCCAGCTGCACCAGGCCAAACGCTTCCACCAGCCATTGCGGCTGGATGGGCAACGCCTGGCGCGCGGCGCTGTGCCGATACTGATCGTGCCGGGCGAAGTACACCGCCTTGGGCACGTCCGTCATCAACTGCGGCGCATCGACCATCGCCCAAAAAAGCTGATCGTTGCTGCCCAGGTCCAGAACTTCACCCACGCCGATGAAGTTGGCGCGCAGACGGAAGTTGCGCGGCGGGCCGGCGGCGACGCTGGCCCGCAGCGTCGGCATGCCTTGGATCGACAGCGACGCCGAGTCGGATTGCAGCTGGCGAATCTGGCCGCTGCTGGCGTTGACCGCCGCGATCACTTCCTGCAGTGTCGGCGGGCCGGCAAACAGCGTAGGCGCTGCCGGCGTCAGCCCCTGGCGCATCGTCGGACAGCTGGCGCCGCCGGCGCACCACAACACCGTGAGCAGGCACAGATCGACCGCGGCGTGCCGTTTCAAGTCAGCATCCTTGCATGCTAGCCGGCATCCTTCGCGTTCCGCACTTGGCGGACGCCACACAAAGTGCGCCGGCTACGATGAGCCGTTTCCACCGAACAACAACTGGACAAGTTCATCCTGGATCTGCCGGGCCCGCTCCCCCTCCGGCATCACCACCGGCACGCGGTATTCGGCTTCCGTGCGGGGGCAGAAGACCACCAACACTTCGCGCCCCGTTTCGTCCGTTTCCGTATCCTCCACGCGGACAATCCTCTTGCGGGACATCAGCAGCGCCAGGATGTACCGCACGTCTTCCTGGCCGGTCTGTTCCTGCAAACGCTCGAAATAATCCAGCATCACGTCGTGGGGCGCCCAGTGCGCCTTTCTGACGTTCGACTCAGGCAACTGGCATTTCCACCAGCCCAGCGCGCCTTCTGGAGGCCCGTCCCAGGCCTCCTGGGAATAATCGCGACGGACGACCTCCGCGCCTTCCGGGATCAGCACGGAAAAAAAAGTCTCACCGGCCGAGAACTCGCGATCCGTCTTGGCGCATTTCCGGGCGCAGCGTTGAATCTCGAAGTCCAGCATCGGTTACGGCTTCCGCACGAAAAGACCCGCCTTCACGACAAGGCGGCGAATAGTACGCAAATCGGCCCGCCGGCTCAAGACGATTCGCGACGCCGGCTGCTAGCACTAAACGGGAAAGGGTTAGGTCGTGTTGCTGTTTGTGATCGCACACTTGCACGACAGGGGGTCAGGCTTACAGGATTCAATTTTGGCCGAGTTTGGTGCCAGCCACGTCCTACGACTCTGCTCGGCCAAAATTGAATTCTGGAAGCCTGACCCCAGCGCCGAGACCGCGACTTCATCAAGAACGCGGAAAGCAGCCTTTTGCCGTTTGGTGCTAGCACCCGTGGCCCCGCTGGATCCTTCTCAGCCGCCTGCCGCACAGACCGCCGCCCGCGGGACCGTAGCGACGCCGCCGTTCCCTTTTTCCAGCCCGGACCGCGGTTCTGCCGGCGGAGGAGATTGACATCGGGGCCGATGTACCCTTCCGAGACCTCGATCCAGGCCCGACGTCCGATGTCGGCATAGCAGGGCGACGGAAGCAGCGGTTGCAGCGATTCGCGCAGATACGCGACTAGCCCGTCGTGCAATCCGGGAAAGACATCCGGATGTTCCAGGTAAGGGTCCATTCCGGGGAAAGGCGATGGCATGCTGCGTTCCCTCAAGAGCCCGAGAAATCCGCGGTCTTGCCAGGTCCGTCCTCGCCGTTGTCCACAGAAGATGCGTCGTGCGGCAAACCGCGCCATGGGAATTGCGGCGGTTGACACGTTGGCGTAGAACGGATCGTGGCGAGCTTGCCAGAAACCCAGGAACAGCGAAGACGAAACCGTCAAACTCATGACGAGTCACCAGCCCATGAAGATCTTGCTTGCCGCGCCGCGCGGCTTTTGTGCCGGCGTCAACATGGCGATCGATAGCCTGGAACTGGCCCTGCGGGCGTTCGGGCCGCCGATCTACGTGTATCACGAGATCGTCCACAACCGGTACGTCGTCGAGTCGTTCCGGGAGCGAGGCGTGGTGTTCGTGGACGATCTGGCAGCGGTTCCAGAGGACGCCCCGTTGCTGTTTTCCGCGCATGGCGTGGCGCCTGAGATCCGGCGCCTCGCCCGCCAGCGGCGGTTGACGACGATTGACGCGACCTGCCCGCTGGTGACGAAGGTCCATCTGGAGGCGGTCCGCTTTGCCAGGCAGGGATACCAGATCCTGTTGATCGGCCACGAGGGCCACGACGAAGTTGTCGGGACCGTCGGCGAAGCACCGGACGCGGTGATCCTGGTGCAGGACGAACAAGAGGCGGACCGTCTGGAATTGCCCCCCGGCGCCAAGGTGGCTTATCTGACCCAAACCACGCTTTCGGTCGACGACGCCAATCGGATCATCCGGCGCCTGCGGACCCGTTTTCCGCAACTGGTGGGGCCGGCCAAGGACGACATCTGCTACGCCACGCAGAACCGCCAAGAGGCCGTGCGGGCCTTGTGTGAGGAAGCGGATCTGGTGCTGGTCGTCGGCAGCCGGAACAGCTCCAACAGCCAGCGTCTGCGGGAGTTGGCGGCTGAACGCGGCGTAGCGGCCCAGTTGATCGACGGGGTGGCCGATCTCGATCCGGCCTGGTTCGAGGGAGTGAAAACGGTGGCCGTGACCGCTGGCGCCAGCGCCCCGGAGTCGATTGTCGAACAGTGCCTGGACTACCTCCGCGAGCACTATCAAGCCCAGATCGAAGTCCGGGCGGTTTGCGAGGAGACCGTTCATTTTCCGTTGCCCAAGGAACTGCGCGCCAGCGGCTTGGCGGTCTCCTGACCCGGTCGGCGACGGCCGGCGCGACGAAGAAGAATCCAAAATCTGCGCCGCGGCAGGTGAAGGGCCGCGGCCAAGCCCCTATACTGGAGATCAGACCGCATCTGCAAACCTGAAACGGAAGGTCCGACCTGCTGGGAGAACCGAATGATGAAGAGATTTTTTGCTGTGGGAATTCTGTTGGGAACCGCGTTCGCTGGGTTCGCGCAAGCCGGGCATCCCGTCCGCTTCGAAGTCCGCGTCCTGGCGGTCGATGCCAACGAAGGCTGCGATCTCGCCGATCTGGACGGCGATGGGAAACTGGACGTCGTCGCCGGACGCAATTGGTACCGCAACGGCGAGTGGGTGCCGCGTCCGGTCCGGATCATCGAGGACAACAACGGCTACGCCCGCACCAACGGCGAGTGGGCCTACGACGTGAACGGCGACGGCCGGCCCGACGTGGTCTCCATGGACTTCACCTCCAGCGAAGTCTACTGGTACGAAAACCCCGGCGGCGAGACGCTGCTGCGGGGCTACCTGTGGCCCAAGCATCTGCTGGCCGACACGGGTTGGGCGAACAACGAGGTCAGCTATCTGATCGACCTGACGGGCGACGGCAAGCCCGAATGGTTCTCGAACCAATGGACGAAGAACAACCCGACGGTCATCTGGACGTTGGCGACGGAAGAGCGGGATGTCGAGATTCCCAAGGGCCGCAAGACCGAAATCGTGCGCCGGCCAGTGCCCACGCTTGTCGGGCACAAGATCGCCGACATCAACGGCCACGGCGTCGGATTCGGCGACATCAACAACGACGGCCGCGACGACATCCTGTTCGGATTCGGCTGGTTCGAGCGCCCGGAAGGCGATCCGCTCAAGCAGCCCTGGACCTATCACCCCGATTGGGAAAAGAAGCACGCGGCCTGTCCGATGCTCGTTTACGACGTCGACGGCGACGACAAGAACGACGTGATCAACAGCCTGGCGCACGGCTACGGAATTCACTGGTGGCGCGCCCTGGGCCCGGATGCCAACGGACGACTGCAATTCGAGGAGCGGCTGATCGACGATTTGTTCTCGCAGCCGCACGGCTTCTGCCTGGCCGACTTGGACGGCGATGGCTCCCAGGAGTTGATCACCGGCAAGCGGATCCGCGCCCACAACGGAGCCGATCCGGGCAGCGCGGAGCCGCCGATCATGCGTTACTACGTGTGGCGGGCGGAGAAGAAAGCGTTCGACGGCTATACGATCAACGAAGGCCAGGTGGGCGGCGGCCTGCAGATCCGCACCGCCGATCTGGACGCCGACGGCGACCTCGACATCGTGGCGGCGGGGAAAGAGGGAACGCAGATCCTGTGGAACGTCCGGCGTTGACCGGCCGCGAGGACGCGCCGTCGCCGGCGGGGACGCCGCCGCGAGGACCATCCTGCGCCTGCCGCGATGCGAAGCCGCTGCCTTCCGAGCCGCCCGACCGCGCGGGACGGGTTCCTTCCCGCCGCGGTTCGGGCTGAGGCAACCTGTCTCGGCCTCCCACCCGCCGACGCCCTGGGCTCGGCAGCGTTCAGCCGTCGAGCGTCCAGCCGGGGCGGTACTGGCGGCTCAACAGCGAGTTGGCTTCGGGGACGTTCGTCACTCGGCCGGCGGCCCCGTCGTAGTCGAGCTTCTTGCCGACGCGGTAGGCGACTAGGCCCAGCACCAGTTGCTCGATCATATTGCCGCTGTACTCAAAGTCGCAGGCCGTCTTGAGTCGCGTGTCCTTGCAGGCGTCGAGCCACTGTTTCTGGAAGTGGCCCAGCGGCGGCAAAACCTGGTCGGGCTTGCGGGGTCGATAGTAGGTCAGGTCGGCGTTGTCGCCGAACGGCAGCAGCAACCGCGAAGCGAAGTCGCAGATGACGTAGCCCTTGGAGCCTTTGAACATCGCCCCGTGGCCGATCTTCCTCAGATCGACGTAGGGCTTCGGCGACTGCGGCATGGGCCCGCCCTGGTACCAGCTGATGCGGATCGGGCCGCGCCAGTCGTTGGCCGGGTGCTCGAAGTGCGATTCGCATTCCACCGGCGTGACGTCGGGGTTGAACTTCTCGCCCTTCGCTTCCGCCGAGGTCGGCAACGCAGCGTCGACGACGTTCCACACCAGGTCCATCGTGTGGCTGCCCATGTCCCCGATCTGGCCCACGCCGAAGTCCCAGAACATGTTCCACGACAGGCAGTTCATGCCCGGCCCGCCGGAGAAATAGCCGGGGTTGTAGGGATGCTCGGGCGACGGGCCGAGCCAGAGGTCGAAGTGAAAGCCGGCCGGCGGCTGGCCCTCCGCGGGCAAATAGGCGGGGCGGCGGATCTGCCGGTCGCCCCAGGCGTAGGCCGCCGTCAGTTCGCCGATGGCCCCGTCGTGGATCAGTTCGCGGACGCGGTTGAAGTTCTGCATCGCGTGCCGCTGCATGCCGACCTGCGTGGCCAGCTTGTCTTTCTTCTTCAGCCAGTTCGCACGCACCACGCGAGCCTCCTCGACCGTGATGGCCAGCGGCTTCTCCATGTACACGTGCATGTCGCGGTTGAGCGCCCAGTTGGCGATGAAGGCGTGGGTGTGGTCAGCCGTGCAGCAGACGACGGCGTCGATGTCCTTCTGATCCAGGCACTTCCGCCAGTCGACGTAGGTCTTGGCGCGGGGGAATCGTTTCAGCGCGTCCGGGAACCGCGCTTCGTTCACGTCGCACAGCGCGACGACGTTCTCTTCCGCCAGCATGTCGTAGTGCGCCAGGCCGCGGCCCCACACGCCGATCAGCGCGACGTTCAACTTGTTGCCCGGTGCGTTCTTGCCCGCCCGCGCTCCGCTGGGCAGAATCAGCAGTCCGGTCCCGGCGGCGGCCGTCTTCATGAATTGACGACGTTGCATGGTTGGTTCTCCCGTGTCCTCGCATCTCCCGCTGGCACGCTGCTCGGCAACGCGCCGAACCGCCAGACTTCCGGATGGTAGCAGCGGGGAAGAGGACTGTCCAGTTGTCGCCGCGATTCGCGCCGCTCAGCGGCCCGTCGGGCGAGGGATCAGGTGTGCCGTCGTTTCAGACCGGCGCGGTCCAGGAGGCTTTGCGAGAGGATGTCGCGGACGGGCTCGTCTTCGGCCGGCGGCGGGCCGCTGGCGTTAAGGTCGTCGACGGGCGAGTAACGGAGTTCGTACTTGTGCTTGGCGACCGAGAGCGTGTCGCCGGGATCCAGCCGCTTGCGCAAGGAGGCCACGCGCAGGCCGTTCACCTTCGTGCCGTTGCGGCTGCCTTTGTCGATGACAAACCAATAGCCTTCGTCGGCGATCAGTTCGCAGTGCTGGCCGGAGACGTTCGCGAACCGCAACACGATGTCGCACGTTTCCCGCCGGCCGATGACCAGCCGCTTCTTCAACAACGGAATCGGATCCCCGCCGCCCAGCGGTACGAGTTCGCCGTACATGCGCCACGCTCCCCTTGTTTCACGGTGGACGATTTGCTAGCTAATTTACATGAGTTGCCCGCGCTCGTCAACTAAAACGTCCTCCTCCTGCGTCGCAGGTGCCGATTTCGACTGGCGCGCGGCGGGATTGCGCTATTTCGCCTATAACTTCTTCCTGCGAAGCAAGTTCGGATTCCGCGTCCAGCGGGTCAGCGTGGATGCCGGATTCACTTGTCCGAATGTCGACGGGACGGTCGCCACGGGCGGTTGTGCCTTTTGCGACAATCGTAGCTTCAGCCCCAGTCGCCGCTTGCCCCGCCGGTCAATTCACGAGCAGATCGACGAAGGCGTCCGCCGGATACAGACGCGGTATCGTTGCGAACACGTCATGGCCTACTTCCAGCCGGCGACAAACACGTACGCGCCGGTCGAGCGCCTGCGGCAGGTGTACGAGGAAGCCCTGGCCCATCCCCGCGTCGTGGCGCTGGCGATCGGCACGCGCCCGGATTGCGTCCCCGACGACGTGCTGGATCTGCTGACCGAGTTGGCTCGCCGCACGTTTCTGTCTGTGGAATACGGGATGCAGACGGTGCACGACCGGTCGCTGGACTGGATGAACCGCGGGCACCATCATGCGGCGATGGTCGATGCGACGCAGCGGAGCCGGGGGCGCGGGTTTGCGATCTGTGCCCATGTGATCGTGGGCTTGCCGGGCGAGTCGCGGGACGACATCCTGGCCACGGCGCGGGAATTGGGGCGTCTGGAGATCGATGCGGTCAAGATCCATAACCTGTACGCAGTGCGGAATACGCGGTTGGCCGAACAAGTCCGCTTGGGCGAGGTCGGGTTGCTGGAGCGGGACGAGTTCGTAGACATCGCGATCGCTTTCCTGGAGTTGCTGCCGCCCCAGCTGGTCGTGGAACGCATCGGCGGGGACGCCCCGCCCGGCTACTTCGTGGCGCCGGCCTGGTGTTTGGACAAGGCCGCGTTTCGAGAGGCCCTGGAGGCAGAACTGCGCCGCCGCGACACCTGGCAGGGAAAACTTGGTTGCGGCAGCGGCCACCATGTTCAATAATGAGGGCAACGGCCGTCGAGCCGACGGCCGGCCACAAGGAGCCTGCGGTGCCTGAATCCAATCCCAACCCATGCCGTCCGGCGCCGGCCGGGGAATCGCCCCTCCAGGCGGCTCCTCCGGTTCCCGGCACGACGCCCGTGCCGCCTCATCCCGAACAGCGCTTGGCACCGGCGCCGGCGGTGCCGGCCGGCGGCGCCTGGGCAGCGGGTCCGGGCGCAGAACGGCCGCTGGCGCCGGCTCCGATGCCGCAGCGCCCGGCGGGGCCGGCAGGCCGCGCGACGAGTGGCGGCGGGGAGCGGCCGTTAGCGGCGGCGCCGGCGCCGGGGATGCCAGGAGGCGCTATCCCGGCGGGCCGCGAAGCACTCGCCCACCCCACGACCCTGGGCGGCGAGCGGCCGCTGGCGGGCGTTAGAAGCGCTCCGACTGCCGGCGTCTTGCCGCAGGCCGCGATTCCGGTCTCGGCCCCGGCCGCGCTGCATGCAACCGCGCCTGCGACCGGAACAGCGTTGGCTGGAGTCGCCGGACAGCCTTACGCGCCCGGACAGCCTTACGCGCCCGGACAGCCCTACGCGCCCGGACAGCCCTACGCGCCCGGACAGCTAGGACAGCCGAGCCAGCCGACGCCGCCTGCGGGACCGGGCTGGTACCAGCCGCCGACGACTCCGCCGCCCGTGCCGCCTCCCAGCGCCGGCAGCGCGCCTCCCGAACCGCCTGCGCCGCGCCCCATCGCCTGGTCGCCACACGCCAGAACGGGACCGGTGGGAACCGCCGTCACGACAGCCCTCGACGGACACGTAACGCTGCCCGTCGCCAAGACGAGCGCCGCCAAATCGCTTCGCCGCGAGGTCCGCGCAAGGTCGTCCATGATGGCCCTCACGTTCCTCTTCGTGGCGGCGAGTTTTCTGATCGGCATGTTGCTGATTCTGCTCCTCACGCTGGCCAGTTGAGTGCCGCGGCAGGGATGTCGATTCCGCTCCGGAGGCAATCCGCGCCACGGCCCGGCGTGCGCTTACGGCCCGGTTGGCAGACGGATTTGCCCGGTGAACCCGCCGCGGGGAAGCAGGCGGATTTCCAGCGGTTGATCGGTCCGGATGGGAAGCTCTCGGGCCGCGAAGCTCCGGGCCTGAGCCCCGTCCTCGATCAGGCCGAGCGTATAGTGGCCGTCGGCCAGGAACCGCCAGTCCAACTCGACCGCTTGCGGCTGCTCCTGACCGTTGATCCCGCCCAGGTACCACGTCGAGCCCTTGCGTCGGGCCACGGCCAGCCACTTGCCGGGGTAGCCGCCCAGCAGTCGCGTCTCATCCCAGGCGACCGGGATCGTCTTCAGCCACTGGAGCGGCGCCGGCGGCAGTTGGCGATACGCGCTGGCGCGGTCGGCAAAATGCATCAGGGCGGACTCGAACACGACACTCAGCGCCAATTCGTGGGCGACCGTCGTGCGGGGTGCGTGTCCGCCGTTGGTAAAGGCCACCGGCGTGTAGTCCATCGGCCCGACGACGTTGCGCGTGAAGCACAAAATCGTGTTGTGCCAGGGAGCCTTTTCGGGGTACTCGGGGGCAAAGGTATAGTTCTCCGCCCCGCGCACCGCTTCCATCGACAGCAGGTGCGGCCAGGTCCGCGACCAACCGCGGGGCATCGTGCAGCCGTGGAAGTTGATCAGCAGCTGGAATTCGGCGGCGTCGCGGAGGATGTCGTGGTACAGCTGCATGAGGTGCTGCTTGTCGCTCTGGAAGAAATCCACCTTGATGCCCTTCACGCCCCAGTCCTTGAGCAGCTGGAACTCGAAGCGCCGCACCTCGGCCTGATCCAGGCAGCCGCGCGGCTTTTCGGTCACGATGTTGTGCGGTCCGCCGGAGTTGTACCACAGCAGCAGCCCGACGCCCTTGCTGGCCGCGTACCGCGCCAATTGCCGCACGTCGCCGCCGTCCATCAACGTCCAGTTGGCGTCGACCAGGCTGTACTCCCAACCCATCTCGGCGGCCAGATCCACGAATTCGCGGAGCTTGCCAAAGTCCCGCGAGCTGTCGTGGTCCGACCACCAGCTCCAGGCGACTCGGCCGGGCTTGATCCAGGCGGCGTCGGCAACGGCAGAGGGCGGGTTCAGATCCTCGACGAACGTCGACTCGACGATTTCGGCCAGCGTATCCGCCACCAGGATGACGCGCCACGGCGTCTGCCAAGGCAGCGTGGATTGCGGGCAGACCTCGCCGACGCCGTGGCCCTCGCCGGCTTGCGGGAAGCGGATCCGGTACACCCCGTGCGGCGCCTTCGCACCCAGTCGCGTGCCGCAGTAGGTGGCGTCCACCGCCGCTTCGGCCAGCAGCAGCCAGTGCTTGCCGCGGGGCGTCTGAAACAACGCGGGCAGGCACCAGCCGGCTTCGCCCGGAGCCGCCGTTCCAGCCGGGATGCCGTTCTGGAAGTACTCTTCGTAGGCCGGCGTGTACTGGGACGGCTCCTGGTACGGCTGGATCCAGGCCAAGGCGCCCTCCGGCACCCGGAATCCGGTCGCTTCGCTCACGACGGTCCGGCGAAGGTCGTCTTGCTCCGGGAATTCGTACCGGAACGCGACCCCGTCGTTGGCGACGCGGAACGTAACTTGCACTTTGGCCCCCGCCGGGTTCTGAAGCACGAAGCTCTGCTGCTGCGACCAACTGCGGCGCAGGGACCGCTTGCCGTGCAGCGTCCGATACGTTTCGTCGATCGTTTGCAACGGGCCGGCGCCGGTCAATCGCAGGGAGTCGACAAACGGCTGGTCGTCGCGTTCGATCCCCAGCGGTGACCAGGGCAGGACCACCGTTTTCGCCTCGCCCCGGCCACGTTCCACGCGGTAGTACAGCCGGACGCGGTCTGCCGGATAGTCCGCCTCACCCGCCGGCGCCGTCAGCGTCAGCGTAACGGTCGTCTGCCCGTCCGGTGATGTCACGGACCACGGCCCTTCGGCGGCGGTGACCAGGGCCGCCAGCGGCGACAGAATCGCGAAACTCGACGCGAGGCTCAGGCCAAGCCCTTTCCGGCCCTTCAACAAATTCATCGTACGGTCTCCCCGAAGGAATGCAGAAACGCGAACGGTCCTTGCCTGGGCATTTTTCCCGCCGGACCGCATCGCGACACACGCCGCGCCGGCAAGCGGATTGGCGAGGCCGACGAGCCCATTGTATCCTGCGCCGGACCCGCCCACAATCGAGCGGGTGTTGCCGGCATCGGGCGTCAGTCCCCTGGACAAGCAGGGCGCTCGGGCGTAACGATAGTGAAAGCGGGAGCACGCAAGAAACCGAGCGGTTGACCCCGCTGCCCCGGCAGACAGACAGACGGATGACGGAAACACGGAGGCGATCCTGCGCTCCGAGGACGCGTTGCCTGTGATCGGTCTTTCTGGCGTTTCCCTCGCGAAGCTGTTTTCTGAACCCACCCTTTCCCTCAACGATGGAGACTATGACATGCGACGTCGCCAATTCCTCTGCACTTGTGGCGCCGCTGCGGCCAGCGCAGCGCTCTTGAAGCGGTCCTTGCTCGCTCAGGCCAAGAAGGCCAAGGTTTTGTACTTCACGCGCAGCGTCGGCTTCGAGCACAGCCCGGTAAAACGCGAGGGCAACGAACTGGCGTTTTCCGAAAAACTGCTTGTCGAATGGGGCAAGGACGCCGGCTTCGACGTCGAGTGCTCCAAGGACGGTCGAGTGTTCGATGAAGACCTGGGCAAGTACGACGCCTTTGCCTTCTACACCTGTGGGGATCTGACCAGGCCCGACAAGTACAACAACCCGCCGATGTCGCCCGACGGCAAGAAGCGGTTCCTGGACGCCATCGCCGCCGGCAAGGGATTCGTCGGGTTCCACTCGGCCACCGACTCCTTCCACTCGCCCGGTTCCCGCGGCGGAGTTCAGCCGCAACTCGATCCGTACATCGCCATGATCGGCGGCGAGTTCATCGTTCACGGCCGCCAGCAGAAAGCCTTGCTGCGCGTCACCTCGCCCCGCTTCCCGGGCGTGCAAGACATGGGCAGCGGCTCGGAGTTCCTGGAAGAATGGTACGCCTTGAAGAACTTCGCCAAGGACATGCACGTGATCCTGGTGCAGGAAACCAAGGGCATGGTGGACGCCTGTTACCAGCGGCCCCCGTTTCCCGCCACCTGGGCGCGGATGCACGGCCAGGGACGCGTGTACTACACGTCGTTCGGCCACCGCGAAGACATCTGGACAAATCCCAAGGTCAAAAACTTGATTCTGGGCGGATTCGCCTGGGCCTTGCGCCGCGCCGACGCGGACGTGAAACCGAACCTCGCCGAGGTGACACCGCAGGCCGAAAAGCTTCCCTAGCACCACACGGGATTTCCGCATTCTTCAGGCGTCGTGGTTGTAGTCACGGCTGCCGTGCCGGGGTCAGGCTTACAGAATTCAATTTGGGCCCAGCAGGGTCGTACCATCTGGCTGGCGCTACGATCGGCCAAAACTGAATTCTGTAAGCCTGACCCCATTTTGTTCATTTTGTTCGACCGGGCTATCTCGCCGAAGGCTGCTGGCTAGAATTGCAGCGACACGTTATCTTACGCCCGCTGGAAGGTAATTTGGGCCCCGGACGTGGCTGTTGTTGCACGGCCGGGAGTCGGTGGGCGAGGGAGCATGACCATGCCTGGCTTGATGCCGAGATTGCAGCGTTGGAGTTGGCGGATCACAAAACTGGCGGCGGTGGCGGCGGTGGTGGGCGGCGTCGTATACTGGCTCAAATTCTCTCCGCTGCCCGTCCGCGAGCACCGCATTGAGGCGAGCGGGATCGTCGCCGAGGTGATGGGCACGGGGACGCTGGAAGCCCGTGTGAAATCGACGGTCAGTCCGAAGATCGCCGGCCGCATCGAGAAACTGACGGTCGATCAAGGGGACCACGTCAAGGCGGGACAACTCCTGTTCACGCTGGACGACGCGGAGCTGAAACAGCAGGTCGAGATCGCCCAAGCCAACATCGCCTCCGCCCAGGCCGCGCTCGATCGGCTGCAGGCCGACCAGGCGCAAGCGGCGGCGGTTTTGGAGCAAGCCCGGCAGAACCAAGGCCGAGTCCAGAAGCTGGCGACCAGCGGCGCCGCTTCGGCCGAGGAACGCGACAAGGCGACCGAGGCCCTGGGCGTGGCTCAGGCCGGGGTCGCTCGGGCCGAAGCCGCCTTGCTGGAAGGCCGCAAGCAACTGATCGCCGCGGAGAAGAACCTCGATTATCGGCACGCCGTGCTCGCGGATACGCAGGTCAAGGCCCCCTTCGACGGCCTGATCGTCCGGCGGCATCGCGATCCGGGAGATATCGTCGTGCCGGGCAGCCCGACCTTGACCCTGGTGTCGCTGGACGAAATCTGGATTTCCGCTTGGGTCGACGAGACCGAGATGGCCCGGCTGCGGGTCGATCAACCGGCCCGCGTCGTGTTCCGCTCCGAACCGGAGCACAGCTATCAGGGTCAAGTGGCCCGCTTGGGACGCGAGGCCGATCGCGAAACGCGCGAGTTCGTCGTGGACGTGCGGGTGCTCAAACTGCCGGCCAACTGGGCAGTCGGCCAACGGGCAGAGGTGTACATCGAAACCGACCGCAAGGCCTCGGTTCCCGTCCTGCCGACCAGCTTTGTCGTGTGGCGGGAGGAGGCATCCGGCGTGTTTTGCCGGGTTGGCGAGCGGGCTCAGTGGCGACCCGTGAAATTGGGGCTGCAATCGCGCGAGCGGGGAGAGATTGTGGAAGGCTTGGGGGTGGGGGACGTCGTCCTGACGCCCCTGAGCAGCAAGAGCCCTGCGCTGGAAGGCAGGAGGGTGGTCGCGCCATGAACCTCGCCCGGAGGGACATCCAACACAACCTGGGCCGCTTCGCCCTGACCACCGTCGGCATCGGCATGTTGCTGATGATCGTGATGGGGATGGCGGGCATCTATCGCGGGCTGATCGAGGACGCGACCTTGCTGATCGAGAAGATCGGCGCCGATCTGTGGGTCGTCCAGCGGGACACGCGCGGTCCGTTTGCGGAAGTCTCGCGGGTCCCCAAGACGTTGGTGTACCGCGTCTTGGCGGTTCCCGGAGTGAATTCGGCCCGCGAATTCGTGTTCCATACGATTCAGCGTCAGCGCAACGGCAAGCCCCTGCGGATGTCCGTGCTGGGGCTCAGTTGGCCGTTAGACAAGGGCGAGTGGCTGCCGCTGATCGCCGGCCGGCCCCTCCGCCAGAATCACTTCGAGATTGTGGCCGACAAGACGCTGGGCCTCCGGCTCCACGAGCGAATCAAACTGGGCAAGGAGACGTACACGGTCGTCGGGATCACCAGCGGGATGGCCAGTTCCGGGGGCGACGGGATGGCCTTTGCCACCGTCTGGGACGCGCAGGCAATCCAGTTCGATACGGCGGGCGAGGCGGTGCGTTTGGAGCGAGCGGCGCGCGAACGCCGCGGCCAAGCCGACGAGGTCTTCCTGAAACAGCCCGCGCTGTTCGATCGGCTGCTGGGTCCCACGGGCGAGCTTCCCGCCGTGGCCTCGCCCGACTTGAGCGCCGTGGTGGTCCGCGTCGCGCCGGGAGTGGACGTATCCCACGTCGTGAGCGTCATCTCGTCCTGGGGCGACGTGGCCGTCTTTACCAAGGCCGGGCAGGAACAGTTGCTGGTGCAAGGGATGGTGGACAAGGCCCGCCGGCAGTTGGGGATGTTCCGGGCCCTGCTGACGATCATCGCCGCCATCATTATGGCCTTGATCCTGTACACGCTGACGCTTGACAAGCTGCACTCGATCGCGTTGCTGAAACTGATCGGCGCGCCGAACCGGGTGATCCTGGGCCTGATCCTCCAACAGGCGATTGTCCTGGGCGGCCTGGGTTACGGCATCGCGTACCTGGTCGGTCAGAAGCTGTTCCCGCACTTCCCGCGGCGCGTGGTTCTGACCGATCAGGACCTGTTGCAGCTGGCGGCCATCGTGTTGGGAATCTCCGTCCTGGCCAGTTTCCTGGGCATTTGGAAGGCGATGCGAGTGGAACCCAACGAAGCCTTGATGGGATGAGACGATGAGCGACACCTGGGCGATCGAAACTCGCGGTCTGGCCAAGGTCTACGGCAGCGGCAACACCGAGGTGGTCGCCATGCGGGATGTGACCATGACGGTTCGCCGGGGCGAAGTCGTCGCGCTGTTGGGGCCCAGCGGGTCGGGCAAGTCCACGTTCCTGACCGCGGTCGGACTGATCAATCCGCCGACTTCCGGCCAGATTCTGATCGGCGGGGCGCTGGTGCTGGATGGCCCCGCGGCCGCGGTCAACTTGCGGACCTTTCGGCGCAAGCACATCGGTTATGTCTTTCAGAAGTCGAATCTGATCCCCTTCTTGTCGGCGCGGGAAAACGTCCAGGTGGCGCTGGAATTGAACGGGGCCACTCCGCGGCAGGCCAGACGCCGGGCTTTGGAGCTGCTGGACGAACTCGGCGTGGGCGATCGGGCGGACAACGGCCCGTCGATGCTGTCGGGCGGCCAGCAGCAACGGGTGGCAGTCGCGCGGGCCTTGGCGAACGACCCCAGCGTGATCCTGGCCGACGAGCCGACGGCGGCGCTGGACAGCCACCGCGGCCGGCAAGTCATGGAGTTGTTCCAGCGCGTGGCCCACCAGCACGGAGCCGGCGTGATCGTGGTCACGCACGATCACCGCACGCTCGAAGTCTTCGATACCATCTACGAAATGGAAGACGGGGCCATCACCAGCCACAGCGAACCGCAGGAACCGCATTCGGTGGCGGCGACAACCTGAGCGCCGCTTCCCGAATTCGCCGGTCACGGCACGCTGGGAGCCCACCGGTTCCAGACCGCCCGCACGACCGGCGGCTAGCGCCTTGCCGCTTGCCTGTCAACGCACCACGGCCAGCGGTATTGAACCAAACAGAAAAAGGGTATACTGGTAGACATCAGGTTTCCTGCCGCGGCAAACGGACTTCCGCGCAAATGCCGGCACTGGAGACCCACGTCATGCCGATCTCCACCGACGAATTCGTCAGACGGCTCGCCGACAGCGGCGTGATGTCCGACGAAGAAGTTGCGTCGTTCGTGGAGAACTTGCCCGCCGAGAAGAAGCCCCTGGACGGCGGACAGCTGGCTCGCGAGTTGGTCCGGCAAAAAAGGTTGACGGCGTATCAGGCCCAGGAGGTTTATTCCGGTCGGGGCAAGTCTCTGGTGCTGGGCAACTATCTGATCTTGGACAAACTCGGCCAGGGCGGCATGGGGCTGGTGTTCAAGGCCGAACACCGGCGGATGAAACGGCTGGAGGCGCTGAAAGTGCTCTCTCCGAAGGTCACCCGGACGGCGGAAGCGATGCGGCGTTTCCAGCACGAGGTCGAGGCGGCGGCCCGGCTGCTGCACCCCAACATCGTGACCGCGTTCGACGCCGACGAAGCGGGCGGCACGCATTTCCTGGTGATGGAGTACGTCGATGGCACGGACCTGGCGTCGCTGGTCAAGGAGCGCGGTCCCCTGCCGCTCGACCAGGCGCTGGACTGCATCCTGCAAGCGGCCCGCGGGTTGGAGTACGCGCACCAGCACGGGGTGGTGCATCGCGACATCAAGCCGGCAAACCTGTTGTTGGACCGGGAGGGGACCGTCAAGATCCTGGACATGGGCCTGGCGCGGCTGGAATCGGCCGACGGGCCGCAGGACGACTTGACCCGCACCGGGCAGATCATGGGCACGGTGGATTTCATGGCGCCGGAGCAGGCGCGAGACACCAAGCACGCCGATGGGCGAGCCGACATCTACAGCTTGGGGGCCACGCTCTGGTACCTGCTGGCCGGCAAGCACCTGTACGCCGGTGAAACGCCCCTGGAGAGACTGATCGCGCATCAGACCAAACCGTTGCCGTCCCTGCGCGATGCCTGCCCCGCCGTTTCCCCGGAGTTGGAGGCGATGTTCGAAAGGCTGGTCGCCAAGACGCCGGAGGCCCGCTGCCAGACGATGACCGAGGTTGTGGCCGGCCTGGAATCGTGCCGTTTCGGGGCGGCGGCGGCGCCAAGCCTACACGCCGCGGTGGAAGAAGATTTGAAGCTCGAAGAGTTCTTGTCGGAGATGGCTTCCTCGCACGCGTCCCGTCCTCTCCCACCGCAGGCGCGGCAACCGGCTTCGGCCACCCGCGCCGTGCGCCGGCGCAAAAAGGCCGAAAGTCCGGCCCGTACAGCGAAGACGGCCCCGCCGCCCGTGGCGGAGCCGGACGTGACCCAAAGCTGGTCAGGTCCGGACGTGGGCACGGACTCGCAGATGGAGCAGACGCTGTCCGGCGTTCAGCCTCCGCTGCCGGCGGTCAAGACGATCCGCGGGCAGCCGCGCCCGCCGGGGCCGCCGTGGCGGCCGTGGCGGCGGGACTGGAGAATGCTGGCCGCGGCCGCCGCGGGCGGGCTGCTGCTGGTGCTGCTGGGCGTGTGGGTCATCGTGCGGGACAAACAGGGCCGGGAGGTGGCCCGCGTCGCCGTGCCCGAGGTCGGCAGTGCGACCATCGAGACGGCGCCGGAGAGCGGGGCCGCGAAGGATGGCGCATTCTCCCCTCGCTCCGGTACTCCGGGCAGACGGGACGGGAGTGACGCGACCTGGAACGTCCCACCCGGCGCGCCGAGCCCGGCCGTCGCCCCGTTCGACGCAAAGAAAGCCAAAGAACTTCAGGAGGCATGGGCCAAGTACCTGGGCGTGCCCGTCGAGATGGAAAACTCGATCGGCATGAGATTCACGTTGATTCCTCCCGGCAATTTCGACATGGGCTCGACGGAAGCGGAGGTTGTCAAGATCGGGGAGGAGACCAAGACCAAGATCGCTTCAGAGTTCTACGTCGCCTGCCTGAAACGCGAGGTCCCGAAACATCGCGTCCAGATCACGAAACCGTTCTACATGGGCCGGTGTGAAGTGACGCAGGCCGAGTACGAGCGCGTCGCGGGCAGCAATCCGAGCGGGTTCTACCACGATCCCGCCTGTCCCGTGGAGCAGGTTAGCTGGACCGAGGCGTCGGCGTTCTGCGGAAAGCTGAGCGAACTGCCGCAAGAGCAGGCAGCCGGTGGTGTGTATCGCCTGCCGACGGAGGCCGAGTGGGAGTACGCCTGCCGTGCGGGGACGACGACGGCGTGGTATTCGGGCGACGATGAGGCGGGCTTGAAAGACACTGCCTGGTACGGTGCCGGTGGGACCCCGCATCCCGTGGGTCAGAAGTCGCCGAACGCGTGGGGCCTGTACGACATGCACGGCAACGTGTGGGAGTGGTGTCAGGACTGGTACAGTGCCGCGTACTACGGCACGTCACCGCGGGAGGATCCGACGGGGCCGTCAGGAGACTCGGTCCACATGCGTGTGTTTCGAGGCGGCGCTGAGGGCCTCGACGCGTTTCGCGCACGGGCGTCGTGCCGCAACCCCGACGGCCCCAGCATGCGTTTCAGGGACCGCGGCTTCCGGCTCGCACGGACAGTTTCCTTGCCGACGAGCGGGGCCGCAGGTCCCCAGAAAAGTGAGTCCAGTCTGAGTCCAGTCCCACACAGTCCACAGTCCAGTCCAGTCTGCAGTCTGGGGTCAGGTCTTGACATTTAACTTTTTGGACAGGTTCCGACTATCCTGAGACACTCTGAAAGTTCTGTCAGACGCAGGTCCCAAACGCGATCCTGGGCACGCCGAATCGCCATCCGTGCTACCGCCTTGGAAATCGCCGCCGCGCTCACTCCGCCGAAGTACGCGCGGATCGCGCCCACCGCCGTATCGGTCTCCTGACGCGCCAAGTAGATCGCTGCGGAGCGCGCCTCGTTCCCGTGA
>JAAYYU010000028.1 GCA_012515235.1 Candidatus Anammoximicrobium sp.
ACTTCCTCATTCCAACAAGCCAGCCGCTGAGCGCGAGCCGAAGCTTCCGGTTTGGTGAGTTGGATGCCACGGGCTTGCCCCGTGGAGGCTCCCGTTTCCAGCTACACGAGGCAGCCCCACGTCGTCCCTCCTCCCCCGCTTCGGCCGCGGCGGCGAAGCCGCCGCGGCCGAAGCGGGGGAGGAGGGAGTAGAACCCGCGCGTGTAGTGAGAAACGTAAGGATCCCCCGGACAAGCCGGGGGCATTCACCAGCTGCAGCCTGTCTCCCGAACGTCCCGCATAAACGGGGAAGTCATTTCATGGGCGTTGCTACCGGCTGCGCGGTAGGCCTGATTTTCGCTTGGCAGAGTTCAGTTGGCCTACCTGCCGACAGCGCCGACTGATAGAATCGGGCAGCCTGTTCAGGGTTGTCAGCTCGAAAAGCTGTCTCTTGGGAGACGGGCTTGGCGTGAGATTTGTCGTCACAATTGATCGCGACGCGGACCGCGTGTGGGTCGTCGAGTGTCCCCCAATCCGCGCTTGCGTGAGTCAAGGGTCGACAAGGCCAGAGTCTCTGTCTCTGGACAATCTCAAGGACGCGATTGCCGCCTGCTCGGCGGTTCGTTCGGAACGTGGAATGCCGCTGACCGTGGAAATCCGAAAAGTGGAGGTGGTGGCCTGATGGCACGGTGACCACCCTTGAGCGGTCGCACGGTGGAGCCCGCAACGACTTTGCGTGGGGAGCCTAGAGATTTTTGCGAAGAAATCAGTCGCCTTCGCCACCACGCTGCTCGCCAGCGTGGAGCGGTGTTCAAGACCAGAGATATTTGCGAGGAAATCGCTTGCCTTCGCCACCACGCTGCTCGCCAGCGTGGAGCGGTGTTCAAGACCAGAGATGCCCAAGACGAAATCGGTTGTCTTCGCCACCACGCTGCTCGCCAGCGTGGAGCGGTGTTCAATGTACTGGACGCAATGAGCGGGCGGACGGCTGGTTTTGAACATGGCTCCACGCTGACGAGCAGCGTGGTGGCCCGAAAGGGGGCGTGACGGGCGGACGGCTGGTTTTGAGCATGGCTCCACGCTGACAAGCAGCGTGGTGGCCCGAGAGGGCGCGCGGCGGGTAGACGGCTGGTTCTGAGATACCCAAGACGAAATCGCTTGCCTTCGCCACCACGCTGCTCGCCAGCGTGGAGCGGTGTTCAAGACCAGAGACCCAGGACGAAATCCGTTGTCTTCGCCACCACGCTGCTCGTCAGCGTGGAGCGGTGTTCAATGTGCTGGACGCAATGAGCGGGCAGGCGTCTGGTTTTGAACACGGCTCCACGCTGACGAGCAGCGTGGTGGCCCGAGATGGCGCGTGGCGGGCAGGCGGCTGGTTTTGAACATGGCTCCACGCTGACAAGCAGCGTGGTGGCCCGAGATGGCGCGTGGCGGGCGGACGGCTGGTTTTGAACATGTGGTGGCCGAAAAGCGTGGGGGCGAAAATTCGGGAAGGAATCAGACGTTCTCTGCGCTTAAAAGGTAAGGGAAGCGGTCGATGAGAATGCCGCTTCCCTTCGTCGCTCTTTTACTGAAAGCTGGATTGAACAATGCGATTGCTTTCAAAGATTCTGCACGGAATGCTTGTCGCGGCTTGCCTGCTGGTCTGCCTTCGTTTCTCGCTCCAATTGACACGTTACGCAATCGCGTCCGCCTGTGGGCCTGACTATTATGACTTTGCCCAGGAATGGACGTCCGCCCGGAATTTTGTCGTCGGCCAGCCGGTCTATCTGGAATTCGGCCGTTCTCTGGAAATCCACTTCGGCCGCAGCGCCTCGGCCAACTTCCAATACAACGCTCATCCGCCCGCGTCCGTTTTGCTGGCCTTGCCGTTTTCAGCGTTGTCCTATCGGGCGGCATTTCTGGCTTGGAGCGTTTTGTCGGCGTTCTGTCTGGCGGCCAGTCTCTGGCTGATCCTGCGAGGCCGCCGAATGCGTGCTTTGGATTTGCAGACGCTTCTGCCGATCGCCTTGATTCTGAGCAGCAGCGCGCTCCTGCAGCAGACGATCCAGGGCCAGTTGAATCTGGTGCTGCTGGCGTTGATCTCGGGCGTTTGGTTTGCCGACCGAAAAGACCGGCAGGTCGCCAGCGGCGTGTTGATCGGCGTGGCGGCGGCGGTCAAGTTGTTTCCGGCGTTCCTGATCTTGGGGCCGCTGGCCCGGCGAAAGTGGCGGGCCGTGGCCGGCGCCGCGGCGGCCTTTCTGGGCGTCAACGGCCTGGGTTGGTGCCTGCTGGGGCGCCAAGCCTACCTGGACTACTTTTTGCGCGTCGCGCCCGACGTGGCCAAGTTTCGCGACACGTGGCCCAACGCCTCGCTGCTGGGCTTCTGGAGCAAGCTGCTGGACGGCGGCTTTGGCCAAGTTCTCCCCGTGTGGCACGCCCCGTGGGCCGCCAAGGCGCTGGCCGCCGTTTCATGCCTGGCCGTGGCCGCCGCCACGTACTGGGCGATTGCCAGATTCCCGCGGCACAGTGACTCGCGGCCGCCGGACGCCAAGCCTCCCGTCCCGCATCGGGACTTGGCCTTCGCCCTGGGCTGTGCCGGCATGTTGCTGGCCTCGCCCATTACCTGGGACCATTACTTCCTGTTGCTGATTCCCGGCTTGTGGCTGGCGTGGGGAGCGTTCCACGGCCGGGTCGTTTCCCGGACGCTGGTTCTGGCCGCCGCCGTGGCGCTGGTTTGGCTCAATCCGTTCTCCGTCTGGCAGGCGACGATCCCCGATCACTTTGCTCCCCGCGGCCAGGTGCATCCCGTGGGGCCGGCTGGCGTGCTGACGGTGATTTCGTTCCAGTTTTACGCGCTCCTGGGGTTCTATCTGCTGGTCCTGGGGGCGCTCGTTCAAAGCTCGCGGATTCGGTCGATCGAGGCTGGGGAACCAACTGCGGCGGCTCCGTGTCCGCCTCCAGCCACCACACTCGCCGCTCGCGAAAATACTCCAGCAGCCGGCGATCCGCCACAAGTTTGATGCTGCGGGCCCAGACGATCCTGGCTGCGTCGATATCGGCCTCGTTAAAGACCCATTCGTGATGAATGTTGCTGTCCGGCCCGTACCGGACGAGGACCAAATGGCGGCCGGGCAGCGCGTGCAGCTGCCGAACCATTTCCGCTCGGCGGGAGGCGAATTCGTCGGACCCTTGACGGACGTGAAACCAGGCGTACTGGACGAACCCGACGGCCTGGGCCAGGAGCAGAACGGGGACCAGCAGCGAGCGTCCCGACCCGCGCCGCCGCAAACGGACGCGCAAGTGCCGGAAACCTTGGACGACGATCAGCAGGACTGCTGGCCCTGCCGGCGCAAAGTAGTGCGGATTGGCCCAGGTGGTGACCAGCAACGCGAACCAGCCCGCCAGCGCCATCGCCACGGGCAGCCAATAACGGCGACTGTGCAGCAGCCACGGTAGGGCGGCCAAGGGGACCGATAACGCAAGGCCCAGAAAAAAATACCACAGATTGAACAGTGCCACCCATTTCTCGCCCACAAAGCCCGGCCAGCTGCGTTGGTACCGGTGCGTGGCGCGAAGCCACCTGTGCAATCGGGCGATCTTGTCGTGCCGGTACTCGGGCAGCGGACCCGCCGCTTGCCACAGAAAAAACGGCGCCGCGCCGTAGGTCTCCTCGTGGACGACGTACGGCATCCGGCACGCGTTTCCCGTGACCCGCCAGTTGTAGTAGGCCATCCAGCCCGCAGTGACCGCCAACGCTGCGCCCAACGGCAGGACGACGCGCAAGACGGCCGCCGGCCGCACCGGTCCAGTGCGCGTGATCCACATCAGGATTCCTACGGCCACGGGCACACTGACCAGCGCGCCCTCGAACGGCCGGCTGTTGGCCAGAACGGCCAGTCCCACTGCCAGCCCCAGCGCATCGCGGCCCCTGGCCTCGCGCTGCAGCCGACGGCAGGCGCCCAACACCACGGCGCCCCCCAAAAACGCCACGTTTCCGCCCCAATAGCTTTGCGTCCAGACCAGTTGGATTCCGGGGTGCAGGCCGACCAGGACGCCGCCCAACAGCGCCCACCGCCGCGGCATCCAACCGGCCAGCATCCAGGCGACGGCCGCGGCCGCCGCGCCGACACTGAACCACAATCCGACCGCGGGATTGCCAGCCACGACTTGGCCAAACGCCAGGATCAGACCTTGGCCGGGAGGATACTTCGAGGCGTAGGTCGGCTGCTGAATCTCGTGCAGCGTCTCGAAGTGCTGCCACAGCGGATGCGACGGATTCGTCAGGCGTCCGTGCGCGAACGTGTCGGCCGCCAGCAGGTAACTGAATTCGTCGTGCGCGCCGGGCAGCGGCGGACGGGCCCACGAAATGCCCGCGGCAACGGCTGCGGCCAGCAAGCCGGCCGCCAGCGGTCCCGTCCATGCCGATGAAAGCCGGCGCAGCCAGCGACGAACCGGCAAGCGGAAAACCCGCGTCAGCGCGTACGCCAACGCCCAGGCGATGACCAGCGCCTGGACGAACCGCACCAACTGGATCGCAATAAAGCTCGCCGTGTCCATGCTGCAAATCTAATCAAAGCACGTTGTTCTTGTCATCCATTTTTTCTCATGATCGCACGCCCATCCCCGAACCGGTCGCGCTCGCATCCTTCACCGCTGTGTCCAATCCGATGCGCGAACTGTTAACCGAAGGCAACGCGGCCCACGGTCTGGGAACCGTCAGAACCGTCACGCGTGCGACTTTCCATCGTGTCGTCACATTCGTCACCAGCGGCACGTGAATCGCATCTGTCAACTTGGGTTGTCGAGTTTTGCGGACGAATTGCGCGCTGCGGGCCACGCTTGGTCGAGCCCAGACTCCGCGCGTCGAGGCCGGTTTGACAAGGGAATCGCCGTGGACCGCTGCGTGCCGGAAGATAAAAACAATCGCCCCGTGCTGCGGTATGTGCTGGTCGTTCCCGCGCTGAACGAAGAGCAAGCGATTGTGGACATGCTGCGGCGAGCCCAAGCGGCGCGGGCTCAGGTGTTGGCTCAAACCTCCGTCACGGAAATGACCATCGTCGTCGTGAATGACGGCTCGACGGACCGGACCCAGGAGCTGATTGACCAGCCGGAATTCGAGGACGTAGTGAAGGTGCGGTTCGCCGAGAACCGCGGGTACGGGGCCGCGATCAAGGCGGGATTCGCCGCCGCGCCGGGCGAACTGGTGGGTTTTATCGACGCCGACGGGACGTGCGATCCGGAGTTCAGCGTCCAACTGATCAACCGCCTGCTGGACTGCGACGCCGATATGGTGTTGGCCAGCCGGCTGAATCCGGACAGCCGCATGCCCTGGCTGCGGCGCGTCGGAAACCGGCTGTTCTCGCGTTTGTTGAACCTGTTGGCCGGGACCGCCGTGGTGGACATGGCCTCCGGATTTCGCGTCCTTCGCCGGGCGAGTCTGCGGTGGATGTATCCCTTGCCGGACGGGCTGCATTTTACCCCCGCACTCAGCTGCGTCGGCGTGTTGGATCCGCGTCTAGTGACAGACGAGCTGCCGATGCCGTACCACGAACGGATCGGGCAGAGCAAGCTGAGCGTCGTCTGGGACGGATTTCGGTTTTTGTTGACGATCCTGTTTTCGTTCTGCTGCTACTCGCCCGTCAAGTCGGCGTTGGCCGCCAGTGTGGGCGTGGCAGCGCTGGGCGGACTGCTCGTGGGCTCGTTGGTCTGGTCGGGGAGTTCCGCGACGGTGCTGGCGCCGTTGGCCAGCACGTTGGCGGTGTTATGCGTGCTGCTCGTCTGGGCCGGACTGGTCGGCCACCAGCTGAACTACCTGTTGATCGGACCTCGGCGCGTGTTGCGGCCGTCCGAACGGCTGTTGCAAAAGCTGTTGCACGAACGGGGCCTGGCGGCCACCGGAGCCGCGACAATGGTCCTGGGCGGCCTGGGGTTCGCCGCCTTGGGACTGCACACCGGGACGACGTCCGCCGCCGCGTCGGCCTGGCTGTCCGGCGGCCTGACCCTGGCCATGGCCGCCGGCATGGCCGCCCTGACGTGCGGCGTCACCAGTCGCGTGATCTGGGCGGTGAACGAGAAACAAAAAGCCGGGGCGTCTGCCGAGTACGAACCGCCCGGCGTTCGAGGAGTTTTGAAGACGGGGACAGGAGTGGGGAGCTAGCATCAATCGGGATTTCGGCACTTTTCCGCGTCGTTGATGAAGTCACGGTTTCGGTGCTGGGGTCAGGCTTACAGAATTCAATTTTGGCCGAGCCGGGTCATACGACGTGGCGGGCACCAAACTCGGCCAAAATTGAATTCTGTAAGCCTGACCCCATTGGAAATGAAGAATGAAGAGTTGGGGATGTGAATTTCGGCACCTGGGGACTGGCATGACCATCCTGGGCTTCGACTGCTACGGACACGACGCGGCGGCGGCGATTGTGCGCGACGGCCAGTTGCTGGGCCTGGTCGAGGAAGAGCGGTTCGTCCAGAAGAAGCATGTCGCCGACTTTCCCGTCCAGGCGATCCGCTGGTGCTGCGAAGTCGCGGGGATCGAGCCTGCCGAGTTGGATCACGTCGTGTACTACTGGGACCCCCAACGGGCGCGGCTCCAGCGGGCCTGGCACCTGCTCCGCTATTTCCCCAGATCGCTGGGCCTGCTGGGCAGTCGGGGCGGCAAGGAAATGGCCATGCTGCGGATCGCCCAGACGCTGCGCGACACGTTCGGCATCGGCCGCCGCACTCAGCTCCACTTTGCTCCGCACCACGAGTGTCACGCGGCCAGCTCGTTCCTGACCGGTCCCTGGGACGAAGCCGCGATCCTGACGATCGACGCGGCCGGCGAATGGGATTGCACCTGGATGGGCGTCGGCCGCGGTCTGGACCTGCAGTGCCTGAAGACTCAGGCCTTTCCCCATTCGTTGGGGCTGGTCTACGGCGCGGTCACCGAATTCCTGGGCTTCAAGTTTGCCTCGGGCGAGGGCAAGGTCATGGGCCTGGCTCCGTACGGCGACCCGCAGCGATACATCGACCGGTTCCGCGAAGTCATCCGGACCCGGCCGCAGGGCGGCTACCAAGTGGATCTGTCCTATTTCGCCTATCATTACCGCGGGCGGCCGCATTGGTTCAGCGACAAGTTCTATCGCGTCTTTGGCCCGGCCCGCTCGCCCGACGGCGAACTGAGCGACCGGCATCGGGACGTGGCCGCGGCACTCCAGTTGCGCACCGAAGAAATCGGCCTGCACATGGCCCGCTGGCTGCGCGAAACCACCGGGTTGAAGAGAATCTGCTTGGCGGGCGGCGTGTGCTTGAATTCCGTGATGAACGGCCGGATCTTGCTGGAAACGGATTTCGACGACGTCCTGGTCCAGCCCGCGGCCAACGACGCCGGCACCGCCCTGGGAGCCTGCTACTGGCTGTGGAACACGGTCCTCCGCCAACCGCGGACCTACGTCTTTGAGCACGCCTACGTCGGACCGCGGATGACCCACGCCCGCTGCCAGGCCGCCCTCGACTCGCTGGTGGGTGCGGAGGAAGAAGTCGACGTGCTGCAGCCGGCCGACTCGTCCCAACTGGCCGCCCAGATGCTGGCCGACGGCAAGATCATCGGCTGGTTCCAGGGCCGCATGGAGATGGGCCCGCGGGCGCTGGGCAACCGCTCCATCCTGGCCGATCCGCGATCGGACGCCATGAAGGATCTGCTGAACGCCCGCGTCAAGTTCCGCGAGAGCTTCCGGCCGTTCGCCCCGAGCGTGCTGGAGGAAAAATCGGGCCAATGGTTCCAGACTGATTATCCCTCGCCGTACATGATCCTGGTGTACGACGTGCTGCCCGACAAACGTCATCTGGTCCCCGCCATCACGCACGTGGACGGGACCGGACGCGTCCAGACGGTCAGCCGCAAACATAACCCGAAATACTATGGCCTGATCGAACACTTTGAACGGTTGACCGGCGTCCCGATGGTGCTGAACACCAGTTTCAACATCCGCGGCCAGCCGATTGTCCATCTGCCCGAGCAGGCCATCGAATGTTTCTTGACCACCGGCATGGACGCCCTGTTCCTGGAGGATTTTGTCCTGATCAAACGCACCGAATCCGCCGCCGCCCAGTTCAGCGCCGACGCCCTGCGACAGCTCCATGCCGCCGCCGCCGCCGCCGACCGCTGACCGCCGGTGTGCCACGCCCTACTTCGTTGGCCGCGTCGCCACCCACCACTGACCACTGACCACTGACCACTGACGACTGACGACTGACGACTGACGACTGACGACTGACGACTGACCACTGACCACTGACCAATGACCAATGACCAATGACCACTGACATCTTGATCGTCAATCCGCCTTCCCCTGACGGGCACGTGTACATTCGCGATGTCTGTCGCTGGGGCCGTCGCAGCCGCGAGCGGATGATCTGGCCGCAGACGTCGCTGGCCTATCTGGCCGCGATGGTGCCGGACGGTCTGACGGTGCGGATTATCGACGCCATCGCCGAGCAGATGACGATGGACCAGTTCCTGGCGGAGGTTCGCCGGGAACAGCCGCGGTTCTACGTGACCTATTTGATCGGTTCGACCTTCGACAGCGACGCGCGCGGAGTCCGCGAGGCCAAACAGGCCGGCGCCACGACGATCGCCGTCGGGACCCACGTGTCGGCGGTGCCCAAGAACACGTTGCAGGCGGTCCCGGAATTGGATTTCGTCATCCGGCACGAGCCCGAATACAGCTTTGCCGACATCCTGGACCGCGTGCTGCACGGCAAGTCCTGGGACGGCGTCACGGGGATCGGTTTCCGCGACCAGCGGGGCGAGATTGTCATCACGCCCGACCGGCCGCTGGTCCGGAAACTGGACGATCTGCCGATCCCCAAGCAGCACTTGCTGCCGCTGGACAAGTACCGCATGCCGTTTTTGGGCAAGCGGTACACCTGGGTCTTGACCAATCGCGGCTGTCCGTACTCCTGTACCTACTGCTTCGAAGGCGTGGTGTGGGGCAAGTCGGTGCGGTACCGGTCGGCCGAGTCCATTTTTCGCGAGTTGCAGTATCTGGCCGAGCACGACGTGCGGAACGTCTTGTTCCTGGCCGACCTGTTCACCTACGACCGCGCCGGCGTGCTGCGACTGTGCGACCTGATCATCGCCAGCGGCCTGCGGATCCGCTGGACCTGCAACAGTCGCGTGGACACGATCGACGAAGACATGCTGGTCCGCATGAAGCAGGCCGGCTGCTGGCTGATCGCCTTTGGCATCGAATCCGGGTCGCAGGCGGTGTTGGACAACGTCAAGAAGGACGCGCGCGTGGCGGACGCCGAGCAAGCGATCCGGCTGTGCCACCGGCACGGCGTCAAGACCTGGGGGTATTTCATCATCGGCCTGCCGGGCGAGACGCGGCAGACAGTCCGGGAGACGATCGACTTTGCCAAACGCATCCCGCTGGACGTCGCCCTGTTCCACGTGGCCATGCCGTACGCGGGCACCGAGTTCTATTTCCAGGCCGTGGCCAACGGCTGGCTGAACACCAGCCAATGGCAACATTTCGACATGAACGACTCGGCGGTGGTCCAGTACGCCGACTTTGGGGCCGCCGATATCCTGCGGGCCACCAAACAGGCGTTCCGCGAGTTCTATTTCCGCCCGGTGCAGATGTGGCGACTGGCCCGGATGATGATCGGGGCGGGCGATCTGGGCATGATTTGGTCCGTGGCCCGGAACTTCCTGGGCTGGATCTGGACCAGCAAGCAAGACCGCGTCGCCGCGCGTCCCGAGGCCGCGACGTCGGAGTTCCAGCCGGCCGTGACCGACGACGACGCGAGGAACGCCGTCTACAGCTTGCCGGTCGTCGAAGCCCCGCGTTCCAACCCGCAAACCGCCAAACCCCGACACAAGGCCGTCCAGCAGGCCGCGGCCACGGGATCGCCGCCCCGTCCCCAATAGCCGCCGCAAGGCGGGAACCGCCGCACAAAACCCCCATCGGCCCGTTCCGGCAAGCGGCGAGGATGCCCAGGAACGCCCCTGGCCTTCTTCCGCGAGCAACGGTTGCCGAAAGAACTTCCCCGATTTCGGCCACCACGCTGCTCGTCAGCGTGGAGCCATGTTCAAAACCAGCCGTCTGCCCGCCCCGCGCCATCTCGGGCCACCACGCTGCTCGTCAGCGTGGAGCCATGTTCAAAACCAGCCGCCTGCCCGCCCCGCGCCCCTCGGGCCACCACGCTGCTCGTCAGCGTGGAGCCATGTTCAAAACCAGCCGTCTGCCCGCCCCGCGCCATCTCGGGCCACCACGCTGCTCGTCAGCGTGGAGCCATGTTCAAAACCA
>JAAYYU010000260.1 GCA_012515235.1 Candidatus Anammoximicrobium sp.
ACGGACGTAGGGTGGGTCAGAGCGGACCAAGCCTTCGCAGCCGGAAACGCCAAACAAGTCAACGGCAGGGAAGTCGCCCGCAGCGCTCCGAGGCAGCGCCGGCCCACCGGCAGACGGCGACCACCGGCCATCCAGCCGCATCGCTCGCTCGTAGTACGTTTCTCGGACTGTCCGGCTCACGCCGGCGTGGTTGGCTCCACAGGGGCCGCGAGCGGCCGGTTTGGCTTGGACAGGCCCGCTTGCATCCAGACCTGTTCCAGCACCGACGCGCATTTTTCGGTCACGTGATCGCGCGTCATCCCGGCGACGTGAGTGGGGGCGGGAAGAAGCGTGACTGGCCCGACGTACTTGCGTCCGGCCAGGCTGGCGATCAGCCGTGCGTGCTGGGGGATGGTTTCTTCCGTCGGCAGCAACCGCTGGGAGACGGCGATCGCGCCCAGGTCGGCATCGGCGGGCACATCCGCGATGCTCACCGAAACGATCTGCTTGCCGTTCAGGTCCGCCGGGAGATCGGGGCCGCCTTCGCCGACCTGCCAGTTCCAGGTGTCCAAGGCCAGTCCCACGTGCACGTGGTTGACCGTGCGGATCAGCGTCACGAGTTCCTCTGCCTTGTGGATGAACGGATACACGCGGTCGCGGCGGAATTCGGGGGCCGCCTTCAGCCCGACTGCCAGGCGAAGGCCGGTGCCTGCCAGAACGTCTCCCACCTTCGACAGGTGTTGCCGGTGCCGCTCGAAGTTCTCGTGATACGGCAGTTTGTCGCTGGCCGGATCGATGTCGATCGTGCCGAAGCTGAAGCCCAGTTTGCGGGCCGTTTCGGCGGTCAAGCCCAGTCGTTCCAACTCAACCTGAAAGACGCTGTCGTCATCCCCCAATCGAACCGGCACAGCCCATCCGCCGATCTTGATCTTGGCGCTCCGGATGTACTTGCCCGCTTCTTCCACGCCCTGGACGGTTGCTCGCTTTAACAGATCGGCCGCATCCAGATCCATGCCGCGAAAACCGTAGGTCAACGTCAACTCGATCAACTCGCTCTGTCGTCCGGATATTCCCAACGAGGCCGGATTCAGGTTCTTATACATTTTTTCCTCCCATGCCACCGAACTCTATCTGTCCCACATGGTAGGGAAAAACGGCCGTTTGTTCAAAGGGGGGTAGGGCCCGCCTTTTGGAGATACGTCCGGCGTTCGGTCGCCCGCCGGCGCCGCTGAGACCCCATGCCCGCTGGCAGTGCAGGCAGGCTGGTTGCCGAGTTCCGCGGCCGGACGATACACTAAAAGAGTCTGCGGACGCGCACGCCAGGCGGGCCGATGTGCCGATTCGGCCTGGCGACACGGTGTTTCGGCGGCTGGCGGGACGGGCCGAGCCGGCGTGCTTTTTGAGGGCGTTCAGTCCAGGCGGACGGATGGTCGGGGCTCAATTATGCACGAACGGCACGAGATCGCGCTATTGGTCGTCGATGACGACGACGAGTTGCGAGGCTCGATGGCGCGGATGTTTACGCGTCACGGGTTTCAGACGCAGGAGGCGGCCGACGGGGACGCTGCGCTGACGGCGGCGCAGTGCCGCACGTTCGACGTGGCCATCCTGGACCTCAAGCTGCCCGGCCTGTCCGGCATTGAATTGCTGCAGAAGTTCCGCGACAGCCATTCCGAATGCGAGGTGATCGTATTGACCGACGAGGGCACGATCGAGATGGCCGTCCAGGCGATGAAGTTGGGGGCCTACGACTTTCTGACGAAACCCTTTCCGGCGCGCGACCTCGAGAAACTGATCGCCAAGGCGTACGAGCGCGGCCAGTTGCGGCGGGAGAATTTGCGTCTGAAGACGCTGCTGCAGCGCAGTCAACCCAAGTCCGAGATGATCGGGCAATCCCCGGCCATGCAGGAAGTCTTTCGGCTGATCGAGCGCGCGGGCCCCAGCGACAAGGCGATTCTGATCCAGGGCGAGAGCGGCACGGGCAAGGAATTGGTGGCGCGGGCGCTGCACTACAGCAGTTTGCGGGCCGACCGGCCGATGGTCGTGATCAACTGTGCCGCGCTGCCGGAAACGCTGCTGGAAAGCGAACTGTTCGGCCACGAGAAGGGCGCGTTTACGGGGGCGGTGAGCGCCAAGGCCGGCTTGTTCGAGACCGCCGACGGCGGCACGCTGTTCATCGACGAGATCGGCGAGATGCCGGGCCCGCTGCAGGCCAAGCTGCTCCGCGTCCTGGAGGACGGCTCGCTGCGCCGCGTCGGATCGCTAAAGGAACGCCGGGTCGACGTGCGGCTGCTGGCCGCCACCAACCGCGACTTGATCCGCGACGTCGAAGCCGGGCGGTTCCGTCAGGATTTGTTCTATCGGATCAACGTGATGTCGCTGGACTTGCCCCCCTTGCGCGAACGGCGGGGCGACATCCCGCTGCTGGTCGCCCACTTCCTGGGACCCCACTGGGAGTTGGCAGACGAGGCCCTGCAGCGGATCAATGCCTATCCCTGGCCGGGCAATGTGCGGCAGCTGCTCAACGCCATCGAGCGGGCCAAGATCATGGCGGACGACAACCTCGTCCGGGTCCACGACTTGCCGCGCGAAGTGATCCAGGGGCGGAGCGGCCGACAGCGGCCGGCCGGGATCGTCAGCGGGGACGCGGACCGCGAGCCTGCGGCTTGTCCCGGCGGGGATCCTCCCGACATTTGGCAACTGGACGACCTGTGGGCGCTCGAGCGGGCGAAAGTCGTCGAGGTCCTGCGGCGGGAACGGGGCAACAAGATGCGGGCAGCGCGGGCCCTGGGCATCGACCGCCGCAAGCTGTATCGGCTGATGGAAAAACTCAAAATCCAGACCTCGGAATGGTGCGGCGATTCGCGATGATGGGCGTGCTGTGGGCGATACTGCTGGTGTCGGTGTTGGCGGCCGGGTGGACGCTGAATCTGTTCAGTCTGCCGGGGAATTGGCTCAACGCGACCGCGGTCGTCTGCTACGCGGGGCTCTTGCCGGCCGGTCGAGGTCCGTCGATTTCCTGGTGGCTGGTGGGCGTTGTGTTTCTGCTGGCCCTGCTCGGCGAAGCGTTGGAAATGGCGGCCGGCGCGGCCGGCGCGGCGCGTCTCGGCGGCAGCCGCCGCGGCGTCGTGTTGGCGCTGGCTGGCTCCCTCGCGGGCAGCGTGCTGGGCGCGGCGATTGGTTTGCCGATTCCGTTGATCGGCTCGTTGGCGGCGATCGTGCTGGGCGCGGCCCTGGGAGCCCTCGGCGGCGCGATGCTCGGCGAATCCTGGAAGGGCCGCGGCCTGGACCACAGCTGGCAGGTGGGCCAGGCCGCTTTCTGGGGACGCCTGTTGGGAACGGGCGGCAAGCTGGCCGCCGGCGCGGCCATCGTGGCCGTGGTCGTGGCGGGATTGCTGACGCCGTGAGGGCGTCGGCAAGTCGAACTGGACCGCGCTGGCGGGCGGCAGGCGCGCGGCCTGGGCGGCCGCCCGCTTTCGCTGTCGCGTCAGGGATGGGCGGCGGTCAGGCCCTGCGAGGCCAGCAAGTGGCGCAGTTCTTTCTTTCGTCGGGCATTCCACCAGGCCAGGCATTCGCTCCGCTGCGCTTCCAGCCGCTGCTGCTCCTGGTCCAGCATCTGCTGCAGGTAAGCCGTCTGCTGGGAGCCCTCGGCCTGTTCCAGCCAGCGTTTCAGGCAGGACTGTGCCGCAGCCAAGTCGTTGATCTGGCCGAGCCGATCCTGCAAATCCTGCAGCGCCGGGTAGGCCTGCGTGCGGAGCGACTCGCCGAAGGCCGGCGCGAGCAACTCGATCGCGTAACGCAACTTCTTGCCGGCGATCCGGAAACGGTGCATGGCGCCGAGGTCGGACAAGTCGGCCTCGGCAGCCGCGAAGAAAGCGTCCAGCAGGGGCTGAATCCGGTTTTCGGCCCAAGGCCTGAAGGCGATCGGGCCGGCGTCGGCGGCCGCGCCCCGCAAGCCGACTTTGCGCAGTAGTTTGGCGCACCGCCGCGGGAAACGGCCCAGCTCGAAGAGGTCTTTCCACAGTTTGACGATCGGCCGTTGAGCCTCCTGGCGGTGATGCCGCACCGCGTCCAGCAACGGCCGGGCCGCGGCGGCGTGTTCGGCGTCGCCGGCCAGTCGCTGCAAGAACACATCGTCGTCGCGGGCGTCGTTGGCCGCGCGACGGATGGCCTGCAGCTGGGCGTTGATCCATTTCCGCCGGCGCTTCGGCAGCAGCTCTTCGTACAGCGACATGGCGGCCTTGGCGCGCCGCGCCCAGACGCGCATTTGGTGGACGTGCTCGATATCCCGTTCCGGATGCTTGGCCGCCAGCGGCACGTAGTGCATGACCGGCTGCAAGCGCGAATCCAGCGTGCGGACGGCGACGTCCTCCAGCAACTCGTCCGGTCCGGCTTCCACCCATTTCAAGAACTTGGCCATCGACGACTACTCTTCCTTTCCAGCGGCTCGATGAGGTCGAAACACGGTGCGTTGGGATTGTTCGAGTGTCTTTTCGGCCTGGCACGCCAGGCGATACAGATTTTCCTGGTGCTGATGCTTGCGGCCGTTCTTGCCGGGACGCCGGCGTTGGTAACTGCCGTCCGGCAGCAATTGGCGGCCCTTGACATTGTCGCGGGCGTAGGATTTCAGCACGGCGATCAGCCGCTGCCGGCTCGCCGGGTCGTCGACGGGGACGAGCAGTTCCACGCGTTTGTCCAGATTCCGCTGCATCCAGTCGGCGCTGGAGATGTAGACCAGCTCGCCGCCGCCGTGATAGAAGTAGATGATGCGGGCGTGCTCCAGGTAGCGGTCCAGGATGCTCACCACGCGGACGTGTTCGCTCAACTCCGGCACGCCCGGCCGGAGACAGCAGATGCCGCGGACGTTCAGGTCGATGCGGACGCCGGCCTGCGAGGCCTTGTACAGGGCCTTGATCAGCTTCGGGTCGGACAGCGAATTGACCTGGGCCATGATCTGGGCCCGCTGCCCCTGCTTGCGGCGTTCGATTTCGCCGTCGATCAATTCCAGCAACTTGTCCCGGAGGCTGAAGGGCGCCGCCGCGATCCGGCGGTAGGGTTGCGGCACCGAGTAGCCGCTGATCGCGTTGAAGAAGCTGGTCGCGTCGGCCGCCAGTTCCTCGTTGCAGGTCAAAAACCCCACGTCGCAATACAGCTTGGCCGTGACTTCGTTGTAGTTGCCGGTGGCGAAGTGCACGTAGCGCTGGATGCCGTGCGTTTCGCGGCGGATGATAATGCACACCTTGGCGTGCGTCTTCAGGCCCTTGACGCCGTAGATCACCTGGACGCCCGCCTGCTCCAGGCTCTTGGCCCAGCCGATGTTGCGGGCTTCGTCGAAGCGGGCTTTCAGCTCGACCAGGGCCGTGACGTGTTTGCCGGCTTCGGAGGCCCGTTGCAGCGCGGACACGATGGGGCTGTGGCGGCTGGTCCGGTACAGGATGATCTTGATGGCCAGCACGCCCGGATCGTCGGCGGCCTGCTCGATCAGCCGCACGACCGGCTCGAAACTCTCGTAGGGCAGCGACAGCAGGATGTCCTTCCGCTGGACGGCGTCAAACACGCTGTCGGCCGGGTCCACGTCGGGCGATTTCCGCGGCGGCCAGGAATCGTACTTCAATTCGTCGAAGCCGGAAATCCCGCTCAGCGACATGAGCCCGGCCAGATCCAGCGGCCCGCGCGCGGCGAAGATGTAATCCGCGTCGACGTCCAGCGCGGAAGTGAGGAACGCCAGCGTGGTCGGGCTGCACGCTTCGGCCAGCTCCAGGCGCACGCAATCGCTTTGCTTGCGGGCGTCCAGCACTTCCTCCATGCCGGCCAACAGATCGGGCGCCTGGTCTTCCCGGACGCTCATGTCCGCGTTGCGCGTGATCCGGAAGGGCACCGCCTCCAGGACCGTTTCGCCGGGGAAGAACCGGCCGATGAACAAGCTCACCAGGTCTTCCAGCAGAATGTAGTGGTAGCCCTCGTCGGCAGGCAGGCGGAAGAAGCGGACGGGCGCAGAACCCAGCGGCAAAATGGCGAACCGCGGCGTCTCGCTGCCGGCCTCCGGGGCCAAGCGCACGCACACGTTCAACGCCTTGTTGATCAGCAGCGGAAAATCGTCCTCCGCATGGACCGCCATGGGCGTGTACACCGGAAAGATCTCGCTGTCGAAGAGCTTCTGCACCACCGCCTGCTGGTGCTCGTCCAACTGGCCCGGCGCCGCGCGCCGGATGCCGGCCTGCGCTAGTCCCGGCTCCAAGTGCTCCAGCAGGCAACGGTATTGATCCTCGACCATGCGGTGCGTCCGCTGGCTGACGGCTTTCAACTGCTGGGTCGGCGTCAGGCCGGCCGGATCGCGCTTGTTGCTGCGGCGTTGGCGCAGCATCTGCAGTCCGCCCACGCGGACCATGCAGAACTCGTCCAGGTTGGAACTGGTGATCGCCAGGAACTTCCAGCGTTCCAGCAGCGGCAGGCGTTCGTCGGTCGCTTCTTCCAGGACGCGCTGGTTGAACTCCAGCCAGCTGAGTTCGCGATTGAAAAACTTGGTTTTGGAACTGGAATCGGCCATCGGACAGGTCACTCGCTTAGGGTTTCGCCGCCGGCTTTTTCCGCAAGGGCCGGACGGCTCGGCTTGCAGGCTCCGCCTGCGTCAACGCAGTTTCGTCTCCAACCGTTCCGGCGCGTTGCGCACCAGGACCGGCATGCCGTACACCTCCTTGAACAGGCCGGCCTTCTGCTGGACGGCCAATTGCTCGACGGACAGGTCGTCCGCGCCCGGCACGGAAATCACCCAGCGGCCGTCCTCGCGGGTACACTGGAGGCCCTTGATCCGCTGGTTGTTGTTGCGATCCAGCGCGTCCGCCAGGCGGAGGATCGCGGCCAGCTTGACGACCTGCGTGCGGCTCTCCCAGTCCAGCGTCGCGTAACTCTCGTGAATGGGCTTGGGCGACGAGCGGCGATGATAGCGGGCGATCAGGGCCGCCAGTTGGACGTCCTTCTGGCTCAGCCCAAACAGGTCCCCGTTGCTGATCAGGTACATGCTGTGCTTGTGGTGGCTGCGGGCGCTGACGGCATAGCCGACGTCGTGCAGCAGGGCGGCCACATACAGGATCACTTCATGGCGGTAGCCCAGCTGATGCTCCGGCTGCAGCGCGCGGAACAGCATCCGGCTCAACTCCGCCACCTGCCGGCCGTGCGGCTCGTCGAACCCGAACCGGCGGCCGAAATCCACGGCGGAGCGGACGATCTGATGCGTGAAGTTCTCGGTCCATTCCTCCCGCGACGCCAGCTCTTTGATCAGACCGTCGCGCAGGTTGATCGGCGAGACCAGCAACTCGTCCAGACTCAGCGCCCGGGCCAGGCGGGCGTAGGTCAGCAGGGCGGGCCCCACGGATTCGGCGTCGGGAACTGCCAGGTGGAACCGGTGCAGGATCTCGTCGACCGACATGGCCACGATCTTTTCCGTGAACTTCCGCAATTCGCCCACCGGCAGCGTGGCCAGCGAGTGCGCGTCCCAGGACGGCAGCAGCTCGGCGGTGGCGAAACGGATGTCGCCGCCCAGGGCGATCAGGATCAGCGACTGATCGGCCGGAACGTGCTTCCGCACCTGATCGACGATCCGCGCGATCTGGCTCTCCATGATCGCCCGCACTTTGCCGGCGGGGGCGTGGAACGCCTCCAGGGTCTTGCGGAGCCGCAACGCGCCCAGGCGGTACGTGTGCGCGAAGGCCACGTCGCCGTGATCGATCAGCAAGGCCTCGGTGCTGCCCCCGCCCACTTCGACGATCAGCGTCTGGGCCTCGGCCAGCCGCGGCTCGGAGGCCAGCAGCGGCAGCACGCCCAGGTACGTCACGCGGTTGACGGCGGCTTCGTCAAACGGCTCGACGTTGAAACCGGTGGCGATGTAGATGCGTTTGAGGAACGACAGGCGGTTGACGGCTTCGCGGACGGCGCTGGTCGCCACCACGTGAATCTGTTCGGGGCGCGTGATGTCGTACTCGTTGAGCAGCTGGCGATAGTTCTTCAAGACGCGAACGCATTCCTCCGTCGTGGCCGGGTCGATGGCCCCCGTGCTGAACGTATCCCGCCCCAGGCTCACCGCCTGGGCCACCGTTTCCAGCGTGCGAAACTGCCCGCCTTCTGTAATCTCGGCGATCGCCATCCGGATCGACGTGGCGCCGATGTCCACCACGGCCACCAGCTTCGGAAACCGCGGTTTGACTGCCGTGGCAGGGACGGCAGGCAGTGGTGCGTCCAAGTTCATAAAGTGATGCCTCCCCCAAAGCATCTAGGATACTGCCGGAAAGAACCGCTCACCAGAGTCGACGGGAACGATTTCCGACGCAAACCCGCCTTCACGGAATCTTAATGGTTTTCCGGCCGCAGAAGGCCCAAAAATCCCCGCCGCCTTGATGACAGGCCGAGCGTTCCTGAATAAAAAGGGACCTGCGGCACGTGAACGTGAACCAGGGTCGAGGAGCCAGCGGCGTGAGTTGCGGAAGGACGTTGAACAAGGCCGTTCCAGCGGG
>JAAYYU010000261.1 GCA_012515235.1 Candidatus Anammoximicrobium sp.
GTCCTTCTGGCACGGGTCTTTGCAACCGTCCTTGCAGCCGTCCTTCTGAGCGCAGCCGCCCAGCAGGCCGCCACCGAACAGGCCGCAGCCGTTCTTCTGGGCGCAGCCGTCCTTGGAACCGTTCTTGCCGCAGGGATCCTTGCAACCGTCCTTCTGGCACGGGTCTTTGCAACCGTCCTTGCAGCCGTCCTTCTGAGCGCAGCCGCCCAGCAGGCCGCCACCGAACAGGCCGCAGCCGTTCTTCTGGGCGCAGCCGTCTTTGCAGCCGTCCTTCTGGCACGGGTCTTTGCAACCGTCCTTCTGGCACGGGTCCTTGCAGCCGCCCTTCCCGTCGTCGCACTTCTGGGCGCAACCCAGGTTGAACAAGGGACGACGAGCGCACTTGGGGCCGCAACCGTCTTTTTGCGCGCAGGCATCTTTGCCGTCGCACTTGGGGTCACCACACTTCTGAGCGCAGCCGTCTTTCTGTTCGCAGCCGCACCCATTCGAGCCGAGCATTCGGTCCAACAGGTCACCGAAGCTCGGTGTGCTCAAACCTAGGCCGAGCACCATCGAAGCAACAAGGATGTTCCACTTCATCGAGCCATGTCTCCTATAACACTGGAACATAGTGAAATCGAACTGGCGCTGCTTCCGTCCAGGCCTCGCGCAGAAGATGTCGCCGGTGTGCCCGAAAGCGGTGGTCGGCATCAACCGCTGATCAATCGGCCCCCCTTGGCCGAGGAGACCGATCCGGGTCGAGTGATCGCGGGTAGGCCAATCGGAGCAGGTGGGTCATGCCTCCGATACAAACGGTGAGTAACGCCAGAACCGGTCGAGCCAATCCTTGACTCGATTGTGTCCGCCGGTTGGACCGACGCGTCGCTGGGCACTTCCACACTCAGCTTCACGCGTCCACTGACATGATCCGTATCGGCGTGCTTGACAAGAGGCCTTGAGGCTTCGAAAACAATTTTCCAGTCTTGGGTTACGGCGAAAACTCTGCGGAAGATTCCGGACCAGTAAGGTGCCGAAACTGTGACGGTTGTTCGGACAACACCCCTGCCGGAAGCGGCCTTGCCAGCCTGCCTGGACGGCAAATCCGCTAAGGTTTCACAGGCCCGCCGCACTTGCCTGCCGCGACCGCTCGGAAGTCCGGAGATCCCTGAAACAGTTCTTGTTGGAAGCCCTGGTTGCGAACCGCTGAAAAGCTGCGGAGCAAAACCGGACCCAACGCCGCTGGAGACTTCGCGATGGTTTACGTGATCGGAACAGACGAGGCCGGCTACGGCCCCAACCTCGGGCCGCTGGTGGTCTCCGCTACGCTCTGGCAAGCGCCGGATGACTGGGGCGATGCGGATTGGTATGAGTTGCTTTCCGACGCGGTCTGCCGCGAGGGACGCCCCAAGATGAACCCAGCCCGTGTCCCCATCGCCGACTCCAAGGCCTTGTACAAGCCGGGCGGCAGCCTGCGGAACCTGGAAGGCGGCGTGCTCGCGTGCCTGCGACTGGTCGGACTGCGACCGGGTCACTGGCGCGCAGCATGGGAGACGCTGGCGGCGGAGGATGCCGCCGGACTGGATCGCGATCCATGGTTTCGGGACTTCCAACTCGCGCTGCCACTGGCTCACGATCCGGACTCGCTGGACCGCCTGGCCGAAACCTTACTCCACGCCCTGGAACGCGCCGGCGTGCGACTGCTGGCCATGCGCTCGGTCGCGGTCCGGCCCGAACCGTTCAACGCCTGGCTCGATCGACTGGGCAACAAGGCAACGGTTCTGTCGACTTTGACGATGGAACTGGTGAAAGCGGTTTTGCCGCCGGCGGACGGCCAGGCCGCTTTGGTCGTCTGCGACAAACACGGCGGCCGCCAGCGATACGCCGCCTTGCTGCAGACGGTCTTTCCGGACGATCTGGTCGCAATCCTCCAGGAGTCCGCCGTCCGCAGCGTCTACCGCGGGGGGCCGGCCGGGGCCCGCGTCGAATTCCGGTTCCTGGAAAAGGCCGAACGCTTTCTGCCGGTGGCGCTGGCTTCGATGACGTCCAAATACCTGCGTGAGTTGGCCATGCTGGCCTGGAACGCGTTCTGGCAGCAACAAGTGCCCGGCTTGCGCCCGACGGCCGGCTATCCCCAGGACGCCGTGCGTTTCAAGAAAGAAATCGAGGCTTGCCAGCAACGTTTGGGGATCCCCGATCGGCGAATCTGGCGGAATCGTTAACCGCCTGTTGCAGAACGGAGTCTGGCTCCGCCTGGGGTCGGGCTTACAGAATTCAATTTTCGCCGAGTTTGGTGCCAGCCACGCTTTACGACTCTGCTCGGCCAAAATTGAATTCTGCAAGCCTGACCCCAGCACCGAAACCGTGATCTCATCAACGACGCGCAGCAAGTGGCGGAATCCCGTTTGCTGCTAGCAGCGCTGCGTCGTTCGCTCTTGCCCGGCAGCGTTCCTTTTCGTACACTTTCGCGCTATTTGCTGCCGCGCGAGGCAATCCGGCGAACTCCGGTCCGTCCAGATACGTAGACAATGCCAGACGCGCCGACAGTCGCCGGTCCAGGCGTCATACAAAGAGGAGACGCCCGCCATCGGCACAAGGAGTCACGAGAGTTCGGCAGTCAAGCATCGCAGGCCCGCGGCCGATAAGGGAGTGTGTTCTGAGGGGCGTTCGCAGAAGTCACTTCCCCGCCACGGACAGCGCTTTTCGACACGGACAGGCGACGCCAGGATCAACTCACGGTATAATGGCAACGCAGCGGAAGAACTCGACGGCCGCCGGGCGACATGAGGTCGGTCTGCCGGCCTGTGTCAGCCGCCACCTCTCGGGGGAGTAAGCAATGCAGATTTACGGGCTCTCGCATCTTCACGGCGCACAACCGATCAGTGGTCCCCATCGCATGCACGCGGCCGAAGCGGCGCAGCAAGCCGATTCGTGGTCGGCGGTGGACCAACTGGACATCTCGCCGGAAGCCGACCTGGTGAGCCGCGTCCGCGACTTGCCCGACGTGCGCGCGGACCGCGTGGCCGAACTCCGCGCCCAGATCGCCTCCGGCGTCTACGAATCCGAGGCCCGGCTGGACGTGGCCCTGGGACGCTTGCTCGACGAAGTGGCCGGCTGAGGGGTCCGCTCCGACTTCCCGCCATCCGGCCGTGACCGCGGCCTTTCGCGACGCTTGCAATTGCCGGCAGGTGCCCTAGAATAAGCGTGTGAGCTCACCGCTGATTCGGATCCGCCGCTGCCCGTCATGCCCGAAAACCAAACGCTTGATCCCGTGCAAACCGCCCTGACGCCGCAAGCGCGGTTCGAGGAGTACTTGCAGAGCCGCGGCATGAGGCACACCGAGCAGCGCCGCATCCTGGTCGAGCACATCTTCAGCCACCACGAGCATTTCGACGCCGAGCAACTGATCGCTCAACTGCCGCTGAAAGGTCAGCGCGGCCACGTCAGTCGCCCGACCGTCTACCGCACGCTGGCCGAATTCGTGGACGCCGGCCTGCTCCGCAAATTCGAGCTGAACGGCCGCGCCGTGTACGAACACGATTACGGCTACCCGGCCCACGATCACCTGTACTGCAAACAGTGCCAAAGGCTGTTTGAGTTCGAAAGCGAGGAACTGGTCGACCTCCGCAACCGCGTGGCGCGGGCGCACCGCTTCCGCGTCACCGGCCACCGCCTGACGATCTATGGCATCTGCGAAACGTGCGCCCAAGGCCAACCGCGGACGAGACGCAAGGTGGACCTGATTTGAGGCATCGAAGTGGCACGCATCGTGATCACCGGGGCCGCGAGCGCGGTCGCGCTGATCGACCTGAATCGGAAGCTGGCCCAAACGCCCGCCGAGAAGTTTGCGGACCAGGTGAGACATCCGATCACGGTCGAAGTCAAACTGCCAGTCGCCGGTAAGACCGGGCCACCGTAGACCGCTCGCTCCGCGAACGGAATCGTGTCGCGGAGCGCCACGCCTACGATGCCCCGCCAGAAGCAATTCAATCTCAAGGAGCATTCCGATGAAACCTCTCCTGACGCTCGCGCTGGCCATCGTCCTGCTGTGCGTCGCCCCCACCCCCGCCGCGGAACCAGAGCAGCCCTACGACCTGGTCGTCGCCGCCGTCGGTCCCCAGAATCCGCGGAACAGCGAAGCGGCGATCATCCAACTCAAGAACGGCTCGCTGTTGCTGGCATGGACGGAGTTCTACGCCGGGTCCGGCGCCGATCACGGGCCCGCGCGGATCGTGGGCCGCGTCTCGGCCGACACCGGCCGCACGTGGGGCGACAAGTACACGCTGGTCGAGAACGACGGCGGCTGCAACGTGATGGAAGTCAACTTCCTGCGTCTGAAAAACGGTTCGCTCGCGCTGTTCCACTGCCAAAAGAACACGTCCGCGACCGACTGCCGCATCATGCTGCGGACCTCGCAGGACGAGGGCAAGACCTGGAGCGAGGCCCGGCAACTGAGCCCCGCGGGAAAGTACACGGGCCTGACCAACGGCCGGTGCATCCGCCTCCGCAACGGGCGGATCGTGCTGGAGGCCTGGGAAGGTGGCGATAGTTACTGCTGCCTGTCGGACGACGACGGCCAGACGTGGCGTGACGGCCAGCGGGTCCGCCCGGCCGGCGGCCAGTGTTGGGAGCCGGCCTGCATCGAGTTGAAGGACGGCCGCGTGATGATGCTCATGCGGACCGGCTTGGGCGGCCAGTACAAGAGCATCTCGAACGATGGCGGCCAGACGTGGAGCAAGCCTGTGCCCACGGCCCTGCGCGGCACGGCGGCGCCGGTTTCCATCAGCCGCATCCCCGCCACGGGCGACTTGTTGGCCATTTGGAACCACAATCCGGGGGCCAACAGTCGTAATCCCCTGACGGCCGCCGTTTCGAAGGACGAAGGCGAGACCTGGCAGCATTTCCGCAACCTGGAGGACGCGCCCGGCGACGCCTGGGCCTATCCCGCCGTCACCTGGGTCGGCGACCGGGCACTGGTGACCTACTTCAATTACAAAGGCGGTTTGTCGCTGAAGCTGCGAATTCTGCCGGCGTCGTGGTTCTATGAAAGAAGTTAGAAGTGGGAAGTGGTTGAAGAGCCGCTGGAGCCGCCGAGGTCTGGGAGACGAATCATGATCGGCAAGAAAACGCTTCGAATCGTACTGTTGTTCGCCGGGGTGATGTCGATATCGCAGGACGCCCTGGCGGCCGAGCGGGTCTTTCGTGCAGGCGCAGCGATCGTCGACATTGCGCCGGCCAAGTTCCCGGTGATCGTCAACGGCTACACGTTCGAGCGCACGGCGGACCGGGTTGTCGATCAACTCACCGCCCGCGCCCTGGTGTTGGACGACGGTCAGTGTCAGGTGGCCATCTGCGTGGTCGACACGTGTGTCATTCCCCGGACGCTGGCGGATCGTGCCAAACAACTCGCTCACGGCGCCACGGGCATCCCCGTCGAGCGGATGCTGATCTCGGCCACGCACACGCATTCCGCGCCGTCGGTGATGGAGGCCCTGGGAAGCCGCGTGGACCCGGACTATGCGGAGCAACTGCCGGGACAGATCGCCGCCGCCATCGAGCAGGCGCATCGGCATCGCGAGCCGGCCCGCGTCGGCTGGGCCGTCACCGAGGATCAGGCCGATACGCGCTGCCGGCTGTGGATCATGACTCCCGGCACCGTGCCGCCGACGCCCTGGGGCGAGCCCGGCAAACGGATCTTGATGTGTCCGCCTTACCAAGGCCCGCACAATATCGGCCCGGCGGGAGCGGTCGACGCGGCCTTGACGCTGCTGTCCGTCCAATCGCCCGAGGGCCGCCCCATCGCCCTCTTGGCCAACTACGGCATGCACTTCTATCATGCCACGCCGCTGTCGGCCGACTGGTGTGGAGAGTTTGACCGGCAATTGGAGAAGCGGATCGGCGGCCGGGAGGGCCAGCGGCCTTTCGTAGCCATCATGTCGCAAGGCACGGCGGGCGATCAGCACTACATGGACTACAGCCGTCCGGAGAAGAAGGGCACGACCGCCACGTACGCCGCCTCGGTCGTGCAGGTGGCGTACGAGGCCTACGAGAAAATCCGCTACGAGCCGTGGGTGCCGTTGGCCATGTCCGAACGGAAGCTGACGCTGGCGGTGCGGCGGCCCCCGCCCGATCGCCTTCAGTGGGCGCGGCCGATCGCGGAGAAACTGGGGGACCGTTTGCCACGGACCCGCGAGGAGGTCTACGCCCGCGAACAAATCCTGTTCGCCCAAACGCCGCCGCAGCGCGAACTGAAGCTGCAGGCGGTGCGGGTCGGCGGCTTGGGCATCACGGCCGTGCCGTGCGAGGTCTACGGGCTGACCGGCCTGAAGATAAAGCGGCAAAGCCCGCTGATCCCCACGATGAACATCGAACTGGCCAATGGCGAGGAGGGTTACCTGCCGCCGCCCGAACAACACGCGCTGGGCGGCTACAGCACTTGGGAAGCGCGGACGAGTTGCCTGGAGGTCCAGGCCGAGCCGCAGGTCGTCGCCGCCGTCCTCTCGCTCTTGGAAGAGGTGACCGGCCAGCCGCGGCGGCCGTTGAGCGACCCGCTGACGCCCTATGCGCAGGCCGTGCTGGCGTCCCGGCCTGCCGCCTACTGGCGTCTGCAAGAGATGAGCGGCCCTGCGGCTCGCGACGTGCTGGAGCAGGCACCGGGACACTACGAAGACGGCGTTGCCTTCCATCTCGAAGGCCCGGATCGGCCCGGCCACACGTTCCGCACGTCGTCCGTCCGGGCCCCGCATTTTGCCGGCGGACGCATGACGGCAGCCCTGCCGGCGCTGGGCAGCTCGTACTCGGTCGAGATGTGGATCTGGAACGGGCTGCCGACGGACTTCCGCGACGTGACCGGCTGGATTTTCACCCGCGCCGGCTCCGAAGCTGAGAAGCACCCTGGCGACGCCCTGGCGATCGGCGGCAAGGGTGGCAACCGTGGACAGCTCGTCTTCTCGGCTGGCCGGCAACCGGGACCGTCGCTCACCGGCCGCACGCCGTTGACCGTTCGCGCGTGGCACCACGTGGTGCTGGTCCGCGATGGCCGGCGCGTGGTTGTGTATTTGGACGGCGAGCCGACTCCGGAGCTTGCCGGGGAAGTGGAACTCGGTGCGGCGCAGCCAGGCGGCCAGGTGGTCGTTGGCGGGCGCACCGACCGCGACGCCACGTTCGAAGGCAAGATCTGCGAAGTGGCGATCTACAACCGGGCCCTGAGCGCCGAGGAAGCGCACGCACACTGGAAGGCAGCGAATTGAAGTTCAAGGAGATCTGTTGGGGAGTTCCCACGATGATTGGTTTTCTACTTAGCGTGCTCTCGGCCATCACCGCGGCGCCGGCCGACGAGCCCTGGTGCGATTTCTACCGCGATGGATTTCAGGTCAGCAACGCGACGGCAGGCTGGCAGTCGGACTTGACCTCGTCGGCCGCCACGCCGGAGGGGCTGCGGATCGCGGACCCGTCGCCTGCCCAGGGCAGTGGACGGTTCTTCCAGCTCGATTGGCACGTCGAGCCGCGGCGGGGCGCGACGGTCGAGGCCCGGCTGAAGGCGGTGTCGTGCTCCGAGCCGTGGGGCGTGGCGCTGCTGGTCTCGGATGGCGAACACGAGGAGGGCGTGACCTTCTTTCCGCAGCAGGTGATGCTCGCCGCCGCGGGCATGACCGCGCCCTTCGACGCGGCTGGCGACTTTCATACCTACCGCGTCCAGATCGAGGGTTCCGACATCCAGGTCTGGGCCGACGGCCAACTGCTGCTCGACGGCCGGGGCAAGTTCACTCGTCCCGCCCACGCGAGCCGCAACCAGCTCGGGTTCGGCTGCGGCAGCTCCAACGCGACCGGCGAAGCCGTCTGGCAATGGGTGCGGTTCCAGGGCGGCAAAGTCGACGCGCCGCAGGTGACTGTGCCCCAGGTCTCCGAACTCGACATCCAACTGGGCGCGACGCAAGTGATCGTGCCCGGCGCGATCTATCGCAGCATGTTCAAACTGGCCGACGGCAGCCTTGCCGTAGCCGATCGGCGTTCGTCCGACGCGGGCAAGACATGGAAACCGGGCTTGGCGCTGCAGGTGGGCGCTTATCAATTTCCCGACGGCGAGATCGTGCAACTCGGGTTCCATAGCAAACAAACCGATCGGCCCGGCTATTTCTCGATTTCGCTCAGTCGCTCGACCGACCACGGCCGCACGGCCCGCTCGGAGACGGCCCTGCTGCACGTCCCCGACGCCACCGGCGGGACGGGCGACGACGGCAAGGCTTACGAAGGTCCGGTGGCCGATCATGCGATCGTCGCCCTGCGCGACGGCAGCCTGCTGGCGGCGATGTACGGCCAGTTCGCCAGCGACCGCGTGCTGGTGCCGACCATGCCTGAGGCCTGGAAGTGCTACAAGTACCGCACGTTCGTCGTCCGGTCCACGGACCGCGGCAAGACTTGGGAGTATCTGGCGACGGTCGCCTACGACCCGAACATCGGCCTGGAGAGCTTCTGCGAAGCCGACCTGTTGACGCTGCCCGGCGGCGAGGTCCTCTGCTTCATGCGCACCGGCGGAAGCGGCGGCAAGCACACGCCGCTGTACCTGAGCCGTTCGGCCGACGACGGCAAGACTTGGAGCAAGCCCGAACCGATCGCCGACCGCGGCGTGTGGCCCAACGCCTGCCGCATGGCCAACGGCGTGCTCGTCTGCACCTACGGCCGTCCGGGCAATTGGCTCGCCTTCAGTGCGGACGACGGCCGCACCTGGACCGGCCACTTCTGTTTCTACAACGGGCCGACCACCAGCTACAACTCGGTCGAGGAAGTTGCGCCCGGCGAACTGCTGGTCGTCTACGACCGCCGGCAACTGGACCCCAGCGGCAATTTGCGCCCGGAGATCGTCGGCACCACGGTGACGCTGCGGCGCCGGTAGAGTCTGAGGCTGTAGAATGTGCGCACGGCTGGCGCATCTTAGCATCGTTCGAGAAATAACTGTCCAGTGTCTATTGCCGATCATCCCAGCAACGGTGGCCGAAATAACTTCCCGGATTTCGGCCACCACGCTGCTTGCCAGCGTGGAGCCATGTTCAGAACCAGACA
>JAAYYU010000262.1 GCA_012515235.1 Candidatus Anammoximicrobium sp.
CGTAGCAGCACGTGTGGACGTTCAGGCCGGGCGGATCGAGTTGGACGGGGTTGAACGAGTCGAAGTAGCTGGCCAGCAGGGACTGTACGCCACGGAGAAGTTGGTAGGGCGGCTCCAGGTTGACGATATCGGGAACCGCGTACGCCAGGGTGTCGCTCATCCAGTAGTCGGCTGCTCCGACGATCACACGTCCCTGGCTGGCCTGGTGGACGGTCACCAGCGGATGGCCCTGCTCGTTGATGACCAGCACGCGCGCCCCGGCCGGCGATACTACGGTGTAGCCGTACGGTTGCTCCTGGAACGTCTCCCCGCAAGAGAGCACGTGCGATAAGCAGCCCTTCGCCTCGGGACCGAATCGGACCCCGGTCAGCTCGGCCGGAAACGTCCTGGCATGGCGGGCGTCGGTGACCAGGTCGCCGCCTGTCTGGACGTAGGCGGAAAGCCGTTGGACGACATCGGGCGTCATCTCGACGTCGCCCAGGAGCATCACGGCCGAGTACTGCTTCAGTACATCCGCAGGGCAGCGGCTGGTGATCACATCGAAAATATCGCCGAACGGCGTAGGCGTGATGAAGCCGCGTTCGTTACGCAGGTAGCTAGCGTCTTCGTAGCCCGGCCAGATCATGCGGAACATGTTGTCGATCAGGTAGTCGCCCTTTTCGTACGGGAACTTGCCCCAGATTTTGTAGCGGTCGCCGCGGTACAGATGCCGAGGCATGTTCCAGCCGTTGTAGAAATCGAGCATCAGGGCCACGGGCGTCGCCAGCACACCGCGCTCGGGATGCTTCTGGACCCACTCGTGCAGTTCCAAGTGCTGACGTCCCAGGGGACTCAACTCGGGCACGCCCTCGGCCACCTCGTCGCCCGTGAACTGCGAGGTCTCGGTGCCGAAGATGCTGTGCCCGTCCAGATAGCCGCAGAAGAAGAGCCGCTTGTGAAGGCTTCGCGAACAGCCCTTGTTGGGCCCGAACCCGTAGCCGGCATTGCCGCCGCTCCCTGTCGTCTTGCGGTCCTGGTACATGTTGTACCCGAAACGGTTCCAGATCGACGAGGCTTGATAGGTGAGCCGGCCGTACTGCTTCCCGGCTCCGCGGAGGAAGGCGAACAGGAGCGTGTCGCTGGGCAGTCCCTGGGCCGTTTCCAGGCCCAACAGGCGGGCGTTGCGCTCGCCGTAGTAGTGCGAGAAGTTCAACGAGCCGGTGGCGTTCATGTAGTTCATGCTGTCGCCACAGACGTGCTCGTCCCACTTGACAAAGTCCTCCCAGCCTTGCTTGCGGTTGGTGGCCGTGCCGCGGCCTGCATGGCTGCCGATGTAGCGGCCGTCCTGCTCGCCGTTGTCGTAGCCTAGGAAGCGGTCGCCGAAGACACGCAAGAGAATTTCGTGATGATCGGGGGCGATCGTATGAGGGAAGCGGGGGTCGAACGGCACGTAGCCCCAGATGTCGAACAGGTACAAGCCTCGGGCGCGGACGTCCTCCAGCCGTTTCTCGAATTGCGCGAGCGCGGCCCGATAGTCTTCGTCCGTCTGGAAGGACGGCCGCTGAGGGCAGATGCCGATGTGCGGCCAGCACACGTCGCCGAAGTCGTAGTGCTTGTGGAACTGATCGAGCACCCGCTCCTCGATGCTCCGCGCGCCGGTCATGTGCAACACGTCGCCTAGCGTCTTGCGCGTGACCGGCTTGGGCTTGGCGCCGGCAAACAGCGGATGCTCCTCGGACACGACCGGCCGGGACCAGGGCCGGAAGGCCGCGGCCCGCAGCGGTTCCGCCTTCTCGCCGAACTGCTTGAGCGCGTCGGCCATCGCCCGACGAGCCTCGGCGACCTTTTCGGCGTATCCTTCCGGCGCAACGAGCGCGTCGCGGCGATCGAAGACCGGGCCGACGATCGCGCCGGCAAATCGGTTGACCTGGTCCACCTGGACGTTCCCCTCGTCCAACTCCAGGCACATCGCCACCACGTGGCCTGGGTCGAAGACATTGTTGCCTTCGAAGGAGATCGGCACGGCCACTTCCTGGTGCTCGGCCGTCTTGTCGCGCGTGCGCCACAGGAGCACTTCGATGCCCTTGACATCGACCGCCCACAGCGAAACCACGTGGCCGGATCCTTGGCCTTCGAAACGGAACCGCAGGCGTCCGAACGGCTCCAGGTCCCACTGGCCCCGGTGTGCAAGCCGGACCGCGTCGCCGCCGAAAAGCTCAGCCGGGTTGGTATTCGCAAACTGGGCGGCCAGTCGCAGCGTCGACGGGTCCTGGGCTTTGTCGAGCGTGACCGTTGCGTCTTTCGGTTGTCCGAAGAGAGTCTCGGCTTGCCAAGTCTCGGCCCGGCGCAGGAATTCACCGTCGGGCACGGCGGATCGCGACCAGGGAACCGTGACCGGCGGGGCAGAGGAAACCGGCTCCAGTCGCAAGGCGACGATCGCGGGCAGGACGTCCTGGAGCCGGATCCAGTGGACTCCCGGCGACAAGGTCGTCCTACCCTGGTACTCCCAGAGCGCGTCGGGGAGCAGGGAGCTGTCGGTCCGGTTCGGGGCGCACATGTTGTAGTCGTTCAAGTCGGTGCCGTCGACGACGATGTCGCACGGCTGCCGGCCCGGAGCGGCGTAGCGCAGGTAGACACGGTAGGTCTGTTCTTGCGGGATGTCCAGCCAGAACTCGGCCAGGCCCTCGCCGTACAAAGCGACGGGCTCGCTGGCGTCGTCGCGGTCGATCTCGAGATCGCCCGCCAGCCGATCGATCGCCTCGGGCAGCAGGAGGATCCGCGAGGGTCTTACCTGCACCGGCTCCGGCTTTCCGACGTGCAGCGGCACGAGCACTGGCGGCTGGAAGGTGCGCCGCGAGGCGGCCGTACCGGTCCAGGTGGCCAGCGGCTTGTCGCCGGCGGTGAGCGAGGCGCGAATCACGCGGTAGTAGCCGCCGGCGGTATTCTCCAGGCCGACGACGTAGGTGCCGTCGCCGACCACTTCGTCGGAGACGTCCACTTCGATTGCCTGCTCGGCCCCTTCGGCCAGATCGTTCAAGTGAAAGTTGCCGACGATCACCGCCCGTTGGCCCGGCGGCTTCAGGTAGACCCAGCCTGCCGCATTGCCGCCGAACGATTTCTGGAAGACGAGTTGGAGCTTGGCAGCCCCCGTATGCTTGGGAGTCCGCACGGACTTCCGGACGACCTTCTTGGCCGGCATGTCGAACGCTCGGCCGCCCACAGCAAGCTTTCCTTCGGGGTCGTAGCGGACGCAGTCGGAGACGCGCACCTCGTCTATCTTGCCGCTGTACCAGAAGTCCATGCCGACATAGCAGCCAATCCAGAGGCCGCGCGACCGCGTGCCCAGCAGGAAATCCTTCGCCATCGGCACGCGGCCTTTCAGCACGCCGTCCAGGAAGAAACTCGACTGTCGGCCGTCGTAGGTGACGGCCAAATGGTGCCAGCGTCCGAAGCGGAGCGGCCCAAGCGCGGTTCCCAGGTGCTGATGCCGCAGGCCGTCCGCGTTCTCCACGGCCCCGCCCTGGTTGTACAGCGAGATCGAAGTGCTGCTGCCGCCGCTCAGATCGAAATGGAACGTCACGTCCTTGCCGACAAGGAACTGCCGTCCCTCGGTGTTCTCCTGTTTGAACCAGCACTCGACGGTGATCGCTTTCACATTCTCGATGGCTTCGGTCACCTCGCGAAACACGCAGTCGTCCTGGCCATCGAACGCCAGCGCCCCGCCGAACTTGCCGGCCTCCCATCGCGCGCCGCGGACCTCGCCGTCGCAGCCATGACGGCTGGCGTCCTTGGCCACGCTCCCTTGCCCCTCGTCGAAGTGATACAGGAGCAGCGTGTGTTCATCCGGCTGGAACGGCTCCAGGGGCGAAGCCTGC
>JAAYYU010000263.1 GCA_012515235.1 Candidatus Anammoximicrobium sp.
ACTGGCATGTGCTGTGTACGATCCACGCTTGTCAGGCGGGCAAGGACGTGTACGTGGAGAAGCCGCTGTGCCATTTTTCGGGCGAGGGCCCGTTCGCCATCGCTGCCGCCAAGAAATACGACCGGATTGTGCAGATCGGCACGAACCAGCACAGTTGCGCGCATTACCGGAAGGCGGTCGAGATCATCCAGTCGGGCCGGCTTGGCAACATCATGGAAGTCAAGGTCTGGGATACCGAGCACTACGGCAGCCTCGGCCCTCGTCCGGCCGACCGCGCTCCGCCCCCGGAACTGGATTGGGATTTCTACGTCGGCCCGTCGCCGCTGCGGCCGTACAATCCGTGCTACCACGCCTTCGACTGGTTCAAGGATTTCGGGGGCGGCTTCCAGGTCGCTTGGGGCGTGCATCACTACGACATCGTCCACTGGGCGATGGGCGTCCAATGGCCCAAGACGGTGATGGCCAATGGCGGCAACTACGCCGGCTTCCACGATTGCCGCGAATGGCCCGATACGTTCTCGGCCATCGTCGAATACGGTCCGGGACCGGTGGCCAAGGACGGCTTCCTGCTCCAGTACACGGCGCGGCCCGCCAACCGGTATCTGCGTCGCTCGCATTCGAAGTCGTTTCATGGCACCCGCGGCACGCTGTGGGTCGATCGCAGCCGCTACACGATCGTGGGTGAAACGCAAAGCGGCCGCCTGGTGGACAACGAGGGTGCGGCGCTGGAAGTCGGCCAGAAGCTGATCCCGGATGAAGAGGTGCGGGCCGGCAACGACATCTACCACCACATCCAGGTGTTCTTGGACAACGTGCGCAACCACCGGAAGCCGGAGGCCGATGTGGAAGTCGGTTACTACGCCACCAACGTGGGACACCTGATGAACATCGCGTACGAAGTCGGGCGCAAGATCCACTGGGACGGCCAGCGCGACCTGGTCCTGGACGATCCGGAGGCCAACGCCTTGGTGAATCGGAAGTACCGCGCGCCGTGGAAATTGGAAGTGTAGAGCGCGCGGCAGAAACAAAGTAACCCGAAGCGTAAGCGAGGCGATCCGAAGCTTGATGCATTCCTCGCTGACGCGTCGGGTTGCGATGGCTGACTCCGTACCATAAACTTGCATCTCGAAAGGGAGACCAGCCATGTTATGCAAAATCCAGATGCACTTCCGCTGCTGCCTTACGGCGCTGCTCGCGGCGGTCGGTTTCGTCTCCGCGGGCGCCGCACAGGCCGCGTCGCCTACAGTCACATTCTCGAAGCGCTGCCTGATCGTCGACATGAACGAAGGTTGTGCGGTGGCCGACGTGAACAGGGACGGCAAACCCGACATCATTGCCGGCGAGCACTGGTACGCCGCTCCGGAGTTCATTCCCCGGCCCGTGCGTCACATCCCGCCCGTGCTCGATCTGCCCGCCTATCTGAACAATGAACTCCTGCAGAATACGGGGGATCATCCCTTCGATGTCGACGGCGACGGCTGGGTCGATGTGATTTCGGTGGGCTGGACGGACAAGGAAATCTGTTGGTATCAGAACCCCGCGGGACGCTACGACGAACACCCCTGGAAACGGCACGTGCTGGGCG
>JAAYYU010000264.1 GCA_012515235.1 Candidatus Anammoximicrobium sp.
CGTTGCGAGCCGCTCTGCTATTCCGCGCGGTCCCACGCTACTCGCGATTCCTCGATCGCATCTAATACCCGCAACCCGTCCCGTTCGGGCGGTACTATTTCAAGGATTACATCGCATTCGGCTCCGGCACTTAAGGGGGGTTGCGCTGATTTGCCGGTGACGATTTGTGCGGCGCTCAGGCACACCCCATTTTGTCAACCGCCGCTTTTCCTTATTCTGTGGCAATTGCGGCACAGTCAGAAAAACCGTCAACCGGAAGCGAAAACCAATGATGGAGATGGAAAAACTGGTCTCGTTGTGCAAACGGCGCGGATTCTTGTTCCAGTCCAGCGAGATCTACGGGGGCCTGAACGGATTCTGGGATTACGGCCCGCTGGGCGTCGAACTCAAACGGAATATCAAGGAAGCCTGGTGGCGCGACATGGTGAGCGGGCACGACGATTCCATGGTCCAGCCCGGCGCGCCGGAAGCCTACGCAATGGCGGGCCTGGACTGCACCATCATCATGCATCCCCAGGTGTGGAAGTGTTCGGGCCATTACGACCTGTTCCATGATTACATGGTCGATTGCCGGGAATCCAAGGCCCGGTACCGGCACGATCAGGTCCGCGGACGCTGGGTGGAGTGCAACGGCGAACGGATCTTCGTGACCACGATGGCCGAAGCGGACCACGAACAGGAAGACGTCGAAACGCGGGCCCTCAAGTACTTCAAGCTCCGCTCGAAGGACGCGGGCCAGCTGCACTGGGAGCGAGACTTCGTGCCCCTGCCGGCGGTCCAAGATGTCTCGCGGGTCCTGGGCCCGGATGCCAAATCGCTGAACACGTTGACCGAGCCTCGCGAATTCAATCTGATGTTCGAGACGCACACGGGGGCCATCCGCGACGAGTCCAGCAAGACGTTCCTGCGCCCGGAAACCGCGCAAGGGATTTTCGTCAACTTCAAGAACGTCCTGGACAGCACGCGCGTGCGGATTCCGTTCGGCATCGCCCAGATCGGCAAGAGCTTCCGCAACGAGATCACGCCGCGGAATTTCACCTTCCGGTCCCGGGAGTTCGAACAGATGGAGATCGAATTCTTTTGCCACCCCGGCTCGTCGCCCGACTGGTACAGGTACTGGCGCGACCGGCGGATGCAATGGTACAAGGACCTGGGGCTGGCCGGCGACCGCTTGCGACTGCGCGAGCATGCGTCCGAAGAGTTGAGCCACTATTCCACCGGCACGGCCGACATCGAATACGCGTTCCCGTTCCTGCCGCCCGGCGAGTTTGGCGAACTGGAAGGCATTGCCCACCGCGGCGATTTCGATTTGCGGAGCCACATGGAAGGCAAGCTGGACGAAAAAACCCGCCCCCTGCAATTGGAACTGGGGCCGGACGGAAAGCCGAAATGGAAGGGCAGCGGCCGCGATCTGACGTACCGCGACGACATCACCGGCGAACGCTATACGCCGCACGTAATCGAGCCTTCGGCCGGGGCCGACCGGGCCACGCTGGCGTTCTTGTGCGAGGCCTACCAGGAAGATCAGGCGCCCGACGAGAACGGCGTGATGAAAGAGCGGGTGGTGTTGAAGTTCCACCCGCGTCTGGCCCCCCTCAAGGCGGCTGTGTTTCCCCTGGTCAAGAAGGACGGAATGCCGGAGATTGCCAAAGAGATCTACCGGGCTCTGAAGCCGCATTTCCCCGTGTTCTACGACGAAAAGAGCGCTGTCGGCCGCCGCTACCGCCGCCAGGACGAAGCCGGCACGCCGTATTGCATCACGGTCGATGGCCAGACTCTGCAGGACCGCACGGTCACCTTCCGCGATCGCGATACGCTGGAACAATGGCGTGTCAAAGTCGACGACTGTGTGGACGAACTGCGGCAGCGTTTGCGATAGCAACGCAGGCCGGAAAAAGTTCCCCGTTTCAGCCGGACCTCGCGCCAAGACGAGACCCTCGCCGATCCGCAGCGTGGAGTCCGTAACGACTTTGCGAGGGTAGCCTCCCCTGCGGCACCAAGCTGCTTGCCAGCGTAAAGCGGTGTTCAACACCAGGGCCGACTACGAAATCGGCGGCTTCGCCACCACGCTGCTCGCCAGCGTGGAGCGGTGTTCAAGACCAGGGCCGACCAAGAAATCGGCGGCTTCGCCACCACGCTGCTCGCCAGCGTGGAGCGGTGTTCAAGACCAGGGCCGACCACGAGATCGGCGGCTTCGCCACCACGCTGCTCGCCAGCGTGGAGCGGTGTTCAAGACCAGGGCCGACCACGAAATCGGCGGCTTCGCCACCACGCTGCTCGCCAGCGTGGAACGCTGTTCAAGACCAGAGCCGACCACGAAATCGGCGGCTTCGCCACCACGCTGCTCGCCAGCGTGGAGCGGTGTTCAAGACCAGGGCCGA
>JAAYYU010000265.1 GCA_012515235.1 Candidatus Anammoximicrobium sp.
ATGGCTGCTGCTTCTGACTTCGACACCGTTTTCCAGCACGATGTGGTCGACAAGCAGAAGCAGCGGGTGCGATATTCAACTGAGGGCCAGGTCGTCGACCACAAGTTCAGGAGGTCGCGTTAATGGACGACATTGAAGCCTTGTACCGCCAACGCCACGATTCAGTATTGGTTCCATTGGCGGTGCGTCTCGAAAGCTACTTGCGCGACCAACTCAGATCGGCGACGCGAATCGATCGCGTGGCTGCCAGGGCCAAATCAGTCCACCGCTTCGTCGCCAAGGCCAAGAAGCAGGTCGCCGACAAGCCGAAGTACACCCACCCCCTGTCTCAGATTCAGGACCAGGTCGGCGCCCGAGTAATCGTATTCTACCTGCAGGACGTTGGCGTCGTCTCGAAGATGGTCGATGACTACTTCCGCAAGATCGAAAGCCGTATTCTCGTCCCGGAATCCGAGTCTGAATTTGGGTACTTCGGCAAACACTTCGTGTTGTTTTTCCCGTCTGAGTTGTTTGACGCCGAATTGCCTGCTGACAACGCGCCGAAGTTCTTCGAGTTGCAGATCAAAACCTTGTACCAGCACGCCTGGGCGGAGGCCAACCACGATCTGGCTTACAAGCCCGGAGAGGAGCTGACGGCCGACCAGAAAAGGAAGATCGCCTTCACCGCAGCGCAGTCCTGGGGGGCGGACCAAATTTTCAACGACTTGTTCAGCCAGCTGAGTGCCGGCCACGTCCAAGCCGCTGCCGTCGAACCCCATTGACGGCCGCTCGCGAACTGGGGGACAACCTCTTGGTCGCCGCCGAAGACGCGATTTCATGCGTTCGGAGTCACTCGTCATCGACTTCCACATCAGCCGATGCCGGCACCGGAATTTGGGTCCCGTTGTTCATCGCGTGGGCAAGCCGACGGTCCAACTCTTGGTGCGGATCGAGAACATGAGCGCATGGCCGCCGCTCAGGCGCCGAGTACTGATCGGTGGTATCTGAGATGTCCTCCGGATCGAGAAAGTGGTCGCTGAATTGCGTTAGTTGAAGAAACAAGGTACAAAGCCAAGGGGATCCGAATCCTGCCAGTTGCTCTTTTTGGGGAGCCAAATCCGTGCCCGTGTTCAAGAAACCACCTGCTGACAGCGACGTGATCCGGTCCACCATCGACGAAATCCGCGTCGGACACGTTTCGTATCCACTCCGCCGTAGCCTGCAGGCGACATACATCCTGGGGCAAGGCGACTTCCTGGTTGACGGTTTCAGCCCGGCGTTCATCGGCCACGGCGAAACACAAGGCGAGGCGCATCTGGACTGGACGAATGCCGTCCACGCTGCGTTTCAGGAACTGCTGCACAAGCGACCATTTGAGATGACCGACCAAGATCGCCGGAAGTGGAACGTGCTTTCTGAGCAAATCGACATTACGGCTTACCGCAACCGAATGCCGATTTCGGTCAGGCAGTTCGGACACGTGTCAAAGGCACGACCCTACCCCCAGGAGATCACTTGGGAAGACGGCTCGAGGGACAAGGTACAACTCGACATCGTTGGCTCGCCGGATTTCGTCACCTACAAGCCCGGTCAGCCGCTCGAAGCGGTCGTCGAGCGAGATCCCTTGACCTTCCAGATGCTACGAATTGTCCACGTAGAGCGTCGCCGCCGTCCGTCACGGCTGCTTGCGGAGCAAGAGCGAGCGATCCTGGAAACCATCGGCTCCGCGAGTCAGCTTGAGGAGATTTCCTGGGACTACTGACACCCGCTTTGCAGGTAGACGGCGCCAAGCTACGCGTTTCGTTCCGGTCAATCGGCGGCGAGCCAACAGACCGAGCTGAATTTCAATGGCGAATGGTGAACCTAACCGCGGATCTGGTACTACGGCCGACCTTAAGGCGGCCAAGACGCGGCTCATGTGCTTCCGGGCGACGCACGCTATGCACCAAGGCGCCGCATATTTGGTCTGCGGGATGACACTCGCCGGACTTCTGGTTGCCAGACGATTCGTCGCGTTGAGTCTCATGGATCGGGTGTGGACTATGGCTGCCGCGATGTTCTTTGGCGTTCCCTCGCTTTGGATTGTGGCTGCGATCGCGGGTTGGCTGGTGAAACCGACTCGTCAGCAGTTGGATCTCCTCGCTGCTGAATCCCGGAG
>JAAYYU010000266.1 GCA_012515235.1 Candidatus Anammoximicrobium sp.
CAGCGTTCGCCACAGAAAGACGCCGCCCAACGCAAAGGGCAGAATCAGCAGATAGGACACGACCAGCGCGGCTGCGGTGCGGTGGAAGTAACTGCTGCAGGCGACACTGATCATGCCAAACGCAATCACCGACACGATCAACCCCAGGTACGCCGCGAGCACTTCGTAAAAGGACACGCCGCCCAACGGCAGACAGAGCATGACGATGGGTAGCGACGAAAAAACGAGCACGGCCAGATGCGCCAGCGAGGCGACTAACTTGCCCGCCACGATGGCGCTGGGCCGCAGCGGAGTGGCCAGCAGCAGCTCGTAGGTCTTCCGTTCCTTCTCGCCGGTGATCGCACCGGCCGCGAAGCTGGGAGTCATCAGCGCGGCCAACACGTACTGGCCGACGAAGAACAGATCCACCAGGTTGCGAGCTGCCGCCGGATTCGACGTCAAGTCCAACCGCGCGTCTTGCGGCCAGGCGAAATAGACCAGCGTGGCCAGCAACGCTTGATAGAAAAACAACAGGACAAACGCCCGCAGCGTGCGGAGATTCACCAGCAACTCACGCTGCAGGACGGGGTTTTCCAGGAGAACCATGCGACGCGTCAGACTCCTGTGGAATGTGCGGCCAGCGTCCAGACGCCGGCTTCGGATCCCATTCTTTCACAGCCGGCGACGATCGGCAATTGGCCTCTGGCAACGGCGAACGGCGGGCCCACGCCGAAAAACCGGCGGGCTCACGCCCGCCGCTCGCCTGCCCCTGCGCCGAGCGTTACGGCTCGGCCGTCAGCGTCACTTGCTGCTGCGGGTGCTGACGGTCGAGCGGGATGCGGACCACCAGGCGTCCTTCGGCGGGGTTGGCCCGGCCGTCTTTGCGGTACGGGTTATGCGGCAGAGCGGGCCAAACGAGACTTGCGCCGGACGGCAGTGCGAGCCGGCAGTCGCCGTACCGCAGCCAAGCGCCGAGCCGCTCGGCCGAAAGGGAAAACGCTTCGTTCGCCGTCACCACTTTCTCGCCGCTGGCCGTCTCGACCGTCTGACCCACGCGTGGCGCCAGTGTCAAATGGGCCGCGACCGGCAGCTCGCCGCGGCAACTTGCCTCGAACGTCAGGACAACCGTGCGCTCGTCCTTGACCGCCACTTGCATCCGGCACTCCTCCGGTCCGTAGTTCAGCACGAGTTCCGGCTGCGGTTTCACGGCCAGCGTCGCCGCCGAGGGCACGTGAACCAACCCGTCTCGCGGGCGAAAGTCGGGATTCTCGTCGCCCGTCCGATGCGCCATCAGCGACGTGTCGCCGACCGTAAAGTTGCTCCACAACGGCTGCAGCTTGGTGTTGCCGCCGCCGACGATCAGACCGCGCTCTCGATGGTAGACGCTTACAAAGTTCTGCCGGTCCTGGATCCACCGCGAATTGGGCACAGCCGCCGTGTAGGCGGACAGGCAAACGAACCACGGTCCGCGGCGGATGGTGGCGGCCCGCGCGGCGCCGCCTTCGTTCAGCACGAACACCTGCTGCTCGTCGCCCGACTCGGCCTCGCCGCAGTCGCCTTCTTCGCCGTACAGCAGCAGCGAGGCGATCAGATCCGGATCGAGCCGATCGAGTCCGAGGTTTGCCCACTGGTTGTGCAAGTACGCCCGGCCGAGGGACGAAAAGGTGAAGCCCACGTTGCCGGCCGAAACCGTATCGTGGTACGAGTTTCGCTCGTCGATCGTCTCAACCGTTTGCCCGCCGGGGTACGTGAAATGGCGATGGAAGGCGGCGGCCCGCTGCAAGGCCGGCAGCACGCGCTCGTCGCGGGACAGCGAGTAATAGGTGCCGAGCGCATCGACGTAGACAAAGTTGTACAGCACCACCGGGCCCGTGCCCTCCGACCAGTAGCCGCCCTCGGCTTGCCGCCCGGCGACTTTCACAAGGAACTCCGCCGCCTGCCGGCTCCACTCCGGCCGCTGGAACGTCTGGCCCGCGACGTACAGGCCCATCGCGTGGTGCGAAGGAATGTTGTGGACGCTGCCCAAATTGCTGGCAGCGATGCCCGTATAGCCCAACTGCAAGGCCCGCTCCCAAGCCTGGCGTTTGTCCGCCGGCATGTCCTCCCGCACCAAGGCAAACGTGCGGATCCAACGCGAGTAAGTCCACGGCATCCAGATCATGCCCCAGGTGCTGCCGTCTTTCTTGGCGAACACCCATTGGCCCCGCTCGTCCATGTTCTCCAGTAGCGGATCGCCCGCCCGCACGATCACCTGCAGCAACTCCGCATCGTGGAAATAGCGGTTGCCTTCCGCCTGTGTGGCATAGGCGACCGCCAGCGGATACATCGGATGCTGGTCCTGGCACGTCCAGATCCCGCCGCCAAACCGGCCGGTCTTCGCATCGAACGTCTTCAGAATTCCAGGCACCCGGTCCACCAACGCGCGCCGCAAGCGGTCCTTGAATTTCAATTCGTCACCCGGCGCAACACCGGCGATCACCACTCCCAACAGAAAACCAAGCCCCCAAGTACGCATCATCAAACTCCTTGTTTCTGACCTGACCTGCCGTCGGTCATCATACCACAGCCGAGGAGCGCCGCCTTCCCTGCCCGAAGGCTCGGAGGAGAATGGCACAGAAAAAGGCGGAGGACTGAAAGAAAGGTGCGGCGGACCCAAAGGTCGGAGGCGCCGAGCCGGCAGGGACCAAGCCGGCCGGGAAACGGTGGACGCCGGCCGGTGCGTGGGTTACATTGTGCGGCGTTTCCAGGTTCCTGTCCTTGTGGTTTCGCGGTGGCAGGCAGTTGCACCAACGTTCCCGGTGTGCGCAGCGGGCCGATCGGCCGCGGCGTTCCGGTGCGAAGGGAAGGGGAGTAGCCGGTGATGCACGTTGCCAAAGTGGGCGAAGCAACCCCGAGTTTCGTTCTGGCATGTGCCGACGCGCGGGATCTTGGCCGCCAGTCGGTGTGCTCCGACGATTACGCGGGCCGCTGGGCGATCTTGATCTTTTACCCGCGGGACTTTTCGTTTGTCTGCCCGACGGAGTTGACGTCGTTCAGCGCCCGCTGGAGGGATTTTCACCAGCGGGGCTGCGAATTGTTGGGCATCAGCGTCGATCCCGTCGAACTCCACCGCGAATGGCTGCGGACGCCGCCCGCCGAGGGCGGATTGGGACCGCTCCAGTTCCCGCTGGCTTCCGATCCGGACGGCGCGACGGCCCGCGCCTACGGGGTTTGGGTGGAGCAGAAGCAGGTCTGCACCCGCGGCCTGTTCATCATCGATCCGGACGGCATCTTGCAGTACGCGGTCATCCACAATCTGAACGTGGGTCGGAGTGCGAGCGAAGCGTTGCGCGTGGTTGATGCGTTGCAGACCGGCGCCCTCTGTCCCGCCAGTTGGACGTCGACCGACGGAACGATCGACGCCGAACGAGCCCTGCAGCCGGGGCGGATTCTGGGCCACTACCGCATCCGGCAGAAACTGGGCAGCGGCACGTTCGGGACCGCGTTCGCCGCCTGGGACCTGCGTTTGGAGCGAATGGTGGCCTTGAAAGTGCTGAAACGCAGCGTCCACGAGTCGCGCGACGCCGTGCTGGCCGAGGCCCGCGCGGCGGCCAAGGTGAATCATCCGTACGTGTGTACCGTGTACGCGGTGGAGGAAGAGGACGGACTGCCGCTGATCGCCATGGAATACTTGGACGGCCGGACGTTGTCGCAGGCGATCGCCGAGGGATTGCCCCGCGCCGCGGCACAGGATCTCGCCAGGCAGATCGCCACCGGCCTGGCCGCCGCGCACGCCCAGCAGGTGGTGCATGGCGACCTGAAGCCCGCCAACGTGATCGTGACCGGCGAAGGGACCGCAAGAATCCTCGATTTCGGACTGGCCGGTCGCCAGGACACATCCGCGACGGCCCGCGCCGGCGCGAGTCAAGATGTCCGGCCGACGGTTCCCAACGACGCCGCGACCAAAATCGTGGAAATCGAGGAAACGCTGGCTTACGACCGTTCGGCGTCCGGCGAGGCGGGCGGCATCCGGGGCACGCCGGCCTACATGTCGCCCGAGCAAGCCGCCGGACGCCGCCCCACGCCGGCCAGCGACGTGTTCGCCTTTGGCCTGATGTTGTTCGAGATGCTGACGGGCCGCATGGCGCTGTCCGACACGTCGCTGATGACCCTGCTGGCCCGGCTTCAGAACCAGGATCTGGGCCCACGACTGGCTCCCGAAGTGGACGCCTCCTACCGCGATTTGCTCGCCGCCCTGCTCGCCCGCGACGCCGCCCGGCGTCCGGCGATGAGCGAAGTGCGGGACCGGATGGCAACACTCGCCGCCGCGCCGGCCTAGCCGCCTGTTTCGACCGTATCGACGCAACACTCCAAGTGCTGTCGCGGATTTGGGTCGGCACGGGGCTCGGAATTGGCGAGCCAAATCGGCGCGTCTTGCCGGGGTGATACAGAACTGTATCAAGACAATTCCGTATCGCGAAAGCACCCGCGCTGCTTCCCCGCACGCGGCTTGCATTCCCTCACGGCTCACCCCCATTGCAGCTCGAATCGCCAGCCAGCGGTCGCACTGCGCCCTCTTGCCGACGCGTGGGGCTGCCGTCATTATCAACCGCAAGCGGCCTGTTCTGCTCACGCGGCACATCCACTGTCGGAGGTCTGACCATGCAAGCTGCGAAGAAGTCTCTCGGAGTCGGAAGGTGCGGCGGGGACTGGCGAGCGCTCGTGCTGTGGTGCTTGCTGACGGCCTTGGCGGCGGCCCGGTTGCAGGCGGCAGATGAGAGGATCGCGTATGCGCCCGATGTCGTGGGGGTCGATCGGATCTTCATGATCGGGCTCAAGGTGCCCGTCGGAACGCCGGACGTAGCGGTCGCGGCACCGGAGGGCGTGGCGATGTTCGATCAGACTCGCGGGCCGGCACAGACGGAAATTCGCCGGTTCTACTTCCGGGCGTCGAAGCCGGCGGCGAAGGCGGAGATCCGGTTCTCGTTGCCGGGCGGCGAGGCGGTGGTGCCGGTCGAAATCTGGTCGTTTGACGATCTGCGCCAGTTCCGCACGCTCAAGGGCGTCCAACTGCCGCGGCGTTGGCCCTTGGGCAAGCCGTTGCCAGAGTTGAAGGAAAAGCAGACTTACCCGACCGGCGCCGAAGCGAAAAGTTTCACGGGCAAGGCGCGCGGAGGCTGGCTGGACCGGGCGGACGACGAGATCTGGGCCATGCAGCCGGACAGTACGATCCCGCGCTGGCATTGGACGAACATCCAATACGGCTGCCCGGTTCATGGCACGGAGATTTATCGCAAGGCTCCGTACTATCCGTGGATCATGGACAGTGCGTTGCCGTGGAGGTGGAAGATCCGCTGTCCCGTGGGCGGCGAAGAGTATCCATCCAACGACTTTGCCAACGGCGACATGGCCAGCGGTCCCTTTTTCGACGACGGCATCGGCGGCGGTTGCCTGCACGAGGGCAAGAAGTACGGGTTCATCGCCGAATTGGCCCAGTTCTATTGCCGCCGGATGATGATGGTAGCTCCGGATTGTGCCCGGCGTTACGTGGCGACCGGCGACGTGAAATATGTCCACAAGGCCCTGGTCGCCCTGTGCCGCCTGGCCGCCGAATATGCCTACCTGGGGACGATGACCCAGCATCGCCACCGCAACCGGGTCTCGCAGGTCGAACGGTTCGGGCAAGGGCGGTTCGGCGAAGGGCCGTGCCTGGGGTCGAGCGGTTTCACCACCTACTGCATCGAACAGCCCGGCAACCTGTTCGAACACGCGGACGCCTACGATCGGATCTTTCCGGCCATCGGCAAGGACGAGCAGATCATCCCCTTCCTGCAGGCCAAAGGCTTCGACGTCAAGACGCACGAGGACGTGCGGCGGTTTATCGAGGAAAACTTGTTCGCCGTCTGGATGCAGGGCGTGATGGACGATGCGTGCGCGTCGAACGAGCCGGCGGAGCAGCGGGCGCTGGTGCATGCGGCGACGGTCCTGAATTACGCCCGCGGGGCCGATTTCATCGACTGGCTGTACGACGGCGACGGCAAGATGCGGTCCTTTGTCACCAACGGCTACTTCCGCGACGGTGCGCCGTTCGAGTCCACCGGCGGCTACAACGGATCGCACGTCAGGTACATGGCTCCGGTGGTGGACGACATGGAGGTGTTGCGGCAACTGCGTCCGGAAGTCTACCCGGAAAGCAAGTATCCGTCGCTGGGCAAGAGCCGCCGCTATCACAATATCTTCGACTTCTGCATGGACACGGTGACGATTGACCGCAGCTTTCCCCACATCGGCGATGGCGGCAGTTGGCCGAACTACAGCAAGCTGTCCCCGATCACCTGGCACGACGCCGACGCAGCGTCTTTCGAGCACGCGTACCGCCTGTTCCGCGATCCGAAGTTTGCCTGGGCGCTGGTCCACAGTCCCGGCTGGAAGCCGTCGAGCGATTTTCCGCTGACGCTGGAGGAGACTCAGCAGGAGGCCGCCCGCTGGGCCGACGACTGGAACGATGGCAGTTCGCTGCACGACGGCTACGGCATCGCCATCCTCCGCAGCGGCACGGGAGACCAGAAGCGGGCGTTGTGGATGAAGTACGGCCAGGCGCGCGGCCACACGCAAGACGACTTGCTGGACATCGGCCTGCAGGGTTTCCAGGGAATCCTGCTCTCGCACATGGGCTATCCGCGGAACTGGGGCTATTGGGAGCATTCGTGGACCAGTCATCACGTCGCCCGGCAGATTCCATTTCGGAGCATGTCGGCCCAGGCCCAGTTGTTCGCCGAAGCAGGCCCGGTCCGGATCGCCGAGGCGCGGGCGCAAAGCTACGTGGACCGCGTGGAGCGAGGCCAGGGCTACGAGTTGCCGCCGCAGGACTGGCAGCGGCGTACGATCGCGTTGGTGGATGTCGCGCCCGATCGGTTTTATTGTTTGGACCTGTACCGCATCTCCGGCGGCGAGGAGCATTGGTGGAGTTTCCATGCGCAGCAAGGCGAGTTCACGACCCAGGGGATCGAACTCGCCAAGCAGGAGGGCACGCTGGCCGGTCCTGACGTGCCCTATGGCGACGCCGCCTGGCTCAAGGCCCACGGTTGCAGTTACGGCGTGTACGGTTGGGCCGGCCCGATGTTCGCGTTTCCTCACCTGTACAACGTCCAGCGCGGCAAGCCCGACGGCGTGTGGTCCGCGGATTGGAAGCTGCAGACCGGCGACGGTCTGCACCTGCGATTGACCGTGGCCGGCGCGCCGGGGACCGAGGTGAACATCTGCGACGGGCGTTCGCCGGCCGGCGGGTCTCCGTACGAGATGAAATGGGTCATGCTGCGTGCCAAGGATTCGCCGCCGGTCAAGACGCAAGTGCTCAGCGTGCTGGAGCCGTACGTCAACGAAACGGCGATCCGCGGCGTGAGGCCGTTGGCCGTCTCCGGAGCGGACGAGCAAGGATTTGCGGCGGCTGGCTGCGAGGTGCAACTGGCGGATCGCACCGACACGCTGCTGGTCTCTGCCGATCCGAGCGTGTCCCGCACGACCGAGGGCTCGTTCCAATTCGCGGGCCGATTTGGGTTCTACTCGGAGCGCGACGGCACCCCCGTGGCGCTCTCGCTCGTCGGCGGCACGAAACTGGCCAAGGGCGATTTTGGGATCACGCTGGACCGCGCCGAGTACCGGGCCAAGATCGTTGCTGTGGACCGCCACACGGAGACGATCACCGTCGCGCCCCCGCCGCACGGCGTCGCGGCGCTGGTGGGCGCCGACGTTTTCATCGGAAACCCGGACCGGAGGATCGCCTGCCGCGTACTGGACGCCAAGGCGGCAGGCGACGGCGTGCAGCTGCGGCTGAACTACGACTCGCGAATCGGCACGGGCCGGTGTACGGGCGTCGCCGAGCACCGCGTTCTCACTTCCACGCCCATGCCCTTGCAGCGATTCCGCTACTACCACGGAGCCCGGCTGACTAACGCCGAGCGGAACGTCGAATACCGGATCGTCGACGTGCGAAGCGGATCCGCGGTGTTCCTCGATGCCGAGGCGAGTCCGGAGGCGACTGCCGCCAAACTGGCCAGCCAGTTTCCCAAGGATTCGTGGTTCGACATCGATGATTACGGCGTAGGTGACGAGGTCAGCTGGCCGTACACGGCGAGCGTTACGCTGGTGAGCCCCGGCCAGTATCGGGTGACTGCTCCGGTGCCTGTCCAACTCCGTCTGCCGGAGGGCGCGAGGATCGTGAAAGACGCGGCCGCCGGAACGCCGTGAACATGGCCCGCGGGCCAGCCGCCGGGAGCCTGCTCGACCGGCGGCAAGGCCTACGGGACGCGGCGTCGCCGTAGGCCTTGGCGTTCACGGAGACGCCGCGTGTTTCCGCTTGTTGCCCCGGGCGGTCGGCGCCTCGGCAGGGAGGACGCCGTTGCCGTCACTGCCGCCGGAACCCACGCACGCCGAACTCCCGGCCCCACGGGTCGGCGTCCGGCTCCCCGGCGCGGTCGATTAACTCGGCCAGTTGGTTCCGGTACCGGTACACCAGGGACGGATCGCGCGAGTACTCGCCGATGCCCTTGACCAGCGACTCGGGCACTTGCAGTGCGGCTTTGGCGTCTGCCAGCCAAGCCCGCTGGTCGGCCGAGAGTTCCGCCGGTTTCGCTTCGCGGCGGCGAACCAGGTCCTGCAGCAGGCAGAAGTAGGCGTAGTCCTCCAATCCGTCACGGAAATTCTCCAGCCGGATAGTGGGTAGCGGCGTGCCTGCGGGGCCGACGCACGTCCAGGAACCGTCGCCGTGGTAGCGGGTCCAGCTTCTGGGGTCCCAATCGGTGAACGGGCCGGACGAGATCGGACGACGGGAATTCCAGATGCTGATCTGGTAGTACAGGAAACCGTCCGGCCGGTACTTGGCGGTCATCGGTCCCATCAGCAGCCGGCCTTCGATCGCCGGGTACTCGATGAACATATTGGCGGGCGGATGGTGCGGGCCGCAGCAGATGTACCACCACACGAACTTGCCGCCGGCGCGGGCTTTCGTGGCCTTGTCCGGATCGAAGCGGGGCGTCAGCGGGCACCAGGCGTCCACGGCCTTGATCTCCGTGTCCTGGCCGTAGCTGTGGTCGTAGGTTGTCGTCATCACAAGCACGTCGGGGAATTCGGCCTTCAGCATCGCCGCCGCGCGCTGGACGCCCGGGAAAGCGTCCTTGGGGTTTTCGTCGCAGCCGTAGATGTAGGCGTGATCCAGGACGCCGAGCGCCTTGGCCTGCTCGAATTGCCGCCGCAACCGGTCGAGGGTTCCCTTTTTCCAGGCCTCGATTTCCGCCGGACTGGCGCCGCAGGGGCCGTAGTACCCGAGGTTGAACGCGCCCAGTCGGCCCTGCTTGTGCAAGTGCTCGATCGCCTCGAAATCCGGCCCCTCGCGCGTGTACAGACTGTCCAAGGTCAGGTAGTAATCGGCCAGAAAATCGGCCCACCGCAGCTTGTGTTTCTTCCAGGCGTTGATCGGATAGTCCGGCTCGCCGCGCCACTTGGCTTGTTCCGCCTTGGTCGCGTCGGTGGGGTGATCGTGCGGGGAAAAGGTGACGGCCAGCGGCAGCGGCGAGGCGGCGGGCACGGCAAAGCCGAAGACGCGGACGGCCAAGTCGGCCGCGAACAGAACCGCATCCCGGCTGCAGACCTCCAGCTTGCCCTGATACAACCCGGCGGGTTGATTCCGCGGGGCTTGGACGCGGACCCAGAACGCTTGGGCGTCGCCCCGAGCGATATCGGCCGCCGGCAGGAACTCCAGGATCGGATCGGGCCACCAGCCGACGTGCGGCGATTTATAGGGCGGCACCGACTTGGTTTCCACATAGCCGACGGGCGACAGCTTGACCTGGCCGGCGCTGAACGTCGCGCCGTCCGGGCCGCGCAAATCCGTCACGCGGACGGCGGTCTGCTTCAGGTCCGCGCGGCCGGGCATCACGACCACTTGGAACGATTCCTTCTCGCCCCGCGCCAGCGACAGTTCCACGCGGGTCAGCATTTTCACGTCGGGTTTGTCCGCTCGCGGCAGGATCTTCTCCATGCTGGTAGCGAAGCCCACGACGACGTCGTCGCGCTGCGTTGTTGCGGCTTGGCCCGCGGCGTTGTCGGCAGCGGCCAGGCGGCTGCTGGTTAGAAGCATCACCAGTACAGCCCAGCCTGTCAGCATTCCCAGCACGGAGGCAGATCTACGTGGTCCAATCGAGATGAGCTGCCGTGCGAAGTTCACAGCGGTCGATCTAGTCGAACCAGCGGCGAATCGAAGGGTACAATGTGGCGACATTACAGTGCTCCTTTGGGGGAACGTATGCCGTCTTGCTGCGTTCCCGGCGTTAGTCTGAGACGAACAGCGAAGTCAGTTCATCTTAGGCAGGGCGAAATCCAGATCTGCGAGCCGTCCATGACACTCGCTATGCAATGAATGGACGTAACCGTTCCGACATTTCCGTTCAGCTTTTTCCCCTATTGGTCTTCTTTTTCGGAATGGGTTCGTCGGAAAACCCGTCGTGTTCGACAGCGAGCAAGACGATCGGGTAGGATTGTGCTTCACGAAGCTCCTGTTCGACGTACCGGACGGCGTAAGTGTAGTTGGCCACGCGATCCGTCAGCAGGTTTTCAAAATCGTCAGACGGGATGACGATCACCCCCACGTCTATGTGGCTATCCTGAAGGCTATTTCGGATGTGAACAATGTCCCTAGCTAGGAGATCACTCCTGCCGGAAACCTGTATCTCGACCCCGATTCGGGAGACGATGGTCTCGTTGTATCTCAGCCGTTTGACCCAATCGATCCCACCCGATTTGCATTGTATCCAGTCAGAGTACTCCCCAAAGCGCTGATCGATCGCCTCACGCACACGGCCTGCACCGTTCGCCTGCTTCACGTTCAGGACACGAACGTCCGTTGAAATGAGAATCTCTTGAAGCTCAAGGAAAACGTGTGCCAGTCCGAGCCTGCATACTTTCTCCCTCGCTCCCCCTTAGAACTTCATGTTGCTTATCTTCATGTGTGAATAGCTTCTCGAAATGGAATTGTGGCCTGCACGCGGCCGAAAACGGGTAATTCTCTCGAATCCGTTTGCGAATGTGGGCGGAATCGTACAATTCCGTTCCAATCCAGTGTCGGTCGTGTTTCTCGGCAGCTTGGTACGTCGCTCCGCCGCCGCCGAATGGGTCAAATACGATGTCTCCTGGTTCGGTCGAAATAAGGACAGCGCGTTCGGGGATGATGAGTTTCAGTTCGTTGACCCCGGGACGAACCTTAAACTTGCTGTGGCGGTTTGGCGACGTGTCAGTCCAGAAGTCGGTCAGATTAACACCCTCGGGGTTCATCTTGTCTCGATGTCCTCCGTAATCCTTGATTTCTCTCCCGCAATGCCGGCAAGTTTCAATCGGTAACCGAAGCCTGTTGAAGACCCGCGGTGATCCGCGCGAGTAATACAAAAGGGCATAGTGCGCGGGATAAAGTCTCTTGCCGCGCGGATAGGTGCCCTTCATCGTCAGAGAAATCCAGTGTCGAAACTCCAGCCGCTCCCCCAGGATTGTGGCAAACTGGACCGCGAGCTCGGGCGTAGCGTAAACGAAAAACGCCCCGCCGGGTTTCAGGACACGGCACGATTCCAGGATCCACTCTCTACACCATGCGATGTACTCAGCATGTTCCACTTTGTCGTAGCCGTTCTTGTAGTCCTTGCCCAAGTTAAACGGCGGATCGGCAAAAACCGTGTCGACGACGGCAGAACGCATCTGCCGCAGAACTGCCAAGCAGTCGTCGTCGAATAAGACGCCGAGTGATGTCGTAAAAAAAGGAGGCTTCACGGCCGATGATGCGAACAGCAAGAGATGCGTAATCGTCGAGCAACAATTGTCGCATTCTACAGATTTTCACAGCCTCGCGGTATGGCGAGTCTGTTTTTTTGCGACAGGCCCTCAGTTGCCGCTGGCATCAAGCGAGAACGGGGCGTATGATCGCAAACTCCCCGTCGCGTCGTGGGGCGTCTGCAACTCGACCGCCGCGTCGTAGGTTCGATAATTCAATGGACAACCGTCCGCAGGAGCACGCGTCATGGGTGACACCGCCGCACGCTTCACCGGCCTAGATTGGGTCGTGTTGGTGGGCTATTTCGTCGGCATTACGGCTTTCGGCCTGTGGGTCTCGCGCAAGATCCGTTCCAGCGGCGGCTATTTTCTCGGCGACCGCCAGTTGCCGTGGTGGGTGATGGTGGGCCAGTCCTTCGGCACCGGCACCCACGCCGAGAATCCGGTGGCGCAGGCGGGGGCGGTGTACAAGTTCGGCTTCGCCACCATCTGGTACCAGTGGAAGAACATGCTGATCACGCCCTTCTACTGGCTGATGGCGCCCTGGTACCGCCGCTGTGAGCGGACCACGATCGGCGAGATGATGGAAGACCGCTACGGCCGCGGCATGGCCATGCTGTACACCGTCTTTGCCATGTGCTACTTCGTCTTCAACCAGGGCACGATGATGAAAGGCGCGGGCAAGGCCGTCTCGTATGCCGTGGGCACGGAAGCCGTCTCGCCCAATCAGGTCGTGCTGCTGATGGTGGTTGCCTTTCTGCTGTACAGTTTCTTCGGCGGTTTGGTCGCCTCTGCGTACACCGACTTTGTCCAGGGCTTTCTGATCATTGTCATGTCGTTCCTGCTGATCCCGGCCGGGCTGTTGGCGGTGGGCGGGTTCAGCGGTCTGCGGTCCAGTTTGCCGGAAAACTTCTTCGACCTGTACAACGAAGCCAGCGGCGTGGACGGATTCACGATCTTGATGCTCACCTTGAACGGCTTCATCGGCATCACCGCCCAACCGCATATTCTCACCATGAATGCCACCGGCCGGACCGAGCGTGCTGGCCGCGTAGGCCAAACGTACGGCTCGATGGTCAAGCGGTTCTGCACGATCGGTTGGGCCTTCACCGGCTTGATCGTCGCGGCAATGATCGTCCAGCAAGGCACCAGTCTGAGCGACAAGGAAAGCGCGTTCGGCTACGCTTGCCTGCACCTGCTGACGCCGGGGCTGACGGGCCTGATGGTGGCCTCCATTCTAGCGGCCAACATGTCTACCTGCTCAAACTTCATGGTCAACACCGGGGCCCTGTTCACGAAGAATTTTTACAGTGTCTACCTGCGGCCCCATGCGCAGGACAAGGAACTGCTGTTGGTGGGGCGTCTGTCCGGCTTCTCCTTGACCATCTTCGGCGTCGTGTTTGCGCTGAGCGTGGACCAGGTCCTGGACGCCTTCATGTTCAACGAAACGCTGCCGGCCTTTCTGGGCATCGCCGTGATGGGCGGGTTCCTGTGGCGACGGGCCAACCGCTACGGGGCCCTGGCGGCGGTGGTGGCTTCGCTCGCGACGTACTATGCGATCAACTACCAGCAGGCGGGCGAGCTGCAGCTGGTTTACAAATGGCTGGCTGCCCCGTACGGCTGGGCGACGCTGGTGGGCGTCGTCGTGTTCGTGGTGGTGAGCCTGCTCACGCCGCGCGAGGACAGCGAGCGGATCGAGCGGTTCTTTGACAATATGCGGCGGTCGACCGACGACGAGGGCCTGCCGGAAGGCCATCCGAAACCGCTGGCTGCCGAGCGGGGTCAAGAGTTGATCCTCCTGGACCTGCCGGGTTGGTTCACGGCGGAGCGGTGGCACAACTTCTGGCGGCGTTACCGCGAGGATCTGGCAGGTTTTGTGCTCGCCTGGCTCACGGTCGGCCTGCTGGTGCTGACCGCCTGGGGCCTGATGCAGATCGGAAAGTAAGCACGTGTCCAAGACCCGCTCTGCGGTTGTCTCGTGGAGCGGTCTTCAGTCCGCTCGGGCGGAATGAATTCCGCGTTACGAAATCGCCCCTGGACAGGTGTTCGACGGGCAGGCAAACTCTGTTTTCGGCGCGGCAACTCGGCGTGACGGTCAGCCGCGTCGCTGGAAGTGCCCGCTGGCACCGCCGGCCTTTTCTTCCAGGCGGATTCGCTCGATGACCATGCCCCGATCCACGGCTTTGCACATGTCGTACACGGTCAGGGCCGCAGCGGAAACGGCTACCAGGGCTTCCATCTCGACGCCCGTTTTGCCCGTGATTCTCGCCTCGGCGACGATTTCCAGGCAGGTGTCGTCGTGACACGCAAAGCCGATCTCGATCGCTTCCAGGGCGAGCGGATGGCACAGCGGAATCAAGTCCGCCGTCCGTTTGGCCGCCATGATTCCAGCCAGTCGCGCCACCTCGAAAACGTCGCCCTTCGCGACTTGCCGGTCTTGGATCAGCCGCAGCGTTTCGGGCCGCATTCGAACCCGCGAACTCGCCTTGGCAACCCGGAGTGTCGGCGGCTTTGCGGAGACGTCGACCATGCGGCTGGCGCCGTTGGCGTCAAAGTGCGACAGCGAAGAACTCATTCACCTTGTGACTTTGCTGCAGGAGAGACCGCGGGGGCCCGAACCGGTCGTTGGTCGAGTCTTTCGTTTGCCGACGCAGGGCTGGGAATCGGGCCGGCGTCCCGCGGGTGCGACAACAAAAAAACGCCCAACAGAGTGGGCGTTTTTCCGGAGACGGGGAAGGAAGTCCGGGGCCGGGAACCCCGGTACAACCACGGGTCGATTCATTCGACCGCCCCGTTGGTAATATTCAAACCGTCGTCGGAGTCCATGCACGACGGATTAAAATGAGTGCGGCGAGAGCAAGTCAGGACCGCGCCTTCGGAGGAAGCCAGGTGAGTCAAACCAGTTCCTTCTTGGCGCCGATCAGGGTTCTCAGGCGCTCCGCCAGGAGTCGCGCGTCGAACGGTTTCTTGAACGTTTCGTTGATGCTGGAACGATCGAAGCTCATCGGCTGGCCGTCGTCCGGCAGCAGGGCGATCAGGATCGTCTCCGCAAAGTCTGCATTTCTCCGCAGGTTCTGACAAATCTGCAACGCCTCGACTTTGCCGATCGAGAAATCCACGCAGATGCAATCCGGGTGGAAACTCTCCGCTTGAATCCCCGCCTCGAATCCGCTGGCCGCCACAGCGACCTTGAAAGCGCGTTCGGGCGGCAATTCCCGCTTCATATTCTCGATCAGCACCTGATCTTGAGCCACGATCAGGACCTTGGCCATTGCCTCGTCTTCGAGGTCGCCCAAGGGCATCCCGTGCTCTTTCAGAAATCTGATCAGGTATTCTCTGGGGATGCGTCGGTCTTGGGATCCGGGGATCCGGTAGCCCTTCAGCCGGCCGGAGTCGAACCACTTGCTGACCGTGCGCGGGGCCACTTTGCAGATCTTGGCGACCTGTCCAGTTGTGAACACCTTCATCGCAGGTTCTCCATAACTCTCTCGTTGACTCGTCCTCATCCGCATCCAGTCGTAGAACTGGACCACGGGGTCGTGTCCCCTGGGTCTGCGGTTGCTGCCTCGCGTTCCGTGGCATTTGTCGGGTTGGTGGGACAACCGAACAGGCCGCAGGCATCTGGGTCGGGGATTGACGCTTGTTACGCTTCTGCGCGGCTTTGACTCAGCTCCCTCTGATCTCCGCCAAGAGGAATCATCGGCAGCCCGAGTGCTTAAAATTGGTTAAAATCCACAAAGTGGAGAAGCTTGTTGCCGCCGTTCCCAAACACACAGTAGAGCTAATTGGCTCTATCGCTTGGCGTGTTGGCACCGTTGCAGAGGGATGTCCCGCAAACAATCCGCAAGCGCGTTCTGCTCGGCAGATTGTGCGAAGGCAAACCAGGAAGCCTAAGGCAGGAGCCCCCCTGCTCAGCTTGTTCGGCTTGCGAAGCGTACCGGCTAGTCGCAATGTACGTTTCGGAACAAACCTTCCGATTGTAAGTTTCGAATCAAAAGGTCGGTTTACTTTAGGAAAGGTTTCCAAGTTGCTTGCGGAGTGGCTAAAGATGCGGCCAAGGCCCACCCGCTCGGCCCTGCGGGTGTTGGAAAAGACACGGCCATCGCCTACAATCTTCGCAATCCGCCAAATCGAAATCCGTGGCCGGGACTTGCGTCTCGGAGAGGCCGTGAAAGACCCAACGATGCGTAAGCCGCGTCCACCGGACCGGGCTGACAGGGACTTGGTGCGTTCGGACATGCCTGAGAACGAACAGGTCTCCGAAGAGTATGGCGGGATTTTGCCGGCCTATCAGGATACGTTCAGGCATTGGCAGCGGATCACTCCCGAGACGCGAACCGCCGTGCTGCTCGCGATGGGACTGGCACCGGATCGGCCCGAGCCGCTGAGCGGGCCGGAGGTGCGCGTCCTTGGACCCGGCCAGACGCTGGCTTTCTTGCAAGCAGGCGACTTGATCCTGGAGGACGGGACGCGGTTGCCCGTCGATCGACAGACTCCTCCCGACTTGCCGATCGGATATCACCGTTTTCAGCCGCACGACGCGGAGCAGGGTGTCTGGATTATCAGAAGGCCAGGCAGTTGCTGGATGCCGTCCGAACTGAAGATTTGGGGCTGGGCAGTGCAACTGTATGCAGCCCGCTCACGTTCCAGTTGGGGCATGGGCGATCTCGGCGATCTGCGACGGCTGGCGCGCTGGTCGCAGCAACTGGGCGCGGGCGCGGTCATGCTCAACCCGCTCTGCGCCGTCGCGCCGGAACTTCCCCAGCAGGCCAGTCCGTACTATCCCAGCAGCCGGCGGTTTCGAAACCCGCTGTACCTTCGCATCGAAGAGATTCCCGGCGCCCAGGACGCGGCGCTCGATTTGCCGTCGCTCGCGGCGGAGGCGCGCCAGCTGAACGAGCGTCGCCGGATCGACCGCGACGCCGTCTTTCGCTTGAAGATGGAGGCTCTGGGACGAATCTGGAGGCGGCATCCAGTGGATCCGGGGTTCGATCGCTACTGCTTGGAATTGGGGGAAAGCCTGCGGGGGTTTGCCTGCTACTGCGTCCTGGCCGAACGTTTCGGCGGCGATTGGAATCGGTGGCCGCGCGAGTACCAGCGGCTCGATTCACCCGCCGTGAAGCAGTTTGTTCAAGCCGCGTCGGATCGGCTGCGTTTTCACATGTGGCTGCAATGGCAGTTGGATGTCCAGTTGGCCGCGGCGGCCGCTGAATTGCCCTTGGTCACCGACTTGCCCATCGGCGTGTCGCCGGGCGGCGCCGACGCCTGGCAGTGGCAGGACGTCTTGGCCAAAGGAGCCACGGTGGGTGCGCCTCCAGACCAATTCAACGTGGACGGGCAAGACTGGGCGCTGTCGCCGTTCATTCCTCACCGCCTGCGCCAGGTCTGCTATGCGCCCTTCATCCAGACGATTCGCGCTTCGCTTCGGCACGCTCGCGGGTTGCGGATCGATCATGTGATGGGCCTGTTCCGCCTGTATTGGATTCCGCACGGACTGGGGCCGCAGCGCGGGGCTTATGTGCGTTACGCCTCGGACGAATTCCTGGCGATCGTGGCCGTGGAGAGTCATCGGGCGAAGGCCTGGATCGCGGGCGAGGATCTGGGCACGGTGGAGAAACGAGTGCGCCGCCAACTGGCGGAAAACATGATGTTGTCCTACAAACTGCTGTGGTTCGAGGACGACTTGCCACGCAATTTCCCCAAGCTTGCCCTGGCGGCCGCGTCCACGCACGATTTGCCCACGGTCGCCGGAATCTGGACCGGGGCCGACGTTGCCGCCCAGCGTCGAATCGGCCTGCAGCCCAGCGAGGATGGGTTCCGGGATATCCGCCGCCGTCTGATCACGGCCACCGGGTTGTCGGACAGCGGGTCGCCGACCGAGGCGGTGGCTCAAGCCTACCAGGCGCTGGGGCAAGCCCCTTCAGCGGTGCTGGCGGCCAGCCTGGACGACGCCCTGACGGTCGAGGAGCGTCCGAACATGCCGGGGACAATCGAACAATGGCCCAATTGGTGTTTGGCGCTTCCGTATCCCCTGGAACAGATCGAGACGATGCGGCTGCCCCGGCAGGTCGCCGAGGGATTGCGAAGAGACCGGGATGCGAAAACACCAAACGCCGACGGCGGGGCGTGAACAACGTCCCGCGCCGGCGTCACCGCGCGTCCACGGCAAAGTTTCGACTCTCTGCGGCGTTCTTCTCCCGATAACAGACCACCTTTTGCTCCAGCGAATTGGCGGCAAGTTTGAGCGACTCGCCGGGTGTTTCCAGGTTTGGGAAATCGATGACGCGGATGACGTGCTCCCACCGCGAGGCATCGGCAATCAAGCCCGACAGGCGGTTGGGTGCGCTCTCCAAAAAATCGCGGTTCCAACGGTTGCCCTTCCTGCCGGGAAACAGAGCCAGATAGAGCATGTCGCATTCCACCAGGTCGTTGAAAAAATGGGTCCCTAAAGACACGTCGGGGATGAGATCCTCACGCATGGCGACGATCTCACACAAGACCGACACCGTGTCGATCTCGGCAAACGAGACCGGCACGCCCAGCGTGGGGGTCGTCGTTCCCCAGCGGCCCGGACCGATCAGCATGATTTGCGGAGCGGGCAGATCCTCCGCAGGGCGCATTTCGGGATGCAGCAGCCTGCCGATCAGACGGGCCACGCTGTAGCGGTCCTGGATCGGCATCTGGCCGTAAACGGACGGGATCACATACACCACGCGGTCGACGGTGGTGACACGACTCTGCCCGATCACCGCTCCGCAAGCCTCCAACACCACGTCCTGGCCTGCGACCATCGCCGGCACTTTGGCCGCCGCGCTGCCCGCGACCACCTGCAGCGGCCGGCACTGCACCAGGTTGACGCGGTACTGATCCGGCGTGAAGAAATTGGCCGTGAATTCCAAGTCGACGGGGTGGTTGTAAGCCGCCTGCAAACTGGACAGCATTTCGCGCAGGTCGCGGACGAACGACGTCCGCGTCAGCAGGTGGTCGAAGGTCAGCACCCATGCGGACGAACTCGGCAGACCGTATTCGGCCGTCCGTTGGACCATCTCGCGGTCTTGCGAAGCAAACACCTCGACTGGCAGATCGGGGCCGCGCTGGACGATCTCCGAGAAATCGGCCGAGACCAACTGGTTCGCGTCCAGATCGATCACGTCCACCCGGTGTTGCGAGTACTGGCGGACCTCGTCGAGATCGGTTTCGGGACGCCGCTCGGGCTCGTTCAACGCCACGACGCGGGTGTAGTCGTCGTCGGCGCGGTCGACCGCCCGCGTTCCCAAACCGAACACCAGGCGGACCACGCCTGCCGACGGGTCAATGAACTTGTTCCAGACGTAGGGATTGACCGACAGGGCCACGCCGGCAATGTGCGGAAAAAACAGGTTGCCGTGCAGGCCGCCCGAAACCCGCTGGACCAGCAGCGGCATCTGTTCGTCCCGGTCCAGGAGTCCCCGCCGCGCCCGGTAGCGAAGCGCCTTTTCGTTCATCGTGCTGGCATAGATGGTCTTGACGGCAGCCACGAAATCCTCCAGCCGTTTCTGGTGCGAGCCCTGATTAGCGCAAAACACGCTTTCGTATTTGCCGGCGAAGGCGTTGCCGTAGTTGTCCTCCAACAGGCTGCTGGACCGCACGATCACCGGCGACTGGCCGAAGTAGTCCAGCATCTCGGCAAAGTCCTTGATCACGTTCTCGGGAAACGTTCCGGTAATGATCCGGCGGCGGGCTTCCTCAATGTCGTCCAAAAAGGCGTGCCGGTCGTGCTGTTTCAAACGGAGCCACCAGCAGCCGTTTTCCACCAGAAACGAGTAGAACACGTCGGAGCCGATGAAGAACGAGTCGTGGGCTTCCAGCAAATCGTGCCAGTGGGGATGCGTCCGGCGGAGGATCGCGCGGGCCAGCAGCATCCCTGCCGATTTGCCGCCGATCAGGCCCGTGCCGATCATCCGCTTCCAAATCCCCAACAGGTCGCCGAGCGTTAGATACTTTTCCGCCATGCCCAGCCAGCGCTCGTCGCGCGTGAAGACCATCAGCGCCAGGGTGCGGAACAAGGCGGCCGGATCCTCCGCGGGCCTCTCGCCGCGCTGCAGGGCGTCCCAGGCCTGTTCGGCCTTCAGGAAGGTGCGGTTCCAAGTGCCCAGCCGGAAGCGGACGGAATCCAATCCGGACCAGGGCATGGACGTACGGACTTCCGCCGTGGTCGAACTGTCGGTGACCGGCACAAAGCGGTCGCCCTTCCAGGCGTGCAGCATGTACATGGTGGGTGAATAGCGGTGCTCCACTTTGCTGGGCTGGATATACAGAGCGTCCTGATGGCGGTAGACATCGATGGAGATCTGCGTCGTCCGGCCGATGGGGCTGGTCGCCTCCAGCGAGTGGACGCTCCGCAAGATCGGGAAATAGGCGAGCGATTCCAAATCGTACACGTAGGGACAGGTGAGCATGAAGAAGTTGCCCAGCATCCGGTCGCTACGCCATTGTTCGGCCAACGCCGACAGGCAGTCGAACAGGAAGAACGCCCCGCGGCCAGCCTCCCGAATCGTGCGGCGGATCTGCGTGATGAACTTCTCAAAGCCAACAGAACCCGTTAGCTCGCAAACGGTTGCGCCTTCACGCTCCGTGGCCAGAGGAGGATGATCTGCGAAGCGAAAGTAGACCAACCGCCGGCCGGACTGTGACGCGGCTCGACAGTACGGTCCCACGAACGGCACGAAATCCCGGATCGCATCGACCTGCCAAACCAGATTGTCGCCGCGCAGCAAGCCGCGAAACACTCGGTCCAGGCTGGCCATTCCCGTACTCAACTGTGGATCACCCATCATACAGCGTCCCTTTCCTCTGGCTGGACGTAGTAGCTTACGCTCCGCTCGTCGCTGCGGTCAAGGATCTGCGGAGCGTGGGGGCGGTGCCGGGAAGTGTCGCCAAAACACGCGGAAAAAGCCGGCTTTTTCGAGAAAACCGGGCTCTGGTTAAAGGGCGATGAGCCGACAACCGGTGGATTTGGCCTTTGCCAAGGGCCTTTCATAGACTATATTACACGTGTACTGAGTCCCCCCTAAATCACCCATTTTTATTGACTTAACAGTCGGTCCGTGTTCCTCGCCGATTGGCCTTGAGCCCAATCAACCCCGCCGCTATTTTCCCGCCCAGACAACCTCGCCCGGACGTTACTGTCCCAAGAACCGCTTTCGGTACACGAACTCGCCTCATGATGCACGACGCCGACCCCCTCAATCCGCTGCGCCTGCGGATCCTCGTTGCCGAGGACAGCCGCACGAATCAGCAGTTGGCTGCGCGGCTGCTGGAGCGTGAAGGCCATGCGGTGACGGTCGTAAGCAATGGGAAAGAGGCGGTCGAGGCGATTCGGCGGGGACTGTTCGATCTCGTCTTGATGGATGTGGACATGCCCATCATGGACGGCCTCACCGCGGCGCGGGCGATCCGCACGTACGAGTCGCGGCGCGGGACCCGCTTGCCGATTGTCGCGGTGACCACCAGGAACAACCGCCGGGATTGCCTGGCGGCGGGCATGGACGCGCATTTGAACAAGCCGCTGCGGCTGGACCTCCTGAATCGGGCTCTTCGATCCGTGCTTCCCAAGTCAGCGGCGTGATGCTTCGTGCGGCGGCGGGCCAGGATGCGCGAGTCTGCGGACCGGCCGTCCGTTCTTGTCCTTGCCCAGCGCGAGAACGCGTCCTGCGATCTCGATTCCGCCGCAGGTCACCGTTTGGGCTTCCTGGTCCGTGCGGAACCCGATCGTGTCCTGGGCGCCGTCCGCGTCTGTCAGCCGGACTCCCACGGCGCCCGTGCCTTGCAGCAGTTCCACCTTGGGCAGCACGCTCTCTTGGCCTTGGCGGTGAACCAGCATCACGGCCAGGAACTGTGTGCGGTGGGCCGGGACGGTGGTGCTCGCCGTCAAGTGCCACGTATTCTCCCAGCGGCGAGCGAGCGGTTCCGGCTCCGGCTCGTAGCGGTTCGTCTGCGAGATTTCCACTTGCTTCGGCAGCAACAACTGCACGTCCATCGCTGCGGGTGCATTGACGACTCTCAGAACTTGACTCGCCGGCACGACTTCGATGCGGTTGTACGCGTGCAGTAGCCACTGGAATCGGGACGGCTCGGCGGCGCGCAGGTCGTCGAACATGACGAAGATGCCGGGCCGCGCGTGGACGACGTGGCGGCGGAACCGTTCCAGGCGTCCGGCGTAGGCCGGGGCGGCCTCGCCCTCGGCGTAGTCGTAGCCGCTTCGTAACGAGGCCGGACTCCGATCCGCACGCTCGGCGCTGGATCCGCTTTCGGAACCACTCTCGGCGCTTTGAAATCCCGTCAGGCGGCCGCCCGCCTCCCACCGCCGCGCGACTTGCCCTTGGCCGTCCACCAGGACGCTGTTCACCGCCCGCGTGGCCCGCGTCCACTGATCGTGGTGTGGCGAGCCGTACCAAGGATAGTATCCCGTCGCAATGGCCAGTCCGCGGCCGAAGGCTTCGATCGCATAGGCGTTTTGGTCCGCGTGGCCATGGCTCACGCCGCCGTACGGGCTGCTCCGCATCAGGAAACTGATGTCGCGATCCTTGTCGCCCAAGGCCGTATGGAACGAGGCCAGTCCGACGGCTGGAAAACTCCGCGCGCCGGGCAGTTCGGCCGGCGAGCGGGCTGACAGGGCCGGGGCGTAGGCGGCCAGGCTCAATGCGTCCGCCCCGATCGTCGCGCCCGCTTCCTGCGCGTGCCAGCGGGCATAGGGATCCTGGGCCAGCGTCGAGAAGACGTACATCACCTGGCCCAGGCCGCGCGGGCTGCCGGTCTGGCCGTCGCCGAACGGGCTGTGCTGGTGGTACGGCGTGGCGGTGTACAGGCCGTAGTACGGCGTGTTGCGGAAGAAGGGCTTCTGCATCAGGTCCACGCCGGTCGCGTGGCGGAGGGCCGTGACGAAGTGCAGCGCGAACTGCATGTAGGCGCCCCAGTAACCGGGCCCTTCCTGCCAGCCGCCGTCGTCGCCTCCCCAGGCCGGATAGGAGGTGTAATACAGCAGCGTCGCATACTCCAGCCAATCCCTCGCTTCGGGCCATTCGTGAATGAACGACAGCGCACATTCGCCCAGGAACCCGGGCAGTCGCCCGGCGTGGCTGTTGTACGGACTGCTCTCAAACGGCAGCCGTTGCAAGTGCTTCAAGAACTGCTCGGCACGGACCTTCATGTTGGCCTCAATCGCCTCGCGTTCCGCGGTCGTGAACAGCTCGCACGTCCAGTCGTAGGCCCGCGTGCCGCGCATCATCATCCACATCGGCGGCTCGTCGTAGGCGAAGAAGCTCGTGGGACCTTCGGGGTCCCAGGAGAAGAAATGCTGAAGTCGCCGTTTGGCCTCATGCCCCAAACGGTCATTGCCGGTGACCAGGTACGCCAGGGCACAACGTTCCATCACGTCCATCGGGGGCCGGGTCGTGCGCATCACGTTGACCGCCCACGGCCCGGAATCCGGTCCCCGCGGCCGGAACCCCGGTTCCGCGACCAATTCCTTGCCGACCTCCCGTTCGCACGCGGCGACCAGCGAGTCCAACGCCGGTTTCAATTCGCCCCGCGCCCACTGCCGAACTTGCTCCAGTCGCGGACCGGCAAAAAACAGGCGTGGCCGCTGACGCGGAATCCGCTGTACGGCCTCGTCCCAATTCGGAAACGGAAAGGGGCGCGCGTCGGCAGGAACCGTAAACGGCCGAGCCCGGCCAAACCTGGTCCCCCGGTCCGTTTCGACGCCGTAACGCCAGAACCACTGCCCCGCCGGCAAGCTCTGCGCGGGTACGTACACGCTGCGCCGCAGTCCGCTGAACGTGCGCGTATCCGGCGCATCGAACGAGTCTGACCTGGAGACCTGCAAAACATACTTGCTGTCCCGGCCGGCAGGAACCCAGAGGAACGGCGGCGGCGTGATTTCGACCGTCTGTCCGTCCGCCGGCGAATACGGCTTCTGAGTCGCACGCGGGGGGGCGTCCAAGTTCAGTCCAGGCTCACCGGCCCAGGCAACTTCAGCCAGGAACAGCAACAGGCCGGCACAACTCACGAACGCCGTGCCATGTCCCGGCGAAATCGAACAGGTCTCGATCCCAGTGCGAATGTTCGTGCGGTTGGTCGGCATAGACAGTCTCCGGTGGGGCGTGGCAGATGACGGTCGCGCGGCCCACGGCCTCACGCAAAGAAAAACGCTTTTTCGGCCGTCTGGCACAACAGCCAGCGGCGGTCGGCGACCGAAACGAAATCCAAGCGGTCGCGGATCAGGCTGATCGAGGCCCGGTAGCTGTTCACGCCCTGCAATTGATACGGCGCGTCGCTGGCCCACATCAACCGCTGAGGCCCAAAGGCTTCCAGCAACCGCTTGATCATCGGCACCAGTTCCAGGTGCGGCGGTTTTTTCTGCCCCAGGGCGTAGAAAGCTGACAGCTTGACGCTGGCCTGTCTGTGCCGTGCCAGCCGGAGCAGGAGTTGAAGGTCCTTGTCCCGGATCTGACCGTCGGCCCCGATGCGGGCGAAATGATCGATGACGACCGGTGTGTCCGGATAACGTTGACACATCTCGTCGATGCCCGGCAACTGCCGCGGATCAACCAGGCAGCACATCGCCTGCCGCGTCTCGGCGCCGGTCTTCCACATGTCGTGCATGCCGGGCGAATCGAGCCACTGTTCCAGATGGTCCTTGCGGATGAACGGCGTGATGCGAAAACCGGTCGCTCCCTGAGTGAACAATTGCTTCATCGCCGCGCCGGCGCCCGGTTTCCGGTCATCGACCATCCCGACGAAACGGAACCGCGTCGGATGCCGGCGCACGGCGTCGATCAAGTAGGAATTGTCGAACAGGTGGTAGCCTGAGTGCTGGATCAGCACGACGCGTCCGACGCCTTCGGGCCGCGCGACAGCCATCAGTTCTTCGTCCGTGAAACTGGGAGGACGGAGATCCTTCGCCGTGAGCCCCGCCGCCAACGGGAACCGGTCGGTCTCCGCCGGCCAGATGTGCGAGTGGGCGTCGATCCACGGGGCGTCGCCCGACGCGCCCTGGGTGGGCAACGGCAGAGCGGCAGTCCCGACAGCCGCCGCGCCAACCTTCAAGGCGTCTCGTCGAGTCATCCTGGTTTTGTGTTTCATGGCCAAATTCCTCAACCTCAGCATCGTACTCACACCGGCATGGCATCGTTCGAGAAATCGCGATCCGATGTCATGTGCGCGGCACGGAACCAGCCGCCGGTCCTGCGATCCATCCAACACCGACGGCGAGCGCCAAACGGGAAACTGTCACGCAAAGTCGCCCGCCATGATGGCACGGTTGCGCGAAATGGGGTCAGGCTTACAGAATTCATTTTTGGCCGAGCAAGGTCGTACCTTATGGCGGATACGAAGCTCGGCCAAAAATGAATTCTGTAAGCCTGACCCCCCGCACCGAAACCGTGACTTCATGAACGACGGGGAAAGGTGCCGAAATCCCGTTTGGTGCTAGTGCCATTCCGCTCACTCATTCCTCGAACGATGCTGACCATTGTAACACAAACGACGGCGCGAACTCAGCTACGTGCCAAAAATTCCGACGCCGCAGCCAGAACTCGCCAACGTCCGGTTTCGGCAACCGGAGGCCATCGGTGAACAGCGGCCGCTTCGTCGCTGCGCGCCCAACGCGGGGCGGCGAATCGGCACCGGCGCGGGGACTGTCCTGGCCCGTCGGACAGGAAGTCGCCGGGGGCTTGCGGCCGCTGGATTTGGGAAGCCAAGCTGGTCCTGAACGTCCGGCGCCATAGACTTTAAGAGACAGTCTTTCTTTTGGTCGTTTCTGGAATCGTTTCTGGGGTCTTCTTCTCCGCAAGTGCGTTACCGTCGCCCTTTGCCATGCGTGTTTCCGGACGAGTTTGCGCAACGTTGTTTGGGGTTCTCGTCGCGGTTGTCCTTCCGGTGTCCGGCATGGAGACCATCCGGCGATGTATCCCGTTTGAAGTGCCGTTGAACCTTCCGCTGCACTCGCTGTTGGAGGCGATCGGCGGCATGTGTGCCTTGGTCATCGCGGGGACGTTGGTGGCCAGGCAGAGCCGGGATTCAAGCGAGTCGCACTGGACGTGGACGGCGTGTGCGGTAACGGGGATGGGGACCCTGGATTTGTTTCATGCCGCCGTGCAGCCGGGAGATGGCTTTGTTTGGCTGCATTCGATCGCCACGCTCGTGGGCGGCATCCTGGTCTTGGGAGTCTGGGCAAGGCGGCCGCTCTCGTCGCCGTGGACTCGCAGGTTGCCGGCCGCCGTGTTTGCCTCCGCGTTCGTCTTTGGCGTGGTCTTCTGCGTCTGGCCCGAACTCACGCCGCGCATGATCGACCAGGGCCGGTTCACCGTGACGGCGAGTGCCTTGAACATTGCGGGAGGCGTGGGCTTCAGCCTGGCTTCGCTGTTTTTTGTTCGTCGATTTCACCGCCATGTGCGGCACGACGACTGGTTGTTCGCCGTGACCACGCAGTTGTTTGCCGGGGCCGGAATCCTGTTTGACTGGTCCGCCGTAGGAGATGGCGCCTGGTGGTGGTGGCACGGTCTACGGCTGATCGCCTACCTGGTGGCCTGCGCATTCGCGGTTTTGAGTCTCCTGGCCACGGAGCGGGAACGGCACGCACTCAACCGCCGGCTGACGGAATGGAATCACGATCTGGACCGCATGGTTGCGGATCGCACGGCCGAGTTGCGGGCCAGCGAAGAGCGATTCGCCTTGGCCGTCCGCGGTTCGACCGACGGGCTCTGGGACTTTGACGTGGCGACCCAGGAGGTGTACTACTCGCCGCGGTTCAAGGAACTGCTGGGGTACACCGACGACGAATTCCCCCCGCTGTTTGCCTCCTTCGAGTCGCGGTTGCATCCGGAGGATCGGGGGCGGACGCTGGCCGCGCTGCAGGACCATCTGGCGGGGCGGGGAGAGTACGACGTCGAGTACCGCCTGCAAACCAAGTCGCAGGGATACCGTTGGTTCCGAGCCCGAGGGCAGGCCATCTGGGACGCCTTCGGCAAGCCGACGCGCATGGCCGGTTCCATCACCGACATTACGGTCATGAAGTCCGCCTGCGAAGCGGCGGAGGCCGCCAACCGGGCCAAGGGCGAATTCCTGGCCAACATGAGCCACGAAATCCGCACCCCGCTGAACGGGGTGATCGGGCTCAGTGAATTGATGCTGGACACGGATCTGGACGAACGTCAACGTGATCTGATGACGACGGTGCTGGAGTCCGCTGAGTTGCTGCTGGGCATCGTCAACGAAATTCTGGATTTTTCCAAGATCGAGGCCGGCAAGGTGGAACTGGATCGGGCGGAGTTTTCGCTGCGCGGACTGCTGGGCGACACCCTCAAATCGCTGGCCCTGCGAGCCGCTCGCAAAAACCTAAGCCTGTCCCATCACGTGCAGGCCGACGTTCCGGAACATCTGATGGGCGATGCGGCGCGGTTGCAGCAAGTGCTGCTGAATCTGGTGGGCAACGCCATCAAGTTCACCGAGGCGGGCGAGATCGTCATCCGCGTGACCAGCCGGTCCCTGGGCAACGGCCAGATCGAGTTACAGTGCGATGTCGCGGACACCGGAATCGGGATCCCGGCGGAGAAGCAGCGGGCGATTTTCGAGGCCTTTACGCAAGCCGACGGCTCGACCACGCGGCGGTTCGGCGGCACGGGACTGGGGCTGTCGATCTGCGTCCGGCTGCTCGAGCTGATGGGCGGACGCATCTGGGTGGACAGCCGATTGGGGCACGGCAGCACGTTTCACTTCACCGCCCGGTTCGACACCCCCTCCGCGGCCGATCAGTCGCCGGCGGCCTGCCTGGCGGAGCCCCCGCGGCGGGTTTGCGCACCGCCCCTTGCCCAGTCCCGGCCGCTGCGCATCCTGCTGGCCGAGGACAGCCGCTTGAACCAGAAACTGGCCGTGTCCCTGTTGTCCAAGTGGGGGCACACGGTGACCGTGGCCAACCATGGACGGGAAGCCGTGTCCGCTGCAGCCGAGCAGCCGTTTGACCTGATCCTGATGGATATCCAGATGCCCGAGATGAACGGCCTGGAGGCCACTGCCGCCATCCGCCGCCAGGAACTCGAACGCGGCGGACGCGTGCCGATCATCGCCCTGACGGCCCACGCACTCCAAGGCGACCGCGAACGCTGCCTGGAAGCTGGCATGGACGCCTATGTGTCCAAACCGATCCGGCAGGAAGACCTGTACCAGGCCATCCAGGCCTGCTGCCAGTTGGCCGACGCACCGTGACAACTGGGCATCTGGCACGGCCCTTAGCCTCCTCCCCGCCACGCCAAGCGTGCTGAACTCGGACGCGGCCGACCGGGCGGTCACGCGTAACGCTGTTCCCACTGTGCCAGCCGGCTGGCGATCACGTCGTCGCCGGGGACGGCGCCCGTCTGCCGCAGGGCGCGGAGACCCAGTTCGAATTCGTCCAGCATCGGTTGCGCCTTGGCCCGAGCCGTCGGCGTCATCCGGTCGACGAACACGGTGCCGTCCAGATGATCGTATTCATGCTGGATTACGCGGGCCAACATGCCGTCCAGGTTCATGCGGATTTCCTCGCCGCGCAGGTTGTACGCTTGGACGGTGATCTGTTTGGGCCGAGTGACGGGACCGTAGAGTTCTGGAAAGCTGAGGCAGCCCTCCTCAAATTCCTCGTTGCCCTTGGGCTTGCTGAGCACGGGGTTGATGAACACAAATTCCTCGCCCTCGTCGGGCTTGGCGCTCAGATTGACGATGAACAGCCGCAGCGGCAGATCGACCTGATTCGCGGCCAGACCGATGCCGTTGTTTGCGTACATCAAGCGGAACATCTCGCGCACGATCTGCACCAACTCGGCGTCCACGCGCCGAACCGGTTTGGACTTGTGCCGCAACGTGGGATGCGGAAAGGACACGATTTGAATCGAGGAACCTTCCATCGGAGTGGTCACTTGTTCTCCTGGGTCTTCGGCGGCTCGATGCCAAAATCGCGGATTGTCAGCAGCGACCGCAGCGGGTAGCCCGCTTGGGCGAACGCTTCGGCGCCGCCTTCCAGACGATCGATGATCGCCACGACGCCCAGGACTTTCAAGCCGGCCGCGCGAGCCTTTTCGATCGCGGCCAACGAGCTGCCGCCGGTCGTCACGACGTCTTCGACGATCACCGCCGTGTCGCCGTCCTGCACCGGCCCTTCCACATCTCGGCCCTTGCCGTGCGTCTTGGCTTCCTTGCGGACAATGAAGCCCCGCAATGACTTGCCCTGCCGATCCGCGACCGTAATGACCGCCGCAGTGATCGGGTCCGCGCCGATGGCCATGCCGCCGACGGTGTCGGGCAAGTCGTCGCCCAGCAAGTCCAGAATTCCCTCGGCGATCAGATTCGCGCCCCGCGAATCAAGCGTGACCTTCCGGCAATCCAAATAGTAGGAGGCCTTCTTGCCGGAGGCGAGTGTGAAGTCGCCAAATTCCAGGGCTTTTTCGCGGACCAGCGTCATCAAGGCCTGTTTGTCGTACACGGAACGCTCCTCCGATTGTCTTGAACTCGCGGTCAGCCAACGCCTGCGAGCGCCTGCAAACGCCTGCGGAAGGCATTTCTACCACGAGCCGGAAGAACGAGAAAGGGGGCCAGCATTCGATCCAGAACGCCGTTCGGGCGGATCGGGAGCAGAGAGAATCCCAGGAGCGGAAAAGGAACGCGGCTTGGACGCAAAGCCGCGATCCGAAAACGGACAAGATCGCCAGCTGTCCACCGCCCCGCCTTAACGAATCGTGACTTTCGAGCCCACCGAGAGAATCCCGTAGACGTCGGCCACATCGGCAGCGGACAGGCTCAGACAGCCCAGGCCGCCACTCGGCGGCAGCTTGTCAGGACTGCCGTGAATGCCGACATGGTTGCCGAGATCCAGATAGAGGGCACCGTAAGGATTGTCGGCCGATTTTGGCGGAATGCGGACTCCGTTCACCCCAACATACTCGCGGCCGGCTTCTTTCGCCAGCACTTGATATTCCGACGCCTGCGGCATCGGATCGTTGCCCACACTGACGGAAAACCGTCCGGCATAGTACTTGCCTAGGAAGAGCACCATCTCGCTGCGCTTCAAATCGATTTCCGCACGGAACGGCCCGCGAAGGACTTTTAGCGGAGTGCCGGGCTGCAAGGCATCCGGAGTGGCGATTCCGTTGATGTTTTGCAGCAAGCCAACCGGCAACTGGAACCGCTCCGCAATGTCGGCCAGCCGCTCGCCCGGCTTCACTGTGTAGGGACCTTCCAGCGTGTGCTCGTCCGAATAGATCACCTTGCCGGCCAAGGGATCCAGCAGGTCCAGCAGCCGCTGCCGTTCCTCGCCAGTCAGGTCCGGATCGTGAAAAAAAAAGGACAGCGTCAGCAACGCTTCGGACCATTGGCCTTTCTGCAGTTGCGCGACGGCCGAATTCCAGGCGTTGTCGAAAGCGCGAATCGAACGGAATTCGGCGCGGTCCTGGGCCTCGGCTTTGGCGGCCTCCGCGTAGATCGATCTCTGGGGTTGGGCGTCGGTGCCCGCCGGCGCAGCGGGCGGATCGTCCTCGGAGACCGGTTCAGGAGTTCCCGCGGCAGCCTGATGGCGAGGCGTCACGAGAGGCTCGGCCGCGATGCTGGCGGAAGCCAGTTTCGTGCCGGCCTGCTCGGTTTCCAGAGGTGATCGGGAAACGCTTGGCGCCGCCGGTGCGGAAGCTCCGGGAGCGGGCGTAGCCGGGGGCACGGCAGCCGGATCGGGGGCCGTAATCCGCGTGATGGAGGCCTGCGGAACGCTCGCAGCGATCTGCGTGGGATCGGCCGGCAGCGACGCCGCCGGCGTTGACGGACTGGATTGAGCCGCCTGCTGGTCGAGCGGCATCGGTTGCAGCCCGTGCAACGGATTGGGCACGCCCATTTCGACTTGAGGCGGTGCTGCGGTGTCCTCATCCCAGGCTGCGGCCTGGGGAGGAGGTGCGAGTTCGGGCTTGTTCAGCACGACGTAGACGCCGTACAGCACCGCTAGCAGCAAGACTACCACAACGGCCGTTTTGATCGTTTCCACAATCATCCTCCTCGACGGCAAGAACGCTTTCCGAAAGGTTCCGTGCGGGATAGTAGCCAAACGGGTAAAAAGGGGCCAGAGCAAAAAACGCCGCCCCACCGCACCGCGGACCGTCTGTGCGAGAGGACGCGCCACCGCGGCTTGACGACGCGACCGGCGGCGGTCAAATAGAGCAAGTTCCTGTCGTCCGGCGCCGCACAATGGCCGCCGTGCGTGTCCCACGCGTTCCCCCCCCAGAAAGGATATGTATCGAGATGCCCCAAAAAAAGATCCTGATGATCGTCGGCGATTTCGTGGAAGACTACGAAGTCATGGTTCCCTTCCAAATTCTGCTCCTGGCCGGGCATGAGGTGCACGCGGCTTGTCCCGGCAAACGGGCCGGGGACAAGGTGGCGACGGCGATTCATGATTTTGAGGCCGAGCAGACTTATAGCGAAAAACGCGGCCACAACTTTTCGCTCAACGCCGCCTTCGACGACTTGGAGGAGAACGCCTACGACGCCCTGGTCCTGCCCGGCGGCCGCGCCCCGGAGTACCTGCGATTAAACCCGCGGGTCCTGGACGTCGTCCGGCACTTTGCGTCCAACAACAAGCCGATCGCCGCCATCTGCCACGGACCGCAGGTGCTCGCTGCAGCAGGCGTCCTGCAAGGCAAGGCGTGCAGCGCCTATCCGGCGGTCGCTCCCGAAGTGAACGCGTGCGGCGGAACCTACGTCCCGCCTAGCCCCGCGTTCGACAGCGCGCACGTCGATGGCAACCTGGTGACCGCCGCCGCCTGGCCCGCCCATCCGGCTTGGATGCGAGCCTTTCTGGAGGTTCTGGGAACGCGGATTGTCACCTGACGCCGTCGCAGGCGGCCTCCAATCGGTGTGCGCGAGGCCCACTCAGCGCTGCGCCGCTTCCTCCGCTGGACTTCGGCCACTCGCGCACGGCCGACTGTGACGCTCCGCCCCGCGCACGTGGGCTCGGACAGGGACTCGTGCTCGGCCGTTTTGCGTCCCGGCCGAGCACGAGTACAATCGCCACTGTGCGGAGCACGAAGCCACCGTCGCGCCTGGCAGACGCTACGCCACCAGCATCGGCATCTCGTGGAATTCGCGGCTGCGCAGGTTCACGCCGTCGATGAACTCCTCGAAGATGCGCACGTCCAGAGCCGAAGCGGAATCGGCTTCCGGATGGAACTGGGTGCCGAAGGCAAACCAATCCGGCATCTCGCTTTCAATCGCTTCGACCACGCCGTCGGGGCAGCGGGCAGTCACGGCAAAGCCCTCGGCGACTTCGTCCACGGCCATGTGATGTATGCTGTTGACGCGGATTTCGCCTTCGCCGTACACCCGCTCCATCAACGATCCGGGCACCACGGTCAGACTGTGGCGATGCGCCGGGTCCTGCAAATCCTTGTGCGGGATCGCTTCCGCCAGATCTTCCGGCAAATGCAGAAACAGATTGCCGCCCTGCGAGATGTTCAGCAGTTGCATGCCGACCCCAATGCCAAAGAACGGCATTCGCCGCTCGGCGATCAAACGCATCAGCCGGCGGTCAAACGTCTCGCGCCGCCGTTCCATCGAACGAACGGACGGATGCAGCATGAATCCGTCGCGGCGCGGATCGAGATCCTGGCCGCCGATCATTACGAACCCTTGCAGGCCGTCCAAAACTTGACTCAAGTCGTCCTCCGATTCCATCGGGGGGACGATCAGGGGGATGCCGCCTGCGGCCAGAATGCGATCGTAATAGCCGGCGGCGAGGAAGGAATAGGCGGGTGAGTCTTTCTTAGCGGCGCGGTAGTCGGCGTTCAGGCCGACGATGGGCTTTCGGTGCATCTGTACTCCCTTCAGATTGAAACACTCAAACCATCGGAAAGAACCCGGGCGCGAGACTTTTTTGCGGCAGGGAGTACGCAAAGACGGAAGACCAGAGACGCGTGGCGTGTGCCTCGAATCAGCCGCGTCGTGCGGCTAGCGTAAGGGGGATGACGTTCGACAGATCACTCGCAGTTCGCAACAACTGCACGTGTGACCGTGACCATCCTTGCCCAGTCGTGCTCAGCGAGACCCTGCCCGTGCCAGTGGCCTCATGCCTCGGCGATTTCCCTTGACAGCGATGTCCCTATCGATATCCTCGAGCGTCTCCTTATGGACCAGTCGCCTGGTCGCTTTGAAGGGTTGCAGCAGCGGCCGGAATCTTAGTGTCGTCGCCGTGGATAGCAATCGTGGACGGCTATTTTGGGCCTGTTTCTCGGCCTACCCCCTACATCCTGCGACAGCATCCTTGTGCTTGCATAGCTAGCTGCCGATGACTTGCGATGTCGTCGCAACGCCGAGGCGATTGTCTCGGCTCGGCATCGAAGGGGACAACGGCCGGACGTTGATGCTCGCCGTGCCGCCCGACAAAGTCAAGATCTTGCGAGACGCCCCCCAAGTCCATCCAGAGATCTAACCGCTTACGTATCGGTCTGAACCCACATCACGCGGACTGCTGCGACAATTCTCCTCACCGGTTCCAGCAGACCTTGGAAAAACTGATCCCGATCGCCATCCTTTTCGTCGGGCAGTGTCTCGAAGTAAGCAACGGCTTTCTCGAGCTGCTTCAGCAATCGCTGCGTCTGTGCCGGGAGATAGAACGTATACATCAACTCGATGTCCCCTCGTGACTTCCCGGAGTACCGGAAACCGCTGTTGCCAAATCTCTGCTCGGCCATCATCGGGGCGCCGTGTTGCGCAGCGATATCGGCGGCGTCCCAGTACAGGAACCCGTCATTCTCGCATTGAAAATCGACGCCAAGCTTCTCCCCAGGTTCATCCGACAAGTTGTAGAGAAGATTGTCCCAGATCGCGGCATCGCCCATTCTCAGATCAGCATACCAGTCGGGAGACGCAAGACGCTTTCGAATGCGCTCGGCCAGTGCCTCGCGATCGAACGGCCATTTTGATGGATCTGCAGCATCGGTTTCGCCGCCTTCGTCAAGCAAGCCTCCCAAGTCGTCGATGATCGAATCGGCGAGCACAAGGCTCTGCTCCTTCGTCGGAGCCGTCGTCAGCGTCCGAAATGCGTCGGCATCGAGTGAGTAAATGTAGTAACCAGGCATGCTGTCACCCTAAGCTGCGGCCAGCCCGCTGTCAATAAACGGCCGCACCGAAGCGCCGTCGGGTTTTTCGGACGCCTGCCTACCGGCTCGAATGCGGTCGCGCCAATTCGCTCGCAGTGGATAATATTGTCAGGTTAAGACTAATTGCTCCCAGACTGCCCACCGACCACTGGCCGCCATGTGGTGGGTACCGACCAGGGGCACCCCTGGCAGGCCGGATCCTCGCGCGCCCCGCCGCAGTCTCGCCGACTGCCGTTGCGCGCTTGGGTGTAGTCGTTGCGCCCTCAGGTGATACTCACCCAAGCAAGAAACGGGATGTGCCTTAATCGCACAGTCGCGCCCACCCAAGTAACAAACTGTGGTTCGCCGAGTCCCGGCTTCCCCAGAAGTCGATATGCTTATCTCGAATAGGCGATCTTCGATCAAGGGCACCGCCGACCTACTGGCCCCTGCGGCTCGGCGGTCTGACCGGCACGCAAGCAGGGACCGTTTTGGTGTGGGAATCCAGCACCTGGGGCAGACTGTCGGCGCGTGTCGGTTCGACACACCGAGGCAGCTTCGAGTCGATCGGGTACGGTCGCGCGGTATGGTGGCCGCTGGGACCGCCGCCCCGTTATCCCGGTCGTTCAGTGCGAACACACGGACACGCCGCCGAGGACTACTCTAAAGCATCCTCCGGCATAGGATCTCCGTAGAAGACCCTTGTAAGTATCTCTCCGGGCACATCCTTAGCAGCTACGTTTTCCATCTTTGACTTCCAACGATCAAGTTGTCTCTCGATCTTCAGAAGCCCGTCAAGTTCAGGTGCGCGGCAGACGTGCTGCACGTCCATCACCATGCTTTGCAGTTCGGAACGTACTCGCTTGACGCGATTGCCAAATGCAATCCATTGGGCTGGCGTCCATGTTTTTTTGCTTCGGCTTGCCATGGCATTTCTCTCGGAAAAAGTGGATAACCACCGGATGCAGGCCAGCGGCGTTTTCCCTCAGCGGCGTGGAACGTCCACACTCGCCGCCCTGTGATCCGTTCCCTCACCACCTCGACTTCATCCTCCCCTTCCTCACCCCCACCAAGTGCTCCGCCCTGCGCCACGCGTACGAGCCCAGCGGCGCGTTGCCCGGCGTCACGTTCATCACGTTCAGCGCCTCCCGGACCGTGCCGCCGGCGACGCGGCCGAAGTCCAACGCCGCGATCCAGCCCACGGCGTCGGCCACCACGCGGTCGGCGTGCGCCTTCTTCGCGCCGGTCGGGTCCTCCTTCTGGTTCTCCGCGTTGTGGAACGGCTCGCCGTCCGGGCCGATGCTGTACTGCCGCAGCTCCTCCAGCGCCGCCGCGTCCGGGTTCACGTACTGGCCCTCCATCAGCGCCTCGCGGTACGGGCCCAGCAGCTCCGAGCGCTTCTGCGTCCAGTAGCCCGGCTTGTTCGTCGCCCGCTTGGTCACCACGTCCGCATACTTGCGGTAGTAGAAGTCCCGGAAATCCGTCTCCAGGACCCGCTTCTGGAACTCCTGCCCCGGCCCGTTGGCTTCCCACGCCAGAAACGCCGGCCCCCCGCGGTCGTTCTTGAACCACCAGCAGGCCGCGATCGCCATCTCGGCAAACAAATACGGCAGCATGTTCGGCACCACGAACGACGCCACCTTGCGACGCGTGCGGCGGTTCAAGACGGTCAGCGCCGAGTTCGAGCCGCCGCTGCCGCCTAGCCCCATGCCGATGTCCGCCGAGACCACGTACAAGTCCGGCGGGGCGTACTTGCCCAGCTCCGGCTGGAACCACAACTGGAACCGGCCGTCCGGCATCGCCAGCCACCGCGGCTTGAAGTCGTCCGTCGTAAAGCTCAACTCGCCCCGGACCACCGGCGGCTTGGCCGTGTCCCGCAGCAGCCGATCGACCAGGCCGTCCGGGAAGTACCGCGCCGTGTCCCCCGTGAAGGACATGTCCAGCTCCTGGGCGATCGACACGGGATTCGCGCCCGGCCGCAGACACTCGTTGTCGTACCACGGCGACCGGTAGTCCACCTTCGGCTCGCCCCGCATCCACCACGGCAGCGACTCCAGCGCGAACATGATCTTCCACATGATCGAATCCGGGTCCTTGGCGTTGTCCGCCGCGTCCTGGTCCTTGCTGACGATGTTCACCTTGAACATCGGCTGGAACAGCCGCTGGTACGGATAGTCCAACTCCATCTTGCCCCCTTACCGGTAATCGGTCACCGGTCATCGGTCACCGGTCATCGGTCACCGCCCCCCGGCGAGCGGCGTGGCGTAAGCCCGCCGGTATCTTCCCCGCTCCCCGCTCCCCGGTCACCGGCCACCGGCCACCGCCCTCCTCCCCCTCGCCGCCTCAATCCGCCGCTCCAGCGCTTCCACCCGCCGCTGAGCCTCCGCCGACAGCACCACCATCCCGCTCTCCGCATCCACTTTCGGCCCACGCCCCGCGGTCTTCCCCTTCCCCGTCCCCAGCTTATCGCTCACCTTCATGGTCAGCCGGGTGATCGTCTCCGCCAGCTTCCCCGGCGGCAGTCCGGCCCAAGCCTGCAGGAACGTCAGCGCCGCCATCGTCGGCGGCGCCGTAGCCGCCAATTCCGGCCGCACCTTCACCGTCTCCCCGCCGTCGCCGTCCTTCTCCCGCACCACGCACAGCAGCAGATTCTCCGAGGCCCACAGCAGCGAATCCAACATCCGCTTCGCCGGCCCGATCCCCCGCCGCTTGGCATACTTCGGGTCAATTAACTCCTCCAGCGGCTTCGAGCTTTCCATCAGCACGCTCATCGCATTTACTCCGTCGCGGCCCCATTTCCGTCCTTCCTCAATTCTGGAGGTTTTCCGGTTTATCGTCAATTAGGTACATGCCGGCAGCCAAAGCCGCTGCCGTCGTTCGCACGCAATCGGATCGTGACGGCCGAACTCCCGTCACGCTGCCTGCTGATACAGGTACTTCTGGAACGTCACGAAGACGCTGGCGATTTCTTCCGGTCGGCCCAGATCGGCTACGGCGTCGGCAAGGGAGTGGTCGTAGCGAAGGTTCAGCAGCGGCGTGAGCTTCTCCTGGTCGAGTTCCTCTACGCCGACTGTCACGTAGTGGGACAGCACGAAATCGAGGAACGCCTGCTGCCGGGCGTTGAAGTGGTGGCTGATCTCGACTTTGGCCTGGGCGGCCCGCTGTTGGCGGCTGAGCGTGGGAAGGGCATAGGCGACATACGCCAGCACGTCGAACAGGTCGCTGTTCTCGGCGTCGATCACGCGCTGCATCTCGGCCATCTGCTCCCGGCCGAAGCCCTGGTCGGCCAGTCCGGCCAAGAGCTTGGCGCGAGTGTCGGGCACGCTCCACAGGGCGCGCAGCTCGGCTTCGTCCTGGAAGAAACCGGGCAGCTTGCCGTACAGCGTCTCCAGGAACTGCTGGGCGGACATCGGCGTGCCGTCGGGGTGCCAGAAGGTGGTGACCATCATGTGCTGGATGGCGCGGGCTTTGCCGTCGGCCAGTCTCACTTTGACCCTGGCCTTTTTCCGGCACACGCACGGCCGCTGGCCGCATTTCGGGCAGGGTTCGGACTCGCAGACACACGGCCGCTGGCCGCACACCGGGCACGGCCCCGGCGGCGTCACTTCACAGACGCAGGGCTGCTGGCCGCATTTTGCACAGACCTCCGGCTCCGGCGGTGCCGGTTCGCCGTCCCATTCCGGATCGCTGAAGTGCAGGTGGGCTTTCACAAAGTCGTAGATCGTAAAGTAGTCCTTGCCGTCGTACAGTCGCGTGCCGCGCCCGATGATCTGCTTGAATTCGATCATCGAATTGATCGGGCGCAGCAGCACGATGTTGCGGATGTTGCGGGCGTCCACGCCCGTCGAGAGCTTTTGGGACGTGGTCAGAACCGTGGGGATGGTCCTCTCGTTGTCCTGAAAGTCGCGCAGGTGCTGCTCGCCCAGTTCGCCGTCGTCGGCCGTCACGCGCTGGCAGTAGTTCGGGTCGGTGCTCGTCTTGACTTGGTTGATCAGGTCGCGGACCAGCAAGGCGTGAGCCTGGTTGGCGCAGAACACCAGTGTCTTTTCGTTCTGGTTGATCTGCGACATGAAGACCTCGACCCGCTTCCGTTCCCGCTCCCTGATCTCGATGTTGCGGTTGAAGTCGGTCTCCTCGTAGACCTTGCCCGCCTCGATCTCGCCCTCCACCACCGTGTCGTCGGGCGTATAGACGTAGTAGTCCAGCGTGGTCTGGATCTGTTTGACCTTGAACGGCGTCAGGAACCCGTCGTTGATTCCGTCCTTCAGCGAGTACGTGTAGACCGGCTCGCCGAAATAGGCGTAGGTGTCCACGTTTTCGTTGCGTTTGGGCGTGGCGGTCAGGCCCAGTTGCACGGCGGAGGAAAAGTATTCCAGGATGGCCCGCCACGTGCTTTCGTCGTTCGCGCCGCCCCGATGGCACTCGTCGATGATGATAAAGTCGAAGAAATCCCGCGGGTACTCGCCGAAATACCCTTCGACAAGCTCAGGGGCCGATTCGACCGCCTTAGGGCGGGCAGCGTCGGGGGCCGATCTGCTGCGTGCCAACTGTTTCAGGAGAGCGATGTTGCCTTGGATCAGCGCGATTTTCTTCGCCCTGGTCCAACCTTGCACCTGTTTTTCCCGAGCAAATGCCTTGTCAATGCGGTCAAACGTTTCGTAATACACGAGTTTGACCGGCCCGCGTGCTGTGTGGCGTGCGCCTTCTCCAGCATTGTGCTGCTGCAGCCGCGTTCGCAGGTCTTTAGTACTACCCGTGTAGAGACTCCCATCCGCGCACTCAAGCACATACATGTACCCGTACGCTTCCTCGATCTCGGTTATCTCCTTGAATCGCGTGTCCGTCTGCGGCTGAAACTCGGTGGACGCCCCGGTGGCTGAGCCTGCCGAAGCCCCGGTGGCTGAGCCTGCCGAAGCCATGAACGTCTGGAAGATCGTGAAGAACAGGCTGCCGTTCTTCGGCACTTTGCCTTTTTTGCGGATGTCCGCCGGCTCGATGCGGACCATTGCGTCTTCGGGGAATGGGAAGAAGGCGTTGAAGGCTTGGTCGGCCAGGATGTTGCGGTCGGCCAGGAACAGGATCCGCGGGCGGCGCGTCGGCTGGCCGCTCAGGTTCCAGCGGCTGTGGAACAGCTTCCACGCGATCTGGAAAGCGATGAACGTCTTGCCCGTGCCGGTGGCCAGCGTCAGCAGGATGCGCACCGCCCCGCCGATGATGGCGTCCAGCACGCGCTCGATGGCGATGTCCTGGTAGTAGCGCGGCAGGAACATGCCGCCGCCGTCCTGAAACGGAATGGCCGCGAACCGATCTCGCCAGTCGTTCTGCTGGGCGAACGTTGCGTTCCACAGTTCGTCCGGCGTCGGGAACCGCGGCAGTTCGCCTTCGTGGCCCGTCTGCATGTCGATGCCGTAGATCCCCTGGCCGTTGGTGGAGTAGGCGAAGCGGATGGCCAGCTTGCCGGCGTAGTCCTTTGCCTGAGCCACGCCCTCGGTCAACTCCTCGTCCCACGCCTTGGCCTCGACCACGCCCAGCTTCGTGTTGCGATACACCAGCACGTAATCGCCCTTGAGCGGCTTGGCCCGCCGCCCGTGCCCTTCCAGTCGCCCCAGCGTGATCGGGTACTCCCGCCGGATGCGGCTCCCTTCGACCACGCCCCACCCAGCCGCCGCCAGCGCCGGGTCGATGTGTTCCGCTCTCGTTTCGGCTTCGTTCATGATTCTGCTCGTGAAGACTCGCGGGAGTGCTGCCCGCAGATCAGTTCTCGGCTTGTGCCTCTTGCAGCTGTTTTAGTGTCTTGCCGCTCGCGTCCTTCCATTCGGTACGACCGTTGCTTGAGCGACCCAAAACGACTGACGACGCCAACGAAGGTGAGTTAAACGTATAATCCTGCGCGAAGCGAAGCCGTTTCTCATCGTGAACCAAGACGCCATTTTGCAGCAAATCGGCACGCGCTGCACAAACATTGGGGAGGTGTTGCTTGAGCGATGGCACCTCGTCAATGGCTGCGAACGATCCAGATTGGACGATAAATCCCTGGGGAGTGTCATGGCCCTGTGCGGTTACGCCACGCCCCTGACAGGTGAGCGTCGTTTCTCCTTTCACCACTGCGGGGGAGCTTTGCTCGAAAGCATGGATGCCCAGCACTGGCAACATGCCCAGGATGTTGTCGAGGAAGACGTCCATGTCGGCACGGTCGGCTTCTGAGAGGGTGGGATCCGATGGCTTATTAGCATTGTCCAGCGGCATTCGCTTCGCCGCGGTTGCGCGATTTACCAATTGGGCTTCAAGGTACTGCACGTGGGCCTTGTTCAATTGGCCCGGTGCGACGAAAAAAACCGCACGCGTCCAGAAGTCCTTGTTTGCATAGTGACTTTCCAACCGCGGCCGCACTGGATCCCCCTCACCAACGTAGAGCATTTCGCCGTCGCCCTTTGGCCGTGGCCCAAGCAAAAGATAAACGCCGGTCTGTAAAAACTCTGACCGGTTGCGGACTTGGGGGTAAATGGCGCGAGGGAACATCAGGGCCTTGCCGATCCAGTTCGATCGTTCGACAAGCCGCAGGCCGTCAGGGTCACCATCGGCGACAAAGATACGCAGCGAGAAAGGTACTTGCTTGCTCATGACGACATCCAGAGGTTATTTTACAGTTGTCCGCTGAATGCTTGGTGTAGCAGGGATTTTTTCAATTCGTCGAGCGCGGCCAGCTTGCGCTGGTAGACGGATTCGAGGCGTTGAGTTTCTTCGCGGAGCGAATCGAGGATCACCACGATCCTTTGCTGCACGTCCAGGCTGGGAAAAGGAAATCGCTGACTCTCGAAGGTGCCCATGTTTATGTTGTCCTGCGCGCTACCCTTCCCCTGAGCCTTCAAGTGTGCCTTGAAACTCTGAAGCAGGTACTGCACAAACGTGCTGCTCGACTTGGTTTCGTCAACCACGACCCCGATCATGCTGTCAGGAAAGCACGAGTCGAAGCCCAAGATCGCGGTCTCCGCGATGTTCGCGGCGATGGTGATGCAAACAGTCCCCGCAGGCCACAGCTTGCTCTGAGCAAGACCGGCCTCGCTGTACGTTTGGCTGTAGGTTTCGATTACGTGCCCAGCGTTCCGTACATCGCCCGTTTGGACGAACGGATACTTCCCGCCGTAGAGTCTGGGGGCGTTCCGAGGGCGATGGCGAGACTTGCCTCGGCCAAATACCTTGGCGATTTCTTCCAGCCTCTTATTTGCCCACCCGTCGCCGCGTTTGGCGAACACGGCTTGCAGGTGGCTTTCAAACAGCTCGCGGGCGTTTTGGAGGTTCTTTTCGGCGTTGGCTTTGGCGGTGGCGATGCCGGCAAACGCTTCGTCCAGGATGCCCACGATCCGCCGCTGTTCGGGGAGCGGGGGAAGAACCACCGGAAACTCCGTGATGTCCCGCTGGTACAGATGAGGGGTCGTGGCACCATTGAGACGCGAGTTGACTATCTTCTGGAAGTACGGGCTCGACAGACAGTGATAGAGGAACTTGGGAAGAATACACTTTCTGCTACGGATGAGCAGCAGCGACGAATTGATTGTCGCGCTGTCTGGCAGTCTTCCGACGATACCAACTTTCCCAATACCTGCGCCGTCTTTGCAGATCAGAACATCGCCCTCTTGGAGCATTATCTCCGGACTCTCGACATATCGCTCTTCGCTAATGTGAAAGGCATCCCGAAAATCCACATAGTCGCCATAATTGAGCGAGTGAACGGAAAGAAATAACGGACCGCTCTCCGTGTATTCCTTAGCCGTCAATCCGCGCCAACCAATCCTGCCCCTGAGTTCGGCCAGTTCGCCCAGTTGTCTGTTTTGCCATCCATCCTTCGTAACAGCCCCCGGGTGGTTTGCAGCTCTCCCGCGTTCCCCGCCTTTCCTCTCACTCACCGCCCGCCTCCTGTGCCCACTGGAGCAGCTTGCGTTGGAGTTCCTCTTTGCTGGGCAGATACAGCTGGTACTGGCGTGCGTGGATGTTGGCATCCTTGGGCAGCGTGATCTCGACCATCGCCCCGTTCTTTTTCTTGCACAGGATGATGCCGACGGTGTCGTTTTCGTCCTCGGTCTTGACGAACCGGTCGAAGTAGTTGACGTACATCTGCATCTGGCCCAGGTTCTCGTGGGTCAGCTTGCCCAGCTTGAGGTCGATCAGCACGTAGCACCGCAGCAGGCGGTTGTAGAACACCAGATCGACGAAAAAATGTTCGCCGTCAAAGGTGAACCGCTTCTGCCGGGCCTCGAACAGGAAGCCTTTGCCCAACTCCAGCAGGAATCGCTCGATCTGGTCGATGATGGCCGCTTCCAGGTCGGACTCGGAATAGCGGGCCTGTTCGGACAGGCCCAGGAACTCCAGGACCAGCGGCTCCTTGAGCAGGTCCTGGGGCTGGCTGACGATCTGCCCTTCTCGCGCCAGGCGGCGAACGCCCTCCTTGTCCCGGCTGAGGGCCAGACGTTCGTACAGGCCGCTGTCGAACTGGCGTCGCAGTTCGCGCAGATTCCAATTCTGGTCGGCCGATTCGATTTCGTAGAAGCTGCGCTCGTCCGGATTCTTGACGCCCAGCAGGAAAACGTAATGCGTCCAGCTCAAACGGAAGGCGCGGACCTTTGACGTGGAAGCGACCAATTGCCCAGTTTCCAACTGGGCAATTTCGGCCTCATCACGCGGGACAATCAAAGATTGCCCAGTTTCTGATTGGGCAATCGGCAACCGGTCCTGATAGGCAAGAAAGAATCGGCGCATGTACTCCAGATTGCTCTTGGAGAAGCCCCGACCAAACTCGACCTTTAGCTTCTCGGCCAGCCGCTTGAGCACCTCCTTGCCGTACTCGGCCCTGGATTCTCCCTGCTGCTCGTGGGCCACAATGTGCCGCCCGATTTCAAAGTTGGTATGCACCTGCACCAGATCGATGCCGCGGGCAACCGTCTGGCGGGCGTTGGCGATCAGCTCGCGAATGCGTTCGTACAGCGCCGCCTCCTTGTCGGGCTGGATGGTCTGCGGTTTGGGTAAAGTCTTGCGCTTCATAGCAACCCCCTGATCCGCCCCAGCACCTCTGCGCTCTCGGCATCCAGCGCCGCGATTTCGTCCATGATCGCCTGCGGGCTGCGGTGGCTCACTTTCTCGCCGCCGTTGGGGTTTTTCACCGACAGGTCGAATGTCGTCGGATCGATGCTCTTGGCGTCCACGGACCAGCTCTGGGGCGAATCGGCTTTGGTCTTCTGCAATTTGACAAACTCGGCCAGGTCGTCGTCGTTCAGCGGGTTGGTTTTGCCCAGGTTCCGGCCGGGGGCCAGTTGGTAGAACCAGATCTTGCAGGTCTGCCCTGAGCCTTGCCGAAGGGTCGGCGCGCCTTTCTCGAAGAACAGCACCACCGTCTTGACGCCCGCGCCCTGGAACGTGCCGCTGGGCAGGTCCAGCACGGTGTGCAGGTTGCAGCTTTCCAGCAGCAGCTTGCGCAGGCTGACCGACGCGTTGTCGGTGTTGGACAGGAAGGTGTTCTTGATCACGATGCCCGCCCGACCGCCGGCCTTCAGGATCTTGATGAAGTGCTGGAGGAACAGGAAGGCTGTCTCGCCGGTGCGGATCGGGAAGTTCTGCTGGACCTCCTTCCGCTCCTTGCCGCCGAAAGGCGGATTAGCCATCACCACGTCCATGCGGTCCTTTTCCTGGATGTCGGCCAGGTTTTCCGCCAACGTGTTGATGTGCAGGATGTTCGGCGCGTCGATCCCGTGCAGGATCATGTTCATGATCCCGATCACGTAGGCCAGCGACTTCTTCTCCTTGCCGAAGAACGTGGCTTCCTGCAGCGTCTTGGCCTCCTTTGTGGTCAGCCCCTTCTTGGCCTTCAGGTAATCGAACGACTCGCAGAAGAACCCTGCGGACCCGCAAGCGCCGTCGTAGATCCGTTGGCCGATCTTGGGCCGGACGACCTGGACGATGGCGCGGATCAGCGGCCGCGGCGTGTAGTACTCGCCGCCGTTCCGCCCGGCGTTGCCCATGTTCCGGATCTTGGCCTCGTACAGGTGCGACAGTTCGTGCTTCTCGGTCTGCGAGCGGAATCGCAGCTCGTCGATCTGGTCGATGATTTCCCGCAGGTTGTACCCGCTCTGGATCTTATTCTTGATCTCGCCGAAGATCTCGCCGATTTTGTATTCGATTGTATTCGGCCCGCTGGCCCGCAGCTTGAAGCCGTGCAGATAGGGGAACAGCTTGCCGTTGACGAAGTCCCGCAGGTCGTCCCCGGTCAGGGCCCGGTTGTGGTCGATCTGGCCGTCCTTGGTCTTGGGCGCCGCCCATTCTTCCCAGCGGTACGGCTTGTCCAGGATGAACGTGTACTTCTTCCCCTGCAGCTGAGCCTCAATCGCCCTGTCCTGCTCCAATCCGTCCAGGTACTTCAAGAACAGCAGCCACGACGTCTGCTCCGTGTAGTCCAGTTCCGAGGAACAGCCCGCCTCTTTCCACAGCACGTCGTCGATGTTTTTGAACGCTTGCTCGAACATCCGGCAGTCTCCGATCCGACTGTCTTGAACGCCGACTCGTCCCAGCGACTGGCCAAGCCCCCCCGTCATCCGCCACGGGCCGGCCTGCGGGGCGTCCGTCGCAAATGTCGGGTAAGATACGAACACCCCCGCAAGCCGATTTCAGCCCTGCAGTTCGCGAAACCGCAAGGCAGCCGCTGGCCATAGCCTACCCGCCGCAAGCCCGGTTTTCAACCAGCCCAGCAACTAACCCGGCGCGATTGTCCGTTGTGCCGCGAAATCCGAACCTGAACCCTCGCGCCACCTTGCCGATCGCCTCCGCTGGCAATACCGTGGCGATCCATGTGTTCTGGGACCGACTCTGAGGCTGAGCCAGGAGGACAATCGCGATGCCCCCAAATGAGCACGCTCCGGCCGCAGAAGCAGCGACGCCTGCTTTGGCGAGGTTGCCGGATTGTGATTTCTATACCGTCGCCGAACTGGCCAGGGCGCTGCGTGTGGAGCAAGAGAAGGTGCTGATCTGGATTCACCGCGGCGAGTTGGGGGCCCTCAATGTTGCGCAGTCAGCCACTGGGCGGCCTCGTTGGCGAATCCCGCGGGAAGCCTGGGGAGCATTCGCAGCAAAACGCTCCAATGGCGTCCCCAAACCGCCGCCGGCTCCGCTCAGACGGCGGCGACGGCAAGACGATGTTATCCAGTTCTTCCGCTGATGCGAAATAGGCCAAGCCGCCGTTTGTGGCCAGCCTGAAGGCGACGAAACAGCAAATCGGGCAGGCGAAGATCATGGACTACGAGCCGGACAGGGGACGGAAACCAGTGACGGTCCCCTCAGCAGCCGCTGACCTGGGGCATTTCCAGGGAAACCAGAACGGCAAGTCAGCGTCTAGCCCGCCGATTCCGTTACACGCGACAGCAAGCGATCGAGGACGGGCTGCTGGTGGACCTGAGCAACACGACGGACGACTGGATCCCCGCGATGGTCCGCGAGGCCGGAATCTCGATTCCCGTCGCGATGACAACCACG
>JAAYYU010000267.1 GCA_012515235.1 Candidatus Anammoximicrobium sp.
AAGGGCCCGCTGTGGGATGAAGGGCCCGCTGTGGGATGAAGGGCCCGCTGTGGGATCAGACCCCGCCTGCGTGGGCGGATTTTGAAATCGGCTGCAAGGTCGGATCGGCGCTTGCATAAAGGAGCCACTTTTTTACCGCGTCGTGGGCACCAAACGCCGCCTGCAGTTTTGGGCGGGGCCTGACGGCGCTAACGCCACGGGATGAATCGTCATGCGAACGAAGAGCGGGTGGTCCAGCAATCGGGCCAAGAAAAAACTGTTTAAGCGTGCCAAGGGGTATCGCGGCGGTCGGCGCAAGTTGCTGCGGACTGTCAAAGAGACGTTGATTCGGGCAGGCGTTTTCGCCTATCGGGATCGGCGGAACAAGAAACGGAACATCCGCCGGCTGTGGATTGTCCGCGTCAATGCGGCGGTGCGTCAGCGGGGCTTGCGGTACAGCGAATTCATCGCCGGGCTGAAGAAAGCTGGCGTCGAATTGGATCGCCGGACGCTGTCCGAAATGGCGATTCACGACCCGCCGGCGTTCGATCAGGTGGTGGACAAGGTCAAGCAGGCGTTGGCGGCGGCTTAAGGCCAGGTCGTTCGGACTGAATTCCTCAAGAGATAGGTCTTGGACAACAGGCCTATCTCTTTTTTTGTTTTGACACACCGGTCGATGGGCAAATCTATGGCACTGGCGGATTTCACCAAGCAGTTGGACGCGTTGGCGACAGAGGCCGTGCGGGCATTCGACTCGGCCGCCACCGCCGAGGCGCTCGAGGGGGCGCGTGTCGAATTCCTGGGCGCGAAGCAAGGCCGGCTGAAAGCGGCGCAGAAGGGCATGGGCACGATCGACAAGTCCGATCGCCCGGCCGCCGGCAAGCGATTCAACGAGGTCAAGGAACAGATTGAGTCGGCGTTCAAAGCCGCCTCCGAGCGTTTGGCCGCTGCCCCTGTGGCTGCCGTTAAACAAGGTCCGCAGTTCGACCCGACGGTGCCCGGCACGCCGTTTCGGATCGGCCGTCTGCATCCCATCACCCAGACGGTGGAAGAACTGAAGGACATCATGGGGCGACTGGGGTTCTCGGTCGCGGACGGCCCGGAGGTCGAGGACGAGTGGCACAACTTCGAGGCGCTGAACATTCCCCGCGAGCACCCGGCGCGCGACCCGCTGGACAACTTCTATCTGGCCACGGCCGCCGCAGCGACGGGCGGCAAGACGGGCTTGCTGCGCAGCCAGACGAGCACGGTCCAGATCCGGGTCATGGAGCAGGCGCCGCCGCCGGTGCGGATCATCTGCCTGGGGCGTGTCTATCGACCCGATACGGCCGACGCCACGCACTACCCGATGTTCCACCAGATGGAAGGCCTGCTGATCGACACCCAGGTGACCATGGCGGACCTGAAGAGCGTCTTGCGCTTGTTCGCGACCAGTTACCTCGGCCGCGACGTCCACATCCGCTTCCGCCCGTCGTTTTTCCCGTTCACGGAACCGAGCGTCGAGGCGGATTTCCACTGGGACGGCCAATGGATCGAATTCGGCGGAGCCGGGATGGTCGACCCCAACGTGTTGAAGGCCGTAGGCTACGATCCGGAGAAGTACATCGGTTTTGCCTTCGGGTTGGGCGTGGAACGCCTCTGTATGCGGCGGCACGGGATTACCGACATTCGCGAGTTCTACAAGAACGACGTCCGCTTCCTCCACCAGTTCTAGCAAAAAGGGGTCAGGACTGTTTTCTGAAAAAGAATCCTGACCCCTTTTCAGGTGCAGCATGTTAGTTTCCTGGAAATGGCTCCAAGACTACGTTTCTCTGCCGATGTCGCCCGACGAACTCGTCGAGCGGCTGTCGATGGCCGGGCTGAATTACGAAGACCGGAAGGCGGTCGGTGACGATCTGCAGGTCGACCTGGAAGTCACCAGCAACCGGCCCGACTGCCTGGGGCACATCGGGGTGGCTCGCGAAGTCTCCGTGCTGTGGCAGACGGAACTCCGCTCGCCGCCGCCCCAGCCCGCCGAGGCCGGCCCGCCGGTGACCGAGTTGACCAAGGTGGCCATCGAGTGCCCGCACCTGTGTTTCCGCTATACGGCCCGCGTGCTGCAGGGCGTGCGGATCGGCCCCAGTCCGCACTGGCTGGCGGATCGGCTGGCGACGATCGGGATTCCCGCCATCAACAACGTGGTGGACGTCACCAACTATGTGATGATGGAATGCGGCCAGCCGCTGCACGCGTTCGATTTTGCCAAGCTGGCCGGGCCGCAGATCATCGTCCGGGAGGCGCGGCCTGGCGAGTTGTTTGAGGCCATCAATCACAAGACGTACCCGCTGGAACCGGGCATGTGCGTGATCGCCGACGCCCAGCGCGCGGTGGCCCTGGGCGGCGTGATGGGCGGAGCGGACACGGAAGTGTCGGACGCGACCGCCGACGTGCTGATCGAGGCGGCCGACTTTGCCCCGCTGTCCATCCGCACCACGGCCCGCAAACTGACCCTGCACAGTCCTTCGTCGTACCGTTTCGAGCGCAGCGTGGACCCGGTTGGCGTCGATTGGGCCAGCCGCCGCTGCTGCGAACTGATCCTGCAGTTGGGTGGCGGACGCCTGGCTCAAGGCGTGATCGCGGTCGGGCAAGGGACACCCATCCGCGAGCCCATTGTGCTGCGGCTGTCTCAATTGCCGCGCGTGTTGGGGATCGAAATCCCGGCGGAAGAAGTGCAGCGAATCCTGACTGCCCTGGGCTGCCAGCCGGCGGCGCAAGACACGCGGTCGGTCACCGTGGTTCCGCCCAGTTGGCGGCGCGATCTGACGCGCGAAATCGATTTGGTCGAGGAGGTTGCCCGCGTCTACGGCTACGAGCGGATTCCCGAGGACGTCGGCGTGCCGATGGCCCCTTCGCACCGCAGCCATGAGGATCGGGTGCTGGGCAAAGTGCGGCAAGTGCTGCTGTGCGCGGGCTTTGACGAAGCGATCACGGCCAGCGTGGTCCCGGAGGAGTTGGCTGCCGTTTTCAGCCCGTGGACGGAGGCCCCGCCGCTGCAGACCAGCACGCCCATGCTCAAGGGCGCCGACCGTTTGCGGCAGAGTCTGATCCCCAGCCTGCTGGAGGCGCGGCGCGTGAACGAGTCCTTGGGCAACCCGGTCATCGAGTTGTTCGAGACCGCCCGCGTGTTCCTGCCAGTCCAGGGCGATCTGCCAGGCGAACAGGGGACGCTGGGCATCGTCTCCGGGGGCGACTACTATCACGTCAAAGGCGTGATCGAGGCCGTGCTTGCCGCCCTGCGTCCGGGCACGCCTCTGGAGGCGCTCGATACGCGGCAGCCGCTGCTGGACGCCGTCAAGTCGTCCGAACTCCGAGTGCAAGGCCGACCTCTGGGCTACCTCGGCGAGCTGTCTGCCGCCGGCTTGCAGCAGGCCGGATTGCGCTCGTCGGCAACCGTCGCCGAACTTTCCCTGCCGGTGCTGGTTGACTTGGCCAATCTGATTCCTAAGTACGCGGAACAGAGCCCCTATCCGGCGATCGAGCGCGACTTGAACTTGATTGTCGACGAATCGGTGCGTTGGGCCAGCCTGGCGGAAACCGTCGGGCAGTCCGTGGGCGAGTGCCTGGAGCGTGTCCGTTACCAGGAGATCTATCGGGATCCGAAGAAGGACGGCGCGGGCAAGAAGCGGCTGCTGTTTTCGATCACGCTGCGTTCCCGCCAGCGGACGTTGACCAACGAGGAAGCCGACCAGATCCGCCAGCAGGTCGTCGCCGCCTGCCACCAGGCACACGGCGCCGTGTTGCTGGGAGCGTGACGGGCGGACCGGCCTGAAGGCCTGGGCGGCGGGCGCGTCAGGATTCGCGGGGCAAACGGGCTCAGACAGCACGGAGGGCGGACCGGGCTTCGACTTCTTTCGGACCGCGATCAGCTCTTGGCAGACCGCGCCGGATGGCCGTCTTTGGTCCGCCACGCCGGCGTCTTGGTCCGAGGCCAGTGCGGCGGCGGGCCCCACTTGCCCAGGTCGGTCGGCTCCCCGAGCATCTGCTGCCAGGCGGCTTGTTGCTGGTCCGTCAAGACCTGGCGAATGCGTTGTTCCGGCGAGGGGCCACTGTGGTCGCGTTGGCCGGGTGGTCCGTGAAACACGTCCTCGCGGATGGTGTAGATGGCGGACCGTTGGGCGCTGGTCAGGGCCAACTGGTCGGCCACTTCGGGAGTGGTCAGCGCCCAGACGCCTTGACGCTGCAGCACGATCTGACTCAGCCGTTCCCGTTGCGCCGGTTCGAGGGTTTCCTCGAGGGCCTTCAGGGTCTGGTCCAGGTGGTCGCGGAACGTCTTCCGCATCTGGGCTGGATCGACGTTGGCTTGGTTCCACGATTCCTTGTGGAAGTGGTCCTGGGCAGCGACGATCTCGCGGATTCGGGAGATCTGGTCGGGGCGCAAACCTAGATGGTTCTGGACCGCTTCCTGGCGGACGAGCATCAGGGCCATGCCGCCGCGCATCACTCCCAGGCGGAAGTACATGGAAAACAAGCCGCGCCGCAAGGCCTTGTCGAACGGGCGCTCGCGGACCAGTCGCTCCTGCGTCGCCAGGGCGTCCTCCAGCGCGGCGCGGGCTTCGGGCGTTGAGCCGATCGATTCCAGAATCTTGGCGACGCGCAAATGGCTGGCCGCGAGTTCGGCCTGCAGCGGCGGGTTGTCTCGGGTTTGTTCGATGAATCGCTGGTAGTAGGGCAGACTGGCCAGCAAGACCGCTTGACGAATGTCCTCATCGTTCTCTTTGGCGGTCAGATCGTCGATGCTGGCCTGCACGAACGAGTCCAGCATCTCGCGGGCCTGCCGGAAACTCTCTTCCGCCAGTTTCCGCTGCTCGGCTTCCTCCTGCAAGGCCGCCGCCGTTTCCGCCTGTTTGCGAGCCACTTCCTCGTACGCGGCCCGCGTCTTGGAGCGTTCGCGGGCGACCAGGATATTGCTGACGGCCAGTCCCACGACGGCCAGCAGCAGGACGGCCAGGCAGGCGGCCACGACTTGCTTGTGCCGCCGCGACCACTTGTTCAGCCGTTCCATCAGCGACGGCTTTTTGGCGCGGATCGGCCGGCTGTCCAGAAAGCAACTCAAATCGGCGGCCAGATCCGCAGCGCTGGCGTAGCGATCCTGAGGCTCTTTGGCGAGCGCCTTCAGGATGATTGTCTCCAAATCGGCGGGAATCGCCCGGTTGATGCGGCGGGGGGGAACCGGCTCCTCCAGCGTGACGCGAGCCAGCAGCTTTTCACGGGACTGGCCGTCGAACAGCGGCCGCAGCGTGACGAGTTCGTATAGCGTGGCGCCGAGCGAGTAGATATCGGTGCGATGGTCGACCAGGGTGTTCTGGCCCAGGCTCTGTTCCGGGCTCATGTAGCGGTACGTGCCGACAATGTCCCCGGAGCCGGTGAGATCGGCGTCGCTGCGGAGCCGCGCCAGCCCGAAGTCCGTCACCCACAGGTTTCCGCGGGCGTCGACCAGCAGATTCGCGGGCTTGATATCGCGGTGGACCACATCCAGGTTATGCGCGTGCTCCAACGCCTCGGCGGCCTGAACGCCCAACCGGGCCACGGTCCTGAAGAAGTCTGCCGCTTTGCCCGTGGAAGCCGTCGAGAGCACTGCCGCCGTCTGCGTGCGCGGGGCGCCGGCCGGGACGCGCGGGCCGGATTCTGCCGCGCTGGACGCCCACAATTCCGCCAAGACATGGGAGTTTTCTCGCGGCGTTGGTCGCGGCGACGATCCGGGCGGTCCGGAGCTTCCGTCCAGCGGCGCCGCAGCCTGCTGCCACTGGGCGATCACGTCGGCCAGGCTCAACCCGTCGATCATCTGCATCGCGTAATAATACACGCCGCGTTCGCAGCCCACTGCGTAGACCGGGACAATGTGCGAGTGGTGCAGGCGGGCCGCGGCCAAAGCCTCGTTTTTGAACCGCTCCAGCCGCCGGTCGTCCAGGGTGGCTGCGAAGGGCAGTACTTTCAACGCCACGCGGCGGCGCAAGGAAATCTGCTCGGCCTCGTACACAATCCCCATGCCGCCGCGGCCGATTTCCCGCAGGATGCGGAAGTCGCCCAAAATTCCCTCGATGCTGGCAGTCGCACTCGCGGTTGCCGCCTTCGTCGCCCGCGAACCGTGCATGACCTGCAGCGCCGGCAAGACGTCCCGCAGCACTTCCCCCACTTCGGGATAGCGTTGGACGTACGCCTCGACATCCGGCGATTCGCCTTGCTGGACGCGCTGCAAGTACTCGTCGGCCGCCTCCGCGACCATCAGTTCCTGCGGCGAGTCTTCGCTGTCGTCGTCGCGCCACGCCTCGGTCATAGCTTCGACTCCGTGATCCCGTCGGCGGCCAGCAACCGGTGCAGCCGCAACAGAGCGCGTCCGTGCCGTTTGCGGGCGGCGGCCGCCTCGATTTCCAGAATGCAAGCGATCTCGTCGTAGGACAGGGACTCGAACGTCCGCATCAGCAGGATTTCGCGGTCGATCTCCGGCAGGTTGCCCAGCGCGGTGCGTACCCGCTGGGCCAACTCCGCTTTGCCGACCTGGGCACTAGGCGATTCCTGGTCGGCCAGCAGCTGTTGAGCCAGCACCAGCGAGGACTGTTCGGGCAGCGGACACTCGTTCCGGACCGCCCGGCAGGTCGCGTCCAGGTGGCGGCGACGCATCATGATTAAACGTTCGTACGCCATCTTTCGCAGCCACAGATGAAAGGGCATCGGTTGCCGCCGCAGAAACTCGGGCAGCCGGCGAAACGCTTCCAGTTGCGTGTCCTGCACGACGTCGGAAGGATCCAGCCGGCCGCGGAGCGCCGGATCAAAGCGGATACTCACTGCCTCCTTGAGCGCCGCTCGGTGGCCGGCGAAGAGCCGATCGAACACGGGGTTCCCCTCGCGGACTTGCCGCAACAGATCGATGGTCTCGTCCGAGTCCGGCTGCACGTCGCTCATCGATCCATCCTCTCTCCCAACTGCCCGCTCCAACCATTTGTGACCGCTTTGCAGCCTGTGGAAAGAAAAGCTCTGGCTCCGCGCTGCGCCGGAGGAACGCCAGGAAAAACGTCCACCGCCAGAGGCTTGTGTTTTTTTGTTTTTCTGGTGTGTCCTCGTTCTTTCAACCGGCTCTGCGTCCACGCTACTGCAACACGGGGCCAGCGTCAAGATTCCGGGGCACCCGGCGCTGTCGCGGGCCGGCGGCGGGCGTCCCCAACGCAGCCGCCGAAACGGATTCCGGCGAATCGGTGCGTCCAGCCGTCACAAAAGGCAGGTCGTCGGCAGGTAAGACCGCACGGGAAGCGGCCCTTGCGCGCTTCCCGCCCAGACGAAATCTCTCCGGCACTGGCCGGCTCAGACCCAGGAGTTCCGCAGGATGCACGCCGCCGAAATCCTCCTTCGACGCGGCCTGATCGACCAACAGCAGTTGGACCAGGCGCGTCAACACAACAGCGATTCGATCTTGGACGCCGCAGTCGCCTTGCGTTTTGTGAATGAAGAGGACGCCCTGCGCGCGGTCGGCGAGGAGGTCGGACTGGAGTACGTCGACCTGGCCCGCTTGGACGGCGAGACCGATCTGAAGCCGCTGCTGAAGGATTTCCCACAGCGTCTGATCTACCGCCAATCGCTGTTCCCGATCCGCCGCTTCAACGGTTCCCTGGTCGTGGCGACCAGCGATCCGTTCGACCTGTATCCGCTGGACGAAGTCGGCGCGGCCACCGGACTGTGCGTGACTCCCGTTCTCGCCAGCCGGCAAGAGATCGCCAAACTGGTCAAGAAGCACTTGGGCGTCGGCGGCGAGACCGTCGACAACCTGGTGGCGCAGACCGAGGACGATGACGGACTTGAGTTGCTGGAAGCCATCGAAACGGACGGTTCGGAACTGTGCGAACAGGCCCAGGAAGCCTCGGTCGTCCGGCTGGTGAACGAAATTCTGCTGGAGGCCATCGAGACGCATGCCAGCGACGTGCACTTGGAGTCGCAGCCATCGGGCCTGGTCCTCCGCTACCGCGTGGACGGGATGCTGCAGCCCCAGCCGCTGCCGCCGGAGATCAGCCGTTTCGAGTCGGCGATCGTCAGCCGCCTGAAGATCATGGCCCGGCTGAATATCGCCGAAAAACGGTTGCCCCAGGACGGCCGGATCAAGCTCAAGGTGCATGGCCGCGAGGTGGACGTCCGCGTGTCCGTGATCCCCATGATTCACGGCGAAAGCATCGTGATGCGCATCCTGGACAAGGGCGCCATGGTGTTCGACCTGCGGTCGCTGGGCATGGACCAGCGGACCTACGAGGTCTATCGCCAACTGATCGAACTGCCCCACGGGATCGTGCTGGTCACCGGCCCGACCGGCTCCGGCAAGACCACCACGTTGTACAGTTCGCTGCTGGAGATCAACAAGCCGGACGTCAAGATCATCACGACCGAGGATCCGGTGGAGTACCAGTTGCAGGGCATCAACCAGATCCAGGTTCATTCCAAGATCGGCCTGAGTTTTGCGCATTCGCTGCGGAGCATCCTGCGGCACGATCCGGATGTCGTGCTGGTCGGTGAAATCCGGGATCTGGAGACGGCCGAAAACGCCATCCAGGCGTCGCTCACCGGGCACCTGGTGTTCAGCACGCTGCACACCAACGACGCGGCCGGCGCGTACACGCGACTGGCGGACATGGGCGTCGAGCCGTTCCTGGTGTCCAGCACGGTCGAGGCGGTCATGGCCCAGCGACTGGTCCGGCGACTGTGCGAGCACTGCAAACAGCCGGTCCGCCCGCAGCGGGACGAACTGCCGCCGGATTTTCCTTGGGAAGACCTGAACGGCGCGCCCGTTTATCGTCCGGTGGGGTGTCGACAGTGCCGCAATCTGGGCTATCACGGCCGCGTCGGGATTTACGAGTTGCTGGTGACCACGGAGGAAATCCGGCGCCTGGCGCACGACAATGCCAGCTCGTGGAAATTGAAAAAGGCCGCCGTGCAGGAAGGCATGACGACCTTGCGCATGGACGGCTGGAAGAAGGTCGTTGCGGGCAGGACCTCGGTGGATGAGGTCGCCCGAGTGACCAAGGGGGACCGCGTGGTCAACCTGTGAGCAACGATCCTCGCGTCTGCGGCGGAGGTCGGTGCGTCCCGTTTTTTGAGTTCCTACAACTCTCCTGGTTCTGAGTCAAGTGAAAGGAAAAGTGATGAAACGATTTTGCACGATGGTCGCGGTCATGTTTGTTCTGCTCGCGTTGGCCAGCGATTCCGCTTGGGCGCAGCCCGGCGGGCGGGGCGGGTTCCGCGGAGGCCCCGGTGGCTTCGGTGGAACCCCGAATCTGCTGGATCTGGCGAATATCGAAGCCGTCCAGAAGGAGATCGAGGCCCAGGACGAGCAACTCGCCGGTATCAAGAAATTGAACGACCAGTTGCGCGCCGAGCGGGAGGCCCAGCGCGGCCAGGGCCAGCGAGCCAACTTCCAGAACATGTCGGACGAAGAGCGGCAGAAGGCCTTTGGGGAAATGCGCGAGCGGCGCGAAAAGCAGACGGCCAGCGCCAACGCGAAACTGGCGGAAATCCTGCTGCCGCATCAAATCAAGCGGATCGAGCAAATCAGCCTGCAGACGCGCGGCCTGGCCGCCTTGAGCGATCCCAAGATCGCGGCAGAACTGAAGATCAGCGACGAGCAGAAGAAGAAGCTCGAAGAGGCCCGGAACGCCAGCATGGAAGCGATGCGGGCAATGTTCCAGGGCGGAAACCGCGACCAGGACCGCGAGCAGATGCGGGCCAAGATGCAGGACATGCGCAAGCAAGCGGAGGAAAAAGTCTTGGCGGTGCTGACCGCCGACCAGAAGGCGCAGTTCGAGAAGATGAAGGGCGAATCGTTCCAGATGCCGGAAGGCGCGTTCGGGCCCGGCAGCCGGCCAGGCCGTGGCGGCGAGGCCGGTCGTGGAAACCGGACGCGACGTCCCAACAACTAGCCTGCCGCACGAGTGCGGGCCGGCGTGCGCCAAAACCGAGAATCGTCCGGCAGCCCGGCTGCTGTCCAGCAGCCGGGCTGCTTTTGCGCTTCCGGTCGGCTTGCGTGCCCGCGCCGCGCCCAGGCGGATCGCTGATGCAAAAATGGGGTGACAGAAGTCTGTCGGCAGAAGAGCAGCCTTCCTCCTTTCATCTTTCTGTCCGCGTCTCCCGCCCTTTTGCCGCTTTCACGTTCGGTTCCCTGCCGCTAGCACCAAACGGAAAACGGCCGCCGAAAGTCGCCGTCTATCATGCGACGGTCGCGCGAAATGGGGTCAGGCTTACAGAATTCAACTTTGGCCGAGCTTGGTGCCAGCCTACGGTGTGACGCTGATCGGCCAGAATTGAATTCTGTAAGCCTGACCCCGGCACCGAAACCGTGAACTGATCAACGACGCGGAAAAGTGCCGGAACCCCCGTTTGGCGCCAGCATTCCGCTGTGCTGCGGGCCCCGCTGCGAGTTCTGGCGCCGGCCAGCCTCTCGTCTTCGCGCGATTCGACCGGCACCGCCCGCAGAATCGTTAAAGCCGTTCGATTCTAACACTCGATAGAACACAGGTGGCGGATTCCGCGGCAAGGGGTGTTCCCTCGCGCCGGTTCCGCTCGGGCTGCGAATGGAGTTGAAGGGATCACCTTCGTGCTGGCGGACTCTTCAGTACGCATATCCTGCTGGACGGCGTGCGTCATCGCGTTGGGCGGGCTGTTGGCGGCCGGGGGCTGCAGCCGGCAGCACTATCGCGTCCAGGCGGATCGCGAAGTCCACGAGCTGGTCACGGAAAAATCGAACGACCCCCGTTGGGCGATCTGCGACTTCTCGATCGACATGGATCCCCGCAGCCGCTACTTCGATGCGGCTGACCCGGATCGCCCGCCGATGCCGCCGGACGATCCGGCGTCGCACCAGTTCATGCGTTGCGTGGATTCCAAAAAGGGTTGGCCGCATTGGCACGCCAACGGCGAGCGCGTCGAGTTGGAAAACCCGCATTGGCGGGCGGAGTTGGCTCAGTACGCCCCCATGAACGAGAAGGGCGAGGTCGTGTTGGACGTCGATACGGCCCTGCGAGTCGCCTACATCCACTCGCCGGACTATCAAAACCAGTTGGAGACGCTCTACTTGTCGGCCCTGGACGTGAGCACCGAGCGGTTCCGACTGGACACGCAGTTCTTTGGCGGCAACACGACTCGGTACGCCCATTCGGGCGGCCTCAACCCGCCGCGTCTGTCGCGCGGAGTGGGCGTCCTCCCGGCGGTGCAAGGCGCCGATTCCAGTACCCTGACCACCACGACGGAGTTCGAGTTGCGGCGGAGGTTCGCCACGGCGGGCGAACTGCTGGTCGGTTTCGCCAACTCGTTCGTTTGGGAGTTCAGCGGCGGAGATGCGAACCTGACCAGCTCGCTCGCGAATTTTTCGCTGGTCCAGCCGCTGTTGCGGGGTGCCGGGCGGCACATTGCGTTGGAACAACTGACGATTGTGGAACGCGTGCTGTTGGGGAATCTGCGGGCCTTCGAACGGTATCGCCAGGGCTTTTACACGCGTGTGGCGATCGGCGAACTGGGCGTCTCCGGCCCGTCGCGGCGCGGCGGGTTTTTGGGCGGGACCGGCTTGACCGGCTTCTCCGGCACGGGCTCCGGCGGGCTGGGCGGCGTGGGAGTCGCGACCGGCTTTGGACGCACCGGAATCGGCGCCTCCGGCGGCGGCACCGGCGGCGGCGCGGGATACGCGGGAGGCGGCGCAGGCACCGTGGGCGGGTTCCTCGGCCTGCTGCAACAACTGCAACAAATCCGCAACACGCAAGACAGCCTTAACCTGCAACTGCGCACCTTGGCGCTGTTGGAGGCATATCTGGACGCGGGCGTGATCGACCTAGTCCAGGTCGACCAGTTCCGCCAGAACATCGAAACCGAACGGGCCACGTTGCTGCAAGCCCAGAACAGCCTGCTGCTGGCACAAGACAATTACGTCACCGGGACGCTGGGATTGCCTCCCGACCTGGGCATCGCCATGGACGATCAGCTGATCCGACAGTTCCAGTTGGTCGATCCGCAAACGACGGCGATGCAGAACCGGATCGCGGATTTCCAGGAAGAACTGGGCGAACTGCCCGACGAGCCGGACCAGGATGCACTGCAGGATTTGTTGAAACGGCTCGTCGCGCTCCGCCCGCAGTTCGACGAGCGGTTCGTGCAGGTCGAGCAGGACCTGGCGCGCACGGAAAACACGGCGCAGCAACGCGAACACGCCATGACCGCCCCCGAACGCAGCCTGTATCAAAAGGACCGCCGACTGCTGGCCGACTCCCTCGCGGAAATCCGCCAGCGATTCGAGGCCGCGGTGCCGAAACTGGGCCAGTTGCAGACCGGGTTGGACACAGCCACGCGCCGGCAGACCGCCGCGGGCCTGGTCGTCTGGCTGGACGACCAGTATCGGCTGGCCGGCGAGTTGACCCTGATCCAGGCCCGCGCGCGGCTGGAGGCGATCCTTGTCGAGTCCGTCGAGATGGACGCGGAGACGGCTTTTCAAACGGCGCTGGCCAACCGCTTGGACATCATGAACAGCCGCGCCGCGCTGGTCGATACGTGGCGGCTGATTGCCTACAACGCCAACGCGCTGCAGTCCCGCGTGGATGTCGTGCTGGATGGAGACATCTCGACCTCCCGCAACAATCCGTTGAGCTTCCATTCCAAGACGGCCACCGTGCGGGCCGGTTTGGAGTTCGACGCGCCCTTTACCCGGCTGCTGGAGCGGAACAACTATCGTCAGGCGCTGATCGACTATCAGCAGGACCGCCGCCAGTTCATCCAGTCCCTGGATTCCGTCCACCGCGATATGCGGCAACTGCTGCGGCGTTTGAACGAACTGCGCGTCAACCTGGAGATTCAGCGGCGGGCCGTCGCGATTTCGATCCGCCGCGTCGATCTGACGCAAGAGCAGTTGAACAAGCCGGTGCCGCCGGCCGAACCGGGCCAGGCGGCAACCCAGTTCGGCCCGACGGCCGCGCTGGACTTGTTGACGGCCCTGTCCGACCTGCGGAACACGCAAAACAACTTCATGAGCGTCTGGCTCAACTACTATGCCACCCGGATGCAACTGATGCGCGAACTGGGCTTGATGCAATTGGACGAACAAGGGCGCTGGATCGATACGCCCCTGACGCGGTCCGACCAGCCCGCCACGGAGGCGATCGCGACCCCGCCCGCGGTTCCTGTCGAATGGATGCAATTGGCGAATCAAGAGGAACCGCCCGGCCCGTGGGCAGCGCCCGCGGTGTACGTTGATCCAAGCGGAATGAACCCGAATCCGTCCGCGCCGCATCAAGCCGAACCGAGCGGGCAAGGGGCAGCGCCTGCGGCGTATATGGCGGCAAGCCCAAGGGCCCCGAATCCGTCCGCGCCGCATCCGGACGCCCCGTTCGGCCGGTGGGCGGCGCCTGCGGCGTACCTTGATCCAAGCGAAATGAACCCGAATCCGTCCGCGCGGCAGGCCGTGGGCCCGGCCGCCGCTTGGCTGCCCCCGGCGGGCAGTCGCCAGCAAGGGGCTCCGGCCAATCGCTGAATTCGACCGGCGGCGCGGGTAACCGCAATTCCTTCGCGCCGCGGCGGTGTTACAATAGCCTACAGCCGCGGCGGCCCGGCGGGGTCGGCCGCGGTCCGTGGCGAAAGCAGGGCCAGGCCCCGCGCGGCCTCATTCCGCCTCGGCTCGCCGGCCCTGCTGCAAACGACCTTACCCAACCGCCGATCCTGCGGGGGCAGTGTCATGTCCAACACGAATTCGGAATTATTTGACCTGGACCGGGAGGAACAGGTTCTGTCTGATCCCCTCCCGCCGTCTGGCGGTCTCGGCCGCTGGATGCGGCGACTGGTCGCAGTGATCTTGGGCCTTGTGCTCGTCGGGGGCGCCGTGTACGCCAGTTCGTTGGCGTTCAAATCGGCGGACGACGGCCCGGCTCCGTCGATGCTCACCCACGCCGTCCAGCGCGGCGAGATGCTCGTGACGGTCACCGAAGACGGCAATGTGGAGAGCGCCAAGAACGTCGAGATCAAATGCCAGGTGGCCGGAGGCAGCTCGATCCTGTGGATTGTCAAGGACGGCAGCCAGGTGAAAGAGGGTGAAAAACTGGTCGAGTTGGATGCCTCCCAACTGGACGACCAGATCAACGCTCAGAAGATCACCTACGAAAAGGCCCGCTCGGCGCTGGTCCAGGCCGAGAAGGACTTTCAGGTCGCCGAGATCTCCGTGAAGGAATACCTGGAAGGCACCTTCAAGAAAGAACTGCAGGACGCCGAGGCCCAAATCACCATCGCCCTGGAGAACCTGCGCACCAGCCAGAACATGCTGCAGCACTCGCAACGGATGTTCCGCAAAGGCTACATCAGCACGCTGGAGTTGGAGGGACAGCAGTTCTCGGTCCAACGTTCTCAGCTGGAACTGGATTCCGCCCGCACGGCCAAGGATGTGCTGGAGAACTTTACCAAGGTCAAAATGATCGAGGACTTGCAGAGCAAGGTGGAGACCGCCAAGGCCAAACTGGAGTCGGAAAAAGCCGCCTTTACGCTGGAAGAGTCGCGCCTGAAACGCCTGGAGGATCAAAAAGGATTCTGCCTCATCAACGCCACCCAGGACGGCATGGTCGTGTATGCCAACGAACAGATGGGAGGCATGCGCGGCGGCCAGCAGGGACCCCAGATCGAAGAAGGCGCGGCCGTCCGCGAGCGGCAGACCATCCTCCGCCTGCCCGACCTGTCCCAAATGCAGGTCAAAGTAAACGTCCACGAAACCAAAGTCGAACAGCTGCGCGTCGGCATGAGGGCCCGGATTCGCATCCTGGGCCGCGAACTGCAGGGAGCGGTGCATTCGATCGCGAACCAGCCCGAACCAACCAGCTTCTTTTCGGCCAGCGTCAAGGAATACGCCACGATCGTCAGAATCGACGGCCAGCCGGAAGGCTTGCGGCCCGGCATGACGGCCGAAGTGGAAATCCTCGTCGCACATCTGAAAGACGTCCTGACGCTGCCCGTGGCGGCCATCGTCGAGCAGCGCGGCAAATACTTCTGCTGGGTTGCGACGCCCGGCAAAGTCGAACGCCGCTCGCTGGTCTTGGGCCTGAACAACGACCGGTTCGTGGAGGTCCAGGACGGCGTGAGCGAGACCGACCAAGTGCTGCTCAATCCGCGCGCCGTCGTCGCGGAGGCTCGGGCTGCCGGCGAGGAAGCGGAGACCAACCGTGTGCGGGAGCAGTTTGGTGAAGCGAAGCCCGGCGCGGCGCCCGAACCGGACACGCGCCGCGGACCGTCCAAGGACTCGCCGAATGCCGGCGGCGGGCCGGGAACTCAGGCCGGCGCTGCCGGCAGTGGTCCCAACGCTGCGTCCGGCGGGCCGGCCGGCGGCGGGCCAGGAGGGGGTCCGGGCGGACCCGGCGGCGGATTCGACTTGATGGCGTCGGACAAGGACGGCGATGGCAAGATCAGCAAAGCAGAAGCCCCGGAGTTCATGCAGGCCTTCTTTGATCGCGTGGACACCAACGGCGACGGCATGCTCGACAAGGCCGAAATGGAAGTCATGCGCCAACGTCGCGTCTCCGGCGGAAGCCGCGGCGGGTCGAGGAACCTGATGCAATTCGACAAGAACGGCGACGGCAAGGTGACTGCGGACGAGGTTCCCGCCGAGATGCAGGGAATCCTCGAACGCGCCGACGCCAATCAAGACGGGGCGGTCGACGCCGCCGAAATCGAACAACTGCGCAGCCGCTTTCCGCCGGGCGGCGGAGGCGGTCCGGGAGGCGGGCCCGGCGGCCCGTGAGGTGCTCGGTTGAGGTCCGTTGCAGCCGAGAAGAAACCGGTTCCACCCTGCGGACCCGCAGTCCAAGAAGCTCGAAAATGAAACTCGCAGAACGCCGTTCAGAGGTCTGAGTCATGATCCGTCCCGTCCTGATCACCCTTCGGCTGGCCGTTTACAGCCTGCTGCTGCACAAGCTGCGCACGGGCCTGGCCGTAGTCGGGATTCTGATCGGGATCATGGCCGTCATCTGGCTGGTCGCGATGGGACAGGGCGTCAGCTACCAGGCGCAGAAGCAGATCGAAGACCTGGGCGCACGCAACATCATTGTCCGCAGCGTGAAGCCGTCCGACCAGGGCTCGACCGCCTCCGGCGGCGGCCGCTCGTTCTTCCTGGAGTACGGGCTGCTCCGCGACGACTTCCAGCGGATCGTCACCAACATTCCGCAGGGTGTCATCGAGCAAGCGGTTCCGCTGCGCGAAATCCGCAAGGAACTCCGCCGCGACGATCGCACGATCGAAGGACGCGTGGTGGGATGCACGCCGGAGTACTTCGTGCTGAACAACCTGCAGATGGAGCGGGGACGCTTCCTGGAAGACCGCGACGGCCAGCCGCCGGACAACGTCTGCGTGTTGGCCGCCACGGCCGCGGAGAAGCTGTTTCCGCTGGAAAATCCGCTCGGCAAGAGCATCCAGATCGACCGCGATTTCTACGTGGTCATCGGGCAGACGATCCGGCGCGATCCCACGGCGGCCATCGGCGGCAGCCTGGACTCGCAGGACTACAACCTGGACGTGTACATCCCCCTGGAAACGCAGCGCTGGCGGATCGGCGACATGGTCTTCACCAGCCGTTCGGGCAGCCGCGAGGGCGAGATTGTGCAACTGAGCCAGATCACGCTGACGGTTGTCGACAAGGACTTGGTGTACGAGACGGCCGGGATCATTCGCGCGTTGTTGGACAAGTACCATCCCAAGCAGGATTTTGGCGTCGTCGTGCCCCAGGAACTGCTGCGGCAGGCCAAGTTGATCGAGATGATGTTCAATCTGCTGTTGGTGATCATCGCCGGCATCTCGCTGATCGTGGGCGGGATCGGCATCATGAATATCATGCTGGCGACGGTCACGGAACGGACGCGGGAGATCGGCATCCGCCGCGCGCTGGGGGCCAAACGGCGGGCGATCATCCAGCAGTTCCTGGCCGAGTCGGTCGTGCTGACGGGCGTCGGCGGCCTGCTGGGCGTAGGCTGCGGTTTCCTGGTCGGCCCGGCCGTCCGGACCGTGCGCGACCTCGCCCAACGGCTGTTCCCCGACATGATGTCTGCGCTGCCGCCGGTGATCATGGAGTTGCAGCCGCGGATCGCCTGGTGGTCGATCATCGCTTCGCTGATCATCTCGATCGGCGTGGGCGTGATCTTTGGGCTGTATCCGGCGATGCGCGCGGCGTACATGGATCCGATCGAAGCGTTGAGGCATGAGTAAACGCCTTACCCGTAAAGTGGGCAGCTTGCCTGTCGTTTCCGGCTGACCGCCGGGAAGCCTGTCCCGCGGGTGGGCTTGGCCAAAGTGGGTAAACAGAAGACATGGCCCTGGCACTGCACGTCGAAAAACTCCGCAAGGATTATGTCTTGAAGGGCGAGACGGTGCATGCCTTGCGCGGCGTGACGTTCGAGGTGCAGAGTGGCGAGTACATTGCGATCATGGGCCCTTCGGGATCGGGCAAAAGCACGCTGCTGAATCTGCTGGGCTGCCTGGACCGTCCCACCTCGGGCAGATATGTGCTCGGCGGCCGCAATGTGGCCCAATTGGACGACAACCAGTTGTCGGACGTGCGCGCGGCCAACATCGGTTTCGTGTTCCAGTCGTACAACCTGATTCCCCAACTCACCGTGGTCGAGAACATCGAAGTCCCGCTGTACTACCAGGGCCGGTTGAACGCGGCCAATCGCCGCCGCTGCCGCGAGTTGGCCCGCCTGGTGGGACTGGGCCAGCGGTTGAGCCACCGCCCTTCGGAACTGTCCGGCGGCCAGCAACAGCGCGTGGCCATCGCCCGCAGTCTGGCCAACGACCCGTATTTCATCCTTGCCGACGAGCCGACGGGCAACTTGGATACAGCGACGAGCGTCGAAGTTCTGGACCTCTTCGCGAAACTGAACGCCCAGGGCAAGACGATCGTGCTGGTCACCCACGAAAACGACGTCGCCGCCCGCTGCAAACGCGTCCTGCGACTCCGCGACGGACTGGTAGAATCCGACGATTTGAACCGGGCCGGTTGATCGAATTCCAAGGCGGCAGCAGGCGGAAACAAATCCCGTGGCCAGGCGGTCTTCCAAGCGGCACAAGCCGGAGAAACCGCCAAATCGCGTGCCTGACAGCGTTTCCCCCTGGACAGCGGTGGGGAGCCTAGTGTTAAATACCAAGTTGTTCTCAGCGGTAGCGACGTTTCGCGAAAAGGGGACAGAACCCTTTTGCCGGATTAGTGCGCTGTCAGGCATCGCTTGATGGAAAGGAGCGGAATTCATCACGCCCCCACGGGGGACGAAAATCCGACCGCCAAGCCGTCAAGTGACGATGGACAGATCACCGGTCGTTTGTTCCCTTTTGGGAATGACGAGAATCGTTGATTGGCCGCAAAGAAAATCTGTTCGCATTCGTTATTCTTTTTTGGGGAAGGGGTTTCTATGAATTCGAGACAGAGACGTAGGTGGGCGTTCACGCTTGTCGAGTTGTTGGTGGTGATCGCTATTATCGGAATCCTTGTCGCGTTGCTGCTGCCGGCGATTCAAGCAGCGCGCGAAGCCGCACGCCGGACGCAGTGCAGCAACAACCTGAAGCAACTCGGGATCGCCATGCACAACTTTCACGACACGTACAAGAATTTCCCGATCGGTCAGGCCAACGAAGACAACATCTATTACTCCTGGGGACCGTATATTCTGCCCTTCATGGAGCTGCAGTCGGTTCAGGACAACATGAAATCCGCCGGCGCCTGGTTCGGGTATCTGAAGTCTGGAAACAACATCGACATGCACGGGTCGATCGGAGCTTATGGGTCATGGACGCTGCCCAGTCCGCATCCCCAGTCCAGCTCAGACTCATATCGCAATTTCTTCCAAACGTCCAACAATCACGGCGGGATGGTCGCCGAGGAGTTTCCTGCCTTCATGTGCCCCAGCGACGTGTTGCCCAAAGAGGACAACAACGGATTTGGCAAGTCCAACTATTGCGCTTGCGTTGGCGACGATTCGCCGTGGCAGGCACAGTCGGCCAAGTCGTGGGGGAGTCCTAGCCGGACCCAGCAGACGGGCATGTTCCGCCTCGCGCAGAGCAACGACTACACCCAGGTTGTGGGCATGGCAGAGGTCACCGATGGAACGAGCAACACCATCATGATGGGCGAGGTGACCGAATCGTATTTTATCAACCCAACTGCGATCAGCAGCTGTTTTCCGCTTTGGGCAGGCAGCAACAACGATGGGGGTGGCCAGTGGCGTATGAATGCCTGGGGCCGCTTGTGCGGTCCCGTCTGTTCCATGAACCAGAACTATAAAATCATCGGGAATGTTCAATGGAAGGACACCGGCCTGACGGCCTCCGACTACAGTTTTTCCAGCAAGCATCCGGGCGGGGCCCAGTTCGTGCTGGGTGACGGGTCGGTGGTGTTCCTCCAGGATTCGATCGACACCACGTTGTATGCACGCTTGGCCGCGATCAACGACGGAAACCCGGTGCAAGTTCCGGGACGGTAAGCAGCGTGCGGAAGGAGTTCTCGGCTGAAAGGAAGCCCGGCTTTGGCGAAAAAGCCGGGCTTCTCTGCTGGCCTGATCTTGCAGGACTCCTGATCTTCTTCCCAGCGGTTGCGGCGTGCGAGTCGTGGTTGGATGTTTCATGTCTTTGCAGGAGATGGGCTTTGATGAACGGCACGAATCGACAAGCGTTTTCGTTTTTCTCTCTGGTCAGCGTCGGTTTGCTGGTGACGTTACTCGGATGTGGCGGAGGAGGCGCCCCGACGGGAAAGGTTTCGGGCAAGGTGACGGCTGACGGCAAGCCGGTAACCAGCGGCAGCCTGACCTTTGCCCCTGCTGATGGGACAGTCGGCAAGCCTGCGATCGCCGCGGTAAAAGCTGACGGCTCCTACACGCTGTCGACGTACGCTTCCGGAGACGGGGCGGTGGTCGGTCGCCACAAGGTGCTCTATTCCCCCGGAAGCAGCGAGTCCGGTCAGCAGGAGGTTCAGATCCCGGAACCCGGCAAGCACGACGAGGCCAAGCCGGCGGAGGTGCCCTTCAGCGGTCTTGTCCCCAAGGAAGCGGAGGTCGAGGTAAAGGCGGGGACGAACGAGATCAACATCGAGCTGGTGCCGCAACCCGCGACTCCCGTCCACGCGGAGCAGTAAACTGGATTGCCGGGAGTCAGTGTCCCGTGCCCGTTTTTATCCATGAAACGCAAGGCCGGATGTGTCGCCGCGGGTACCTTGACCATCGTCCTGACGGTGGCGTACCTGTGGATCGCACGGACTAGCACGGACGTCGGACCGGCGAACGGACGCGTGGTCTCCGACGACGCCTCTTTGGCAGGGGACACCACGAAGCTGGCCGGTTCGGAGGCAGCAGAAATCCGAATCGGCCCTTCCGATCCTCCTGAGCCTGCAGCGATCGATCCCCAGACGCCGCATCCTCTGCTGGGCGAAGCCGACCAGGCAGTCCTGGCCGACGGGCGCGAGCCTGTTCGCTCGACGGCGGGACCGGAGGTGAAGGAGACGATGCGGGCCGTCATTCGCGCGGCGGGCGACGCTGGGGCGCCGGCCGCGCTGACCGTCGACTATCCGCAGGACGGAACCGTCTTTCCGCCGGAGATCGTTCCTCCCACTTTCCTTTGGCACGAACCGGATGCGGAGGCAGACTCCTGGCTGATTGCGCTAACCTTGGACGACGGCTCGCAGCCCGTCTACATTCTGTCGGCGGGCCACCCGCCGGCTGCCGGCCCCATTGACCCGGCGGCGGTTTCCGAAACCAACGAGATCTACCGTCCGACGCCCCACCAGGCGTCTGCCAGAAGCTGGACCCCCGATGGCGAAGTCTGGGCGGCGATCAAACAAGGTTCCGCGGGGCGGGCGGCGGACATCCGCATCGTCGGCTTCCGCAGCAGCGATCCGGCCCGAATCGCCTCTCGCGGCCGAATCTCGATCACGACGTCCGAGGAGCCCGTCGGAGCGCCGATCTTCTATCGCGACGTGCCGCTGGCCCCGTCGCTCACCGAAAAGGGCGTGATCAAGCCGCTGGCCGAAAACGCGGTGGCCCTGATCGGCTGGCGACTGCGAGACATCTCGAAGCCCGACAGCCGGCTGCTGCTGACCGACGTGCCGACCTGCACCAACTGCCATTCGTTTTCGGCGGACGGCAAGACGCTGGGCATGGATTTGGACGGCCCACAGGGGGACAAGGGCGCTTACGTGGTCGCGCCGGTCACGCGCGAGACGAAATTCGAGACGAAGCACGTGATCAGCTGGAATTCGTTTCCGGACAAGCCGGAGGGGCAGAAGACAGTTGGGTTTCTCTCCCGGATCTCGCCCGACGGGCAGTATGCCGCAACGACGCTGAACGAGTCCGTGTACGTGTGCAACTTTATGGACTACCGGTTCCTGCAGGTGTTTTTTCCGACTCGCGGCACTCTGGGGTACTACAACCGGTCCACGGGAGAAATCAAAACTCTGCCAGGGGCCGACGACCCCAAGTACGTCCATTGCGACCCTGTCTGGAGTCCCGACGGCGAATACCTGGTGTTCGCTCGGGCCGAGGCGAGAGATCCTTATCCGAAAAACGGCAAGCTGGCCGAACGCGCCAACGATCCTGCCGAAACGCAAATCCAGTACGACCTGTATCGGATTCCCTTCCGCGGAGGTCAGGGCGGACCACCCGAGCCGATTGCGGGAGCCTCGGACAACGGCATGAGCAACACGTTTCCGAAGGTCTCGCCGGACGGCAAGTGGCTTGTGTTCGTCCAGTGCCGCAACGGCCAGTTGATGCGTCCGGACAGCACGCTGTGGATCGTGCCTGCGGCCGGCGGCAAGGCCCGGCGCATGCGGTGCAATACCAGCCTGATGAACTCCTGGCACAGCTTTTCGCCCAACAGCCGCTGGCTGGTATTCTCCTCGAAAGCCAACACGCCCTACACCCAGATGTTCCTGACGCACCTCGACGAGGACGGCAACGACAGCCCCGCGGTCCTGGTTCCGAACTCGACCGCCGCCAATCGGGCGGTCAACATCCCTGAGTTCGTGAACGTCCCGTACGACGAGCTGATGAGCATCGAGATCCCGGCGCTGGCCTACTATCGGCACGCCAGTCGGGGTGCCCGTTTGAGACAAGAGGGGAAGTTCGACGAGGCCATCGCCGAACTGGATGCAGCGATCAAGCTGCAACCCGACTTCCACCACGCGCACGTCGAGGTGGCGATCGCACTTGCCCAACAGGGAAAGCTGGACGAAGCCCTGGAACGTCTGAACAAAGCGTTGGCACTCGATCCCCGACAGAGCCGGGCGCAGGGCCACGCGGGGATCGTTCTGGCGCAGAGCGGGCGACTGGACGAGGCCATCGTCCACTTTCAGAACGCGCTCCAGATCGATCCCTACTACCGAACGGCGCATCTGAACCTGGGAAGGGTCTACGGCGAGCAGGGCAAGTTGGAGCTGGCGACGGTCCATTTTCAGACGGCCGTGGAACTGGACGACCAAGATCCGGTGGGACACTTTGAGTTGGGAAGAGTCCTCTTCCAGCGAAAGAGACTTGCCGAGGCGATCGACGAATTCAAGAAGACGATTGCGTTGGATGCCGAGGCGGTCGACGCCTATCTGCTGTTGAGCAAGTCGCTGGTGATGCAGGGAGATTTCCCCTCGGCCGTTGCCGAGTTGAGAAAGGCCACGGCGGTCGATGTCAACAATGTGCGGCCGATGGCCGACCTGGCGTGGCTCTTGGCCGTCTGCCCCGACGACGAAGTCCGCGACGGGACGGAGGCTGTCGAATTGGCCCGGCGAGTCTGCGCCGTCACGAATTACCGCAGTCCCGTGCTGTTAAACACGCTGTCGGCCGCCTATGCCGAAGTGGGCAACTTTGCCGAGGCCATCGCGACAGCCACCAAGGCTCTGGCCTTGGTGGACCCGAAAGACACCGTCCAAACGCGTTGGATTCAGCACAACCTGGAATGCTACCGGGCCGGCAGACCGTGCCGCCCGGGTCCGCAAGACGCGTCGAACTGAGTTGGCTGCAGCTACTCCCTGGTGGGCTGCCAAGGCTCGCCACGGCCGGCTCCTCCGGACGCGCCGCTGACCGCATCCACCTCAACCGCCCGGTCGGAGACGACCGCTTGCGTCAGGATCTCGCCCGTCACGGGCACAGGGCCAGTGATCAGTTCGGGAACGCTGATGGTCTTGAGCAGCGCCTCGTAATGCTCCGGATCGCGCTGAGGAACAAGCCACGGCTTGTGCGATTTGCCGGCATCGTCCACAAAGCTTAGGTAGCACCGCGTGAAGAGGCCGCCCCGGCGCTTGCTGCTGAAAGCGATCCAGCGGCCGTTGCTGGACCAGGAATGCCATGACTCGGAGAATTCGCTGTTGACCTCCAGCTTCGTGTACGCGCCGGTCCGCAGGTCCAGCAGGTACAGATCGCTGGACGGCTGATAGACGGGAAAGCCTCCATAGCGGCACATGCAGAACAGCAGGAAGCGTCCGTCCGGCGAGATGCGGGGTTGGAGAATGCTCAGTCCCGTCTGCTCGGACGAAAGCACCGGCTCGGGATCGCCCCAGTGGTCCGCCGCCAGATCGTAGCGGATCCGCATCAAGTCGTACTTGACCTCCGCATATCGTGCCGGCGGCACCGGATCGCCGCTGTTCCACAGGATCGGCGCACTGCAGTAGTACAGGTACTGTCCATCGGGGGACCAGGCGGGGTAGTTCTCCAGTCGCGTCTTGTCGGCGGCGCGGGGCACGATCTTCACATTCTGAGCATCGAGCAGATAGTACGCCAGGCCGGCGTCCACATCCATCACGTCCCGGACCTCCGCCGCGGCGGCGTGGAAGAACTGCCAGACGCGGTTGATCGAATAGACCGCCAACCGGCCGCTGGGATGCCAGGCGGTGTACCCGAATCGGGCTCCGATCTTCTGGACTTGCCCCTCGTTGACCAGGATCGCGCTGTGGCCAAATTCCTCGCTTCTGACACCGATTAACATGCGGCCGGGGTCGTTGCTGGCGAAGCTGTGGCAGTTGACGCAGCCCGTGCCGAAGGAGGTTCCCTCCAGCACCACCGATTCGCGATAGCTTGTTAGATCGCGTTGCCAGACCGCGACCTCGCGCCACTTGTTGTGGACCGGCGGTATCAGCCGATAGACGAGGTGACTGTCAATGTCCTGTTCCGCGATCCGATTGACGACGGTCCGGTAGCGGCGCCATTGGCCGTCCTGCTCGGCGTAGATCTCCCAACGCAAGTCCTTGCCGCGGTTGGCCGCCAGCATCGCCCGCCAGCGGTCTGCGGGAATCGTGATCTTCGGCGAGCGCGAGACAATCTCGAACGGCGCACCGGCTTCGGCTGCCGTGCGGACGAAAAACCGTGTGCCTTCCTCGAGGATCGAGAAGTTCAACGGGGCGATGTTGGGAGGGATCGTGATGCCTGAGTAATCGGGCCGGATCTGCGGCAGGCGGGGCACCGCGAGCGCATCGTCCACGGACGGACGCCCAAGTCGTCCCAAACTCCACGCCCCGCCAATGACAACGGCGATGGCGATGGCCGCCAGCAGGATTCGACGGGATTTCCGCGTCATGGGATTACAGGCCCGATTTACCAAACCGGTAATAGAAGAAATACGAGTCGCCCAAGCCCGCGCCGACGGCTTCCTGGAACGCGCGGTCGCGGTCCGGTGTTTGCTTCAGGATCTCGAAAAACGCCTTCGCTCCCGCCAGCGTTTCGGGGGCCAACTGCAACTCGCCGGCCGGGAGCGGTTCGCCGCGGCCGACCGCGTGCAGCAGCGCCGCCTCTTGAAAGTGCCGGGGAATCCGGCGATATCCGAAGCGGGCCAGATGCCGCAGGTTTTCAGCGACCTTGTCGGGACGCGCGATGCAGAGGTAATGGGCCAGAAGCAACTCGAACGCCATCCTGTTGTCCGAATTCTGCTCCAGAAGCCGCAGCAGCGCGGCCTCGTAGTTGACGATCAGAAAGGCCCGGTCCTCGACGGCCATACATCGGCGAAGGTGCCGCACGCGAGGATCGCTTTCGAAATGCGGGTCTTCGTCAAGCCGCCGCAGCAACGACTCGGCTGCCCGGCGGTGAAACGGTTTGCGGCGCAGAGCGTTCAAGAAGACCCTGGCCGTCTCCGGCCGATGTTTGACAAGGTTGATGACCGCCAGGTGCTGCAACATCGCCGGCATGTCGCCCTCCAGCGCGAACGCCTCGTGCGCGCATTTCTCCGCTTCGTTGACCAAGCCGAGTTCCAGAAAAAAACGGCTCTCTTGGAAATAGGTATGGGAGTCTTTGCCCTCCAGCATGTCGTACTCGACGACGCCCGGAGCCTGCGGGTAACGGAACATCTCGTCGCCAAGCCGACCGGTGTGATACAGCGCCAGCATCAGGTTGCGGTTATGGCGGCTATCGTACGAGTGCTCCGGCATCTTGGCCGCCGACGCCAACGCCTCCGCCCACCTTTGGTGCTGGCAGTAGTAGTCGCACCGAAACGCTTCCATGCCATCGGTGTGCAGCATCAGGCGGGCAATCGCTCCGGCCGCCAGACAGACACCGGCCAGCTTCATGCTCCATCCCGACGCGCCGCGCCAGAAAGACTGGGCACCCCGGGCCGCACGCGTCGAGTCGGCGACCGACGACGCCGGAGGCCGCGGGCGCGCGGACCTGCGGGCGAGCACGGCCCGCGGTAGAGCGGCTCCGGCCAGTACCGCCGGAAAGTACAGATACAGCGCCAGGGCGTAACGCCAGTTCCACAACGCCAGCTCCGGAGCCGGGACCAGAAAGGACTCGGCGTAGGTTCGGCCAAGAGGCAAATGCAGGAGCACTCCGCCGACAAGCCACGGCATGGCCAGCCCCACGAGCAAGGCTGCCAGGCCCATGAGCGTTTGCCGCCGGATCAGGACGCTGTCGATCGCCACCAGGACCGCGAACAGCAGGCTTGCCGCGCCCCCGACGTAATAGGCGGCCAAACCGAGGACCGCCAGGGCTGCCGCCGCCTGGCCCGCGCCCCGCGCCGCGATCCGCAGATACAGCGCAAAGCACGCCAAGCCGACCAGCAAAGACAGAAGGATCTGCAGCGGATGGCCGTACTTGCCGAACAACACCAGCAGCAGAACGGCCGGACCGTAACGGATCACCATCCCGCGAGGCCGGCCGGCCCGGCCGGTCAACACATCGACGCCCCGGCACGTCGTCCACGCCAGCGTGGTGACGATCAATGCGCCCACCCAGCCGAAACAGAAGAACGGCGACAGCAATCGAGCGACGTACTCGACCAGGCCCCCCGGCCGGCTCGCAAACGGTTGGAAGAAAGCCGCTCCGGTCGAAAAAGAGACCGCGTGATAGGGCGTCAGGATGCCGATGGTGTGGTGGATCAGCCGGGGATCGATAACCAGCCAAACGTAGAGATAGTACAGCAGAAAAAACACACCGGTCTCAACCTGCCCCCGCCAGGTTCGCCCGCGCGTCACGTCGAGACGGTCGGCTGCTTCCGCCGCCTCGTGCATTGGGGTTTTTAGAAAGTTCGGCACCAACCTGCCATCCCTCGTGTCCACCGCGCGATCGGACTTCGACCGGATACGACCTGGGGCGATTATATCCCAGCCGCCGAAAGCCCGGAAGCCGGACGGCGTCATCGGTAGGCCGACCTGTCTGGTCCGGGCGTCAGAGGAAACGGTCAGGGACCCGAGATGTCGCGGAATTCCTGCTCGAATCGCCGGACCAGATCTGCCCGGCCGCTGCGCCGCGCGAGTTCCACGGCCCGGCGGGCGGCCATGATCGCGTCCGGACGACGGCCCGCCTGGACGTAGGCTCGGCCCAGAATTGCCAGGAATTCCGGTTGGCTGAACTGAGTCAGTTCGCACGCTCGTTCGGCCATGCGCACGGCCGCCGGGTAGTCGCGCAGCTCCCGTTGCGGACAGGTGGCGCGGATCAACGCGGCTTGCGCCAGGGCAGGGGCAAAGTCCGGTTCCAATTCCAGGACACGGGCGTACTGCGTTAAGGCTGGCTCGAACTTTCCCTGGGCCTGCAGCGCCAGGCCCAGGCAATGTCGGGGCGATGTGTCGGCCGGATGCAGGCGGACGGCTTCCTCCAAGCTTTCGACGGCCTCCGGGTTGCGACCCAAGTGCAGCAAGAGCATCCCCAACGCAAAGTGAGCCTCGAACAGTTCCGGGTCCAGTTTCAGCGCCGCCCGATACGGCTCGACGGCCTCGGCCGCGCGGCCTTGTTTCGTCAACGCGGCCCCCAGATTGCGCAGGGCTTCCGTGTTTTTCGGGTTCAATTCAAGCGCCTTGCGGCACGTCTGCACCGCCCGGTCGAGGTCCTCGAATTGGATGTTCGTTTGTGCCTGTCGGGCGTACGAGTGATCGTCGAGGAACCGCTCGCGGATTTGCTGGATCGCGTCGGGAGCAGCCCGGACGAACTCCGGAATGTTTGCGGCGCGGTCGGGCGAGGTGAAGTTTTCCAGCAACACCGGCGGGCTGCTGTGGCCCGCATCGTCAAAGTGCGTGAGGAACAACTGGGTGTAGGGCGAAAAAACCTTGGAGGAGAACACCAGCCACTTGCCGTTGGGGGACCAACTGTGCCAGGAGTTCATCCGGGACGTGTTGCAGCGCAGCCGGCGAGCCTCGCCTCCACTGCTGGGAACGAGATACAACTGGCTGTCCGGCTGCAGCAGCATATAGCTTTTCGCCCTGCAGAAGACGATCCACTTCCCGTCCGGCGAATAGCGGGCGAAGTAGTTGCTCAGCCCGTTGTGCGACGCCCCAGAGAGCGGCTCGGCCTGGCCTCCCCGGCCGTCGTTAAAGGGGATTCGGTACAGATCGAAAAGGAAGGGCTGGCCTTCGTGCGTGAAGACTTTGCACTCTTCGAGACTCAGCAGTCCCGTGCCCTCGGTGCGATACCGTTTGCTGCGCGCAAAGACGATCCACTTTCCATCCGGGCTCCAGACGGGGTTGCTTTGCACATACCTGGGATCGTCGGCGCCCGGCAGGCCGTGGAACGTGCCGTCCTCACGCGAGTAGATGCCCACAATCCCCTTGATGGGAAAGAACAGCTGCGAGAAGGTCAGATCGGGCGTCGGCACGAAGACCGAACCGTCCTTGACGGTGCTTGCCACGTACTTGCCGTCAGGCGACACCTGCGACAACAGGCCGAACGTCGCCTGGCCGTCCTCGCGTTGGTAGTCGCTCCACGTGATGATCTTGCTCGGCTCCAAGGCCATTTGCTGGCTGACCGGCACGATCGCGTAGGAGGCTTTGTCGTTGGCGTAATCGACGTCCATGCCCAGGATCGCGCCGTCCGCGGAGAACGAGTGGCAGTTGCCGCAGACCGGCAGATCCTTCAGGACGACCGGCGGCGGCTGGCCGGAAGCAACGTCGCCGAAACGCCAGCGGATGTGCGAGGGATCGTTGACTGCGTCGCGAAAGGGCAAGTTGACTTCGCGGTAAAAGATCGGCGCACCGACTTCGTCCGGCGACGTGTTGATCGAAACGCGGCCCGACGACCGGATGCGGCCTTGGCGCGCGCGGCGCACTCCGAGTACCGTCACCTCGGCGGGGCCGGCCAGCGCGCGGCGCTGGATCGTCTCCCATTGGCTCGGCGCGGGCGTCCATTCCCGGTCCGCGCACTCGGCGGACATCTCTTGTCCCCCGCCGGAGAACCGCACGTGAACCAACCAGGCATCGGCCTGACTGGCCGTGTCTTGCCAGCGGAAGGTGGGCGCAGCGATCCTGGGCGGAAAGACCGCCTCGTCGAAAGGATACGCGATCGTCAAACCGCCGGGAGGCCGATCTGCGTCCAGAGACGCCAGAATCACCTCCGCCCGCAGGGGCCGGGAGCCGCTGGAGGCGAACCACGTTGCCGCCACGGTCAAAGCCACAGCGGCGATGGTCGCACCGGCCAGCAGGAAAAGACCTTTTGACGACATCCGCGATGCAATCCGAACCAGTTCAACAACGCTGCCCAATCCGCGCGCCGTCGGGGGCTCATTTCACGTCCGGATTGGGCACGAGTTCGATATTGATCTCGTTCGTCCCCGCCTTTACCTCGACCTCGGCTTCTTTTGGCATCAGGCCGCGATAGGGCGACGGGGCGGGCGTTTCGTCGTGCTTGCCCGGTTCGCCCGCTGCAGTTTCTGACGCTTGGGAGGCTGGGGGAAAGAATGTGACCCTGTGCCGGCCGACAATGGCGCCGTCTCCGGCGACGTACGTAGTCAGAACGTACGAACCGTCCGAGTTGATGCTGCCGCCGCCCGGCTTGCTCGCGACGCCGGTGTCCGCGGAGGCACCCTCGGTCACCGGCACGAAGGTGACGGAACCTGCCTCAACAGGTTTTCCCTCAGACGTCACTTTGCCCGAAACTTTCCCCGTAGCGGCCTGCTTGACGCCGCCCGAGCATCCGGCCAAACCGATCAGCAAGACCACGCTGCACAGTCCAGCCGCCAATCGCATCGCGAAATTCATCAAAAGGCTCCCTGCAAAGAATTGCCCAGGTTCGGATGGTACTCGTTGGAAAGCCGGGCTTGGCAACCAAGGAGAGCGCAAGTCCTTCCCGCCCAGGCCGCCTGAATTTGGCCCTAACAAGGTGCAAACGCGGCCTGCTGCTTGGCACTTCAGGCCGCGCGCTTTTGGACTTCCAACCCGGCCAGTGACACTCGCGTCGGCTATTTCGGCAGGAAGACCGGCTCCCCGCCCTGGATGTCGCCCAACCGCGAATAGACCACCGGATCGATCGAGTCCGGCAGGAACCGCACCGAGCCGTCGGCCAGTACAAACTGCGCGCCTCCGGGATGCTGACTGCCGAATGAAAAATCGGAAATGTGCAGACTGTTGATCAGCGGCAGTCCGTAATCCTGGTTGCGGTTGTTGATGTGAGCGAGTTGGCCGGTCACGCGGGCAAAGGAAGAAATACGCCACTGGCCGGCCCAGTCGTTGTTGCCGCCAGCCCACAACGGAAAGACTCGGTCGGTTTGGGTCGGTGCGACGTTGACCGTGACGCTCACCTCGCCGACCGCAATTACGTTGCTCGTCCCGTCCGTGATCTGCGCCATATCGGTCACGTAATGATGGTAATTGGTCTGGGAGAAGCGAAACACGCCGTTCTGCGACGTCTGACCCGAAGGGGCAGTCCACGACGTCGCGCCATTGCTCGAAAAGTAATTCACCCAAGGCGTCTCGTTGCCCAGACTGCAGCAGTAGTTCGACTTGCCATAACCGTTGTTGTCGACGTGGGGCAGAATATCGCTGGGACACATGTACGCGGGCAGAATCGACTTGGCGACACTGTCGCCGTGGTTTAACGAGATCTGACACCAATTGTTGTACGTGTCGGTATTCTGGGACAAGGTGGCCGGAGGGGTATATGTCGTTGTCCCGCTCACAAACTCGATGAAGGCACCGTGGACGTTCAGGTTGTCTCCGCCCGGAATGTAAACGAGTCCTGCACCTCCATTCTTCAACTGGTCGTAGATTGCTGCCTGTTCCATGAACGGCAAGATGTAGGCGGACCAAGAGTAGCTGTTGCAGTCGTCGTCCGGACTGCCGATCGGGAATCGCTTGTACGTGTCGTGAAAATTGTGAATGGCGATTCCGATCTGTTTGAGGTTGTTCGAGCACTGCGTGCGACGAGCCGCCTCGCGCGCGGCCTGAATGGCCGGCAAAAGCAATGCCACCAAGATTCCAATGATGGCAATCACCACTAACAGTTCGACAAGCGTAAACGCTCGCCATTTCCGAAAACGCTGGCTCATGATGAGAGCTCCTTAGAAAAAGAGAGATGAACAGGGAGAATCGGCGATGGAAATCCGAAATGAAACCATCGCCGCAGAGCACGCAGACGCGCCTCCCGACTCGCGCCGCGCAGAAAATCAACGGCGACAAACCGACCGATCAGTGACCGCACGCACACTGTTCCCTCGCACCACCAACAGGTCGTCCGAGTCCGTGTCGCTCAGAAATCGAAAACACGAATCTTCCGTGTCACACATCTGACCGCTTTGCAGAGTGAATTCTATGATAGCGTTCCGCAACTGTGGCCGCAACTTGGATTCGGCCGAGTTATCGCTGTCTTGGTCTATATAGCCGATTTTAGGGTCGCTGGCGGACTGAGGCAATCCGCAGAAAATGATCTACCGGTCCGCCGGGCTCGTGTGGCACTGCCTACTTGTTGGCAGTGCAGCACGGCTAACAAGTAAGCCGTGCCACGCCGGTTCGCCTGGGGTAGTTCATTTTCTGCTGGCGGACTGATTCTGCGATCTGTTCCATCGGGCAGACCGATTCGCGAGCAGTGGGTGTGCCGTCGGGGGGGCAGTTCAGGGATAAGCCGCAGGGAGCGGGCACCGCCTCAAATCCTAAGACCGTGCTTGCCGTGCCGCATTTCATGAGGTCGCGACCGGTGAAGCCGGCACTGCCAACCAGCCTGGACGCGGCACGAGCCCACGGCCTCGACCGGGCAAACCGGACGCTGGCGCGGAGCGGCCTTTCAGCAGACAGTTCAACCGCACGCAGTTGAGGACGGCACAAATCACACATCGCTCAACCCGGAGCCCGTGCTTCGCCATCGCCGTTGGCTCCGTTAAACGAGTCAATGACACAAGCGTGCGGTAGAGGTGGGCCTGTGCGGGGATTGGGCCGAACGGAAAAGTGCGAAACGCCGGCGAGAGGGGAGGAACTTGCCTTTTCGCCAGCGTTTCGGATTGTGGTTATGGCCCGTCGCGGCCGGGCGCTCAGCAGATGAGTGCCGGCTGGGGATTGGCAGCGTCCGCGGTTTGCCGCAAAGCGGCGGGGGCGTCCGGACAGGCGTCCGCCAGAGCCAGACGCAGACGCGCTCTGCTGGCCGCGACGCGTGCCAAAGGAGCAGTGGGGCGAGTTCGCCGGGTGGAGCTGCCAACACGGGCGTCGGATGACAAAAGTTCGCGGCGAGGTTGGACGGCCGCGGGCAAAGCGGCCTGGGTACCGTCATCGGTGCAGTGATCACCGACGGTCTCCGCCTCGTCTCGCGCAGCCACCTCGCCGCGAACGACACGCACATCGCCGGGTGCTTCAATCCCTACCCGGACTGTGTTACCTTTGATTCTCACGACCGTGATCGTAATGTTGTCGCCGATGTGAATCGTTTCCTGCAGCTTGCGGGTCAAGACGAGCATGGCACACTCCTTTGCATCAAGTTGTCGAGGCTGGTGATCCCGTGTCTGTTGTGTCAAGATCAATGCAGACGATGTGCCAAACCGACGCCATTGAGTTCGCCGCTGCCGTAACCCGCTATCTCCAAAAGAGTTCGGTAATTCGCCAAAACTCTGTGTTCGCATCTGCGGTCATCATGTCTTGAAATTCTTTCTGACCCTGGTCTCGTTCTTTCCAAAAAATGTCTCTTTCCCGTCATTTCCTCGATTTTTCGCAGCCCGCACTGTTATCAGCGGCGGACTATTTGATCCAACGTTATCAGTGCGGCGGCTTGGCCGACATGAGCAACGCGATTGTCGTCTTGCCGGGACGGCGAGCAGCGCGGCGACTGCTGGAAATCCTGGTCGAGCAGGCGGAACTCCGGGGGCTGCTGCTGTCGCCGCCGACGCTGGAAACGGTGGGACGATTGCCGGAGCATCTGTATCAGGCGAAACGGCCCTTTGCCAGCGATCTGACCCAGCAACTGGCATGGGCGCGGGTGCTGCGCGACGCAGATCGCGCCCGGTTGCTTCGTGTGGTGACTGCGCCGACCGCGGCGGACGACATCGTCAGCTGGCTCGACTTGGCCCAGTTGGTCTGGCAGCTGCACACCGAACTGGCGGCGGACGGTCTTGATTTCCGGGACGTAGCCGACCGAGGCCAGGAACTGGAGACGTTCGCCGAGGCGGAGCGGTGGGCGACGCTGCGTTACGTGCAAACGCAGTACCTGGAGACTCTGGACAAGCTCCAACTGTGGGACAAGCAAACCGCGCGGCTGGTGGCGGTCAAGACGCGCGAGTGTCAACTCTCGCGCGACGTGATCATTCTGGGCGCGGTGGACATGACGAAGATTCAGCGAGACATGCTGTCTCAGGTTGCCGAGCGGGTCACGGTCTTGGTGCATGCGCCCCCGGCTTGGTCGGCGCGGTTCGACGACGACGGCTGCCTGCTGCCGGAGGCTTGGGCTTCGGTTCAGATGGACTTGAACGACGATCGGGTACACTTGGCCGACGGTCCTGCCGAAACGGCCGGCGCGGTCGCCCGGTGCCTGGCCGACTACGGCGGGCGCTTTCGGGCCGACGAAATCACGATTGGCTTAGCCGACGAGAAGGCGACGGCGTACATCGAGCGGCAATTGAAGGAGTGCGGCCTTGCGGCGCGTTCTGCAGTGGGCGTGCCCAGTTCGCTGACCGCGCCCTTTCGGCTGCTGTCGGCCGTCGAAGCGTACCTGCGCAGCGACCGTTACGCCGAATTTGGCGCCCTCGTGCGTCATCCGGATATGTCTGACTGGGTGCAGCGCGGACAGCTTCCCGCGGGCTGGCTGGAATGCTTGGACGAGTACTACAGCACCCATTTGCAGTCGCGGCTGAGCGGTGATTGGCGGGGGGACGACCTGCCGACCCGCACCGCGCGGCAGGTACACGAGCGGGTCGAACTTCTGCTGCAGCCGCTGCGCGGTCCGAGTCGCGCGTGGGAGCAGTGGAGTGAATCGGTGCGGCAACTGCTGCTGCAGGTGTACGGGGACCGGGCGTGGGACCGCCAGGAGGAGACGGATCGAGTGTGCTTGGAGGCCTTTGAGCAGATCAATGCTGCGCTGCCGCTGGCCGGGACGCCCATCCCCGCCCCGCTGATGCCGACGGTCGACGCGGCGACGGCAATTCAGTTGACGCTCAGACAGCTGCAAACCGCCTCCGTCTCGTCGCGGTTTGATCCGGAAGCCGTCGAACTGCTGGGATGGCTGGAATTGCCTCTGGACGATGCGCCGGCGCTGATCGTCTGCAATTTCAATGAAGGCTACGTGCCGTCGTCGGTCAACGCGGACGCCTTTCTGCCAAATTCGCTCCGCAGCCGACTGGGTTTGCAGGACAATGCTCGCCGGTATGCCCGTGACGCGTATGCCCTGAGCGTATTGTTGGCCAGCCGCCAGCGACTGGATTTGATCGTCGCCCGCCGCAACGGCCAAGGCGACCCGCTGGCTCCCAGCCGGTTGTTGTTCGCGGCCGAACGCAGTCAGATTCCGCGGCGGGCGCGACGGTTCTTCGCGGCGCCTCCGCCGCAGCATGAATTGCCGCCGCTGGCGGGTCGCTTGAAGCCCGGCGGAGGCAGATCCGGATTCGTGGTGCCGCAGCCCACGCTGCGGGGCGAAACGATCCGCGACTTGCCGGTGACAGCCTTTCGGGAATACTTGGCCTGTCCGTACCGTTTCTATTTGCGCCGTGTGTTGAGGCTGAAATCCCAGAACGACACCGCCGAGGAGTTGGACGGCGGGCTGTTCGGCTCGCTGGTCCACGAAGTGCTGCGGCAATTCGGCCTCGGACCACGCCGGGATTCGACGGACCCCGCGGAGATCCGCCAAACCTTGCGCGAGCTGTTGGAACGTGAGACGGAAAACCAATTCGGACAGCACGTGTTGGCATCCGTGCAAGTCCAGTTGGAACAACTGCGGTCGCGGCTCGACGCCTTTGCCGACAAGCAGGCCGAGCGGGCGGCGGCCGGCTGGAGGATCGAGAGCACGGAAGGCCAGGACCGGGAACACATCGACGCGGTCCTGACCGTGGACGGCGAGCCGATGATCCTCCGCGGACGCATCGACCGCATCGACGTGCACCGCGAGACAGGTGAGCGAGCGATCCTGGACTACAAGTCTTCGGACACCCCCAAGACCCCGGAAAAGGCTCACCAGCGAGGCGGCGAATGGGTCGACCTGCAGTTGCCGCTGTACCGGCATCTGGCTCGCAGCCAGGGAATCGCTGGCCCCGTTCAACTGGGCTACGTTCTTTTGCCCAAGGACGTCGAGAAGGTCAGTTTCTGCATGGCCGAGTGGACCGACCAAGACCTGGCCGCCGCCGACGAAATCGCCCGGCAGGTAGTGAGAGACATTCGCCAGAAGAAGTTCTGGCCGCCCGCGGACCCGCCCCCCGATTTCTCCGAAGACCTGGCCGCGATCTGCCAAGACAACGTGTTTGAGAAGAGCTAGTCGTTCGCGGCCGGTTTGGCGAGGATCGTCAGGGACGCGCGCAAGCCGGGCCGCAGTTGGAGAGCCGGGTTTTCGATTTCGGCCCAGAAATCCACTTGTCCGTTCACCGCGTTGACCTCGGAATGGACAAAGGTCACGCGGCCCTGAGATTCGGCCTGCCCCCCTGGGGGCGACTCGAGTTTGAGGGTGACAGGCCTGCCCGTCGGATCCCCGTCCAGGCTTGCGGCGTCCAGGGCCCCGATGGCTTTCAGGCGGTCGAGTCGCAAGATTCTGGCAATCGCTTGTCCCGGCTCAATCCACTCGCCCTGCTGACGAAAGAGTTGGACGACCCGGCCGGAGACGGGGGCCGTGATGCGGCGACGCTCCAACTGGCGTGCAGCCTGCTGGACCTGGTTTTGCTGGACGCGAAGGGCTAGTTGCGCAGTCTCAAAGTCGTACTTCGCCTGCTCAACCTGCAGTTTGGCGTGATCGGACGTCAGTCGAAGGCGGTCGATTTCCGTCTCTGAAACGCTCTTGGGGTAACGTTTCTGGGACTCCAAGCCCCGCTGCAACTCCGCCGCCGCCACTTCAGCCGCCTTGACCGCCACACGCACCTTGATGTCGTTGCTCGCGTTCCGTCGCGCGTTGTCTAATTCGATCTCGGCGCGGGTCTTCTCCAGTTGGGCGTCGGTATCGTCGATTTGGGCCAACAGGTCTCCGGCCTTGACCATTGCCCCTTCGGCGACCGCCAGTCGCTTCAGGGTCCCCGCCTCCTGGGCCGGGACTTCCACTTCCTGGATCGGCGTCAGCAGCACCGATTCGACCTCGATCGGTTCGGCACTCCACGTGGCGGACATCGTCGTCCAGACGGTCAGCAGCACCGCGGCAGCGGACCCGAGGGCCGGAAACGCGCGGCGTGCAAGACCGCGCACGAAAAAGCGGAAGGGTCTCGTCATGATTTATCCTGCTCCGAATGTCTTCTAGGCATTTCCGAAAACGCGTCGGCTGGCAGGTCCGTCGGTGTTGCCGCCATGCTCTATCGTACGTGAGCCGTCGCCAGAAACGCAAGGACGGCCAGCAAAGACTCCACCTGATCTTGGCCGACCAAGATCACACCTTGGCGTTGGACATCGATTGCCCGCTCTGGAGTCTTGCCTTATCCTGTCGCAGCGACTATAAGGTTTCGAGTTCCAATAGCCACGCGTGCCGAAACAACTTGGCGACTTGTTCCACCGGCTGGGGTCAGGCTTATCGATTTCAGTTTTCGCGGGGCAGCCGTTTTCCAAGTGTCAGACCTGCGACCGCAAAAATGGAGATCTGTAAGCCTGACCCCCTACTCCGCAAAAACCGGGATGTTATTTCGGTCACCGTTGCTGCGCGTCCGGTACAGTTCCGTTCTTCACGTTTTTGAGCAAAGGGGATACGATGAGTGAACGTCGCGAATTCTTGAAGCTGCTGGCTGCCACTCCGGCCGGCGCCGCGTTGATTCCGTTGTTTGCCGAGACCGGTCCGGGCACATTGGCCGCGGATATCGAGTGTGCGGCTGGCGTGTTGGGCAAGCTTCCGGAGAACATCCTCTACACCAAGGAACGCCCCGGCGTGTGGAAGGGCAAGGAAGGCAGCCACATTCCGTTGATCGCAGCCGAGAAATCGGGCGACAAAATGGTCGTGAAACTGCAGAACAAGCACGGCATGTCCGAGGAGCACTATATCGTCCGCCACACGGTGGTGGCCGGGTGCGGCGAAGTTCTGGGTGCCAAGACGTTCTCTTGGAAGGACGAGCCCATTTCGAGTCACGAGATCAAGTTGCCGGCGGAGGGCAAGGCACAGCACGTGTTCGTTCTGTCGTACTGCAATCTGCACGACCTGTGGGTGGCTCATGCCGAGTTGAAGGTCTAGTCCTGCGGCCAGTGGCCAAGCATCATGCATCCCCGCCCCGTCGTCGCGCAGACGCCGGGGCGGGGATGCTCTTTGCGCGGCGGGCGCTTTCCTTGCCCCGCTGAGGTGCGCGGCATTTCGCAACGGTCGGCATGGTTCGAAGTCGCGTTACGAAGACGCTCAGGTCTTGAATCCCGCGACGGTTTCCCGGCCAAGTACAACTGGTGCCGCTCGGCGACTCGGCCTGACTAGACATCACCCTGGTGGATCAGGATGCCAACGCGATGCTGCAGCGTTTCGCCCTTCTTTCCAGTGAAGAGCCTTCCGCTGCAATCGTCGGCGCGGCATGGGCCGAAGGTCTCGCACTCGCGTGTCAGCCAGCGTCCGCACGTCCGAGAAGCATCCCAACCCGTTTCACGGATGGCACCAGCCTTTGACACCGGACCTGCCTTCGACACTCGCGTTCGGCGCTCGGCTCATCGCACTTGCCCCAACACCCGCCCGCCACCGCGAAAGCCAATGCTACTTGCAACTGCGATTGCCTGATACACATGCAAGCTGCAACGGAATCATCGCGAATCCAAACACTAGGTCACAAGTTGCAATTTCTTCAGCAGCAAGCACTTGGGGCGCAATTCGATCATAATATCCGCTTGGGCACAGCGATTGCCAGCAGTGCCTGGGGGGGTATGTTATGTCCGCATCTCCTCCCCCACGGCCTGAAGGCGTGAGGCGGCTTGACGGTGGCGGTCGGTTGGTGCGACCAACGGCGCCTCGTTGGCAGCGGAGTCGCGGCACGCACTTGGGCGTACCGAGACGAAGAAAGAGTTGGGTTCTGCAACCCGTAGTATCACCGTAACTCAGTTTTGTAGGAGGTTAGATCAACATGATGTATCGACTCATTCTTGTTCTCGTCGCCTTGGCCGTAGTTGTACTGGTCGGCGGGCAGGCATTGGCGGGGCACGGCTACGCGTCCACAACGTGTGCGCCCCCGACAACGTGTGCACCCATGACAACGTGCGCTCCGATGACAACCTGCGCTCCGATGACAACCTGTGCACCGATGACAACCTGTGCACCCAAGACGACGTGTGCGCCGGCTACCACGTGCGCTCCGGCGACGACCTGTGGTCCAAGGGTTCGCGTCTGGCGCGCTCCCATGACCACCTGTGCTCCCACGACCACGTGCGCTCCGGCGACCACCTGTGCCCCGAAGACCACCTGTTCGCCCGTCACCACCAGCGCTCCGGCGACGACTTGCGGCCCGCGAGTCGTCTGCCGCCCGCGTATTGTGCTCTGCCGCCCGGCGACCACGTGTGCTCCGGTCGACTGCTGCGTTCCCGTGACGACCAGCGCTCCGGTGGTTGTGCAGAAGGGCGAGGCGGTGCAGAAGAGCGTCATCCAGAAGGGTGAAGCGAGCCAGAAGTAGGTTGGGAGGCTCGACGCAAAGAACCCGGCGTTGGGCTTGGCC
>JAAYYU010000268.1 GCA_012515235.1 Candidatus Anammoximicrobium sp.
GCCCACCGGAACAGCGTCTCCATCCCGCGGGTGCCGCATTCAACCGACGACGCCGCGATCCGTGTTGCGATGCGGCCGGGTTGCCCGTGGTGGCCGTCTCCCGGTGGGCCGCCGCTGCTTTGGGGTGCTGCGTGCTTTTTGCCGGACGTTGATGTCCTCGGCGGTTCTGGCGCTGACAAAATGGTCCGCTTTGGCCCACCCTACGTGTGCTGCATCCCGCGGGTGCCGCATTCGACCGACGACGCCGCGATCCGTGTTGCGATGCGGCCGGGTTGCCTGTGGTGGCCGTCTGGCACGGGCCCATGTCTCGCTGCCGAGCCGACTTGGCATTGAGTCGTTGTTCACCGAGGCGGGATTCACGGAAATCAAGCTCGTTCCCGACTCCCTCCCCAACTGTGCGGGGGCGGTTGGACTGACGCTTGCTGCCGGAGGCGCAACTTCGATGGCCTATGGGCGTTCGGGGGCTAGATTGGCGTCTCTGAAACGGCTGCTCACACTCGGTGCAGCCTTGTTGTCCGTTCCCCGGTGCGTGTTCGATAACCTGATTGGTCGACGACCAGCCTTCGCAATCATCGTCGCGAGCAAAACGGCTGAAATTGCCAGGCACGGGGGACCACAAGTGCTGCTGAGCTGATCGCGCACGCTGGCGACATCGCCTTGGTTTCGTTCTTCGAGGAACCTGGAAATCCAACATTCCATTTCTTTTGCAAGACTGTTGCCTTCGCCGGTGCTGGAAGTAGGATACGTAATTGGGGCACATGGACCATTGGACGCTCGTGCTCCAGTCCACGAACGAAGTGGACCGCAAGAGTTCGTCATTCTTTCCACCCTGCCGTAGGGATGAAAAATCATGAGCGTACTGCTTGTCACCGGCAGTAGCGGGCTCGTAGGATCGGCATGCGCCGCTTTTTTCGACGAGCGAGGCTGGCAGGTACACGGAGTCGACAATAATTTGCGAGCCGACTTCTTTGGCTCTGACGGCGACACTTCCTGGAACCTGCATCGCCTGAAGGCGTCAACTCGAAGCTACGTGCATCACTCCGTTGACGTGCGTGATCGTCAGGCTATTCCGACGATTGTTTCCGAGATAAAGCCCGACCTAATTGCTCACTGTGCCGCACAGCCGAGTCATGATTTGGCAGCGAGGCGTCCATTCGACGATTTCGAGGTGAACGCGGAAGGAACTCTGAACGTTCTGGAGGCGACCCGGTGGCACGCGCGGGACGCGGTGTTTTGCTTCCTTAGCACCAACAAAGTTTATGGTGACGCACCAAACGATCTGCCGCTCAAGGAATTAGCGACGCGATGGGACTACGTGCGTCCCGAGCACTACGAGGGTATCGACGAGTCGATGCGGATAGATGGGGCTTTGCACAGTTTGTTCGGTGTGAGCAAGGCAGCTGCCGACCTTTTGGTACAAGAGTACGGTCGTTACTTCCAGATGAAGACGGTATGTTTTCGCGGCGGCTGCCTTACCGGAGCAGGACATTCAGCCGCGGAATTGCACGGATTCCTGGCGTACGTTGTGCGTTGTGCCCGAATCGGGCGGACTTATCGGATTTACGGGTATCTTGGAAAACAGGTGCGTGACAATCTTCATTCATTCGATGTGTGCCGGGCCATCGAAGCGTTCTATGAAGCGCCTCGCCCCGCGGAGGTCTACAACCTTGGTGGCGGTCGAAACAACAGCGTCTCCGTGCTGGAAGCGATCGACCAAGTGCAGCAGCGACTAGGCGAACGCTTATCGACGGAGTATGTTCCGGAGCCGCGTCTCGGCGATCACATCTGCTACATTTCCGATACGCGCAAGTTTCGTTCCCATTATCCGGGGTGGGCCGTAACAAAGACCCTGGACCAAATCCTGGATGAGATGTGTGCCGTTCGGCGTTAATGTCGATGCACCGGCCGCCTTGAACTCTGATCGTCCGGACGAAGGAGCAGTCGTTGGCAAGCAAAGCGGTCACCGTCTGGCTGGCAAACCTTTACCACGGGGGCGGTGCCTCTCCGACCGGTGTGCTCATGGAGAGCGCTGCCACCGCTCTTCAGCGTGCGGGTCACGAAGTCACCGTGTTGTCGGGAAACGCCGCCTACAACGGAAGCTACTGTGAGCCGACGGAACGCTCAACCGGTCGGGTTCGTCGTTTGACGACGTTTCCTCGTCAGCCGAGAGGTTTGTGGGGGCGGCTATTATCGTGGGGCACGTACTTAGCTAGTCTGTCCCTATTCGCGTTCACCCACCGACTGCCTGATGTGGTGATTGTGATGACGACGCCGCCGTACATGCACGTGCCGTTTCTCATCCGGAACGCACTGTCATTGCGCAAGGCAAGGTTACTGCTCTGGAGTCAAGACGTGTACCCCGAAATCCTCGCTGCGGTAGGGATTCTCCGTTGGAACTCTTGGACGTATCGCGCGCTCCTGCGTTTGCAGGGTTGGGCGACGAGCCGTGTGCATGCAGCGCTCGTGTTAGACGAAGCCATGGCCCACATTTCCAGGTCTCACGGGGCGAAGATGGTCCATGTGGTACCGAATTGGGACGTCGACTTCGACAGCACCGAGTCCGAGAGGGAGTTGCACGATTTGCTGAAACTGCTTCGCGAGACGCGTCGGCGGTTCCGTTTCATCATACTCTACACCGGCAACTACAGTTGGGGACACGATCTAAGCCTTGTATTGCGGTTCCTGCACCAACATCCCGGACAACGTGACTTCTGCTTTGCTTTTGTTGGGGGTGGCGAGAAATGGCACGAACTCGAACATTTTCAAGATTTGGAGCGTCTGGCGAGCGTTGTGCTGCATCCCTATATTCGCCGCGAATTGGTCCGCTCTCTAATTGAACAGGCCGATATCGGGTTGGTTACACTTCAGAAACGGAGCCTGGGTTTGATGTCGCCGAGCAAAATTCACGGCTACTTGACGCAGGGGAAACCGCTCCTCTACATCGGACCCCGCGGTTCGAATGTCGCTGAAGCCATTGAGCGATTCGGATGCGGTTGGCGCATCGATGAAGATGACTTAGCTGAGTTTGAACGAACGTTGGACGCGATTTCGCGTGGCGATCAGGCCGGGGAATGGACTTCGCAGGCTCAGCGTGCTGCCAGAGAACGCTACCTCGAGGATGCCGGAACGGCCACATTCTGTCGAGCCATCGGATCGTGAGAAGTACGCGAGGCAGCAAGGCGAGTGATGAGAGCGTTCCGAGAATGCCGATGGATAGCCCAAGCTTTCGAGGTTTCCCTGCGGGATCGCACCCCACGCAGATAGGAAGCTCTTGGACGAGACGTCGACGGCTGACTTTTTCGCGGCAATCAAGCCCGCTCTGTCGTTTTCGGATCCTCATGCACATCCGCGGCTTGCGGGTTCTCCAACTCCGACAGCCGGTGTTTTAGCAGCGCCAATTCCTGCAGCAATCGCGTGCTCTGACGGTACTGCCGCGTGAGCGACACCGTGACCAGAAAGGCAAAGCAATAGATTGCCGTCAAGGCCGCAAACAGCACGGCCGAGGCGTAACTCAAATGCGCTGCTTCGGCGACTCGCATGATGGCGTTGGGGAACACGCCGCACAACAAGAGTGCCGTTGCCAGCGTCAGCCAGCCAATGGCGTACCGCTCCCGCAGTCGGCGACTGCGGACCCAGTAGACAGTGAGCAGGAACGCGCTCACACCACCAATCAACATCAGCCGTTCGGCGGTCATGGCTGGGACGCCTCCTTTGGGCGCAATAGGTCGACCGCGATCGCTAAGGTGACCTTGACCATGTAATACAACGAACGTAACGAACGAATCGACGATCGTCCCCCGACTCGCTCAAACATCCTCACGGGAACTTCACCGACTCGCAAGCGGTTTCGGATGCACCAGTACAACGATTCCGGCTCCGGATAGTCGTCCGGGTACCGCTGTGCGAAATCGCGCCAAGCACGCGGACCGGCACAGCGAAAACCGCTGGTCGGATCGGTCACATGCGTCCTGCCCAGAACGCCGATCAACCAGGCCAGGAAGCGAATTCCCGCTCGGCGAAACGCGGTCGACCGAAAGACGCCGGGTCTGGCATCCAAGAATCGCGAGCCCAGACACAAGTCCAAATGCCGGTCTTCGCAGGCTTCGACCAGCGTCAGAATGGCCTGCGCGTCGTGCTGCCCGTCGGCGTCGAATTGAATCACGTACCGGAACCGGCCGGCTTGAGCCGCGAACAGATAGCCGGTCTGGACCGCCACGCCGATGCCGCCGTTCAGCGGCAAATCGACAACGTGCAAGGGCAGACGCGAACCGCCGGCCAACTCGCGTGCCAGCCGCGACGTATCGTCGGTCGAGCCGTCGTTGACCACCAGCAGTTCAAACGAATCCGGCAGGCTCTGCAGCGCAGCAATCGTCCCCGGCAGCGAAGCCTGCTCGTTGTAGGCCGGGATGACCACCAGGTTCTTGTCCGGTACACACACGGGCCTGCGACTCCTTAATCCACATCGCTTGGAAGGGCAATAGCAGCCGGCTGGGTCGGGGTGCTGCGGTACGGCTTGCGGCTCTGGTACAGTTCCAGTCGGGACTTCAGTTCCTCGCATTTTTCTTCTTTACCGCTGGATCGGGCCAGTTCCAGGGACTTGGACACCGCACGGCACGCATCGTCGTACCTGCCCAACGCCGCGTATGCGGCGCCCAGGGCGTCGAGGACTCGGTAGTCGGTTTCTCCCAGCGCCCGGCGGGCCTCTTCGGCCAGTTGCAGAGCCTCCGCTCCGTTGCGGAGCGCCGCGTCGTCGCTGGTAGCCAGGATCTTGGCCAGATGGGCCTTGATACCGGCCATCTCGGGTCGCAACTCCAGCAGGCGCCGATAAGCCGGGACGGCTTCGCGAATCCGGCCCGTGCGCCACAGCACAAAGGCCAGATTCCGCTGAGCGTCGGCATGGTCCGGCCGGACCTGCAGAACCCGCCGGTAGGCTTGCATTGCCTGGTCCCACTTTTGCCTGCGTTGGAACAGCGATGCACCGTCCAACAGGGCCTGCACATAATCCGGTTTCAACTCCACCGCCCGCCGATAGTGGAACTCCGCGCCGTCCAGATCGTCCGCTCGAGCCAGGCAAGCGGCCATCGAAACGTGCAGGCGCTCGTGGTCCGGTTTGGCCGCCAGCGCTTGCTCGTAATGGTGCCGCTCCCGCTCAACGTCCCCGCGTTGGCGGTAGGCCTCGGCCAAGGCACTATGGGCCCGCCAGTTGTGCGGACTGATCTCCAATACCTTGCTCCAAATTCGCACAGGATCGCCATAGTCCGCATTGCGCTCGCAGGTCAAGGCCGCCAGCGCCGTGGCCGCCACGACCAATGTGCCAACTTGGGCCAATCGCCGCCCCGCGGGATCGCGCAAAAACCGCCGCGTCACGCTGTACAGGGCCAAGACCAGCAGCACGACAACGGACGCCAGCGGCAGGTACATCCGGTGCTCAAACGCCAGATCCGCGATGGGCATCATGCTGGACGTAGGTGCCAGGATTAGGAAAAACGCCAACCCCAGAAAGCCCAGCCAAGGGCGGTAGCGAAGGGCAACCAGGCTGCCGATTAGCAAACCGACAATCACGGCTGCCGGCGGATAGATCTCGGCCGGTAAGGTCGCCGGGGGCCAGAGATAGTCCAGGCACAACGACCGGGGCCAGAACGCAAGCCGCAGGTAGTGCAAGATGACACCGGGCTGAGACCGGAGATACTCCAGGGGACTCAACGCCTGGTAGGCAAAGCCCACCGTGCCCCCGGCTCCACCCAGGATTTTCGGCAGCAGGATCGCCACGAACACCAGCACGGCGCCCCACAGCAGGCCGTGAACCCAGCCGCGCCGCCGGAAGACCTCGCGCCAGGAATCGCACAGAAACACGCGGTCGTACAGCAGCACGACGGGCGGCGCGGTCACCATCACCTCCTTGCAGCCCAGGCCCAACACGCACGCCACGACGCTCGCCACATACCACGGCCGGCCGCGGCGGGCCTGAGAACCGCGGATCACGCAGTACAGACACAACAAGAAGAACATTCCCATCATCGACTCGCAGCGCTGGATCAGGTACGTGACGCTGCCCGTGTGCAGCGGATGCACAAGCCACAACAGGGCGACTGCGAAGCTGATGCTGGTCGCCGGATAATCCTGTGCGCGGCGCTGGTTCCAGATTTGGACCGTCCAGCGGACGATCCCGAACAGCGTCAGTCCGGCCATGATGTGTACGGCCAGATTCAAGAGGTGGTAACCGCGAACGTCGAGTCCTGCGAGGGCGTAGTTTAACGCGACAGACAGATGAATCAGCGGCCGGTTCGCCACCCGCAGTTTTCTCAAATCCTCCGGAAGATTCTCAAGCTGGCGATAATGGACGATCCAGTTCTGATCGTCAAAGATGAACGGCGCGGTGAAACTGTTCGCGTACGAGATCAGCGCGGCTGCGACCAGCACGGCCGCCAGCAGAACAAGCTTGCCCCGCGGCTCGGCGGGAGCCACCGGCGGAACGTTCGGGTCAACGCGATCGGACACGGAAGACATGGGGCCTGGTCCATCTTGAAAACTGCCAACCGGCTGCGAGCAACCGGCGAAACAGAGACTGCCAGAAGGCTGCACAGCGATCCGCACGCGCCGATGCGCGATTCTCGGCCCGCGGAGTCGCCCTCGGCCACTCGTGCGACGGTGATTCGTTCGCCGATCTCAACTTGCACACTAGTTGGACGCCGCACCGAGTTCAAGGTTTTCGAACAACATTCCGACGGGAACCGGCCCGGAATGGAAGCAAGTGCCGTGGAAGACCCCTTCCCCTGTTTCTGGAAGATGACGCAACGTTGCGTGTGTCGCCGAAGGTTAGCGCGCCGTGGTTGCCAAAACCGAACTCCGCCGGCCCACCGGAACGGCGCCTCCATCCCACGGATGCCGCATTCGACCAACGACGCCGCGATCCGTGTTGCTCGTGCTTTTTGCCGGACGTTGATGTCCTCGGCGGTTTGCGTTCGTAGGGTGGGTCAGAGCGGACCATCACCAACGCGGCCCGCACCGCGCCGGACGCGGCCACCACCGCCGAGCCGGCATCGGTTATCGCGCAGCGGCGGCCCACCGGAACGGCGCCTCCATCCCGCGGGTGCCGCATTCGACCAACGACGCCGCGATCCGTGTTGCGATGCGGCTGGGTTGCGCATGGTGGCCGTCTCCCGGTGGGCCGGCGCTGCTGTGGGGCGGTGCGTGCTTCTTGACCGACGTTGATTTCCTCGCCGGTTTCAACGTCAACCGGGTGGTCCGCTTTGGCCCACCCTACGTGTGGTCCATCCGACGGGCGCCGTATTCAACCGACGACGCGATCCGTGTTGCGATGCGGCTGGGTTGCGCATGGTGGCCGTGTCCTGGTGGGCCGGCGCTGCTTTGGGGCGGTGCGCGCTTTTTGCCGGACGTTGATGTCCTCGGCGGTTCTGACGCTGACAAAATGGTCCGCTTTGGCCCACCCTACGTGTGGTCCATCCGACGGTGCCGTATTCAACCGACGACGTTGCCACCCGTGTTGCGATGCGGCTGGGTTGCCCGGACTGGAACCCGCTCGGCGAACGCTGGGGATCACTGCGGATTCGTGAGGACGCGTGGGACGCCTCACGAGAATCGTTCTTTCGCTGCTTCCGGAACTGCGCGCCTCTGGCGATTGTTTCGCACGGCCATCAGTATCAGCAGCAAAGTCATCAGCGTGGTGAACGCACCCGCCTTTGCTCCGGGCGTTGCGTATTGAAACTGGACGACATGCCGTCCCGGCGGCAAGGCAACGGCGCGAAAGAGAATGTTGGCGGGCACGACCGGCGCCGGGCGCCCATCGACCGTGGCCGTCCAGCCGGGATAGTAAGTGTCCGTCAGCACCAAATAGCCTGGGGCATTCAATTCGGCCTCGATCGTGACCTGTGCCGGCGCGTAGCCGACGATCCGGGCGGACTGAAACGCTTGCAGGTGACCCGCAGGCAGGATGTCGCGTTCCACCAAAACCTGTTGCCGAGGGTCCAGGCGGCTGAGCGCGGCGATGCCGTCCCGCATCCGCGACAACGCGGTGGCGCTGCCGATCACAAACGCGCGGGGCAAAGGCGACACGTTCTCGTAGATGGCGTACGGGCGGTACTGGACCTGACTGCCACGCGGAGTGAATTCCTCTGCCAACTGGCCGGTCCGCCGCAACTTCCAGCCCGGCACCTCGTGCCTCAGCTGGCCTTCCAGCACGGCGTAACGGACGCCCAGCAGGTCCAACAGCGGCTTACGCGCGGCGCCCATGTCCAGATCTTTGAAACCCAAGGCGGCATCCTGCCCCGGCGCAACGGCGGCGGCGTAAATCGCAAAGCGCGCCAGCGGCACCGGCTCGTAGCCCTGCACTTTCTGGATGCCCGCCTGCCAGGCCTCCCGGTCGCTGATCAGCCGCTGCGCCGCCAGCACGCGTTGCAGCCCCAACTCCGTTTGGATCGTGGCGACGATGGGATTCTCGCGGCGAATGAACTCTTGGGGAACGGTCTGCAGAACATGCCCGGCATGCCAGGCCAACTCGCCGCCGCAGATCGCCAGGCCGAAAGCGATGGCTCCCGTACGCCAACGGCCGCGGAGCGTCAGTAGCCACAGTGCCCCCAGCCCGCCCAACGTCCAGAGCAGAACGCGGGGTGCATGCAGCACGCGCAACGCATCGGACCAGGAACCGGTGGGACCGCCCGCCGCCGCCGCGCCGCCACCCGCCTGTCCACCAGCCTGCCAGAACCACAGACCGGCAGCCATGACCAGCGCCAAGCCGGCAACGGCCGCTAGCGACCGGCGACACCGGATCTGTGACGCCTCGGCCAGCGTTAGAAACGAATCGAAACCCACGCCGGCCAACACCGCGGTGAAGAAAGAGCAGAAGAACAACGCCCGCGCCGGAGCGCGGAACAACGACACGCCGGGCACCCCATGATACAGCAGCGGGAACCAGGGGGTCCGGTCGCCAAAGGCGAACAGCATCGCCGCCAGCCAGAGCGCGCCAAAACGGCCGACCGGATAGCGGCGGAAGCCACAGCACACTCCCGCGACGGCAAACACGAGCGGCACCACGCCGAAACAGCACACGGTCTCCCAATAAAACTCGCCCGGACCTCGATAATCGGCCGGCCCTCCCGCGACGAACGGATCCAGCATTTGCAGCAGGCTCAGCGGCTGGAGACACATCGGGCGGATGTGCTCCAGCGTCAGACCGCCCATCCGCACCGACTGGCGGCTGTACATCCAGTTCGGCAGCAGTTCGATCGCGCTCAATCCAGCCACGGCCAGGCCGACGGCAAGCCAGCACACGATGATCCGCATCGCGGGCAAGCCTTCTGCGGTGCCCGCAGCCTCGCGGGACAAGAGAACCGGCTCTGTAACCGCCTGAGCCGGCTCACAGGCCGCAGCACGGTCTGGCGCGGTCCCTGTTTCCGTTTTCGGCCGCGTCCGCCTTCTCAACCCCCGGAACACGTCGACGGCCAGATAACCGGTCAGCAGCAACACGAGGTAGAACAGTTCCTGGACATGCCCGCAGAAAAACGCCGCCGTCAAAACCAAGGCCGTCCCCACGACGCCGCCACGCTGGCCGGCGCGCAGCCGTTCGACGCCCAGAAACGCCCACGGGATCCAGGCGATCAGACAGACCTGGTTGTAATGGCCCTCGCCCGTCTGAGCCACGTAATACGGCGCCGCCATGAATGCCATTCCGGCAAACACGGCGGCGGACCAAGCCAAACCGTACCGGCGGCACAGCAGACAGGTCCCCAAGCCCGCCAGCCAGTGATGGCCGACCATCAGCCAGCTGACCGCCAATCGGCTGTCCACGAAGGCGTAAATCCAGTTCGGCGGATAGAACATGGCGGCCTGCGGATTGCCCAGCCAGGGCACCCCGGCCAGGGAAGACGGGTTCCACAGGATCGCTTGGCTGCCTTCGCTCAGGAGGCCGGACAGGGACCCGCGAAACGCCAAGACATTGCTGGTAAGATCGTTCTGGCCGTTGCGTTGAGGGCCAACCAGCACATCGGCGGGATGCGTCGTCCAACGCCAGAAGCAGACGCTGACGGCGATCGCCAACAGCAAACCCGCCACGAAGTGGGGTCGGTGTCTGGTCATGGGGTTGATGTCTCCCTCCCTTGCTTCGTACCGTCGTTCGCACGTGGCTGCTCGCCTTCGCTCGGCTCGTTACCCGTCGGCCAACCGGCCTGGCGTTCGAGCGTGCCCAGGGGACCTTCCACGCGATGCACCAGGTACTGGCCGGCGCGGAAGACCACCGGTTGAGACCAGGGAAAGGCACGGCGTAGCGGCCAAGGGAAGCGAGCTGGCGTAGCAAGAGCCCCCTCCGGACAGAAGTCCACGTCGTCCATCGTGACTCCCAGCGCGCGGAGGTCGGAAACCACGTAGCGTTGGGGGCTTACGGACAGGGCCTGTAGGAAAACATCGTGGCGGTCTGGGTAATAGACCGACAACGACTCCAGGAACACGTAGCGGGTTGAGGGACGGAATCCCAGCTGGCAATACAGGTGTACCAGCCCGTTGTGAAAGCACGTCAGCTCTCCGTTTCGCGATCCCAATCCGCTCACGTACTTCCGGACTCGCTCCAAGTCCTGCCACTCGGTCATGGGAAGCAACCGCAGTCGATCGTAGCGTTCGGCGCTCGTTCCATGCACCAGGCACTCCCGCCAGCATGACAGCCGTTCTAATCGCACGGCGGGTGAAGTCACCACAGCCAGCGCAAGAAAACCTGCGACGGCCAACCGCCAACCTCGCCCTGGACGTACGCCCGCCAGGACCCCGATCGCCAACAGAACCTCGGCCGCATGCACGTAGTCGAACAAATGCTGTAGGGCGTAGGACTGGACTAGCCAGCCCAGGTAGAACGTGGCCAGCAGGGAAGAACTTGAAAAGCCGGAAGGTCGAAAGGTCGAAGAATCCCAAATCCGAGAAGTCGAAGACGCCGAAGGCTCGCCACTCTGGCCTCCTGACTCTTCGACGATGGCACTCTCGCACGTTTCGGCTTCTTCCCTTTTCGACTCTTTGTCTTTTCGACTCTTCCACCATTGCTCGACACCTCGGCCCACCGTGATGAGGGCCGCGGGCACGGCGGCCAGGTGGATCAACTGCCAAGGAAAGAACCGGTACTGCATGGCCAGGTACCGGATCGCCGTCCAGTGCTCGCGTCCCGCAGCGACGTAGCGAGGGTTCCACTCGATCAGCGTCTGGAGGAAAGAAGGCCACGCGCCGGACCAGACCAACCAAGCTACTCCGATCCCGCCAACAAAGAGCGCCCCGGAGACCAGGCCGACAAAATCCGCTGCCGCCTTCCGCCAATGACGCACCAAGAACGCGCTGAAGATCCAGCAGAGTGCTGCGGGGACGACGATCATGGGTTTGAGCCAGACGCCTGCGCCCCAGCACATCCCTTCGCAGAAGGCCGACCAACCGACCCCAGCAACCCCAGCCTCCGCTGCGCCAAACGCCGGCCCGACGCGCCCGCGAAGGGAGCCGGGCATCGTCTCGTTGGTTCTGCCGGTTTCCGTGAATGTCCTTCTGGACGAGCACAGATACTCCAGCCGGCGGCGGCGGAGCGTGAGCCCTGCCAGGCCGGGCACCACCAGCCACACGTCCCGCTGACAATGGCACCATTCGGTGGTCGAGAAATAGTACAGAACCCAAGCGAAGGTCGCGATTGCCAATCCGGCCGAACTGACTCCGCCAGATTTGAGCCAACGCGCCAGAAGCCAAATGGCCGCGGCTACGAAGACAAGATCCGCTGCCCGTAGGGCCACGGAACTGGACCCCAGGAGGGATCGGACGGCGGCCTGCAGCCAGACGATGCCCGGCAGGTTGGCCTCGAAGATGTCGCGGTACAAGACCCCGCCCTGCAACAAATTCGCAGCCTGGAGGTCGTATAAGGCCGCATCGTCGTTCAAGGGCATGCACAAGAACAGCGGAACGTTGGTGACCAAGAGCAGCGCAAACAGTCCCCAAGCCAGGATGGCCCAGCGACGGTCTGTGATCGCCATGTCCGGTTTGGCGGTGGGTGGGCTCGGGATGCCAGATGTCATTGGTCAGATCTCATCCGGCATTCGTGATTGGTCATTACGCCGTGGTCCATTGTCAGTACTCAGCCATCGTAACAGGACGAAGGTTCATCATTCGCGTTTCAGCGTTCAACATTCCAAGCATCGTTCCAGAAACAACTGCCGCCTCGTCAAAGTAGCCATCACACTCCGCGGGACGATCAGCAATAAACACTGGACAGTCATTTGTCGAACGAGACTAACCCACGGTCTCTTGTCTTGGCATCATTCGGAAAACGGCAGCGGCCTACGTCGCCCTGCGAGGTCCTTCCAGCCGGCCCAGTCGCCGCTCGACCTGATGTACCAAATACGGCCCCGCGCGGAACACGGCCGGCTGCGACCACGGGAACACGTCCCGCAGCCGGGACGGGAACCGGGGCGGTTTTTCCAGCAAGCCCTCGTCGCACAACCGGGCAATGCTCGTCGGCGAGAGTCCGCTCGCGATCAGGTCCGTGACGACGTACCGCTGCCGGCTGTCCGACAGAGCCCGCAAAAACTCGTCTTGGCGGTCCGGAAAGTACGCCACCACCTGCTCCAGATAGACGTAACGCGTCGAAGGCTCGACGCCCATCATTCCGTACAGGTGGACCAGACTGCTGTTGTAACAAGTCAGTTCCCCGTCGCGGATGCCTTGCCCGCGCAAGAACTCCGCCACGCGATCCAGGTCTTGCCAACTGGGGACGGAGAATGTCTTCAATCGGTCGCGCACCGGCGCAGTGCTGCCGTGCGCCATGCAGGCCGGCCACCAGGCCAGTCGCGGAAAGCTCAACACGGGCGTGGTCAGCACCACCAACACCGCAAACCCGCCCACCGCAAACCGGCGCAAGACTCGGCCGGGCTTGGCCCGGCGCTCGGACTTTCCCGACCTGCCGGCCACCGCGACGCCCACCACGACAATCGCCAGCAGCAAAGCCGGCGCATGAACGTAGTCGAACAGATGCTGCAGCAAATACGACTGGACCAGCCAAGCCAGGTAGAAGACGGAGAGGAGGGCGGAAGTGAAGGAGTGGAAAAGTGGAAAAGTGGAAGAGTCGGACGGATCCGCCCCCGTCCTTCGCGACTCTTCGACTCCTTCCCTTTTTCCCCACCTCCGCGCGCCGCGGACCAGCGCGGTCAGCGCGAGGGGGATGGCCGCCAGGTGCAGAAGCTGCCAGGGAAAGAACCGGACCTGCATCGCCACGTATCGGGCCAACGTCCACTGCTCGCGTCCTGCGGCCACATAGGCCGGGTTCCAGTCGATCAGCGTGGCCAGGAAATGGGGCCACGCACCCGACCACACCAGCCAGGCGACGCCCAGTCCGCCCGCCAGCAATCCGCCCGACACCAAGCCCGCCAAATCGACCAGCGTCCGACGCCACTGGCGCACGTACAGCACGCTCAGCATCCAGCAACACGCGGCGGGCACGACGATCATCGGCTTCAGCCACACCCCTACGCCCCAACACAAACCCTCCAACAGCGCCCAGCCGACAAAGACGAGCCCGACACGCGCTTCGGCCGGGCCGGGTTGTTCCGGTTCCGAGCCGGTGGCCTCCCTTTGTCCAGACTCCGCCCAACTCCGCAGACGCTCCGCTTGTCGGCGGCGAAGCGTCAGTGCGGCCAAGCCGACGGTCAGCAGCCACACGTCACGCTGACAATGGCACCATTCGCTGAACGAGAAATAACAGACAAACAGCACCAACACCAGCCACGTCTGGGCCGCACGCGTGGCGCCCGACACCGCGAGCCAATGACGGCTGGTCACCGCCCAGGCGGTGAACAACAGCAGATCCAAGGCTCGCAAGGCCAGCGACGATTCTCCCAGCGTCGCGCGCACGGCAGCCTGGATCCAGATCACGCCCGGCAGGTTCGGCTCGACGATATCCCGATACAAGACGCCGCCGCCCAGCAGGTTCCGAGCTTGCAGATCAAACATCGCCGCATCGTCCGTCAACGGCATGCACAAAAACAGCGGAACATTGGCCACCAACAGCACCAGCAGGCCCCAGGCAACAACGGTTCCACGGCGGTCGTTAGTGGTCATTGGTCGGTGAGTCCAAAAGTCCAAAAGTCCAAAAGTGGAAAAGTGGAA
>JAAYYU010000269.1 GCA_012515235.1 Candidatus Anammoximicrobium sp.
GGTTGCCCCTGCCGTGTGCCTGCTGATGGCCGAGACGCCGGACAAGAGCAAGTCGTTTCCCTGCGGCACGGCCTGCGCAATCCGCGAGGATGCGCTGTTGACCAACGGCATGTTGGCCGCCGAGTTGCAGGGCAAACGGCTCAAGGATTGGCAAGTCAAGGCGGTCTGGCCGAGCGACGGTCAGGAGTTGCCGGTGAGGGAGTTCCTGGTTCACAAGGTGTTCAACGCGACGGCCGATGCGCCCGGCGAACGGATCTACTGGGAACTGGCCATCTTGCGTCTGGACGGCAAGCGACCGGCGGTAGTGCCGCTGGCCGAGCCCCAAGAACTGGCCGAAATCGAGTCCGGGCTTCCGCTGGCCTGTGCGTGCGTCCCGCATCGGGGCCTGCCTCGCACCCGCTTTGACCGTCCCCGCGTCGAGCAGTCCCTGACCGAAGTGTACCTGCAGACTCGGCTGACCGCCGCGGAGGACGCTCCGCCCAGCGGCGCGCCGGCGCTGCTGCACCTGACGGGAACGCTTCCCCAGAACATCTATGGCAGTCCGCTGGTCAACGCGGCGGGACGCGTCGTGGGCGTGTATGCGGAGAAGGCCGCGCCGTCGGGGGCTGACGCAGCCGCCGGCCTGGAGTTACACTATGCACCACTTGTGACGTTGGCCCGCGCCTACCTGGCGGGGCAAAGCCTGGATGATTGGACCCAACCGGAATGTCCCCACAACCAGACTCCAACTCCCAGCCCCCCGTAGGCATCGACTTGGGCACGACCTATTCCGTCGTCGCTCACATCGACGCCGCCGGACGGCCCGTGACCGTACTAAACGGCGAAGGCGAATTGCTGACCCCCAGCGCCGTGCTGTGCGATCAAAACGAGGTCGTCGTCGGCCGCCAGGCCGTGCGCGCTTCGGCCCTGGAGCCGGACGCCTATGCCGAGTGTTTCAAGCGGGACATCGGCGGCGACGTATATCACCGCAAGATCCGTGGCGTGGATGTCCCGCCGGAGGTGCTGAGCGCCTTGATCCTGGAACGGCTGAAGACGGACGCCGAGAAACGCTTGGGGCCGATCCGTCAGGTCGTGGTCACCGTCCCGGCGTTCTTCGATGAACTGCGCCGCAAAGCCACCCAGGACGCCGGCCGCCTGGCGGGCCTGGAAGTGCTGGACATCATCAACGAGCCGACGGCGGCGGCCTTGGCCTACGGGTATCACCAAGGCTTCTTCGATCCCGCGCGAGCAAACGCAAACGCGGCCCCCGTGCGGGTCCTGGTTTACGACCTGGGCGGCGGCACCTTCGACGTGACCCTTTTGGAAATCGCCGGCACGCAATTCCGGGCGCTGGCCACCGACGGCGACGTCCGGCTGGGCGGCAAAGACTTCGACGAGCGGCTGGTGAATCATTTGGCCGAGCAGTTCCTGGGTGAGCACGGCGCCGATCCGCGCAGCGAACCGCAGGACGCCGCCCAGTTGTGGCTGGACGTGCAAGAGGCCAAGCACAGCCTGTCGCAGCGCAGCCGGACCGCCGTGATCGTGTTTCACGCCGGGATGAGAATGAAGATCGAGGTCACCCGCGACCAGTTCCAAGACCTGACACGAGATTTGTTGGAACGGACCGAATCGACGACTTCGCTGGTGGTCAAGGAGGCGGGACTCGACTGGACGCAGGTCGATCGCGTGTTGCTGGTGGGCGGATCGAGCCGCATGCCGATGGTGACCGACATGCTGCGGCGAGTGACCGGCAAGGAACCGGACGTGTCGCTGTCGCCCGACGAGGTTGTGGCGCACGGAGCGGCGCTGTACGCGGCGATGCTGATGAACCAAGGCGGATCTTCGCCGCTGGCGGGCGCCCGTTTGATGAACGTCAATTCGCACAGCCTGGGCATCGTGGGACTGGACGTGAAAACCCGCCGGCGTCAGAACGTGATCGTGATCCCGAAGAACACTCCCTTGCCGTGTCGCGTCTCGCGCGTCTTTGTGACGGCCAAGGACGACCAGCGCAGTGTCAAGGTCGCGGTGGTCGAAGGCGAAAGCCATCGCCCGGAGGAGTGCATTGCGTTGGGCGAATGTGTCGTGCGGGACTTGCCGTCCGGGTTGCCCAAAGGCACGCGGGTCCAAGTGGAATACAGCTACGCCGCCAACGGCCGGATCTCGGTCGCTGCGCGAATGCCCTCGGTCCGCCAGTCCGCCCAGGTGGAGATCGAACGCCACCAGGAGCGCGACTTGGGGCAACTGGCCGCGTGGCGAACGCGGCTGATCGGCGCCGACGCCGGGAAAGTCTCGGAGTTCGCCGCCGACAGCCCCGTCGACTTGAACGACCCCAGCAGCGTCCTGCGGCGGCTGGACGCGCTGCACGTGCGGATCGGCCAGGCGGCGGTGGCCGCCGAGTTGCCGAGGGCGTTGCGGCGCAGCCAGGAAGCAGCTCGCGCCGCAGCCGGCGAGCTGGAGAAAGCCGCTAAGACGCTCCAACAGGCCGAGTCCGCCCGGCACGCCGTCTCTGGCCGGGCGGAAACCATTCGGTTCAGTTCCGAGCTGGCCCGCGCCAAGGCCGCCTACGAGCAAGCCCTGACCCAAGCCGATTTCGCCCACCTGGTCCTCGGCCGCGAGTGCCTGGCCAAGCGTGTCCTGCTGCCCGGCGTAGCGAAGGAAATCGAGGAAATCGAGCGGCTGAGGACGCAAGTGGCGTAGCACTCGTCACGCGTTCGCTCGGCGCCCCAGCACAGAATCCCGCCGGCTCGCCCGGCGGCTCGTTCGGCTTCTCACTACAGCGACGCGGCGCCCCAGCACAAAATCCCGCCGGCTCGCCCGGCAGCTCGTTCGGCTTCTCACTACAGCGACGCGGCGCCCAGCACAGAATCCCGCCGGCTCGCCCGGCGGCTCGTTCGGCTTTTCACTACAGCGACGCGGCGCGCCCCAGCACAGAATCCCGGCGGCTCGTTCGGCTTCTCACTACAGCGACGCGGCGCCTCAGCACAGAATCCCGCCGGCTCGCCCGGCGGCTCGTTCGGCTTCTCACTACAGCGACGCGGCGCCCCAGCACAGAATCCCGCCGGGCGAGCCGGCGGGATTTTGGAGAAGCGTGGGCGGCTTTGCGTAGTCCGAAGCCGAACGATCCGCCGGGCGAGCCGGCGGGATTTTGGAGAAGCGTGGGCGGCTTTGCGTAGTCCGAAGCCGAACGATCCGCCGGGCAAGCCGGCGGGATTTTGGAGAAGCGTGGGCGGCTTTGCGTAGTCCGAAGCCGAACAATCCGCCGGGCAAGCCGGCGGGATTTTGGAGAAGCGTGGGCGGCTTTGCGTAGTCCGAAGCCGAACGATCCGCCGGGCAAGCCGGCGGGATTTGTTGCGTAGTCCGAAGCCGAACGATCCGCCGGGACGAGGGCAATCAGCAGCAGGACCATCAGGACCGAGGCGCCCAGATAGATCCTGCGTCGCGTTCGTGCGGCCAGGGGTGACTGCGACCGCGTCCGAATCGTACGGATTCCGGAACTCCAAGCCCGCGGCGAAATCTGCGGCCGGTCGAGCAGCCAACGGAAGAAAGCTTGCACGCTTCGCCACAGCGGATAGAATCGTCCGCAGCAGAGGAAGGCCGCGCAACCACCGCACCGCGCACGGACTGGCGGCGGGGGGGGGAACTGCGGAGGGCTTCCGCTTAGTGTAACCAGTGGAGTTCATCGTTCACGGAGACTTGATGTCATGAAGATCCAGACGGCAGATCAGATCGGCGTTTGCAGTTGGTCGCTCCGAGCCACGGGGCCGCAGGACCTGGCAGACAAGGTGAAGGCCCTCGGCCTGAAGAAAGTACAGCTCGGCCTGACGCCGCACCGCGACGATCCGGGCACCTGGGAAGGCGTCCAGGAGATCCTGGGCGAATCGGGGATCGCGATCGTCTCCGGCATGTTCTCAACCCTCGGCGAAGATTACACCACGCCCGAGACGATTCGCCGCACGGGCGGAATCGTGCCCGACGAGTATTGGGAAGAAAACCAGAAATTGGCCGCCGCGGCTGCCGCGCTGGCCCGGCAGATGGGGCTGAAGTCCGTGAGCACCCACGCCGGCTTTCTGCCCCACGAGCGAAGCGATCCCAATTTCGACAAGTTGAGCCAGCGAGTTGCCGCACTGGCCCAGATGTACTCCGAGATCGGCGTGCCGCTGTTGCTGGAATCCGGCCAGGAGTCGGCGGACACGCTGCTGGTGTTCCTGGACGAGATGGCGGCCCGCGGCGCCAGCGGCCTGGGCGTCAACTTCGACCCCGCCAACCTGATCCTGTACGATATGGACGAGCCGATCGAAGCACTGCGCAAGCTCGTGCCGCACGTGCAGCAGGTCCACGTCAAGGACGCCAAGCGGCCCACGGTGAAAGGCCAGTGGGGCGAAGAAGTCATCGTCGGAACCGGCCTGGTCGATTGGGTCGCCTTTGTGCGGATCCTGGCCGAGGCCGACTTTCAAGGCGACTATATCTTCGAGCGCGAAGCGGGCGACGACCGCGTGGGCGATATCTCGAAGGGAATCGTGACGCTGCAAGCCGCGATGGAGCAGGTGGCGTCGTAGGCCCGTCCGGCCCAAACCGACGACGCCCCCGGCACGGATCGCGGTCTGCGCAGCGGAAAGGGCGCTGCCGATTCGCCCACGGGACCGTTTTTGTTCCCGCCACACCGCGGTGCTCTGCTTGGTGCACCGCGCGCGGTGATTAGCGGCTGTGGCTCTTGGCCGCGGCGGCCAAGTGTTCGCGGAGGAAGGCGGCAAGGTCGCCCTTGTGCAGGTCGGCGAGTGTCAGGAAGGACAGGCGGATGACGTCGTCAGAACGCCTGGCGTCCAAGTCCCGGTCGTGGGCCAACGACGCGACGCGGCCAAAGCCGACGGCGTTCTTGGGGCCGGTCAGGAAGAGGTCCAGCGAAGCGGGTTTCTTGGTGCAGATCGTGGCCCAGGGCTTGCCGTGGCCGGACGGCGTGTAGTGGACGAGGACTTTGTTGGTCCAGTCGAATTGGCCGCCGGGGGCTGAGTCGGTCAGCAGTTGGATCAACTGGTCCAGCACCTGGGATTCCCACCGCACGCGCTTGCCGGGCGTGAACCCCTTGCGCATCAGGTGCCAGCGCTGGCCGAGGACTTTCCACGGCGTCAGGTCTTCGACGTCCACCGTCTTGGTCAATTGCTGGAAGCTGCGGACGGCCGTTTCCAGGAAGGACCAGAAGGCCGGCGTGTCGATTTCGTCCAGCGAGTAGGCTCGAATCTCGACTTCCTGCCACGGGCCGCGCGACGCCTTGCAGCGGACCCGCGGCTCGTTGCCGTACACGGGCAACTCCCGCATTTGGTTGAGCGTTTTCAGGTTCAGCCGGTCGATCAATTGTTCGCGGCGGAAGGCGTTGCGAGCGACGCGGAACTTGAGCTTCAACAGCCACGTTTCGCCGGTGATGGCGTGCAGGAACCAGCCGTCAGATTTCTTCTGGGCGGCGATTTCGACGACGCTGCGCGAGTTCCAGTCGGTATCGCTGAACTCGCCCAGTTCGTGGATGCGGTCCACGACGCGTCCCAGAATGCGGCCGTCCCACTTGCACGGCTCGCCGCGGCGACCGACGCGGTCCAGCGTGTGCCAGCGCCGTCCGTCGGTCTCCCACGGCATCTTGGCTTCGCGGCCGACGTCGTCGATGTCCAGGTCGCCGGCGCGAGTCCGCTCGGCTGCCGCCGGATCGTGGACGGGACGCTCGACGTGCGGGCCGGCGGCGAGGACGGGGGCCAGGGCAGCGACGGTGTGGGAAGGAGTGGAAAAGTGGAAAAGTGGAAAAGTGGAA
>JAAYYU010000270.1 GCA_012515235.1 Candidatus Anammoximicrobium sp.
CGCGAGGCCGAAGAAAAGGCCATCAAGGAGAAGGCGAAGGCAGAAGCTGAAAGCGTCGCTCGATTAGGCGCCCAAGAGGCGAGGCGGATCCGCGAGGCAACCGAAGATCGCCTTGCGACGCTGACGGAAGAAGCGGCCAGGAGGAAACGCGAAGAAGAAGCTAACCGGCTGCGCACCATAGCCGAGGATCCCCAGGTTCAGAGAAAGTACTCGGCGCTTCTGCAGAAAGGCTACATGCAGTTCAAGTGTTCCCCGGGCGGGGGAATGATGAGCAGGGGCGACCGCCCCCTGCCCGCCTCGTTCGGCGACCTTAATAGCCGCGGCTGGTTGAAAAATGCCGAGACGTTCGCACGGGCCATGTCGAGACAGCCCAATCCGGACTTCAATGTCTTCAATGACCGGCCCACGAACGCCTACCCGACCACAGCCGCCGACTGGGAGGAAATGGAGAAACTCCTGGAGCAGTTCAAGATGCTGGCACCCATCTGGATGGAGATGAAACTGCTTGAGCCCTGACCAACCGGACCCGCGCCGCATGCACCGCGGCGACGAGGCTTTGCTTCAACGGACCACCCCAGCGAATGGCATTCTCGATGGCCAACAGACCTACCTCCCAGCCAGCCAGTCTGCCAGCCAACGAGTTGCTTGCGCCGCAATGACTTACGTACAGTTTCCGCATGAAGTGTCATGTAAGCGTGTCTGGCGACACACCGCCTAACACCTTGCACAGGCACCGCCCCGGCTGCCGCCCCAATGGATCGGCCATGTCCACATCAAACAAAGACACGAACGACGGGCGCAAGACGATCAACATTCGCGGTCGGCCGCGACCCTATCTGGATCATCGCAGGGTTGGCCGGCGGGACTACTATCTGCTGGAGCCGGTCGGCAGCCCCTTCCGGCAACGCTATCTGGCATTCGATCCCCGCTCCGGCCCGGGCGGTGATTTCTTCCTTTTTCAAGTCTGGCCTGGAGGACCGGCCACCCAGCAACAGCTCCGCGTTCTCAAGCGGCTCAAAGACGACTCTCTGCCGAGGGTCGTCGAGTGGCAACGGCGGGGCAGCGATGTCGATATCGTCCTCACTTGGATCGAGGGCACCCCCCTGGCCGAGTATCTGGAGAACATTCGCGAGGGAAGGCGGCCACCCGTGTCCCCCCGAGACGCCGTTCGACTGATTCACGGCTTGGCCAACGCCGTCTGCAAGCTGCACCAGCGGCAACAAATCGCCCACGGTGACATCCAACCGCCCAACGTCATCATCACCGATCATCCCAGCCGCTTGGTCCTCATCGACTTCGGCAGCGCTTGGACCATCGAATCCACCGCCTGGCGCGAAGAGGGCGACGGCGTACACCGCTGCTACGCGGCCCCCGAGCTACAAAACAAGGGTGCTACCCCGGTAGGTTTCTTTGCGGATCAGTTTTCCGTCTCCGTGCTCTTCTACGAATTCCTGACCCAGCAATTGCCCTATGGAGGTCTGGGGGGCAAGGCCGGCCTTCCCGTCCACGTCAGCCGTGCCAAAGACGCCCTTGCTGCACCGAGCCAAGTCAGCCCGCCGTGTCGCGCCCTGCCCAGCTCGTTGCGCGAGGGCATTGACCGTGCCGTGTTGCGTGGTCTCGCCCTGGACCCGGCCGACCGTTACGTTGACCGCCACCAATGGCTGAATGACCTGTTTGCGGTCCACGCCCGCTTTCGCCTCGCCCCCGAGTTGCCGCACGTGGAGAACGTCTTGACCCGGGTCGTTCACTGGCTGGTGAAGCCCCGCG
>JAAYYU010000029.1 GCA_012515235.1 Candidatus Anammoximicrobium sp.
ACGGACTACTTGGCTTCCCGATCTCGGACGAGATGCCGGTGCTCGACGCTAACGGGCACGCCACCCCGGGCCGTTTTTCGCGGTTCCAGGGCGGCACGATCTACTGGAGCCAGCAGACCGGCGCGCTCGAAACGCACGGCGAGATTCGCAACCTTTATGAAAAGGTGCTGGGCGGGCCGCGAGGTGAACTTGGGTACCCCATTTCCGACGAGAAAACGTGGCCGGGCACGAACATCCGGTACAACGATTTCCAGAAAGGAGTGGTTGTCTGGAGCCCGGAATCGGGCGCGCGGGCGGTCACCGAGTTGGAACTGTACCTCAGTTGGGTCCGAGCCGGCTCCATGGACGACGGGATATTCGATTCGAGCTGCGAGATAATCACCTACACGAGCGTGTGGGTGGACGGCAACTGTATAGAGCAGGACAGACGCCGGCCGAGCGGTCATGCCGGGGACAGCTACAACATCGACGCGCGCTACCCGTTCGCTTCGATGCGCGCCGGCACCGATATCCGTTTCAAGATCCGTGTGGACGACTGGGACCAATGCAGTGACAACGACTATCTGGCTTCCCTTGAGAAACAGTTCGACATTACCAGCTTCTGGGGGATGGATAATGGGGCCGACGGCGTTTATGCCGGCCATCCTTCGACCCACAAGAGCGGCGACGCGCCCCGTCTAAATACGGTCAAGTACGACTTCCGGATCTCACCGCCCTCGTTGCTGGATCCGAAGAAGCACTTCCGCGTACAGGCTTGGTGGAGATTCGACAACCCCAAGACGGAGAAACTGAGCCGCGAGATGTACGCGAACACGTTCCGCGATGTCGATGTCACCGGCAACTGGTTCGAGGAGTTTCTCAATCCGTTCGACAGTCTGTTTTACGAGTTGGCCTACGACCAGTTGGCAGCCAAGGGAACCTGCTTCGGGATGTCGCTCGAAGCGCTGTATGCGCTCAACTCCGCGTCCCTGTTTGCCGAGCCGATTTACCGGTATCCGCTGACATCCGCGACGCAGCAGGTGCTGAATCTGAAGCACGGCTACCAGATCGGCGCCAGTAGTATCCGCTGGATCATCCACGAGCTCACTAACCTGGAAGCGGTGCGGCCCACCCAGGTTCTGGCGCGCGTGCGCGAACTGCTCGCACGGGGCGAGCGAGCGTTGATTTCGATGTTCGACCTGAGCGACTTCCGTGGCCACACTGTGCTGGCGCATAGCGTGCTTAATACCGCGTCCCCGCCGCGCATTTTGGTCGCGGATCCCAACTGCCCGTGGACTGAAGCCGCCAACGACTCGAGCTACCTGGAGATCCGCAACAACGATACCTTCAGGTTCGTCAGCAACGACACCGTGCGGTATCAGAGCCAGACCATCGTCGGCGGACTGCTGCCCGGGACCGTCATGTACCATACACCGTTCTACGTGCTAGACGGGCAACCACGCACACCCTTCTGGGAGATCGTCCAGGGGCTTAGTCTCCTCCTTGGAGGCGTGCTGATCGTGTTCGGCGACGCGGCCACGGAGGGATTGAAGGGCGATGGTGCCGATTTCTACTCCGGCGCCGATCGCAAGGTGCGGCCGAACGGCATCCCGGGAATGGCCAGGATTCCGCTGCTGGATGCCGGTCCGCAGGCAGTCGAGCTGTACGCGCAGCAGGGACACCTGGCGCGCAAAATCGAGATGGCCCTCAAGGGAGTCAAGAACGGCCAGTACAAACTGAACCTGCGCAGTGCAACGAACGCGGTGGTCATCAGCCTCCCCATCGCGGATCAGGCACGCGATAACGTGCGGTTTTCCGAACTGCGGTCGACCCGGCCTCTAGTGGAGGCGGCGACGACCGAGGAGCTGAAGGTCGGCGGCTTCAAGTACGCGGTGCTGTTGGACGACCGCGGGCGCGACTACCGGTCCTTCGACGTGACCCTCCAAATAGCGAAGAAGGCCGCCACCCGCATCGGAGCGGCGAAATACGGTCCTGAACTGATCATCGAGAACCCCGGCCCGGCGCGGCCACTCGCGATCCGGATCGCGACGCGCGAGGCTGGAGAGGTGAAGCGGTCCGTGGTTAAAGTGGCTGCGGACATGGCCCACGGCGCGATCCGCATTCGTCCCCAAGATGCGGCGACCGTACACGGAAACCTCGTGGTGGAACGTCTGAGTTCGATCGGCGGCGGCGTGCTGCGCCGCGAAGTCGTGTCGGCGAAACCGGAAGGCCAGTAGGGAATTGCCTAGATGGGGTCACCGCTGAGAAAGAGAGATGCAGATCCTGACTCATAACGTCTTTCGTCGTGCAGGCGGCAGAAGAGGATGTGTGCCATATTGACGTCTGACGTACGCTGGGGGATTGGCAAATCAAAGTGGAGTCACCATCGGTTGGATATCTCGTTGACGAACTGTCAGTGGGCGCCCAAAACGGGCCGGGGATGGGCGCTTGAAAATCCGCCATTTTTGGAGAGGGTCCCTTGCCTTTCCGGCGGATGGAGGTGGGCCCCGGGGAAGAGGCGCAGGTGGACTTCGGGATGGGAGCGCCGATCGTCAGCAGCGAAGGGCGTCGTCAGCGTTGTTACGTGCTGCGGGTGGTGCTCAGCCACAGCCGGAAGGCGTACAGCGTGGTGGTCGAGCGGCAGTCCACGGAGAACTTTGTGCGGGCGTTGGAAAGCGCCTTCCAGGCGTTTGGCGGGGTGCCCAAGACGTTGGTCATCGACAATCTACGGGCCGCGGTCAAGCGCGCTGATTGGTTCGAACCAGAACTGAACCCCAAGGTGCGGGCCTTCGCCGCCCATTGCGGGGTGGCGGCCGACGCGTTGCGTCTCCAGCAATCTCTCCAACTCTGGGGCACCATACCGACGCGCCGAGATCATGCAGTGGACACCCAGATGTGCCCGTACACGAACTTCTGGCCGGCTGGACCGGGCGTCGGATTGTGATGGATTCCTGCTCCCTCCACCTTCGGGCCATAGCGTTTGGTCGGCGAATGATCCACGGCGAACAGGACGCGGTCCCCGTCGCTCAGCCGAACCAGCAACAACCCCAGCAGTCGCTGGGCCAGTTCTTTGGCCTTGCGTCCCAGGGGCTGCAGGAAGTAATAATAGTCACTAAAGTCGTCAGTCACTCCGACGGCACGGAGCCACGTGGTGACCGTTCGTCGGCCACTGGCGAACACGATCCCCATGATGATGACAGACAACCGCCAGCGATTTCGACCGTGCAATCCGGCGGCGAGCCAAGCGACCCACTGCTGCCATTCCTCGGCGGCTGATACTGAACCATCCTTGGTTCTCCTGTTCAACAAAGGTGCGGCAAACACCCGAACGGGAGAACCATTTTTGCGCGCTTTGACGATTTCCACCAAGATCAAACTGGTTTGCTGTTTTCGGAAAGTGCAGATGTAAAGCGAGCCATCCGCCGTGCGATCGAGTTGGCCGGACTGAAGGCGGCTCGAATCAACATGCTCAAGTCCACGGAGGCGGAGGGGCGGATCGTGCTGGGGGCGGGCAGTCCTGCCGGCTGGCCTCACGACCTGCCAGCCATCGAGTTGTGGGCCGTGGTTGGCTTTGACGGGGCGGTCAGCGATGTCGAAATCCGCTGTGCGGCGACGGATGGCGATCCGCTGATGAAAGTGTACAACGCCCTCAACGTCCAGCAATGCAAGTGCCAACTCGCGGATTTGCCAGTGACGTTGAAGGAAGTGTGGATTGCTCGCCGCGAAGTTATCGCAAGGTTGAAAGCAGGCGAGTCGCCGCCGATCTTTGACGGAAAGTGGAATTGGGCGCGAGTTCAGATGGACCTGCTTTGAAAGAAGCTTGGCGAGTCCTGCGACGCACGCCATCGGGCAGCCGTCAACGAGCGAAACGTTCGTTGGGGGTGATCGCGGCCAGGCGACTACGTCACTTACCCACGTCGCGACGCCGGGTCAAGTGGCGACGAAGACGCGAATTCCATCCGTGGGCGCGACACGGGGGACGTGGCGCCACGTGTGCGGGACATGTTGCGTCCCCAATCCACCAATCCCAACACGTTCACTCTTCCAAGGAACCAGAATCCCATGAGCACAAACCGACGCGATTTTCTGAAAGGGGCCAGCCTGGGCCTAACGGGCATGGTGGCGGCCGGCAACGCTGCCAATGCGGAGATCCGCCCGAATGCGGCTTGCAACGACATCTCAGCCGGCGCGGCGGGCAGCGGGAATCCCCGCGAGGTGAAGCTCAACGTGAAGCTCGTCTATTATGCAATGATTCACAGTTCCTTCTGGGAAGGGCCCTGCCGTTACAGCGAGATGTCCCTAGGCCCCGATGCCGAAAAGGCCGACGCGCGGCAGAGGTATGCGGAGACGGTGAAGAAATTCCGCAGCAGCTTGCCTCCCGAAGCCAAAATGCTCGAACCGGTGTATCTGGAGTTTCAAGAGAACACCAGGCTTCAGCCGAGGGACCTACGCGTCCTGGAGGCCGACATGGACCAAGCGGACCTCTATGTTCTTCGCGGGTACAACCTGAGCTCGCATTACGAAGTCTATTTTGCCTCCGCGCTGAACGAAATGTGCAAGACGCCCATCGTGGGTGCAGGACACCACGGCCGGACCTTGGCGGCTTACTTGGACAGCATGGGGGCCGAGGGTTACGCCGAGTATGCGTATGGCGGCCTGAGCAAGCTGATGGCTTTGCTCCGGGCGAGAAAAGTGTTTCGGCAGACCAACATGCTGCTGATCACGGACATCGGCGGTGCGGTGAAAGGCCCCGGCTACCTGCGTGGGTCGGTCAGGGACTTCGACGACCTGAAGAACAAGTTCGGCATCGGCACCGCCATGGTGAGCTACAGCGAGCTTACCGGCGAACGAGACAAGATCCTCAAGGATCCAGCCGCCATGGCGGAGGTGGAACGCCTCGGCGACAGGCTGCTCAAGCAGGCGAAGGCGGTGCACATGGACCGCGAGTTGTTCAAGAACAACGTGCTGTTTTACCAGACGGTCCGCGCGCTGATGGCGAAATACAACTGCAACGCCTACAGCATCGATTGCATCGAGTTCTGCTCCAGCAAACTGCCCATGGCCTGGCAGATCACCCCCTGCGTGTCCTTCTCGCTGCTCAGTGGTGCAGGGTATGCGACCGCCTGCGAGGGCGAGATCGGCTGCTTGCTGGCGATGAACCTGTTCAGCGCCATTGCGGGCAAATCCGCCTACATGGGGAATCTCAATCCCTACCAGCCCGGGCCGGAGAAGCCGTTCTATGCCCCTTATTTCTGGGTGAACGACGCGGTCCAAGACAAGGCCGACTTCACGTTCGGGCACAACGTGCCCACGCTCAAGATGGAGGGATTCGAAACGCCCGATCTTCCCTTCGAAATCCGAAACTTCGTCCCCGCCGGAAAATCGGGCAAATCAGGCTGGGGCGCATCTTTCAAGATCGACTTTACGAAGATCAAGGAGAAGACGATCACCCTGGGCCGGTTCAATCCTGCGACCACGAAGTTGCTGCTGACCAAAGCGGAAGTCGTGGGGATGAGAGGGTTTTCCTCGGAGCGATGCTCCACCGAGACGTTGATTCGCGTCAAGGATCCGGACGGGTTCCATCTGCGAACGGCAACCTTCGGGCACCACTACGTGATGGTGTATGGAGACTACACCCAAGAACTGAGCCGGATGGCGGACATCCTCAAGGTCGAGTGCATCCTCCATTCCGCCTGACGGCTCATGCCCGCCGATCTTTCCGATCGTGCTGGAAATAACAATCACGGATCATCCAACGAGACTTTCGCCCCGTTCGATGCTCGGCTGGGCACTTTTCGTGTCGGCGGTGGCGATCGCGGGGCCGCGTGTCGCGTGGTCGGGCCCGTTGAGCCCAGGGCGAGGGGCCGCGCCGCAGCGTCCGCTCCCGTTCGACATGCCCGGCTTCACCGAGCCGACGTTCGCGGATCGCATCGTCTCGATCGACCTTTTCGCTGCAGCCCGGCGGCACCACGAAGAACACGCAGGCGATTGCCGACGCGCTCGGCCTACTTCGCCTTCACCAGTATGATCCGTTCGACGCAGATGGCGTCCTTCTCCCCCGGCTTGGCATGGGGAAATCGCGGTCCCTCGAACTTGATTCGTGCCCAGACATCGAACTTCTGGTCGGGTTTGGCGGGGTCGAAGACGTTGTCGACGTCGAGTTGGATGATCCAGCTCCAGAAAAAGTACACGTAATAGCCGGGCTTCACCGGGAATGTGCCCAACCGATACCAGTGATAGCCGGGGCCGGGGATTTCTTCCGCCTTGATGGCTGCGCCGCCAATGCCTTTCTGCTCGACGGTCGCATAGAGCCCCCAGGGCATCGGCAGAACGTATCTCTGCGGGTTGGTCACATCCGCAGCAGTCAGGTCCAGGCGATTGGTGATTCCGCTTTCGGCCTGGGGGTCCTTGACCACTTTGACGACGTCCGCATAGTTCCGAGTCATCATCGCGGTGTAGTCGTAGACGGTGCCGCGGGGCAAACCGCGGAACTTCTCCGGCAGGTTCACCGTGGTCGGCACCATGGCAAAACGCCGAATCTCGCCTTCGGCAGTGAGCTTCTCTTTGGCTCGCTGGGCCGCGGGCACCCGGCGATCGATCTCGGCGCACCAGGTGGCGAGGGCCCGCGCGCCGACGGCCTCGCGGTCTAACGGGAAGTTCTCGGCCCCGCCGTGCCTGGCCAGCCAATCGCTCATCAGCTTCGTGTAGACGGCGAGCGTGGCTCGGTCCAACGGCAGCCGCGCGAAGCGCGTCCGCCGCAGCAATTGGGCGTCGGTAGTGACCGCCCGTTCGGCGTCGTCAAACCATTGGTGTGCCCGGATCATGAAGTCGAGATTGAGGTAGCTGAGCCGAATGGGTGAACCCTGCCAGCAGGTGCTGGTGCTCTGGCGAATGCGGGCTTCCTCTTCCAACGCCCTCAGGTAGGCCTTGATCGGCTTGCTCGCCGCGCCATAATGGCCGTTCAGGAACGTATCGGTGAGGCAGTCGTAGTCGGCATCGGCATTTTCGAGGGTCTTCATCATGACCCAGACCTTGAAATCGCGGAGATCGGCGATCACCGGGTATTCCAATTCGGTGAAAACGCCTTCCACATTGTGGGCGGCATAGAAGCGATAGTCCGGCCCATAGGTGTGCGCGGTGGGCAAGGGCATGCCGTTGGGACTGGCGTAGGTAACCGCATAATCCCAGATCCGCAGATTGCGACTCACGCCGGCCCAACTCAGCAAGTGGTCGCGGAAGGCCTGGTTCTCCGGCGCGGCGAGGGGCTTGAGCATGTCGCTCTGGGTATCACAGAGGCGGATGATCACGTTGTCGCGGCACTTCAGCGTCTTGGGCGCCTGCTGGGTGTACTGGTAGGCTAGCGTGTCGATCAAGATCTCGGGCCACTGGTCCTTGATGCCGTCGGCCATGAAGTTGACGAAGTCCACCAGCGGCCCCGCCTCACTGCCCTCGGCTTTGGCGATCGCCTGGCACGACTCACACTGACACGGGTTGGCCCAATCGTTCTGGGAGACGCTGAAAACCAGCGGCGGCGGCAGATGGGCGGCTTTGGCTGCGTCCCAAGAGGTGGTAATAAAATTGCGAAGCTTGGCCAAAAAGGCACGACGCAACTCGGGATTGGTCAGACAAAGCTGGGTGCCCTCCCCGACGCGCCGGCCATTGATCAGAGAAAACCACTCCGGGTGCGAAACAAAATATTCCTGGGGCGGAAAGTAGAGGTTGAACGTGTGCACATGATACGGTGGACCGTAGGCCAGGGTGCCCCCGTATTCGGCGGCGATAGGGCTGTCGCCGTCGCGGTTCAGGCGGTTGCGGGCCGCGAACCGCCCGCCATCCTGGCCGTACAGCATGTAAATGTCACGATAGCGGAAGGTCGGCCGACCCTGGAGGTTGAGCGCGCGGAGTCTGAGCGTGGGCTGCCGGGGAACGGTTTCGTCCCACGGGGTCCACCAGTGCACGTCGAGCACGTCTTCGAGGAAATGATAGACGGCGTACAGGGTGCCTCGCGGCCGCCCGCCGACCAGAAGAAGATCGCGGCCGGAACTGCGCACGATCCACTCCTCGGCATCGAGGACGCCGGCCTTTTGGTCCAAACGGGGCGCTGCCGCGCCCGGCCCGACGGCGATCACCGCTCGGCCTGACGCTTTCTCCGGGGTCACGATCTTGAATTCCGCGCCCGTGATTTTCCGGAGATACGCGGCCAACTCCGTCGCGGCGGTTTTCTCCGGCGCCGAGGCGTCGGCGGCCAGCGAAATGACGTACTGCGTCTGCGAGTCCTCGGCCAACGGCAAGACGCTGGCGTCTGCCGCCAGGCAGCAAGCGGCCGGCAAGCTTGCCACACACGCCCAGACCATGGTCCCGATGTGCTTTTTCACCGCCCAGCTCCTTCTCCAAGAGGGCTCATGCTCGGTGCAGGTCACCGCTTTCCATGGCTATTCTGACGCCGCCACCTGCGGGATGCAATACCGCGACGGTCTGCAAGATCGAACGCGAGATGAACTAGCAGATCCTGGGCCTTCGTTCCCCGGAGAGCACATCTCTGGGAGCTCTCTGCGTGAAGGTTCGTGGTGGAAGTTACCTGCCGCTCGTCCCATCGCGAGCAGGGAAATGAGGCTCAACTGGGGGTAAAGCCACCCGCGGGCGATGGAAGATGGAGCCTGCAACGCTTGGCTGATGAATTGGTCGCCCTCGAAGTGGTGCTTTCTGCAGCACGCCGAGGTGCTTACGCTCACGGGCCGAAGCGATCGGCTGAAAAATCCGCTGAGTGGTTTAAAACCCGCCAAAGCGCTCATCGGCTCGGAAGCCGAAAAGTAACAGTCCTCCGATCCCCAAACGGACCACGGTCACAGGATGCTAGTTAACAACCGTTGACCCGCGGATTCTGAAGCGCCCACAAGTGGCCCGTTTTGAAACGCCCAGTGACATCAAGGACGGTGGAGAACAGGGCGCATCTATCGCCCGTACACTTTCACGCAACTGACGGAAATCCTGCAGTCGGCACCGCTAAGCTCGTCACAGCGCAATTGAAGACGGTTGACTCCCTTCGTCAGTGCGGGCAACGGTTCGGCGAATTCCCCTTGGAGAAGGGGCTGCCCTTTCTCGACCAGTGTCCAGCTTCTTTCATCGCGGCACCGCAAGACCTGTCCGCTGGCCATCACAGCCGGCATGCTCAGCTCCCGGCCGTTGACGACCAACTTCGGCTGGGCCTTGTTTGCCCCGATTTGTTCGACGGCGATGTCGAATTCAAGCGTCGCCTGGTCCCCGGGGCTTGTGCCGCCTTCGTCACGCAGCACGGAGGTCCAGCAGTTGTCCAGGCCATCGAATCGGGTGATGACACGAGGCATGTCGTACTCGTATCGGAGCTGCGACCAGTCAACGTCGGCGGCGCGTGTACCGAAGGGCTTGCCCAGTGCGACCGCGGATACGACTGCCCGACCGGGTGCGGCGCCGGGAGAGACGCAGCCGAACGCAATCTGGTTGATGCCGGCATTCAGGACCGGTATCCCCTCGGGGCATTCCGGCCGGAAACGGCTACGCAGCGCCCCGCGCTGATCGTAGTGTACGCCACCGCCATCCTCATCCAGCTCAAGCAGGTCCCCGGAGGAGATCGCTACCGGGACCCGCAACGGCTTACCGTTGACAGAGAGGGCAACGTCTCGGAGCGTGGTGTCCACCGCCGTCAGCCCCACGATTGGTCCGATGGTGACGTCAGCCCGGCCTTTGGCCGGGATTCGGTTCAGCAGCAGGTTGATCTCCGAGACGCGGGCGGTTTGCAGGTCGCGGTGGCACAGATCGTAGCCGGCGCCGCGCACATAGGGCCACTTCAGGCCGAAAGCGCGATCACTGTCACGTTCCCGGAACAGCAGCTCGCAATAGCGCCAGCCGGTGAAATCCAGGTCAACGTAGTGCTCGGAGATTGCCGCGCCGAACATGCGGTCGGTCCGGAA
>JAAYYU010000271.1 GCA_012515235.1 Candidatus Anammoximicrobium sp.
TGATCGCCGCTGCCCGGACCAGCGGCGTTGTCATCCGCCGTGATCGCGATCCCCCCGCTGCCGCCGCTGATCGTCCCCGCCGCGTCGCCCAGCACGTCGTGGTCCGCGTCGATCGCGATCGTGCCGCCTTGGCTCGTGACGACTTGATTGATCACTACGTCGCCGCGGCGCAGCGGTTCGTCCGTGGCCGCCACGGTGACGTTAGCGTCCAGCCAGATTGTCCCCGCCGTGTTGGCCGGGTTGGTCAGTTGCACGCCCGAACCGGTCCCCAGCACCGTCAGATTGCCGCGCTCGGTGCTCAGGGCGATGCTGCTCGGGCCAAGGGCCGCGCCGCCGTCCTGCGCCGCCTGGCGAACGTCCAAATCGAAACCCGCCGCGACTTCGTTGATCACGATGTCGCCGCTGGTGCTGTTGACCGCATCCAGCGTGCTCACCTGGGTCCCGATGGCGCTCCCCGCCGCCCCGATCCCAGTCACGGCTGACACGCTCACGTCGTCCCCGGTGAGGTCCACACCGGCGTCGGCACTGAAGATGCTGCCCGCTACGGCCGCCAGTTGGATATCGCCGCTGGTGCCCGCGTTCAACTCCAATTCCGTCAGGCCGTCGCTTTCCCGGACGAACTGGTTGCCGTTCCCACCGGACGTATCCACACTCAGCTCGCCGACCGTCGTCTGGATGGCATTTCCGGCGGTCGTGTCGGTGTCGCCAAAGGCCCCGTTGGCCACCATCACGTTGGCCGCCGCCGCCGTGATGTCGATGGCCAAATCGGCACTCAGCACGCTGCCGGCCGACACCGTCAAGTTCGCGTCGCCCGGCCCGGCATTCACGTTCAATTCCGTCAGTCCATTGGCTTCCACGATCGTGATGTCGCCGGACGTCCCGTTCGCCGCGGTCAAGTCGTCGACCGACGTATCAAGCGTGATCCCTGTGCTGGCCGTCGCGAGCAGCGTGGCCGCCGAAATGTCCAAGCCGCTGTCGGAGGTCGTGATCGAGCCGCCGTGGGCGTCCAGATCGACTGTTCCGCCCAACGAGGTCAGCGTGCCGCCGTTGAAGGCAATCGCCTGCGTGTCGATTTCGATATCGACCGGGGCCGCACCGTCGCCGAGGAACGCCGCCGGGCCGTTCACGATCACCTGGTCTGACGCGCCCCCGCCCGTTTCGATCTTCAGCCGATCGTTGGCGTGGCCATTGTCCGCACTGCTGATCGTCACCGTATCCGCGCCGTCGCTCCCGCCCGTCACCGTGTCGATCACCACGTAGGCGTTGTTCCCCAAGTGCAGCGATTCGAACGGCACGGCGGGAGACGAACCGCTGGTCCCGCTGATCACCATCGCCGCCAGCGCGTTGGTCGCGGCATCCAGGCCGTTGGCGATGGTCACCACGTCCGCACCGTTGGGGAACTGGACGTTCACCGTGCCGAAACCGAACAGATCGATCGGTTCGAGCTGGTTGAACCGGATCATCCCTCCCGCAGCACCCACGATCGTGACCGTGCCGTCGTTATCCTCCGTGGGATTCACAACACCGTTCGGCAGGTAGGTGACCGTCTGGCCACTCGTGCCGACCACGTGCAGCACGTCGCCGTGCAACGAATTGTTCCCGTCCGTCAGCGGAATCTCGTGCTCGTTGCCGTTGTACGTGACGGCCGGCAGCGGGTTGGCGCCGTCCAGGGTCACGTTCAGCAAGTCGTCCCCATCGCCGCCGTTGAACGTAAACGGCGCCGTGCCGCTGACGTTCGTCCAGTTTCCGCCGTCGATTCGGTAGCGATAGCCGCCCGCCTGGGTTTCCAGATCGACCACGTTCGCGCTGGCCCCGCCGTTGACCACTGGCTGCGTATTCAACTGGATCTCCAGGCCCGGCAGAGAGCCGCTGCCGCCGCGGTACGTGATGTAGGCGGGCACGCTGCTGCCGTTGACCGTCACCTGGGCCCCTTCGCCCTGGCTGTCGAAGATGCCCACCGCCGTGCCCGTCCCCAAGTTCTCGACGATCGTATAAGTCTGCTGCGTGGCGTTGTCTAGCGTCGAGGTGGCCGTGACGCTCAGGTTCGCGCCGCCCAGCGTGATCGTCCCGCTGACCGCCAGCGTATCGGACGTTCCCGGCGGCGTGATGTCCGCCTGGTACGTGGAGGTCGCCGTCAGCGTGAGGTCGTTTTTGATTGTCAGCGTCCCGATCTGCCCCACCGCCGCCGTCGCGCCCGGCGCGATGATCGTCCCGGCATTCATCAGCACCGCCCCGCCGATCGTGCCCGTCCCGCCCAGCCTGGTGTTGGCATTATTGACCGTGACGTCCGTCCCCGCCGTGCCATCGGCCAGCGAGCCGGTGACCAGCAGTGTGCCCGCGTTGACCGCCGTCGCGCCGGTGTACGTGTTGGTGCCGCTGAGCGTCCACGCACCGCCGCCGGTTTTCACGACGCTGCCGCTGCCGGCAATCTGGCCCGCAAACTCGGTCGTGGCGTCGCTGCCGCCGGTGGTCAACGTGCCCGTGCCGAGCAGCACCTGGGCGGCGCAGGAAGTCGGCAGGTCAGTGGCCAGGGAGCCGATGGTCTCGGTGCGGCCGTCGACGTCCAGGGTCGCGTTGTCGGCGATAACCACGGCCGAGCTGTCCGGGATGCTGTTCGGCCCGGCGACCAGCCACTTGCCGGCCAGGTAGCCCTCGACGGTCAACCGGTCTTTCAGCCCCAACGCCGTCCCGTAGATCAGCACTTCGGCCACGTCGCCCTGGAAGTAGCGTCCGGGGTAGTACCAGCCGAGTTGAGTCGTGTTGTACGTTGCCGGGTGGCTCGTGCCGCGGTAGGCCGTCAGCACGTGCGGTGTGCCGACCGAGCCGAAGCTGTTGGTCTGCACGTCGCCCACGTACATCAGGCCCTGCGGGTAAGTGAAGTCGTTGCTGTCGCCGGTCGCTTGCCAACGTGCCCCGCCCGCCCCCAGCAACCGAATGCCCTTGTCGCTGGGATTGTTGCTGCCCCAGATCCCGCGCAGCCCGCCATCGGCCGTGGGCTTGTTGACCAGGAACACGGTCTGGGCGCTAATGACGCCGCCGAGGGTCAAGCGGTCGTCGGAGCCGTCAAAGGTGACCACCGGCAGGCCGTTGAGCGTATGGACGCCGTGTCGCGGCTGGTTGGCGGCGGTGACCTGCTGGAAGTCGCGACCGTTGGCCGTTTTGTCGGACCACTGGGACACATAACTCGAGCCGTCTTTGCTGACCGTGGCCGCGTCGGCGGCGTCCAGCCAGTACAGCGCGCCGCTGACGGGCGTCACGTTCGGGCCCATCAGCCGCAGAGTGCCGGCGCTGATTGTCGTGTCGCCGCTGTACGTGTTGTTGCCGCCCAGCGTGAACGCGCCCGTGCCCGCCTTGGTCAACGCCACAGCGCCTGTGCCGTCCTGGATGGTGCCGAAGAACAAGCTGGACAAATCATCGGTTCCCACGCCCAGCGTCGCCGCGGCGGCCGCGCTGTTGGTGACCGTCCCGCCCCCGAACAGCCCGCTGATGGACTCGTTGTTGCCGTTCAAGTCCAGCGTCGCGCCGGAGATCAGCGCCACAATCCCCTTTCCCGCCCCGTCCGGGATCGCCCCCGCAGCCCCGATCTTGAGCGTGCCGGCGTTGACGACGGTATCGCCGCTGTACGTGTTGGCACCGCCCAAGGTCAGCGTGCCGGTGCCGACCTTGGTCACGCCGCTCGTCCCGGAGATCGCCCCGCTGTGGGCCGCCGGGCTGGTGTTGTCCGTGCCGACGGTGAGCGCGCCGCTGCCGAGCGTCACGTCGCCGGCCCCAGTCAACGAGCCGATCGTCGTGTTCAGGTTGTTCAGGTCCAGCGTCGCTCCGCTGCTGATGGTGACCGGCGTCGCCGTCGGCAGCAGGTTCGACACGCCCGCGCCGAACCATTTCATCTGCAGGTACTTCTCCAGGTTCTGCCGTTCTCCAGTGCTCAACGCCCAGCCGAAGGCGACCATCTCCGCGATGTCGCCGGCATATTGGCCATTGTAAGTGCCGCTGCCCCAGTAGTCGCCGATCGCCGTGGCGCTCATGCTGACGGCGGACCCGCGGACCGCTTCCAGAATGTGCGGCGTGGTGGTCCCGCCGAAACTGCTGCCGGCGACTCCGTTGATGTAGAAGGCCGATCCTCCTGGGTTGGAGAAGTCACGACTGTCGCCTGGATGCTGCCAGGAGGTGTTGCTGGCGGCGCGAATCCCGAAGTCGACGCCGCTGGTGCCCCAGATCCCCGCCAAGCCCTTGTACCCGGTGTCGAACTTAGGCCGGTTGATGATGAACACCGACTGGGTCTGAGTGCTGCTGTCCATCACCAGCCGGTCGTTGTTGGCCACGTTGGCGCCGTCGAAGCGGATCACACCCAGGCCGTTCAGCGAGCCGGCGACGTACCGCGGCTGGCTGGCAGCCGTGCCCTGTGCAAAGTTCCGGTTGTTCCCGCTCTTGTCGCCCCACTGGCTGACGTAGTTGCCGCCGTCGCTGGTGACGCTTGCCGCGTCGCTGGCGTCCAGCCAGTACAAGCCGCCGGGCAGCGGGGACGTGGGCACGTCCAGCCGCAGCGTGCCGCCCGCGACGTTGGTGGCCCCGGAGTATGTACTCCAATTCGTCAAGGTCAAGGTGCCCGCGCCGGTCTTGGTCAAGTCCAGCGTCCCTGCGGTGTTGCGGATCACGCCCGCAAACGTGCTGGTGGCGTCGCTATTGCCCACCGTCAGGGTGTACGGCCCGCCCGCCACGCTGTTGTCGACGAATCCCTGGCCGCTCAGTCCGTTGATCGTCTCGTCAAAGCCGCCCAGATCCAGCGTGCCGGAATAGCCGATCGACGCGTTGCCCTTGCCGGCGCCGTCCGGGATGACCTGGGATGCGCCCAGCTGGAGCGTGCCGGCGTTCACGATGGTCTCGCCACTGTAGCTGCTGCCCGTGCCGGCCAGCGTCAGGGTGCCGGTGCCGATCTTGGTCAAGCCGCCGATGCCGGAGATCGCACCGCGGTAGGCCGGCGGGCTGGTGTTGTCCGTGCCGACCGTGAGCGTGCCGCCGCCCAGCGTCACGTCGCCGGCCCCGGTCAGCGAGCCGATGGTCGTGTTCAGATTGTTCAGGTCCAGCGTCGCCCCGCCGATGATCGTGACCGGCGTGGCCGTCGGCAGCAGATTCGCCGCCGCCGCGCCAAACCACTTCATCTGCAGGTAGTTCTCCATGTTCTGGCGGTCCACGGCGGTCAAGGTTCGGCCGAAGGCAACGAGCTCGGCCAGATCGCCCGCGTATTGGCGGTTGTAGGTGCTGCCCCAGTAGTCGCCGATCGCCGTGGCACTCATCGTCAGCGCCGTACTGCGAATGACTTCCAGGACGTGCGGCGTTGTGGTACCACCGAAATTACTGCCGGCCAGCCCGTTGATGTAGAAAGCCGATCCCGCGGGGTTGGAGAAATCGTTGCTGTTTCCGGGGTGCTGCCAGGACGTACTGCTGGTGGCGCGAATCCCCACGTCGTTGCCGCTGACGCCCCAAATCCCCGCCAGGCTCTTGTAGCCGGTGTCGAACCGCGGCCGGTTGACAATGAACACCGACTGGGGCGCCGTGCTGCTGTCCATCACCAGCCGGTCGTTGTTGGGCACGCTGGCCCCGTCGAAGCGGATCACACCCAGGCCGTTCAGCGAGCCGGCGACGTACAGCGGCTGGTTGGCGGCCGTGGCTTGCGTGAAGTTGCGGCTGTTGCCGCTTTTGTCGCCCCACTGGCTGACGTAGTTGCTGCCGTCGCTGGTGACGCTTGCCGCGTCGCTGGCGTCCAGCCAGTACAAGCCGCCGGGCAGCGGGGATGTGGGCACATCCAGCCGCAGCGTGCCGGCGGTGACGTTGGTCGCGCCGCTGTAGGTGCTGTAGTTCGCCAAGGTCAGAGTGCCCAGGCCGACCTTGGTCAGCGTCACGGTCCCCGTGGTGTTGCGGATCGCGCCCGCGAACGTGCTGGTCGCGTTGTTGTTGCCGACGCTCAGGACAAACGGGCCGCCGGCCACGCTGTTGTCAACCATGCCTTGGCCGCTCAGGCCGTTGACCGTCTCGCTGAAGCCAGCCAAATCCAGCGTCCCGGCATAGTCCAAGGACACCTTCCCCTTGCCGGCGCCGTCGGGGATTACGCCGGCCGCGCCCAGCTTCAGGGTGCCTCGGCTCACCAGCGTGTCGCCGCTGTAGCTGTTCCCCGTGCCGCCCAGCGTCAACGTGCCGGTGCCGGAGTAGGTCAGGCTCTTGGCGGACGCCGCCCCGTCCTGGACGGGGCCGTTGAGGGTCGCGTTGCCGCCGCCCGTGAAGATGATCCCCGCGCCGGCGCCCGTGTTCAAGGACCAGGTTCCCGCGAACGTCAGCCCGCCCGCATTGGTGAAGTTGTAGGTGGGCACGTCGCCGGAACTGAGCGACACGTCGCCGGCGATCGTCGCCGCCTGGCTACCCCCGAACGTGATCGAACTGGGATTGGTGAACGTGAACGTGTTGCCGGCGGGCAGGCTGAGCCCGGCCTGGCTGAAGTTGATCGTGTAGTTGCCATTGGTGACGGCCGCCGTGACGGGCCCTGTGCCCAAGGCATTGCTGTGCTCGACCTGCAGCTGCGCGCCGCTCCTGACCAGTTCGGTTCCGCCCGTGTAGCTGCTGTTGCCCGTCAGCCTGGTGAGCCCGGTGTTGTTGACTTGCAGCTTGATCGTGCCGATCCCGCCGCCGATCGCGCCCGAGAGCGTGAGGCCCCCGCCGAAATCGTTGGGTCCGCCCGTGGTCAGCGTCTGCGTCCCGGCGGCCCCGCTGGTGATATTGCCGGCGATCGTACCGCCTTCCGTACCGATCGTCGTATTGCCCAACAGCGTCAGGTTGCCGGCCAGGGTCCCGCTGACAGCGCGGATCGCGCCGCGGCCCTCCGTGTTGCCGGCGCCCAGGACGGTGATGCTGGCAAAGGTCACCGTGCCGCCGGTGACGAACAGCTGGCTGCCACTGTCGATCTGCAGCGCCGCGCCGCCGGCATTGAGATTGTTCACGTTCCACTTGTCGCCGGTGGCGCCGGTATTGGCCAGCTGGATCGTGCCCGTAAAACCGGTCACGTTCTGCATGTAGGTATTGGTCACGCCCGTGGAGAACACGAGTTGGATCAAGCCGTTGCCCGAGAACGTGTTGGTGTAGGTGGACCCGCTGGAGTTCAATTGCAGCGTGCCGCCAGTGCCGACAGAGGTAGCTCCTTGCAGAGCGCCGGGCGTATTGATCTGCAACGTCCCGCCGCTGGCGGCGACGGTCGTCCCGCCCGCATACGTGTTGCCGGCGTTGCTCAGGACCAGCGTCCCGGCGGTGGTCTTGGTGAGGTTGCCGTTGCCCGAGATGACGCCCGCGAAGGCGCCCTGTTCGATGGTCAGATTGGCGTTGGCGACGTTCCAGTACCGCGTCACGATCTGGTCGCCGGGCGTACCGGCGTCACCGCTGACGTTCTTCAGGGTGACGTCCAGCTCGCTGTTGGCCAGATCCTGCACCAGCCGGAGTTCCACCGCTCCGCCGCCGGTAAGCAACGCCGAGTCGTAGGTCCCGCCGTTGACCACGATCGGGCCGGCGTAGGAGGGATATGCGGCCAGGGCAGCGGCAATCGAGGCGAAGGCGTCGATGCCCACGTAGGCCGTCTCATAGGCACCCGTCTCCAAATCGCCGTCGACCATGCCGGGCGCGGTCCACTGATCGTTCACGTACAGAATGTCGGGCGTGCCGTCGGCCGAAACCAACACCAAGTCGTTGCCGTCGCCACCGTGGTAGTAGATCTTCAGCGTCTTCGTCGTATCCACCGTGATGCCGGTGCCGTCGGGCAGTCCCGAAAACGTGCCGGTCGTGTCCAGCGGATCGCTGCCGTCGTTGTCGATGATCGTGTACACTTGGCCGAATCCCGGCGCAAACGTGCCCGCGGTGCCAAGATACGGCACGCTCAGTGTCGCCGTGGTGCCGATCGTCACACTGCCTCCGCCAATCACCTGCGTCTGATCGTAATCCGTGCCTGGCACATTGCCCGACGGCGTGGCAATCTCGATTTCCAAGGCCCCGTGTTCGGCATCATTCCCGACGACCGTGGTAATGCCTGGACTGTTGCCCGGCTTGTGGAATCCCCCGGCCGCGATCGTCAGCGGCCCGGTCGTCCCCGTCCCGCCCAGCGTCGCCCCGGCCTGAACCGTGACCGCGCTGTCGGCGATCGAACCGTTGACCAGCAGCGTGCCGTTGCTGACCGTGGTCGGACCGGAGTAGGTGTTGGTGGCGGTCAAGTCGAGCGTACCGGGCCCAGTCTTCGTCAGGCCGCCGGCCCCGTCCAGCGCGCCATTCAGCTGAACGCTGTGGCCGTTGGTGTCCACGACGGCCCCGCCGGCGTTGATCGTCATGGCCATCGCGGCGGTCAGATTGCCGTTGGCCTGGAGCGTGCCGCCGCCGCAGTAAAAATGCTGGGTGGCGGCATCCGCGTACGCGATGTTGGCCAGAGTGAGCGTGCCGCCGTTCAGGTTGTATGTGCCGCTGGCCGCCGTGCCGTTGCCGAACCGCAGCGTTCGTCCTGCAGCGATGGTCACGCTGCCCGCGGTCTGCGTCACCGCGCCGGTGGTCGCCGCGTCCCGGCCGATCGTCAGGTCGCCATTGACCGTCACGGTGCCGCCGTCGATTGTCAGGTTCCCGGCGCCGGAGCCGCTGTGGCCGACGAACAGGCCGCCGGTTCCCACCGTCAGAGTCGACGCGCCGTCGTTGGTGTTGATCGTGTAATTCCCGGTGCCCCCTGTGCCGACCCCGCCGAGCACGAGCGTGCCGAACGCCGCGCTGCCGCCGCTCTGGACGAAGTCGGTCGACGTCCCCGCCCGGTATCCCAGGTGGGTGTGGCCAGTGGCCGTCAGCGTGCCGCCCCGGAGATAGTACTCGCCATAGCCGCCGTCGGTGGCCGAGTCGAGGTTGCCCAGGCGGACGTCTCCGCCGGTTTGATTGATCTGGCCATTGCCGACCCAGGCGGAGTAGAACGTGCCGTTGGCGTTGAGGGTCCCGCCTTGCATGTTGTAGACGCCCTTGCCGCCGCTGTCGCCCGCGTTGCTGCCAATGATGCAGTAGGGGCCGAGCGTGTTGATCGTCCCGCCGGTCTGCGTCACCACGCCGTCGCCCGCGGACGAGCCGCTCACATTCAGTCCGTAAACGCCGCTGATGTTCGTCGTTCCGGCGTGGTGAGTGTACTTCGCGCCGGGACCGACGTTCATGTGGCCGGCGCTGCTCAGCGTGCCGCTGCCGTTCTTGATCAGCTCGCCGCCGGCAGCGATCGTGAAACTGGCCCCGATCTTGTCGATGTCGCCCGTCCCGCCGAGGGTCAGTTGGTAAGCGTTCGTGGCCACGGTCCCGCTGAGTGTAATCTTGCCGCCGGTGTTGACAATGCTGCTCTGGCTGGCGGCGTAGATGTTGCCGGAGACGCCGGCTGCCGAGGCGTTCGAGTTGATCAGGGCCCCGTTGCCGCCAACGCCCAAACCGTTCAGGTTCACACCCTCCGCCACGCCCGTCTGCCCGTTCAGGTCCACGGTCGCTCCGGCCTGCACGCTCGTCGCGCCGGCCGTCGTCCCCAGGGCGTTGGGGTGGCCCAGTTGGAGTGCCCCATCGCTGACCGTCGTCGCGCCGATGTACGCGTTGTTGCCGGAGACGAGCCACGTGCCGGTCCCGCTCTTGGTCAGCGTACTCGCCCCACCGATCGTGCTCTGGAGCGAGTTGGCGCCGGTGTTCGCGCCGCTGAGCGTCAAGGGGCCAGCGCTGACAAGTCCGCTCAGCGTGAGCGTGGCGGCCGCGTCGGTGCCGGAAGCGTCGATGACGTTGCTGGTTCCGCCCAGCACCAACTCGCGATCAGTCGTGCTCGCGGTACTGCCGATGTACCGCAGCGTGCCGCTGCCCCAGTCAAAGCGGATGCGATTAGTCAACGGTGAGGTCGCCTGGCCCAACGAGCTGGGACTGCCCAGGTTGTCCAACTTGGTCACGGCCACGGTGCCGCCCACAATGTAGAACCAGCCGTCGAAGGTGTTGTCCGGCCTGCTAAACGTCATCGTCCCGCTGCCCTGCTTGAACATGGCATAGGCGTTTCCGGTGCTGACGCCGCCGGTGATCAGCCCGTTGAACGTGATGTCGCCGTTGCCGCCGGTGTAGTTGTTCCCGCCCAGTTGCACAGGACCATTGATGACGCCGGGGGTCGAGGTATTGCTGTTGACGAGGCAACCGGTGTTGCCCGGTCCGCTGGCCGCGTAGGCGGGGATCACCGTGTTGGCGATGGTCTGCCCGTTCAGGTCCAGCTGGCCGCCGCCGACGCCCTGCAGGGTCACGGAGCCGGTGCCCAGGGCCGTGCCGCTGCCCAGCCTGAGCGTGCCGCCGCTTACCAGCGTATGACCCGTGTACGAGTTGTTTCCCGAGAGCATCCAGGTGCCGGTGCCGGCCTTGGTCAGCGCCGTGGCCCCGCCGATCGGGCCCTGGTACGCGTTGCTGCCGCCGTTCGGGCCGCGCAGGGTCAAGGTTCCGCCGCTGGCCGGGCCGGTCAGCGTGAGGGTGGCGGCCGGGACGGCTCCGGAAGCGTCGATGACGTTGCTTGTCCCGCTTAGGACGAACTCGCGATTGCTCGTGCTGGCAGTGCTGCCGACGTACCGCAGGGTACCGCCTCCGCCAACGAAGCGGACCCGGTTGGTGGCGGCGGTCGTCGGCCGGCCCAGGGAGCTCGGTTCGTTCAGGTTGCCGAGCTTCGTCACGACCGTCGTGCCCCCGCCGAGGATGTAGTACCAGCCGTCAAACGTGTTGCCCGTGTTGGCGAACGTCCACGTGCCGGGGCCTTGCTGGTAGATGGCGTAGTCGTTGCCCGTGCCCAGGACGCCGTCGGTGACCAGCCCGTTGATGGTCACGCTGCCGTTGCCGCCCGTGTAGTTATTGCCGCCCAGTTGCACCGGGCCGTTGAGCACCGCGGTAGTCGACGTGTTGCTATTGACCAGGCAACCGGCGTTGCCCGGACCCGTGGCTTGGTAGCTGGGAATCACCGTGTTGGCGATGGTCTGCCCGTTCAGGTCCAGTTGGCCGCCGCCGATGCCCTGCATGGTCACGGAACCGGTGCCCAGGGCCGTGCCGCTGCCGATCTGCAGGATGCCAGCAGAAATGATCGTGGCCCCGCTGTACGCATTGCTGCCGGAGAGCGTCAACGTACCGGCGGTGGTCTTGGTGAGCGTGCCGGGGCCGGAGATCACGCCGCCGAAAGCGCCCTGTTCGATCGTCAAGTTGGCGTTGGCGGCATTGTAGTACCGGGTAACGATGCCGTCGCCCGCATCGCCGCTGACCTCCTGGAGCGTCACGTTTAACTCGCTGTCGGTCAGGTCCTGCACCAGCCGGAGTTCCACCGCACCGCCGCCGGTAAGCAGCGCCGAGTCATACGTGCCGCCGTTGACGACGATCGGGCCGGCGTAAGACGAGTAGGCGTCCAACGCGTTTTCGATCGAGCCGAAAGCGTCATAGCCCACGTACGCCGTCTGCGTGCCGTCTTGTTCCAAGTCGCCGTCCACCGGTGTGAAGGGCGTCAGGGTGGACCAATCGTCGTTCACATACAGCAGGCTGGGCGCTGCGGCGGGCAGGGCGTACAGCACTACGTCGTTGCCGGTGCCGGCGTCGTAGCGGATCCCGAAACGGTGCCCGCCGGCCACGAAGATGCCGCCGTTCGGCTTGCCGGTGAACTCGCCGGTCACCGTGTTGGTGGCGTGCGTCAGGTCGATGATCGTATAGGTCTCGCCGGCGCCCGGCACAAACGGCACGGTGCCGAAGTCCAGGTTCAGATTGGCATCGGTCAGGGTCACCCAGTTGGAGACCACGGCCTGGTCGTAGTCGTCCGGGTCGATGCCGGGATCGATGCCCCACAAGTCGACGTCGAAGTTCGCGCCGGGCGCGAGCGTCAGATCGGCATAGTTCTGGATGCCGGGGCTGGTGCCGGGAGCCAGATGCCCGCCGCTTTGCACCAGCACCTGGCCGTTGACCGTGCCGGTGCCGCCGAGCGTCGCGCCGTTGGTCACGGTGACGTCCGGATTGTTGGCCGCCTGGTCGGGCAGCGAACTGTTGACCAGCAACATGCCGGCTTTGACCGTCGTGGTACCCGTGTAGGTAGCAGTGCCCGTCAGCACCAAGACGCCGTCGCCGACTTTGACCAGGTTGCCGATGCTGGACTGATTGACCGTTCCCGCCAGCGTCAGCGAACTGTGGGCGTCCACGCCGATGTTGCGGTCTCCGTTGCCGTTGTGCAGCGTCACGATCCCGTTCCAGGTGTTGTCGCCGCTGACGCTGCGGAAGCTGGGGTTGTCGTTGCTGGCGGCGCCTGACAGGTAGATCCGCCTTTCGCTCGGAATGCTGACGCCGCCGTGCAACTCGACCGCCGAGGCTGAGTTGCCGACATGAAAGTAGCTGCCCACCGCCGCCGTGCTGCTGCGCAGGCTGACGACGCCGCCGTTGACGTCCATCCAGCCGCTGGCGGCGTTGTTGCCGGTGAGGATCAAGGTGCCGGTGCCGTCCTTGATCGCCTGTCCGGCCGCCGTTACCGTGCCGCTGATGGTCAGGCTGCCGGCGTCAAGGCGGAGATAGCTGCGTTGGACTGTGTTGACCGATCCGGTCCAAACGTTGTCGCCGCTGAGGTTGCGGAGCATGCCGCCCGAACTGCTGGGGCTGAGAGTCAGGGCCTGGCCCGCGACCGTGATGTTGTTCTCCAACTCCAGCGTAGCGCCGCCCGCGACGGATACGGCGCCGGTCCCCAGGGCCGCGCCGTTCTGGAGGTTCACTTGGCCCGCATCGACGGTCGTGCCGCCGGTGTAGCTGCTGGCCCCCGTCAGCATCAGTCGGCCGGTGCCGGTCTTGGTCAGCGATACGGTTCCGCTGCCGTTTTGAATGCTGCCCGAAAACGTGCTCGAAAAGTTGCCGTTGCCCACGACCAGGTTGACACTCTTGCCTGCGGTGCCGATGTTCACTGTGCCCGAACCCAGCAGGCGGCCGATGGTCTGCACGGCGCCCGGATTGTTGGAGTGGGCCAGGTCCAGCGTCCCGGCCGCTTCGATCGTGACATCGCCGGTCTGCGGCAGTTTGTTGTTGCCGTAGTACAGCCAGAGTCGGCCGCCCGCGACGAAGGTGCCGCCGGTGTAATTGGCCGTGTTGGCGCCGAACGTCAAGATGCCGCTGCCCGCTTTGGTCAGCCCGCCGGTCCCCGTGAACACGCTGCTTGCCCACACGTCGCCGCCGCCCACCGTGAGCATCGCGCCGCCGCTGAGTTGCACCTGGCCGTGGGCACAGGTGAGCAGGTTGATGGTCTGGTTCTGGCCGTTCAGGTCGAAGATCTTGCCGCTATCAATGTGGAGGCTCGTGCCGGTCGGCAAACGGTTGGCTCCGCCTGCCAATTGCAGCGTGCCGTTCTTGATGCGCGTGCTGCCGCTATAGTTGCTGGCGCCGCTCAGGATCAGCGTTCCGTCACCGACTTTGACCAGGTTGCCGCCGCTGGAGACCGTGCCGGTGATCGAGAGCGTGCTGCCGGCGTCTACGCCGACGTTCCGGTCCCCGTTGCCGGTGTGCAACACGAGGTTTCCGTTCCACGTATTGTCGCCGTTGACGCTGCGGAACGCGGGATTGTCAGTGGTGGCGGTGCCGCTCAGGTACACGATCCGGCCGCTGGGAATGTTCACCCCACCGTGCAACTCGACCACGGCATTGGGGTTGGTAACATGGAAGTAACTGCCAATCGCCGCCCCGTTGCTCCGCAAGCTGATCACGCCCGCGTTGACGTCCACCCAGCCGCCGGTGAGAGGATTGTCGCCGCTCAGGATCAAGGCGCCGGCGCCATTTTTGTTGACCTGCCCGTTGGCGGTGACCGTGCCGCCGAGGGTCAGCTCGCCAGCAGTCACGTCGACCGTGATCACCACAGGGGGAGCGGGCAGGTTCAAGTCGACGTCGATTGCGTTCGAACCTACGCTGTTGAAAAGCGAACCGGCACTGGCACCGTTATCGAGCGTAATCGAGTTGCTGGCGGCCTGGGGCGTCAGGGTATAGCCTGCGGCCGTGAACTTGATCCCGCCCACGGTGTAGGCGTCGTCGACCGTCACCGTCTGGGGCGTGGCCCCTTGGAAAGTCACCGTGTCGGCACTCGACGGCAAAGCCGTGGGGTTGGAGCCGCTCACGTCCCAGTTGGCCAGATTGCTCCACAACGCATCGCCGCCGCCGCCGTCCCAGACGTACGTCGCCAGCAGTCGCCGGTCTTCAAGCGTCTCCAATCTAAGTCGTTGCCGGCGGGTCGCCTCGGATCGTGACCTCCCCCTTCGCCGCGTCTTCGCCTTCGACTCCGCCATCTTCCCGTTCCCGGTTTGCGTCATGATCCGACCTCCTCCAAGGCCACCGTCCCTGATTGCCGTGTGAACCAACGTAGCGCCAACGACTGGATACAAAACGTTCCTGCGCGTGAACACAAGTTCGCAAACTAACTCGCCAACATCCCGGTTCAAGCGATTTGAACGGGAATTCCGATTTTTCGCACAAACCTCAGACGGGGAGCACGACACGTGCCGAATCTCTGGAAACGCGACACGGAGGTGGCCCCTGCCGGATCGCGGTCAAGCCGCTACGCTCACAGCTTGGCCCGTCGCCCCCGTGCCCACGTCGCGACGTCGGACCCCAGCGACGCATCCCCGACGTTCGCCCGTGAACGCGGCACAGGCGAACGGCCGCTTTCCCTTGACGCGGACGCGCAGTCCAAGAGGTTCATCGGAGTCGGACCAAGCGTCTTTCCTTTCACCGTCTCTTCTCGGCTTGGTGCCGCATCCTGCCGCCGGCGACCGACCTCGCTCAGGCGGCTGCTTGTCCCCTCGTACGCTTAGACCGCCGGCGCACTTCCGCCGATCACCGACACAGCCGCTGTCGTTCGCAGGAACGATCATCGACGTTCCCGTTCCGAGCGCAAGGCGGTGAAGAAAGCGAGCCTCCCAACAACTTCGTCGGCTGGCCCCTCTCGCGAAAGGACCGGCCGCCGGAACCGGCTCCTCGCCCCCTGCCCTCCCGCCGCGGTTCGCCCGTCCTGTCCGTCATGCCTAACTCGGACGCTCACACGCCCACTGCCGGACGAGGTGGCGACGGTGCTGTAGTTCCCGGCGCTGGCGGCCGCGCTGGTCAAGTGCGGCACGCGGATTTCGAAGTTCAGCGGCGCAGCCCGGCGCGAGGGCATCGGCTGGACGCCGGAGCAGCCGTAGCTGACCAAGACCGCTCGCCAGGCCATCCAGGCGACGGCTTCCGGCCCGCCCGCTCCGCTCCAGCCGGCTGCTGATCAATTGTGCCGCACGAATTTCTGGGCGCGCTCGCCGATGATGTCCGTGGCGTAGATATTGCCCTGGCGGTCGACCGCGATGCCATGCACCCAATTGAGTTCGCCGGGTTGCTCCTCGCCGTCGGCGCCTTTGGGGACCGTCCACAGCTGGCGCACGCGGCCGGTGACGTCGAAACGCACGATTAGTTGGTCCTTGGGCGGGCAGCTCAGCGGCTTGTCTTTTTCGGCCCAAGGCATGGGCGAACAGCCGCAGACCCAGATCGCGTCGTCGGCGGCGATCCAGATGCCCCACGGGACCATGATGTTCTGCCACTGGTCGACGAATCGGCCGCTCTGCTCGAACACCTGGATGCGGGCGTTGTTGCGGTCGGCCACGTAGAGCCGGCCTTGCGAGTCGTAGGCGATCGCGTGGGGCAGGCTGAATTCGCCCGGCGCGGTGCCCTGCTTGCCCCATTGCTTGACGAACTTGCCCTGGGCGTCGAAGTGGACCACGCGGGCGTTGCCGTAACCGTCGGTGACGAAGACTTGTCCGTCCGGCATGATCGCCATGTCGGTGGGGCGGTTGAAGTGGCTCTCGTCGCAGCCGTAGCGGCCGGGCGTGCCCAGCGTCTGCAGTCGCTTGCCGTCCGGCGTACACTTGAGCACCACGTGATTGGCCGTGTCGGCGAGCCAGACCATGCCTTCGTGGTCGATCTTAATCTGGTGGGAGCCGAGGCTTGTCGGCGTCGCCCCAATCAGGCCCTCGCCCCACGCCCGGACGAACTTGCCTTCCGTCGTGTAAATCTGGACGGGCGGGTTGGCCCGCGTAAACAGCCAGACCTGGTCCTTGTCGTCGAGGAAGACCCCCGGCGTGCGGCCCAGCGGCATGCCTTCCGGACGCTGCGGCCAGTTCGGATCGACTTCGTACCACGTCGACAGCGTGATCGGCGGATAAGTGGGCGGAGGCGCCGGCGGGTACGGTTCGGCGGTCTGCGCCGTTGCGGCCAGCGTCCAGAAGGCCAATCCCCACAGCACGTTTCTTCTCAAACAACAGTTCATTGGGACACTCCTTCCAAATGGCAGAAACAGGAACGGCTCCCTACGTCTCCAGACGGCCTGGCGGCGGCATCGCGGGCTCCAACGGGGTCACGGCACAAGTTCAAACAGCCCGGTGTCGGGAGTCCTGAACGAGTAAGAAAAACGGCGGGCTGCCACCGGGATCACTTGCCCGGTGAACAGTTCCCGCACCTGCCGAAAATCGCCGGGCAGGGTCACGGTCTTCTCGCCGCCCTGCGCCGTGTGGATCGCCAGCAGCCGTTCGTTGGCGTACACCGGGACCGGATCCTGACAGATGATCGTCACGCCCGCGTCCACCGCCGCCTGCCGCAGCACCTGCGGCGTCACTGCCTCGTAGCTCGGCGCGTAGACCGCCGTCCAGCCGTCCCGCTGCACCGTGCTGACGCCTGGCGTCTTGAACGCCGTGCCGGTCAAGGCCTGCACCCGCTCCGGGTCCAGACTCCGGCCGTCGCAGATGCCCGGCGCATACGCGAAGAACACCGTGCGGTCGTTGCGAAACACGTGCTTCTGGAGCACTTCCAGCTTCTCCGGCGTGACGACGAACAGTCCGGGGAACACCAGCAACCGGTACGGCTGCAGATCAACCTGCGGCAAGTCGTTGAACGAAAAGACTTCAAACGGCGCTCCGAGGCGATTCAACTTGTTCCGCGTGCCCTGATAAATCTGCGGGATGGCGGCGTGTTGGTCGTGCAGATAGCGGGCACTGTGCGGGTCCACCACCAGCGCCACTTCCGCGCGGCTCTTCAGGGGCGTGCCGGCGTGCTGGTCCCACAACGTTTTGGCCTGGGCGACCAGTTGCATGGTTTCCGCCGTCTGGAACACTCCGCCCCACATGTCGAAGCACCACAGCGAAGCCTGGTTGACGATCGCCAGGGCGAATTCGCGTTTCAGTCCGGCAGTCGTTTCCGCCTGATCCTTCCAGGGCACCATCCAGCCGATCGACACGAACTCGTCCAACCGGACGTTGTACGTCGGCGTGCGATGGTCGATCTCGTGCAGGAAACCCTTGTGGTTCAGGCGGCGAGTCCCGTTGGGCACCATGAAGCCGCTGCCGCCGCCCATCGGCCGGTCGCCGTAGGTGCCGGGGCTGATGAAAAAGTCGATGTCGGGCGAACGGTACAGCCGCTCGTACTCCAGGTGTCCCGCCCAGACCATGCGCGAGTGGGTCAACTCGAGCAGATACCCGAAGAACATACCGATCTGGCGTTGCTTGGGGATCAACGTCCGGGTCTTGGCGGCGAACTCCAGCACCGCGTCCGCGATCAGGTCGCCGGTGAACTGCGCATAGTCCACCACCTCCTGCTCCGTCGCCGGATCGCGGATCAGGTTGTCGAACGCGGCGCGGTCGAGGCGTTCCAGCGCGGGCACGGGCACGTCCGCCTTGCCCTGCGCTTGCCGCCAAGCCTTCCAGGCCTGCGTCTTGGTGCGTCCCGCGATGCCCCGGCTGTAGTCCATCCACTCGTCGGTCTGCCCGCAGGCCAGCAGATAGGCGCGAATGCGGTCGCCGTACCGCGTCTCCAGGTGCTTGACGACCGCCTCCAGATACTCGCCCGTCGCCTGGCGCCAAGCCGGATTGGCACAGGCGCAGCTCAGCATCGTAAAGCTCTCACACTCGGCGCTGTGTCCCCGCAGGGCCAGTTGCCGCTGGAGCCAGATGGGCGTGTTCAGATCGATCATGCAGATGAAGTCCGCGTCCGGGTTCACCGCCAGCACGTCGTCGTATTGCCGGTTCAGCGAGTCGAAATCGTATTTCCCAAACCAGCGCCACACCGGCGGGTACTTGGAATAGGGCTGGCCCAGCGAGTTGTCGGTGTTCGCGGCGAAGATACAGACGGTGTTGACGCCCGCGTCCCGGAACTGTTTCATGGCTCCGAACTCAGGCCAGAACGAGCGGTAGGCAAAGAACGCCTGCTTCGGCCCCTCGGCGGCCCGCGAACCCGCCGTGCCCGTTGCGCTCAGGATCGCGGCAGCCAGGACGACAACCCCCCTGGCACGCGTCGTTCGCAGCCCGGTCCAGTGAACAAGCATCACAGCTCCTCTCCGCAAACAACCACACGCCTTCAGGCGACAAACAGGTTCTTGCTTGAAAAATTCGGGTCGCTGGTCAGGTGTACGCCGAGCCAGCGGAGGCCGGCCTCGTCGCCGGGGGTGGGGATGTGGGTCATGTGGACGTCGCAACCCCGCAGTTCCTTCAATCGTTCGACGCACAGCTGGACGGTCGGATTGGCCGTCATGCTGACGCCCAGGGCGAACAGCGTTTCTTCCAGATCCAGACTCACCGACTTGCGCCCCAAAATGTCTTTCTTCATGGCGGTCACGGATTCCAGGATACTGGGCGCCAGCAAGTGGATTCTCGGCGGAATCCCTGCCAGGTGTTTGACCGCATTGATCACCAGGCTGGACGCGGCGTGCATGAGCGGCGAGTTTTTGCCCGTCACGATGGTTCCGTCCTGGAGTTGGATCGCGGCTCCGCAGTAGATGCCGGCGTTGCCTTTGCCCCGCCGCTGGCACTCCTCGGCAGCCTCGCGGGCCGGCAGGACGACGGGCCGGTCTTCGGGCGTCAGGTGCAACACCTCGAGCAACCGCTGGACCCGCTCCACCGTCCGCTCGTCCACCAGCCCCACGGCGTACTCGGAGGTGTACCGGAAGTAACGGCGAATGACCTCCGCCCGCGAGGCAGCCTGGATGCTGGCGTCGTCGACCATGCCGGCCGTGGCGCGATTGACCCCCATCTCCGTCGGCGAGCGATAGATGGGCTTGCCGCCGGTGATGCGTTCGAGTGTCTTTTGCAGCACCGGAAAGGCTTCCACGTCGCGGTTGTAGTTGACGGCCGTCTCGCCGCGGGCTTCCAGGTGAAACGGGTCGATCATGTTCACGTCGTGCAAGTCGGCCGTCGCCGCTTCGTAGGCCACGTTCACGGGATGCGTCAAGGGCAGGTTCCAGATGGGAAACGTCTCGAATTTGGCGTATCCCGAATGGATCGCGCGGCGGTGGTCGTGGTACATCTGGTTCAGGCAGGTCGCCAGCTTGCCGCTGCCCGGCCCCGGACCGGTGACCACCACCAGCGGCTTGGTGGTCTCGATGTACGCATTCGCGCCGTAGCCCTCCGGACTGACAATCCCGTCCACGTCCAGCGGATAGCCCTTGGTCGGACCGTGGGTCAGGACGGGGATCTGGCGGCGTTGTAGTTTGTTTTTGAATTGGGTCGCGGCCGGTTGCCGCTCAAAGCGGGTGATGACGACCGCTCGCAGTTCAATGCCCCAATCGCCCAGGTCGTCGATCAACTTCATCGCGTCGGCGTCGTAGGTGATCCCGAAGTCCGCGCGGATTTTCTTACGTTCGATGGCGCCGGCGTGAATGCAGAGCAGAATTTCGGCCTTGTCTTTCAGCTTGGCCAGCAGCCGCATCTTGACATTCGGGTCGTAGCCGGGAAGCACGCGGGCGGCGTGATAGTCGAACAGCAGTTTGCCCCCGAACTCCAGATACAACTTGTTGTCAAAGCGCTGCACACGCTCCAGAATCGCGGCCGACTGCTCCTGCAAATACCGGTCGTTGTCAAAGCCCATCACCTCTTGCCGCATTTCCCGCTCCTTCGTTGCCGTCTCCGCCGGCGATCGGTTCGCCATCGCCGTCGCTCGCGATCCAGACGCAGACAATGTAGCAAGGCACCCGCCTTCGCTCCAGCCCCCCCGGCCCGTGCGCCGCGCGCGTCCGGCCTGGAGACGCCGGGCTCCGTCCAAGGAATCGCCGTTCGCTCGCTTTTCTGCCGCGGTGGAAAACAGCGCGCGGACAGGCGGCTGGCCTCCGGTTCTCGTTTCGTCGCTGGATCACCAGGCTCCGCAACCGGGGCGGAAGCAAGGCCGGCATCGATCCGTCTTGCCAGCGGGGGCGAAGTATGCTCAGATCGTGACACGCCGACACTGGAGGCGGTGACGCGGCGCGGTGCACGAACGACTTCCTTTGGGCCTTTCGATGGAGATCGACAATCATGTCCGAACAGAGTGTGCGAAGAACCGGCGGCGCGTCCTCACGCCGTGATTTTCTGAAGACATCCGCCGCGGCCGTTTCGGTTGCCGGCCTACCGATTGGACAGTCTGCCCATGCGGCCGGCAGCGACGTGCTGAAGGTGGGACTGATCGGCTGCGGCGGCCGCGGCACGGGAGCTGCCAAGAATGCCCTGGACGCCGATCCCCACCTCGAATTGACCGCCCTGGCGGACGTGTTTGCCGATCGCGTCGAGAGAAGCCTGAAGCTGCTCGGCAAGGAATTTGCCGACCGTGTGAAAGTACCCCCGGAGCGGCAGTTTGCGGGTTTGGACGGCTATCAGCAGTTGATCGCCAGCGACGTGGACGTGGTGCTGTTGGCCACCCCGCCCGCCTTTCGCCCCCAGCACATGCGGGCGGCAGTCGAGGCCGGCAAGCACGTGTTTGCGGAGAAATCGTTCGCGACCGACGGCACCGCCCAACGGTCGATGCTGGAGAGCGTGGAACTGGCCAAAAAGAAGGGTTTGGCCATCCGCTCGGGCCTGTGCTTCCGGTTCCATCCGCCCCACCAGGAGGCGTTCCAGCGCATCCACGACGGCGCGATCGGCGACGTGCTGTCGATCTACGTCGTGCGCATCGGCGGCGGCTGGGGGCGGTACGGACTGTTGGAAGCCACCGGCGGCCGGCGGCCGGAGGGCCAGTCGGACCTCGAATGGCAACTCCGCAACTGGTACAACTTCTTCTGGCTGTCGGGCGGCTATATGATGGACCTGGGCCTGCACCAGGTGGACGAGATCGCTTGGATTCAGCGCGAAGTCCCGCCGGTAAGTTGCGTGGCCTCGGGCGGACGGCAAATCCCCGAGTACGGCAACATTTACGACCACTACGATGCGACGTACGAGTACGCCAACGGGGTGCTGGCGGTGTTCAAGATCCGTGGCTGGAGCGGTTGCCACGGCGAATTCCGCTTGGAGATTGTCGGCACCCGAGGCCGCTGCAGCCTCAGTTGGTCGGGAGCCTCGATTCGCGGCGCGACGGAGTGGGAGTACAAAGGCCGTCCGCGGGCCATGCACCAGATCGAGCACGACGAATTGTTCAAGGCGATTCGCGCAGGCAGTCCACCCAACGACGGCGAGGTGATGCTGAAGAGCAACCAGATGGCGTTGATGGCGCGGGAGTCGGCCCATACCGGCGAACGGGTCACCTGGGAAATGGCCGTGAATTCCCAACAAAAACTGATGCCGGCCGAACTGGACTGGAAAATGAAGCTGGACGTGGCGCCGGTGCCCATCCCGGGCGTGACGAAATTCGTCTGAGCCCGGATCATCGCGGCCCCCGGGCAACGCGCCCGGCAGAGAATGCGGATTGCCCTGCAACGCCGCGGTGCGGAGCGCGCCGGCGCTGTCCAACGCCGTGGCGATTGCCGATCAGCCTGTTGAACAAAGGGGCCTGGCTCCGAGCTGCAGTAGAGAAACCCGAAGAAGAACGACTGCAGGCCCCGCCGGGTTGACGACGGTCAACAAGTCGGACTACAATCTAGACTGGTCGGGGCGGAATCTCGCTGTCGTGGTTGCTCACCCTTGTTGTCGCCCCCCACAGTTCCGACTTCTACGCGACGCCGCCGTGCGCGGTGCTCTCGTCTACACGATAGAAGGCGGGCGTTCAACCGGAGGAACGCCGGTTCCTGATTGCCAGGGACGGTCCTAACGAAACGGGCAAGCTGTCGTCCCTGCGCCGCCGGGATTCCCCCGACTTGGCAGGCAGGGGACGACCAAGGAGACTCCGATGACGGACGAACAAACCTTCCAAGAGCCGATGATCTTGTGTGAGGTGCGGTTGGAAAACCCGCAGGATGTGCTGAAAGAGATCAGCGACCTGTTCTGCGAGTCCACGGAGGCGGTGACGCGACTGCGGGAACGACTTGAGCGGTTGACCGAGCAAGCGGCAAGCCGTTTCGCGTCGGAGGAACGCAGCGGCCGGTACGAAGAAGTACTGTGCCAAGCGCCCTGGCTGACCGCCCGCGCCCAGGAACTCCAGCAGCAGCACTCGGACCTGGTCGAAGCACTGCACCGCATGCGCAGCCTGTGCGAATCGGACGACAGTCCCGCCGCCTGGTGGCAACGCGTGCAGCAGGAGTTCGAGGACTTTGCCGACTTGCTCAAGGAGCACGAGGCCGCTGAGAACAACCTGCTCAGCGAGATGCATCCCGAACCGGAGTGGGGGCGCGACTAAGAGGCCGGAGACATGACGCCATGCAACGCGCGGCGATTCTGATCGGCGTCAGCAAGACGGGTAACCTGCAGCGGCTCCAAGCCGTTGCGTCCGGCGTCCAAGCCATGGAACAATGGGCGCTGGACCAAAACCTGGAACGCGACCTGATCAAAGTCATTACCGACGGGACGGGCAGGGTCGATGTCCAACAGATCAAGGACGCGATCGAACAGGTCGTCGAACGGGCGACGGTGGACCAGCTGATCGTGTACTTCGCCGGCCACGGCGTGAACATCCGTTACGGCGAGTATTGGTTGTTGTCACGGGCGCCGGAGGATACCCAGGCCGCGGTCAACGTGGAAGGCAGCGTGGTCCTGGCGCGACAGTGCGGCATTCCCCACGTGGTGCTGATTTCCGATGCCTGCCGAACTGCGGCCGAGGGGATTCAATCGCAGTACGTGACCGGCAGCGAGGTCTTTCCCAATACGGGGGCCAGCGGACTGGAACGGGCGGTGGATCTGTTCTTCGCCTGCACGCTGGGCAAACCGGCGCTGGAGGTCAAGGACCCGGCAGACGCCGCCAGGGGCTACCAGGCCGTTTATACGGAAGCGCTGGTCGATGCCCTGCAAGGCAACGACAGCTCGATCATCGATCAACTGCCGGAGGTCGACCCGACGAAAGCGTTCGTTCGCCCGTGGCCGCTGAAACGGTATCTGCAGGCGGAGGTGCGGCGGCGACTGGCCGAGGCCCGCGTCGATGCCGCTGTGACGCAGACTCCCGACGCCCGCATCACGTCCGACGAGCGCGCCTGGCTTGCGTGCCTGCCCCTGTCCCGCCGCGGTCCCTCCGGCGTCCTGCGCGGCGGCCTGCCGCGCGGAACCGAAACCTATGGCCTGAACGAGCACGCTGAGCCGGACACGCTGTCCGGAATGTGGCGGTCGGTGTTGCGCAACGACTTGGCGGGCAGACGCGATTTGTCGGCCCAACTCTTGGAAGCGACCAGCTGGCGGCATGCGCGGGAAACGACGTTGTTGACGACTTCTTTGGCTCGCTCGGCGGCGGCCTTCGGACCGGACCACTTTCCAACGGGTTGCGGCTTCAAGCTGCGGGGGGCGAGGATCCGCGATGTGTACAGCCCGAAGGCAAGCTGCGAACCGGTCGGCGCGAGAGGCGATTCGCTGCAGATTCGCGTCCGGGAGGGGCCTGCGGCCAACGTCTTGTTGACGTTCCAGGACGGCAACGGCGTCGTGCTGCCGGCGATTCCGGATTTCGTGACGGCGATCACCTTCGAGGACGGGGAATTGGAAACCGTGACGTACGAACCGACCGGCCGGTCTCCGCGCCGGCGGGAATGGCCTGGGGAAATCGAGGAGCTTCGTCACCTCCGCGCGGTGATCGCTTCGTCGGCCCGGTTCGGCGCTTTCCAGTTGGAGCCGGACGATGCCGACCGACTGGCGTCGCGCATGCAAGACGCCAAAAACGTGGACCCGGCGATGGCCCTGTACGCCGCCTACGCCTATCATGATCTGAACCGCCGCGACAGGATCGAATCGCTGCAGCAGGACCTGCAGAACGGCCTGGGGCTGCGGTTGTTCGATATCGCCCTGTTGGCCCGCAGTCTGCCGGGGTCGTGCGGTTTGGCCAACAACGGCGTCTTTCCGTTCTTTCCTTTGCTCGCGCAAGGCTGGGCGTTGCTTCGCGCCCATCGTGTTTCGCTTCCCGCTCCGGTCGCGGGAATCGAACGACACCTGGTTCCATCGCTCTGGACGTTCCTTGATGCGACCGGCGTCCAGAAGATCCGCGCCGCGATGCGCGCGGGGGAGGTTTGACATGCGGCAATTGGTTTTCGTCCACGGACGTGCCCAAGAGCACAAGGATGCGGCCACGCTCAAAGGCGAGTGGCTCGCGACCTTGCGCCAGGGCCTGGCCAAGTCCCAGTTGGAATTGCCCATCCCGGAAGACGCGGTCCGTTTCCCGTACTACGGCCAGACGCTCTTCGACCTCGTCTCCGGCGTCCCAGCGGACCAGGCCGCCGAAGTGATTGTGCGGGGAGCCGGTGAAGATTCGGAACAACGCACGTTCGCCCAGGCGATCATCGGCGAAATCTGCGAACAAAACGGAATCACCGACGAGCAGATCGCCGGCGAGGCCGCAGGCCGGGTCGTGGAGCGCGGGCCGTTGAACTGGGAATGGGTCCAAGCCGCGCTGCGAGCGATCGATCGAGTCCGCCCGGCCAGCGCCGCGACGATCGCGCTGATCACCAACGACGTGTACCAGTACCTGCGGAACCCCGGCATCCGCGACCAGATCGAGACGGGCATCCGCCAAGCCATGCAACCGGGCGTTCCGACCGTCGTCGTCGGCCACTCGCTGGGCTCTGTCGTGGCGTACAGTCTGCTGCGGCGGGACGGCCCGGCCAGCGGCTGGCGCGTGCCCCTGTACCTGACGGTCGGTTGTCCGCTGGGCGTGACCGCAATCAAGCGAGCCCTCGCCCCAAACCATCATCCGCAGTGCGTGGACAAGTGGTTCAACGCGATGGACGACCGGGACGTAGTCGCCCTGTACCCGCTGTCCAGGAAGCACTTCCCGATCAGTCCCGAAATCGAGAACAAGACCGACGTCGACAACCAGACTCCCAACCGCCACGGCATCATCGGGTATCTGAACGATCGCGAGGTCGCCCGACGGATTTACGACGCGCTGGTAGCCTGAGCGCAGGTTGCAACGCCGCCGAACCTTCAAGCCGTCTCGCCCAGCAGTGCCCGAATCGGTTCCAACGTTCCGGCGGTCCGCAGCGCCTGACGGATGTTTCTCAGCAGTTCTGGTTCTTCGACCTGCCGCACCTGAGGCATCAGCGCCAGGCCATCGGCCCCGAACTTCAGCTCCAACGCCAATTCGATGCCCTCCTGGAGGCCGGCGACTTCGCCCTCCCGGCGTCCTTCCCGACGTCCTTCCCGACGTCCTTCCTGGCGTCCCTCCTGGCGTCCCTCGTGAATTCCCTCTGCGCGTCCCCTCTCGCGGGCCACTCGTTCCACGCTCGTCACGTAGGGCATGTTCCGTTCCTCCTCAAAGTCGTGAAGTTCATCCACAAACTGTCGCTCCAGTTCCGGCGGGAGGTCCATGAGCCAGTCGATCAGCCGAAACAACTGCCGAATCTGCTCTGCGTCCAATCCGCGATCAAAGAGCCCTTTGATCAGCCGCAACTTCCACCGGAAACGCTCCGTCGGGCGGCGTTTTGTTTCCAGCGCCTTCAGGTGCGCCAGCACGATGGCGGCAAACGGATTGGGATTGGCCTCCAACTCGATTATACTTTGCCGGTAGTCCAACAGCTTGACAATCGGGAATTGCATTCGCAGCGAGAACCCCCAGCGGCGAAACACAAATTGCCGCGGACGCCAATGCGAGCGTTCATCTCCCAGCACTGCCAAACTGACGACACCCCGTCGAAACCGATCGAAAATGCGGTAGTTGTAGACGTACATCCGCTCGCTGAATTGCTCGTCCAACTGGTTCTGGACCTCGACGTGGATCAACAGCCACACCTCCGCGCCGTCCTTGGGCCAAACCTTGAACAACTTGTCGGCCAGTCGCGGGCCCAACTCGCCCTCGCGCACGATCTGTTGCAGTTCTTTGTCCAAGCTCTCATACCCGCGGCTCCAATCCAGGTCGTCATGAACCTCGGGAAAGAAAAACTGGAGAAAGGGCTTCAGAAAGACTTCCAGCGATTCCTTCCACGGGCTGTCATACTCGCTCATGATCGCGGGCTTCGCCGGGGGTTGGCCATCCAGCGTCATTGTCGCACGCGTCGGCACTCCCGTCGAGCCCCTGGTACACTCACTCCGCGAACTCGAAACGAACTGCAAGCTGGCGGCGTCGTTCAGCCCTCGGCCCGAAGGCTCCCCCGACACGACGTTCCCCGACGCAACCGGTCAGAGATTCCTACCGACGTCTGCTTCAAGCCCCTGGAACGATCCGGCGTCTGCGGTTAAAGTCCCCAGTGCTGGAACAGGTCGTTTGGGCATGGTTCCGCCCGTTCGCTCCAAGCCGTATTCCTTGCACGCTCTTGCCCGCCTTATGAAAACGCGTTTGCTGCCGGTTGTCGCCCTGCTTCTGTTGTCGCCCGTTTTTCTGGCCGGGGCGGAGCACTGGAACCAATTTCGAGGGCCGCGCGGAGACGGCTGCGCGGACTCCCCATCGCTGCCGTTGCAGTGGAGCGAGACCCGGAACGTCTCTTGGAAGACGGAGATTCACGGCAAGGCCTGGTCGTCGCCCGTCGTTTGGCGCGAGCAGATTTGGCTGACATCCGCCACCGAGGACGGCAAACAGTTGTTCGCCATCTGCGCCGATGCCAGGACGGGCAGGATCGTGCAGGAGATCACCGTCTTTGAGATCGCGGAGCCGATGGACTGTTATCCGTACAACAGCTACGCAAGTTCGACGCCGGTGGTCGAGCAGGGGCGACTCTGGGTCCACTTCGGCAGCGCCGGCACGGCCTGCCTGGACACGACGGACGGCCGAGTCCTTTGGTCCCGTCAGGATCTTCCCTGCGACCATTGGCGCGGGCCCGGTTCCTCGCCGATTGTGTTCCGCGACCTGTTGATCGTCAACTTCGACGGCTACGACCTGCAGTACGTCGTCGCCCTAGACAAACACACCGGGAGGACGGTGTGGAAGGCCGACCGCAGCATCGACTACGGGACCGACAACGGCGATCTGAAGAAAGGCTACTGCACGCCGACGGTGTTCGAACACCAAGGACGGTTGCAGGTGGTCAGTCCGGCTGCGGTCGGCACCGTGGCTTACGACCCGCTGACGGGCAAGGAGTTGTGGAAAGTCTATCACGGCGGCTTTAATCCGGCGGCCCGACCGCTGTACAGCCACGGCCTGGTGATCATCAATACCGAAGGCGGTCTGCGGCTGCTGGCCGTGCGTCCGGACGGAACCGGCGACGTGACGAAGACGCACCTTGCCTGGAGCTATGGCCGGGCCACGCCCACGCGTCCTTCCCAGTTGATCGTGCGGGACCACCTGTACATGGTCAACGATCAAGGGATCGCCACGTGCCTGGACGTTAGGACCGGCGTCCCCGCCTGGACGCAACGCATGGGCGGCCGCCACAGCGCGTCGCCCATCTATGCCGACGGCCGCATCTGGTTCTTTGACGAGGAGAACCGCTCGCGAGTGATCGAGGCCAATTGCCGCGAGTTTCGATTGCTGGCCGAAAACCCGCTGGACTCCGGCTGCATGGCGTCGCCCGCCGTGATCGGCGACGCGCTGATCCTTCGCACCAAGACGCACCTGTACCGGATCGAACGCTGACCGGTCCCGGCCTGGCGATCGCACCTTCTGCTCGCGACAGGAACTCCCCCGCGCGGCCGGAGACTGCCCGCGACGGGGACGCCGGATCAGTAATCGCGGAATGGCCCGCGGGGTTCGGCGTCGGCCATCGCCTGTTTCCAGGCGGCGAAGCGGGCCTTGAGCAGGGCCAGCACTTCCGGCTTTGCGGCGGACAGATCCTGTTGTTCCGCGACGTCGCTGGCCAGGTCGAACAGGCCGTTGCCGCGGGCGCTTTCGACCCATTTCCAGCGGCCTACGCGCGCCGCGTGATCCGACCGGCGTTCCCAGAACATTTCTTCTCGCGGCGACTTCTGTCGGCCCTGCAGCACGGGCAACATGTCGAAGCCGTCGTAGACGATGCCCCGGGGCAGCGGAGCGCCGGCGGCCGCGGCGAGCGTGGGAAAGAACTCCAGCGCCGTCACGAACTCGTCGCACGTTCCTCCGGCGGGAATCCGCTCCGGCCAACGCACGATGCACGGCACGCGGATCCCGCCCTCGAACATCTGGCTCTTGCCGCCGCGCAAGGGCGCGTTGTCCGATCCCGTTCCGCCGCCGTTGTCGGACAGGAACACCACGATCGTGTTGCGGGCGATTCCATAGTCATCCAGCAGCTCGAGCAACTGGCCGATGGCGTCGTCCATGCAGGTGACCGCCGCCAAGTAGCCGCGCCGCCGCTGCTCGCGGGTGGTCTTGCCCTCCGGGTACATGGCCAGGTACTCCGGCGGCGCTTGCACCGTGCCGCGCACGCCGGGCTCGAGGCTCGAGGCCCCGTGCGGCGCGTTGAACGGCACGTACAGGAAGAACGGCCGGGCATGATGGGTTTTCAAAAAGCGGACGGCTTCGCGGCGAAACAGCTCGGTGGCATACGTCCCCTTGTCTTCGGTTGTCAACTGGTTGCCGCGGCGCATCGACGGGATGCCGTAACGTTCGTGGGTGAAGTAATCGATGCCCGTGTGGCCGAAGCCGTAGAAGTCGTGGAAGCCCTGTTGCAGCGGCAGGAATCGCTGCAACTGCCCGCCGTCCCATTTGCCGAAACAGCCGTTGACGTAACCGTGCTCGCGGAGCAACTCGGAGAGGAACACTTCCCGCTCGTCCGTTCCCAGGATCATCTCCGGCGACACGGCGTACTCGTCCGGCGTGTAGCGGTGGTCGTAGTTCACCAGGTCGTTGCGCATCATGTCGTACGTCCCGCAGCGTTGGGGAAACCGGCCGGTGAGCAGGCTGGCCCGCGAGGGCGTGCAGGCAGGCCAGTTGACGTAGAATTGAGTCAACCGCACGCCGCCAGCCGCCAGGCGGTCCAGGTTGGGCGTCTTGACGTTCACGCCGCCAAAACAACCCAGATCGCGGTAGCCCTGGTCGTCGCTCACGATCAACAGAATGTTGGGACGCTGCGCCTCGGCGCGGCTGGCCGACTCACCCGCCCAGGCAAGGGGCGCAACGGCGGCGAGCATCACGGCCGCCAGAAGCCGCCCCGGCTGACGACGATCACCAAGGGTTGTCCGCATAACGGGTTCTCCTCAAGGAAAGGATCGGACACGGCGGATTTGTTGTACTCGATCGATGTCCCCTCCGCAATGCTCTTTCGACACACTCGCCACGTGCTGTTGGGGCGTCTATACTGGTAGGCAGAGAAGTTGCTGTCGAAGCTGTTTGCGATCGATCACGCTTTGGACCTGAGTTGTCCTATGCCACCCGTTGCCCTCCAGTTCGTGCTCCGGCTTGCCTTGGGCATCGCGATCGGGATCGGCTTGACGCCGGCAAGCCTGGCCGCCGCGAGCTTTCATCGGCTGAGCTGTTGGTGCCTGCTGATCCTGGGCGTGACGGCCGCCGCCTTGGTGCATCTGGACGGCGAACCGGCAGAGCGGTCGGGCGGCGTGATCTTCTTGGCAATCCTGCTCAGCGTGTTGGCCTGTGCGGCCGCCGCGTTTTACCAGCGAGGCCGGAACGAGGCGGGTCGGGCGGCCGTCTTCGGGGCCGGGCTGTCGGCGGTGTTGGCCGTCTCGTTGGCGACCGGTTGGAGCCGCGTTACCAGCGGGCTGGGCATGTGGCTGGCCCTGGCCGATTTGGTCTCCAGCGGGCTGTTGCTGGGCGTGATTCTGGCGACGTTGTGGCTGGGACTGTGGCACTTGAACACGGCCTGCGTCCAGCGTTTACCCCTGGAGCAACTGGCCGGGCTCGCCGGGGCGGCCCTGGCCGTGCGGACGGTGCTGGGCGTGCTAGGGATGGGGATTGCCCTGTTCGCCTCGCGCCAGGTACCGGGTTTGTTCTGGCTGTTTCTCGTGTTTCGCTGGGTCATGGCCCTGCTGACCTGTTGGCTGCTGCGGATTCTGGCCCCAGAAATCCGCCAGCCGCTGGGCCAGCAGTCGGTGGCCGTGCTGGTGTACCTGGCCTTGTTCGCGTCGCTGGCGGCCGAACTCGGGACGCAGTTGGTTTCCGTCGAGATTCCGTATACGGTGTGAGAGATTCATGGACCCGGACCGCGAGAGAATTCAGGCTGACCTGCGCGGCTTGGTGGCCGGCGAAGTGCGCTGCGACGACGTCTTCTTGCAGCTGTACTCGACGGACGCCAGCATTTACCAGATCCGGCCGTTGGGCGTGGTCCGGCCGCGCGGCGTCGCCGACGTGGTGGCGTGCGTCCAGTACGCGGCGGAGCAAGGCATTCCGATCTATCCGCGTGGTTCGGGCACCGGCCTGGCCGGCGATTCGTTGGGGCCCGGCCTGGTCTTGGAGTTCTCGCCCAACATGCGGCGAGTTCTCCAAATCGGACCCGACACCGTGCGCGTCCAGCCGGGCGTGATCCTCGCCAACCTGAACCGGCAGTTGGCCCGCCATGGCCGCCTGTTCGGCCCCGATCCGGCGACGCGGAGCGTCTCCACGATGGGCAGCGTGCTGGCCGTCGACGCCTCCGGCACGCACTGGCCGCTGTACGGCTCGGCGCGAGACCACGTCGAGAGCCTGCAAGTCGTGCTGGCGGACGGCCAGGTGCTGGAAGTCGGCCGGCACGCCATCGCCGACGACGAGGCCGAGCGGGCGCACCCGCAGCGGCAGCAACTGGTCCGCCGCCTAGCAGAACTGCTGATCCGGGAACAGAAAGTCATCGCCCAGCACCAACCCAAGACGCTCGTGAACCGCTGCGGGTACCAGCTGGACGACGTGCTGGCGGCAGATCGCCTGGATCTGGCCCGGCTGCTGGTTGGTTCCGAGGGCACGCTGGCGATCATCACCGAGGCCACGGTGCGGACGGTGCCGCGTCCCAAGCACCGCGGCCTGACGTTGTTGTTTTTCGACCGCCTGGAGTCGGCGGCGCGGGGCGCGTTGGAGGTCATCCGCTGTGGCGCAGCCACGTGCGATTTGATGGACCGGCGGCTGCTGACCATCGCGCGGGAGATGGATGTGCGGTACGAGATGTTGATCCCGGCAGACGCCGAAGCCATGTTGCTGGTGGAGCAATCCGGCGACGACGCCTACGAGGTGGGCCAGCGGCTGAAGGCCGTGGTCGGACGACTGACTCGCGAGCGGCATCTGGCGTTCGATGGCCGGGTCACGATGGAAAAGGAGGAGCGCAACTTCTACTGGCGACTCTCGCGGCGCGTGGCCACGACCCTGTATCGTCTGAAAGGGACGACGCAGGCGTTGCCCTTCATCGAGGACATCGCGGTGCCGCCGGAGACATTACCCGATTTTCTGGTGCGGATGCAGAACGTCTTCAAGAAGCACGCGGTGACAGTCCCGATGTTCGCCCACATGGGACACGGCCAGCTGCATTTGCGGCCCTTCCTGGATTTGGGGAACCCGGAGCATCAGCGCCTGATGCAGGACCTGGCCACGGACCTGTACGAGGAAGTACTGGCCGTCGGCGGCACGATCAGCGGCGAGCACTCCCTGGGACTCAGCCGCAGCTGGTTCCTGCGCCGGCAAGTGGGGCCGCTGTACGAGGTGTTCCGCGAAGTCAAACGCATCTTCGACCCCAACAATATCTTGAATCCCGGCAAGGTGGTCGCGGAGTTCCCCCAACCGCTGACCCGGAACCTGCGACCGCCGATCCCGTCGCCAATGCCGGCGGCGCCCGCCGCGGCGGCCTCCGCCGGCGAGGGCGAAGCGGCGGCGCCGGCCTTGCCGGCCCCGGCTCAACTCAAACTGGAGTTGGCCTGGAGTTGGGAAGACATCTGCCGCGCCACGCGGGCCTGTAACGGCTGCGGCCGCTGCCGGACCCAGGGGCCCGAGGAGCGGATGTGTCCCATCTTTCGCTCGGCCCCGCGGGAAGAAGCCTCGCCACGGGCCAAGGCCAACCTGCTGCGGGCCGTGCTCACCGGCTGGCTCGACCCCAACGGGCTGCAAGCCGAGGAGTTGAAATCGATCGCGGACTTGTGCGTCAACTGCCACCAGTGCCGTTTCGAGTGTCCGGCCCTGGTCGATATTCCGAAACTCGCGTTGGAGACCAAAGCCCAGTACGTCGCCAACAACGGGTTGACCATGTCCGACTGGTGCCTGGCCCGCCTGGACGTGCTGGCAGCCTGGGGGGCGGTGTTCAGTTCGCTCACCAATTGGGCGCTCCGCAACCGGCGGATGCGTTGGCTGCTGGAAAAAACGGTGGGCATTGCCCAGGGGCGCAAGCTGCCGCGGATCGAGGGCCGCAGCTTCCTGCAGATCGCCCATCGGCGGCGACTCGACCGTCCCAGTCGCCGCTCCGGCAACAAGGTGCTGTACTTTGTCGATCTGTACGCCAACTGGCACGACACGCAACTGGCCCAGTCGCTGGTGGCTGTCCTCAAGCACAACGGCGTGGCGGTGTACGTGCATCCGCACCAGGTCCAATCGGGAATGGCCGCCATTTCGATGGGCGCCGTGGACATCGCTCGCAAACTGGCCGCCCGGAACCTGGCGATTCTGGCTGACGCCGTGCGGCAGGGATACACGATCGTGGCCAGCGAACCGGCGGCCGCCTTGTGCCTGATCCACGAGTATCCCAACTTGTTTGACGAAGAGGACGCGCGGCTGGTGGCGGAGAACACGACCGAAGCCTGTACGTACCTCTGGCGACTGCATCAGGCCGGCAAGCTGGAATTGGACCTGCGGCCGCTGAACGCGACGCTGGGCTACCACTTGTCTTGCCACCTGAGGGCCTTGCAAGCGGGCAGCCCCGGCGAGGATCTGCTGCGGCTGATCCCCGGCTTGACGCTGCAGCGGATCGAACGCGGCTGCTGCGGAATTGCGGGCACGTTCGGACTCCGGCGGCAGAACTACCGCGCCAGTCTGCGCGCCGGCTGGGGCCTGATCTCCGAACTCCGCAACCCGGAACTGCAAGCGGGCGTGACGGAGTGCAGCGCGTGCAAGATTCAGATGGAACAGGGCACCTCCAAACCCACGCTCCACCCGCTCAAGCTTCTGGCGTTGGCCTATAACCTGATGCCGGAGGTGGCGTCCCTGCTCACTTCCCGCAGCGAGGATCTCACGGTGACATGAAGACAGCCGTCAAACTCTTTGCCCTCGCACGGCAACTGGCCGGCCAGGATGAAATCCAAGTCGACTTGCCGCCCGGAGCCACCGTCGCCCAATTGCGGTCGGCGGTCAGCGAGCAATACCCCGCGCTGGCCGAACTGGCGTCGCGCTCGTTGTTCGCCGTCGACGCGAACTACGCTACAGACCAGACGCCCGTCCCGCCCAGCGCCGTCCTGGCCTGCATCCCGCCCGTCAGCGGCGGCTGAAATCCAGTCACCTGCGCTCCGAAATGCGATTGCAAACCTGATGATCCGCCCGTTCGCACTTCTGCGCGTAGGGCTCGTTCGAGCCAGCGTCCGGCAAGGCGTCCGGGAACTCTTCGATACGCAGGCAAACCTCGGCTTGGGTGCGTTCCCTCGTTCACGATTCGGGCGGCCACGTCCATCGGCCCCTGGTGAATCGACAACCGGATGTCGGTACAATCGGGTTCGGTCGCCCACGGCGTTTTGCCGACCCTATCAAGGAGATCCCCCGGATGAACCCTCAAAGGACGTTTACGATCATCGCCGTTCTGGCAGGCTTAGTGTTTGCGGGCCCGCCGCCGGTCTTGCCCGCCGAAGATCTGCTGACCATCACCCGCGACGGCCGGACGCAGTACACGCTCGTGCATGCAGACCAGGCCAGTGAGTTGGAACAGAA
>JAAYYU010000272.1 GCA_012515235.1 Candidatus Anammoximicrobium sp.
AACCAATCCCAGCCCGCGGCCAATCCGCAACACGGTGAAGATTGCGGCCACGACTCTTTCTAGTGTAACCAATCCCAGCCCGCGGCCAATCCGCAACTTGCCTGACGGTCGCGGTCAACCAGATCGTAGTGTAACCAATCCCAGCCCGCGGCCAATCCGCAACCGGGGCTGCAGCGGTTCGGCCGGGGCGTCGAGTGTAACCAATCCCAGCCCGCGGCCAATCCGCAACGACGATGCCACCCAGTGCCAGAGCTTCGACAGTGTAACCAATCCCAGCCCGCGGCCAATCCGCAACACTGGTGGCGCTGGTGGCGCGACGAGCGGTAGTGTAACCAATCCCAGCCCGCGGCCAATCCGCAACCTGTTCCCCACGCGATCAATCCCGATGACCAGTGTAACCAATCCCAGCCCGCGGCCAATCCGCAACACGTGCGGGCCTCCTTGCAGTTGTGTATCAGTGTAACCAATCCCAGCCCGCGGCCAATCCGCAACAGACCAACTCTTTGCCGAGAGCGGGCTGTTAGTGTAACCAATCCCAGCCCGCGGCCAATCCGCAACCTCGACGCCGCGCGCGGCACGTCGGGCAACAGTGTAACCAATCCCAGCCCGCGGCCAATCCGCAACTTGGCCAGGGTGGTCGTGAGGCTCGACAACAGTGTAACCAATCCCAGCCCGCGGCCAATCCGCAACGATAGCGCACTCGGCCGCTGATGTCGCAATAGTGTAACCAATCCCAGCCCGCGGCCAATCCGCAACACCATACTCTCGACGGCCTTGGCCTCGATGAGTGTAACCAATCCCAGCCCGCGGCCAATCCGCAACACGATGTGCCGCTGGCCCCAGCCGGCGCGCAGTGTAACCAATCCCAGCCCGCGGCCAATCCGCAACCTGGGCTGCAGCGGTTCGGCCGGGGCGTCGAGTGTAACCAATCCCAGCCCGCGGCCAATCCGCAACATGTCCCAGCCCACGCCCCACTGGCCGCGGAGTGTAACCAATCCCAGCCCGCGGCCAATCCGCAACCTGTAGGCTCGGGACGGGTGGGACCACTCGAGTGTAACCAATCCCAGCCCGCGGCCAATCCGCAACATGCGGTCGACGCGGTAGTTACCGCACGCCGAGTGTAACCAATCCCAGCCCGCGGCCAATCCGCAACACGCAATCGCACGCGCCCGTCTGGTACGCGAGTGTAACCAATCCCAGCCCGCGGCCAATCCGCAACCGACACATGGCGTCGAGGACCCTTTCGGCAGTGTAACCAATCCCAGCCCGCGGCCAATCCGCAACTTGCCTGACGGTCGCGGTCAACCAGATCGTAGTGTAACCAATCCCAGCCCGCGGCCAATCCGCAACACGCGGTAGAAGGTCGGGCACAAATCGGCAGTGTAACCAATCCCAGCCCGCGGCCAATCCGCAACATCAGGTCCTTTTCCCAGTCCACGCTGCCGAGTGTAACCAATCCCAGCCCGCGGCCAATCCGCAACCCGCGTTGTGTCGCCGTCTCGTCGCCCGATAGTGTAACCAATCCCAGCCCGCGGCCAATCCGCAACAGCACGTGGCCGGTGAATCCCGGCTCCCAGAGTGTAACCAATCCCAGCCCGCGGCCAATCCGCAACATTGTGGGTGTGCCGCGCGGTAGACTCAGAAGTGTAACCAATCCCAGCCCGCGGCCAATCCGCAACAGTAATCCGGCTCCGTGCGCATCCGCTGGAGTGTAACCAATCCCAGCCCGCGGCCAATCCGCAACGCGCGGTTGATCCTCTGGCCGCAGTCGGAAGTGTAACCAATCCCAGCCCGCGGCCAATCCGCAACGTCGTGGGCGGCACCGACGAGGTCCACCTGAGTGTAACCAATCCCAGCCCGCGGCCAATCCGCAACTTGCCCCCGTGCCGTGTCCCCGTGGATGCGAGTGTAACCAATCCCAGCCCGCGGCCAATCCGCAACCGCCGACAGCCGCGGCCAATTCCTCCATTAGTGTAACCAATCCCAGCCCGCGGCCAATCCGCAACTATCGATCCTGCGGCCGTGGTGGTGTCACGAGTGTAACCAATCCCAGCCCGCGGCCAATCCGCAACGGGGGAAACGGGATACAATAACGTATTCTGAGTGTAACCAATCCCAGCCCGCGGCCAATCCGCAACCTCGACGCCGCGCGCGGCACGTCGGGCAACAGTGTAACCAATCCCAGCCCGCGGCCAATCCGCAACTCCGCCAGCCTGTCGAACCGCAACCACACGAGTGTAACCAATCCCAGCCCGCGGCCAATCCGCAACGTGATGACGTTGTGGGCGATCGTCGCTCCCAGTGTAACCAATCCCAGCCCGCGGCCAATCCGCAACGTTCCGCGTCCGAAATCCGAGCTGGTCCGCAGTGTAACCAATCCCAGCCCGCGGCCAATCCGCAACCGGATGCGCCGCTCGAATTGTTCCAGCGTGAGTGTAACCAATCCCAGCCCGCGGCCAATCCGCAACTAATCCTCACGGAACCCCGGCAGCACCCTCCCGCGGCCAGATCTGTGAACAGTCTGCACGCCTTCGCCCCAATTGACCCCGCCTTCCAATCGTCCCCACAATACAGATACCGCTTCGTCGCCCGGCCACCGGCCACCAACCCACACCTGCCGGGCGACACGCGAATCGGCAACGTGCCGGTAGGCCGTCATCCACGGCGAGAACGGCACGGGGTCAGGGGACGGAAACCAGTGACGGTCCCCCTCAGCAGCCGCTGACCTGGAACAACAATTCCAGGGAAACCAGAACCGCAAGTCAGCGTCTAGCCCGCCGATTCCGATAACCGGTCATCTGGCCCTCGGTACGCGCGATCGGAGTCGGTGGCAGTCGTCAGTGGTCAGTCGTCAGTGGTCAGTTGCCGGTCGTCAGAGCCCCGATTCTCGGATCCCTTTTCTCGCTTTCCCCGATTCCTGACACGGAACTCCAAGTTGCCGAAACTGACCCCGAAAACCCCTCTAACGGCGAAAAAATGACACGAAAACGGCCGGAACGCACAGTAAGCGGATGTGAATTCGGAAAAACATGCGTATTCCCTGGGAAATCCGCTATCCGGTCAGGTATAGAAAGAGGTTAACGTCCTCCCTCCGGCGGTTTCCGGGGTGGGGCGCTGGGCAAGATCCTGGAGGAAGGCGGGGGGACCCCACGCACCCCGCCCCAAGTCGGCCATTCCGCTGGCCATTCCGCTGGCCATTCTGCCGTCCTTCCGCCGGCTCGGCTTCGCTGGGCTCGGATCGGTCCAAGGGCAGCTATGGCGGCCCACGTGCTGCGCGTGTGTGGACGCAAGCCGTTGTTGTGCTTGTGGTTGCGTGCGGTCCATGCTTTGCCAGACCAGCAAAGACCCTCCCGCCAACGCCCGGCGGAGGGGGCTCGGCCGCCGATCTCGCCCACCGCTCGGACCTGGCGACCGAGGCCGCCGGGCACCGCCGCCGGAGCTGGGCGGATGACGCCGCCGGCGCTGCGGCTCCGTGCCCTGGGCGCTACGTCCGCCGGGTTCGCCAAGGTGCAACATGTTGCCCCTTCCCCGTTCCCTCATCGTCCGCGCCTTCCCGATCGCGGGGCGAGCGTTCCGACGCCAGCGACCGATGCGACCTCGGCCACCGAGTGAAGCCCGGCGATTCTGCGGGCTGCGGTCCTCTGCCCCGTTGCCCCGTCGCTCCGACTCCCTGATTCGATATCTCTGTCCGATTGACAGATTTTCGTCTTGTCTTCGGTTCGCGGTTTCCGGCGACTGGGCGCGTGTGGCGGCGTGACGGTCGGGCGCGTCTTCGGCGCGTCTGTGCGTTGTTGTTCGCTTCGGGTCTTTTCCTTTCTTGCCCATCGGTATGTGTTCACGGCGGGAGCGACCGCCAGCCGGCCCGGCGAATCCGGGAGCGAGAGCAAGCACCAAGAGAAGCAACGAGAGGGGAAGACATGCGGATGAAGACGACCAAGAAGCGGATCGGGCGACCTGCGGACGTGGCGCCGGTGTTCCGGGCGATCCTGGACGCAGAAGGCGAGATTGACCAGGCGAAGGAGCATTTCTGGGCGCTGTTCCTGGACACCAAGGGCCACATTTTGCGAATCGAGCTTGTGACGCTGGGCCTGCTCGATCAAACGATGGTCCACCCGCGGGAAGTCTTCCGGCCCGCGATCGGGATTTCTGCCAAGTCCGTGATTCTCTGCCACAACCACCCCAGCGGCGATCCGGAGCCGAGCGACAAGGACATCCAATTGACGCGGCGGCTGATCGAAGCCGGCAAGCTGCTCGATGTGCGCGTTCTCGATCATGTCATCATCGGCGAAGGCAGCGAGTGGCGGAGCATCGCGGAGGTCGAAGCGATGACATCGCTGGGGCTCGACTTCAACTAGACCCGGTGGAAAGGCCAGCGCCCCTGGACCAGGACCAGGGGCGGCCCGGTTCGAGGCCGGGGGCGGGTACTGCGGAGAGTGACACCAAGACCGACAACACAAGATGCCCAGACATGTACGAGCACCCATCACACCGAGAAGAGCGCCAGCGCCGCGCCGTGTCTCCGCTGATCGACCTTACCGGCTGGGACACGCCAGCGAAGAAGGTCGAGAGCCTGGAAGGCCAGCAAGCGTTGCCCGGCATGGAAGGGGTTGAACAGGAACGGAAGTGGCGCAAGCGGCGCGATGAGGGGCGAGGACAACAACACCTTTTTTGATCGAGGGGAAGCCATGAACGCAGACCTACGCATGTCCCTGCTCGAAGAGATCGGGGCGCAGCTGCCCTATCCGCTCGACATGGCCGTTGTAGTGCATGGCCTCCGAGGTGTTGACCAGCACGACGGCTTGCTGATCCCGGCCGGCTTCGTCCTGGACCGGCCACACGCCGGCGCCCAGCTTGGTTTCCTCCCCGATCAGCTTCACGCTCGACAGGTGCCCCAGCATCTCGCGCACGTCGCGAATGGGGTACATGCCGGGAGCGGCGTCCTCGTTGGTGCGGCTGACCACGCTCCGGACGGGCGTGCCGAACAGCTTCAGGAGATCCTCGTATTTGAGCCGAGACACGCCACCGAAACGCACGGTCCGGCGGAGGAAGGACGAGTACGCTTCGATGTCACCCGCTTCCGTTTGGCCCAGCACGTCGATCTGCAGGGCATCGGCAATCTGGCGGTCCGTGAACAGGTCCACCTCCGAGGAGCGGGCCGTGTTGGCAACCTGCGGTTGCTCCGGCGCCGGCGGCTGCCACGCCGGCGCGGCATCCCACAGCGCCACAAGGTCGGCGTAGCACCGCGGCGTCCGTTCCTGTTTTCCGTCCATCGGTTTCCCCGCTGCATGTAGATCGACCTACCAGCACGCCGCCGCGGCTTGATTGCGTCTCGCCCAAAACGCGACATACGCTTGCTCAACCTTAATCTTGAGGCTTCGCGGTCTCTTCTCGCCGCCCACGTCGAGGTCTTTCGCCCAGAAGTCGTTCTTGCGCTCCATGTAGGCCGACAGCTCGCCCAGCGTCGCGTAGCCGGCCGCCCGCAGGTACGTCTCCACGTTGTCGTCCAGGTTCAGGACGCCCAGCGGTTCCGATTTCCAGGAGTCGTCGTCATCCGCCCCGCCAGCGGCGGCCGTCGACGCGGGCGCATCGTCCCGTGGCAGCAGCGGCCGGTTGGCGTCGTTGATCGCGGCCCGTGCGATGTGCTCCAGGTCGGCGGTCCACAGCCCATGCCGCTCGACCACGGCGCGGAACTCCTCGGTGTCGTGCTTCCTAATCCGGCAAACGAGTCGGTCCCGGTCGTTTCGTCTGGGGTTCCCGTCGCTGTCGATCACGACTTGGGCGTGACACAGTTCGTGGTCGATCAGGGCACGCTTCTGGCCGTCGTTCAGCTGGGGCCACGCTTCCTTGTTGAGCATCAGCATGAAGTCAAAGCCGTCCAGCTCCCGGTCGAGATCCGTCCGCTTCCGGCACTGGCCGAGCCGCAGGTGACCATCGGGGTCCGACCGCCAGCCGAGCCGCCACGCGATCCCGATCTTGGCGCCCGCCAGGTGCCCGTGGTCGCGGTCGCGCAACTCCTCCATCAGCCGGTACGGCTCCGTCACTTCACCGGCGTGGACCCGCTTCAGTAGTTGCACGGTGACCTTCTTCCGCTTCTTCGTTTTCGGCTTCGCCATTTCTCCCTTCCTCCAGTGAGATCGGTGCTCCTGTCAAAAAGTCCCGAACGTCTTTCCCGTGCTTCGGCTCGATGTCCCACGGCAATCGGACGGCCCGCAGTTCGGCGGCCAAGCCGTCCAGTGCCCGGCACCACTTCTCAGTCCCGACCTGCCCGGCGTCGTCGCAGTCGCCAACCACGGCCACGCGGAGTCCGGCCAGGGGCTTCGCTTGGTGGGACTGCACCTCGGCCGCCGCGCCGCCGGCTTGGGTAACGATCGCCACCGTCTCGCGTTGCTCCGGCGGCAGACTGGCCCACAGGGCGAGCATGTCGATGGGGCCTTCGACCTTCCAAACCAACTCCACGCCAGCCCGCCGGTCCGGATCGCAGAGCAGCATCAGCGACGAGAGCCCCATCAGCGTGCCCGACGTGGGGCCGACGCTGAGGTGCTTGGCCAAGACGGGCGGCTCGTCCGGCGGCATGTCCTTGGGCGTCACGTCGAACGGCTGGCCGGTCACGTCGAAGATCTGCCAGGCCACCGGATCGGCTTCGAGAAACCACGGGCCATAGCACGGCAGCGCCACGACCTGCCGGCAGTCCCTGGTCCGGCGCTTCTCGCCCGTCTTCTTGTCGCGCCAACAGGGGTAGTAGGCCAGCATCCCGCCGGCCGCCCTGATTGCCTCCGGCGTCACACCGGGCTTGGCGACCATGCACCAGCGTTGAGCCAGCATGTCGTTGCCGGGCGTGTCCCAGGATTGGAATTCCAGCTTGTCCCGCCAGTCGGTCTTGCCGGCCGTTTTCTTCTCCCGGCCGATCGCGACGCCGACCTTCGAGGCGTAGGCTTTCCGTGCGGTTTGCCAGTCGGGGAACCGCCCGACCTTCACCGCGAAATCCCACAAGCTCATCGTGTACGCCGCCGTGTCCCGGCCGCCGCTGTCGCCGTAACAGCCGGATCGGATGTTGATCCAGGCCGAGGGCGAGCGGTCCTCGCGGCCGCAGGCATAACAGCTCACCATCCCCGACGCCCGCGGTTGGCCCTTGAGCCGGACCCCGAGCGCCTCGTATTCGGCGGCCACGTCCAAACGGGAGAGGATCTCCGCGTTGATTTCCTGCGGCGTCCGTACTGATTGACCCACGGCCCGAACCTCCTGCTACGACTTGTTGATCCTGACAACCAGCTCTTTCATCTTCAGAGCCCTCAGAACTTCGCTTTCGTCGCAGTCGCTGAGGATCAGGTTTTCCGGTTCGTTAAGCAGCCCCAGCACATAGCGGCCGACCATCAAGACGAACTCGTCAGATGGCCGAATACACGCGAAGGCATTAAGCCAAATGTGATTGGTTTTGACAGATCGCATTACGTCAGCTTCGTAGCGCGTCAATCGAGTCCTTGTTTCCTTGGTTTTGCGCTTCATCGCCCCAGGTCCCTCCACCACTTGAGCATGACCCTGAACGCCAGCAACTCCGCCCGCCGCCGGTCTCCGGCAAACAGCCAGTGAACCCCGTACCGCCGGGGCCAGGACGCGACGGCGCCCATGATCGACTCACTCGTCACCCGCCGGCCGGTGTCTTGGTCCAGCTCGTCGCAGATCGCCGACAGCGAGCCCTCGACGATCACACACGCGAAGCCGCCGGATTCGACGACGACTTGCATCCTCTCATGCTCCCGCCGGAAGCGAGCGTTGCCGACCGTCACCGAGCCAACCAGGTCGGCCGCGCTCTTCCGCTCGATCACCAGCCGGTCCTCGCAGCCGGCAATCGTGTAGTCGCCGGTCAGGAGCGTTGTCACGTCGCGACGGATGACCCACAGCCGACGCTCGAAAACGATCTCCGTGAAGGTCCAGGGGGCTTGTTCACGGGTGTCCTGAAGAATCACAAATGGACAGACAAAAAGGTCAGGGTCCGACGTGTCTGGCGGCGGACGACGGACGGCTGTGGTTGACGGAGTGCAGATCACCATAGGTTGACAACGCTCCCCGATTCAAACGATGCCAATTCGGGACCGGACAACACAAATGATTCCATTGACCGTACTTCGCGAATCATGGCTGTTTTCCAGGGTGGCTCAGCATGGACGACGAACACTCCCGAATCTGGATGGATTGTCCTTGCGGGTACTATCCCATCGAGGGCGTTGGCGATGATGCTGAGGATCTTGTACTCGCTCTCTTTCATTGGCCGCCCAGGGAACTTATGTTCCAGGACACGGAGAATCTTGGTTGACAATCGAAAGACGACTCCGTCCACATCAGCGAAGTAGAAGCTGTTCGGCAGGTCATCCTTGATGTGCTGCCCATAGGCCGACGAAGACTCGTTGGGCTGCCGTTTCGACTGATGAATCAACCTATCGCCGCATCTAGGGCAATACGTTTTCGGGCAGAGCATCCTACTTCCTCCAAACAATGATCTCGCGGGTCAGGACAAGGCACCTCCGGTGTTCTTGTGCCCACGATACTTGGTTCCCGTTGTACTGCTGGCTCTCATAGGGGACCGAGTACCTCATGTCCACCGACAGCTTGACACGGCGCAGCATTTCGCCGGCATGATCGGTGAACTGTTTGTTTTCCGCCGGCCATTGCGTCGGGCTGATGATGAGGGCGATACATGCCCCTTCAGTCAGCTTCTTTGCCAGATTGCAGATCAGTCCGGCCAGCGTTGCGTGGAAGGTCTCAAGATCCATGTTCGCGAGGTCGGTTGGATCGGAACTGTACTTCCCCTCCGCTTGTTTCCAGTACGGCGGGTCCAGGTAGACAAGGCGAACATCGGACCAGCGCTTGCGTAGATCGGGCAGCGATTGCGTAATGTCAAGCTCTCTGATCTCGCGTTTGCGCTCTTCAATCGGGATTCGATCTGATGCCCAGCATCGCCGCATGCGTTGTCGGCATTTGTCGAGTGTGGAACCACCCCCGGCAAACGGATCAACCACTATGTCGAAAGGAGACGTGTAGAGATAAAGAAGGTTGTCAAGCCATCTTGGCTCGGAGTTTCCAAAGTGCTCGCTCCCAGATGACTTCTCTTGTTGCTTCCAGACGTTGTAAATCGGAACGGCAAACTCCAACTCGTGGTTTGCGTTCGATGTATTCAGTTTGACGATCGCTTCCTGCCGTTTCCTCTCCCACTCGGACTTGACGGATTCAGAAGCGGACTCATCCGGAGCGTCTTCGGTCAAAATGCCGGGTATTGACGAAATTTCAAATTTGCAAATTTTCGTCAATACAGACTGAACCGAGGTTCTTGCTGCCCCAACCTGATCTGCAATCTCCTCTTCCGTATGGCACCGCAGCCACAGGTCCAAAATGGCCGCGTTCCGGGCTTCCTCTTCATCTTTGTCGATTCGAGACAACCATCTGTTGATCGTCACGTAACTCATCGCCAAAACCTCCGACAGTCTTTGCTTGGCTTGTCCTCGCTCCTGCATCGGAGTCTTGTGATAGATCTTTCTCGCCATCGCCATCTTGTCCTTGCGAGACAACTGCATCCCGAATCTGGCGTTCCGTTCAATCGCCAATTCGAGCAAATGAATGTCGTCACGCGTCTCTGTAACGGCACATTCAATCTCCTCCCTGCCGACTTTCTTGTACGCCGTCCACCGGTGCCAGCCGTCGATCAGTACCTTGTTCTGGTTCACCTCGATCGGCGGAAGGACGTCCAAGTCTTCCGCGTATTTCTGAACCGTTGCGGCCGACGTTTCGATCCGCGGGTACAGGTCGTCACGAAACACGATTTCATCTACTCGATACTTCACGAGATCACTCCTTTCGCTACCACAAATCCGAATCAACAATCCTGAGCTTCACGCCGGCCTTCGCCGCCATCTCCCTCAACGTCTCCTGCATGAACGTCTTGCGGCGGTTCAGGAACACTTTCCGGCAGACTGAATCGGCTACGTGCTTCATCCCGACTAGGAAGCACGCCTTCTGCGCCCGGCTAATCCCGGTGTACAGGTGCTCCCTCGACATCACCCCGAATTCGCCGCTGGCTCCGGGGTATTCGTCAAGACAATAAACGGCGATGGGAAACTGTGACCCCTGAGCCTTAAACGTCGTGACGGCGTAGGCCAGATCGAGATCGCATCCAGTATCCGTTCGCTCATCGTCCTTCTGCGGATCCCGCGTGCCGGTGGCCTTGGCGTGCTCGCCTGTCGTCTCGGGGCCATCGTCGGCGCTATCGTCGGCGTTCCGCCGCGAGCCCCGGAACACGATCACCGGCTGGTCGCTGCTGGGGAACTGGACGATGGTCTTCTTCTCTTCGGCGTGAATCACGCGACCGATTTCGCCGTTTGCCACCAGCAGCTTGTCGTCGCTCGAAGTCCACCCCTTGCCCTTCGTCTCGATCGCGGACGGGATGAACTGGTTGCGAAGCTGGATCACCTTGTCGCCGACGCGGAACGGCGTCGTGCGGTCGCCGGCCTGCGGGTTCAGCAGGTCCTGCAGCTGGCGATTGAGGATCTTGCGGCTGAGCGTCGAGCGGTCGTTGACGGCCACCAACACCTGAACGTCCCACACGGGGTCATACGGCGACGTGTCCCGCAGCGTTTCGAGCAAGTGGCAAACGGCCGCCGGCGCGCTGGCCTTCCCTGCCGGCACCAGGACCAGATTCTTCGGCCCGCCCTCGGCTTGCAGGTCGATTTGTTCGTCCGGCTGCCACGGCTGGCCGTCCACGATCGCGGAGCACACCCGCACGATCGTACCGGCGTTGCGGTGGATCTCCCGCAGCTCGCCATAGGGCAGCCCAGCGGCAATCATGTCCCGCAACGGCGCCCCGTACTCCACCGGCGGCAGTTGATTGACGTCGCCCACGAACAGGACACCGCAGCCGCGGGCACGGGCGGCCAGCAGCGACCGCAACAGTCCGGTCCCCAACATGCTGGCCTCTTCCACAATCAGGAACCGGCATTTCAGTGGATTGCGCTCGTCGTGCTGAAACTGCCAGCCGCCCTCGTGCACCTTCGCCACGCCGAGCCCGCTGTGAATCGTGGTCGGCTTCACGCCGGTAAGCCGGGCCTCGGCCATCAGCTCCTTGACCCGCTGGGCGGCCTTACCGGTCGGAGCCATCACCGCTACGCATTGACCGTGGATCGCCGTAATGGCCCGGACTAATCGGACCAGCGTGAAACTGTTGTGGGTAACGATGAAGTCGTTCGTTAGGTACAGACCTGTTGTGCCCTCAACTGAAATGCATTGGCAATTCTTAATACCACAAGGCTCAACAGCAACAATGTAGCGCCGCGGTGGATATTTGGTTTTGGGTATGTAAGCATCCCGTTTGCGCGGCAGACGAAATGGCTCAACAGCGGAAGCAAGTGATACCAGGAAACGAAATGATCGAGCCCCGTTTCGCTTCTCGCCGTTGTTAACGTAAGTCGGAATCCTATCGGTGAGGCTTACTGTTCCTCCAAGCGATTGAACAAGGAAGATAAATCCCATAGCAAGATGCGGGGATGACGTTGTGTACTCGATATTGTGCCCATCGGTATAGCCATCGGTATCGAGCATTCCCTGGAGGAGAGCCAGCCGGTTGACCGCAGACCCGTACAGGTAGACATTTGGAATGTGCTTGTCTGGGGAACGTTTGCCCATTAACCCCAATCGTTCAAGTTCCGCAGTGACAACATTTTGACCACCATCGCCAGTGATTGCATAATCAATGTTTTTGTATTGCTTGAGCTGTACACCATTGGGGAGCAGGTTTCGTACTGCATCAATAAGAAACGGTTCGGGGTTGGTGAATTTCGCGTACCCTGCCCGAAAGCATCCATCTCCCAGCAGTAATCCCATCAAATATGGGTGAATAATCCATTCTTTCTGGGTAAACTCGACTGGCTTAGTCATCGGTATCTGATGGTTTGTGATACTACCGTCCCCGCGATCAAGTGTTTTCATGATTTCCGCCGTGGTTCGGACCTTGCCAGCCCAGCAGTTTTTCCGCTCCTGTCGAGTAGTCGTGTACCACAAATGATCTTCTGTGCATTCAGTAGAAGCCCCATCAGACATCGTAACGCGATAAACTGTTCTAAATCCCTGCGGATGAATCGCGGTAACACGAACCGCCTTTCCTTCGTCTCCAATGACGTTCATTCCGGGAGTGATTTGCCCCATATTGATCCATCCAGTCGGAGTCAGGACTTTTGCATCAACCGGCTGTGCTTTTCCCGTTCCTGGCCTTCCACCCAGCAAAGAGACTGTCCCCGACAGTGCCTTCGCCAGTTCCGACCGCTGATGGTCGGTCAGCTCGGCGAATTCGGGCCGATCGAGGGACGGCCACTCGATGGTTTCGCCCGCCAGGGCGTCGATCAGATGCCGGCAGACGTACTCTTCCGCTGCGGCCCGGCGGATGTCGGCGGCCCACAGCCGGCCGTATGCGTCCCGTTTCGTCTTCAGCAGCCGGCCGCGAGTCGCCAACGTCAAAGCCTTCTCCGGCGACACATCGGCCCCGGCGACCGCAGCCCTCAAGTACTCGACCCCGTCTTCCCACCGGACCCAGACGTGTCCCTGCTGGTCGCTGGCCTTCAGCGTCGCGTAGCTCAAACAGTAGGCTTGGCGTTTCAGCTTCGCCGGCGGCTTGCCAAGGTCCAGGTAGAACTTGTCGGCCTTGATGAAGCCCACGCCCCGCAGCGCCTGCGCCCGGTGCGGATCTCGCGTCAGCACCTCGACCGCCTTGGCCCCCCACAACTTCAGCGCCTGCTGGACGCACGAGCGGCCGAAGCCCCGGCCGTCGAACAGGTCCATCAGCTGGATCGTGAGATTCTCGGCCGCCGCCAACTTGGCCAGATCCGCCGCGGCTTCGCGGGCTTTCTCGATCGAGAACCTCGGCCCCACGGCTTCCGCCGCCCGTTCCGGCGTCTCGCGGAGGATTCTGACGGCATCGCCGTGGAACTCTTCCCACAAGGTCTCGGCGGTCGCGGGGCCGACGTGGCGGGCCTGCTGGAGATAGCGGACGACCCCCGCCCGACCATGCGGCTGGGCCGGCGCGAACGAGTCGAACCGAAACGACTCGCCGTATTGATTGGCAGGTTGCCAGCGGCCCCACAGGCGATAGGGCAGCAGCGCCTTGAGTTCGCCCGGCTCGGCATCGCCAAGCAACGAGAACTGCCGTGGAAGATCCTCCCGGATCGGCGGCGCCTGCCGAGCCGTGAGGATGCAGAACAGCTCGCGTCGGTACTTCTCATCGCCAATCGGGACGGCACAGATTTCGGTCAGTTGTGAAACCATCGCGGTGAGCAAGTTGAAAGACGTAAAGAAAGCCCGGCGGCGGCAGCAACCGGGGAACAACGGAAGGGACGCCGCCGGGCCACTGGCAACGAACGGAGGCTGCGCTACCAGTTCATCGCGGGAGCCGGCGCGGCGTTGACGGCCGGAACCGCCGGTGCGCTCGGCGCGGCCAATGGAGCGGGCTGCCCGTGCATCATCGCCAGGAACTGCGCGCTCTTGGGGATGCCGCGGGCCTTGTCGCTGGCCACGTCGTAGCTGTCGAAGTTGATGTGGGCGAAGCTCCGAGGATCGCTCGGATCATCTTCCCATTGGCCTGTCGCCGGGTTCTGTCGCTGTTTGCGCTGCATCGTGATCTTGCCGCACAACTGCCGGGACTTCATGGCCAACACCTTCTCGTCGGGCAGGTCGAACGGGCCGCTGCGGGCGGCCTCGCGCTCCGCGGGCGTGATGATCCGAGTCGCCAACGCCAGATTGAGCAGCTTGCCCGACGCCTTCTCGCCGGACAGCCGCTCGGAAAACGTCTTGCCGACCTGGGACGGCCGCGTGGCGGCCAGCACCTCGAACACGACGTTGACGGTCACGCTGTCGGGGACCGTCACGTCGTAGACCAGCAAATGAGCTTCACAGCTCTCGTCAACAAACTTGCCACCCGTGTCTTGGGAGCACATGACCATCGCACTAACCTCCGTTTGAAAGTTGGGACTCCAACAAAAGCAACTGGCGTCCCGTGAGTCCCCAGGTGACGGGAAAGCCGAACAAATCCAAACCCACAGACCACACCGCCGGCCGCCCGAACCGCTGGCATAATCCAGCCACGTCCGCCGGCCAGTCCTGGCGGTCGAGATACGTCAAAAAGGGATAGGGTCCTCCTGGCCCGTCTGTTCGCGGACCAGTCGCTCCAGCTCGGCGATACGATCCGAGGCCTGCATCGACGTGAGGGACTGAGCCGAGCCGTACCCGAGAGCCCGCAACCACTCGGCTTGTTGCTCGTTGGCGTTGTCGCCCCAGAGAGCGCACGTCAGTTCGCGGATGCGGTCCCGCTGCCACTGCTGGGCCTTGCCGTTGAGCTGCAGTTGCGGTGGCGGATCCTGCTCGGCTGCGGGCGGGGGCGGGGCCGGTTTCGTCATCTCGTGCTTCAGCAGGTTCAACGCGCTGAGCACCCCCATCGCTTCCGTCTCGGTCAGCTCGCGGGGATTGTTCATGCCGTAGTGCTCCAGCAGCCAGTTGCTGGCCGCGTCCCCGCTGGAGAACAGCGCGCGGAGCAAGCCCGGCTTCTCGGGCGTGCCCACCATTTCCGCCATCTGCTGCGACGTGATCATCGGCTTTCGCACGGGCGGCGGCGGCGGCGAGGGCGCGGCTGGCGAGTATCCGCCCGGCGACGCCGGAGCCGTCCCGGCCGCGGCCGCCGCCTGTGCCAATTCGAGGGCCGTGGGCCGGTGCGGTTCCGGAGCCGGCGCGGGGTTCTGTTGGCCGTCGTCGTCATCTTCGACCGTGGTCAGTCCCAGCGCGGAAACCAGCGTATAGCGGCACAGGTACGTCACCGTCGAGCCGACCGACTGGATCGTGTTCTTGCCCCCGCTCACGTCCGCGCCGGCCGTCAAGGTGGTTTCCTCACTGTGGCCGTCGCGGTGTGAAACGATGCAAGTCACCGTGATGCCCTGCGGACCTTGCTGCTGGCGGAAGCGAAAGCTCAGCCCGTTGGCGTACAGGTAGGGCCGGATGGCTTCGTTGATCTTGCCCAGCGAGGCGTAGCGGCGTTTTCCGGCCCGGCCCAAGTCGGCCGAGTCGGCTTTGACGATCGGCGGCAACTCCGACTGGAACTTCGACAGCGCCGAGAAGAACGCCTTGCGCCCCTCTTCCTTCTGCCAATCCCGCTGGAGCTGCAGCAGCTTCTCCAGCTTTTCGAGGTCGAAATTCTGTTGCACCGCCAGACGCACCAGCGTGTTCGGCGTCTCTGGCTCCGCGGTCAGCTGCGGCACGAGCAGCTCCGTGGGAACGGTCACCGTCCGCCGCCGGCGAGCCGGCTTCTCTTCAACCGGCTCTGGATGAACGACTTCGCCTTCCACCACAGTCGCACACGTGTCTGTCATGATGTTTTTTCCTCCGTTGGAATCCATGAATGAAGAAGTGCGGCCTTCCGTGGCCGGATCGACCGATCCGTCCGTCTTCGGCCGCAGTCACACGGCCCCCATACGCTCGGCCAGGCGGACGCACAGCATCACGTCCTGGTGGAGGTACAATTCCGCGGTCTTGCGGTTGCTGCGCCAGACTTCGGCGAAGGCGGCACCGTTCACCGCCACGCCGCCGGCCTCCGTGACCTTGCCGTCGAGCCCGAACGCCTTGGCCAGCTTGTCGAGCCCGATCAGGTCTCGCCCGTGGAAGCCCCAGACCTGCATCAGGTCCACGACCAGGTCCGACCAGTAACGGCCCTTGCGCAAGCCCGTGGGAACCGGTACGCCCAGCAGCCACGAGCGGCGGATCAGAAAGGGCAAGTCGAAGTGGCACACGTTGAAGCCGACCAGCGGCAGGCGGTCCAACAAAGCGTCTTCGACCCAGCCCCACCATTTCCCCAGTCCGTCTTCCTCGTCCTGGTCGCAGTCGATGATCCCCGGAGAATCCATCTGGTCTGCCCGACACAACCCGATCGCCACCACGCGGCCGGTCGTCGCGTCCAGGGCGGCTCGGCTCTTGAAGTCCGCGAAGTGTTTTTCCTTGGCCGCGGCCACGTCGGCCGCGTACCGCTTGACAAGATCCTCGTGCGCCTTGCGAGCTTCCTCGATCTTCGCCTTGCCTTTCTCGCTCGTCGGCCCCCCGATGTTGCCGCACTTCACCGCCGACGGATCGAACTCGCCGGGATGCGGGGGCGGAACAAAACCAGGACACAACGGCCGCAGTTGCTCATCCGGCAGCGGCCCAGTCTCAATGTCGAATGCAATCATGGTCCAACCTCCTTAGCCGATAGCG
>JAAYYU010000273.1 GCA_012515235.1 Candidatus Anammoximicrobium sp.
CCCTTCTCCGCGTCTCCGAGTCTTCTTCCGCGCCCGCCAGCCACACCGGCCCGGCCACCCGCACGGCAGCCTGGACCTGTTCCGTGAGCCCTTCCTCGGCGGAAACGACCGGCATCGGCAAGACCAAAAGACCGTAACCGGCTGGTCGTCGGGGCCCAGCTCACAGCTCGTAGCGGACTTTCGGGAAGAGCCGGAATCGCGAATTGGCTGCGCCCCGGGATCTCGTGTGAATGGGCAGATCACCTCCCCCGCGGGAAATGCCGACGTCGGTGGGCCAAAATCGGCCGACAGGGTACACCGAAACAGGCGGTTGTGAACCGCACACCGTTGACGCGGATCGGGCTGTTGTTCATGCTTGTAGACAGGCTGCCTCGGGTCGTCAGTGCGGAACGTGGGCTAAGGGCTCATGACAACGGAAGACGCCGTCCAATCCAGTTGCGGTTTGCCGGAGACCATTTCCAAAGGAATGGCCCTGCTTCGTTTTCTCAAGGACGCTGCAGCGCTTCGGCGCGAGCGGATTCCCGCCTACCGATCCGCCGACAAAGTCCTTTGGTTGTCAAGCGTTCCAAGGGATCGGTCCGAGTGTCGTTCGCCGTTTCTCTCACAGAAGGGCGAGGATTCGGATGGTCCGTGGTTGGAGGTTCGAAAGAAACGAATGCCCGTCCGCCCGACTCTCCCGGCGGCGCTGACGGACTGGGTTCGCCCGAAGGATCTGGACGATGCAGGGCTGGAACCGGAATTGCTTCAGGAAATCACCGTGCTGGTGGAGAAGCCGTTGGCCGAGATCGAACCGGCCCCAAGCCGATCTCGGCGAGCGGTTACCAAGGTTCCCGAGACTCGCCATCTAAATGATTCTCCGGAGGTTCAGGAGACATGGCTGGAATACCTGGTAGAGCAATGGGAGCCGTGGGCAGCGGCTATGCGCGAATGGCAGGAAGTCCATCGGGTGTACGAGTCGGTAGACTTCATGCGCCGACGAGTTGAAGAGGCTGCGGAACGTTACGAGTGCGTGGTCGGCGTGGGACTCGTGCAGTGGCGCGACTCCAGCGGTGCGAACGTCAAACGTCATCTGCTCACGGGGGCAGCGGAAATCGAGTTTGACGCCTCCCGCGGGGTTCTGTCCGTGGTTCCTGCGGCCAGCTTTGAGGCTTTCAAGGTCGAACTGGACATGCTCGACCTGACAGACCAGCCACGCCTGGAGCAATCGGGAGTTTCCGACGCGCTCGAAGAGCTTGATGTCGAGGCGTGGAATGTTGACAAGGTTGCCAATATTCTTCGGGAGATTGCCAACCGCACAAGGGGTGACGCTCAGGTTGACGAGCGCGCGATCAAACCACTGGGGCAGGCGGACGATGGGTTTCGAGTGCTGTTCGCTCCGGCGTTGATTCTGCGTGAACGTCGCCCAACTGCGTTGGATGAGATCATTGACCGTCTATCCGGCCCGAACGGCGACGATGGCATGTCGTCGCCAACGGCCCCGTGGGCGCGATTGCTGGGCGAAGGGAAGGATGGCTCGCCACGCGACAATCTGCCGCGGAGCGCCCCCGAACGCGCTAGCGAGAATGCGGACTTGCCGGGCCGTCTGTACTTTCCGCTTCAAAACAACGAGGAGCAACGACAGATAGCGGGGCGGCTTCTCGAAAGTCCTTGCATCGTCGTGAAGGGCCCTCCCGGCACCGGCAAGAGTTGGACAATTGCCAACCTCATGTGCCACCTGCTGGCATCCGGTGAACGCGTCTTGGTCACCGCTCAGACATCCAAAGCGCTGACGGTCCTGCGGGACATGCTTCCGCAGGAACTCCAGGATCTCTGCGTCACTGCTTTTGGATCGACGAGGGAAGACCAACGCGTCCTTGAACAAGGGGTCCGTGGCATCCTGCAACGACGTAACAACCGTCCAGCGGGTCCGATCGTCGCCGCTGAGATTACGCAATGCGAAACGGACCTACGGAGCATCGAGGATCAACTTGCCCTTACCGAGCGCAGTCTGCGGGAGTGCCGGGAAGCAGAAACGCACGTCCATCTTCTGTCCGGTGGCTATAAAGGGACCGCCGGCAAGATCGCACAACGAATCGAAGATGAACGGGCACGGTTCTCATGGTTTAGCGACGAAATCCCCGGCCAGCCGCTGTTTCCCCTGACGCCGGAGCAGGTGTCGCTATTGGCGGACATGCATGGGGCGATCACGCCGTCGTTTTCCGCGGAACTTGGGCTAGCATTGGCCGACCGGGGTCTTCCGAGTGTGGACGCCTTCCGTTCATTGATTGCGGAAGTGAACGCTGCGGAGAAAGCAGCCCAGGAACTTGGGCGAACTGCCGATCCGAGGATATTGGCGGTGCTGGGGGAGCACGTCGAGGACGAACTTCGCGTGACTGCGGCAACCCTGCGCGAGTTGGACGAACGTGCATCACGGGCGTCGATTGCGCTCGGCGACGTTGTGACCATCGTCTTGAAAGACCTACTAAGGGAACAGCGGAGGCGTTGGACCCGCGCGCAAAGCAAGGCTAGTAGGCTGCTGAAGCAGGCCGACGAAATTCTCGCGCGGGCGAGCGGTGAGCTGCGGCGCGTCGCCTTTCCGCCAGATGCTCGAATGGACCAACTGTTGGCCGACGGTAAACGGCGGCTCGAGTACTTCCAGCAAGGCGGTCGTCGCGGATTTTGGTACTTTCAGCCGCGCCTCGTTCGCGAGACACAGTATGTTGAAGACCGTTGCTTGGTGGATGGAATGCCGCCGCGCGAGATTGATCGACTTCAGGCGCTGTGTGACTGCCTTGAACTCGGACGGATTGTTGATGATCTAAAGCAAGTTTGGAGGGGAACGTTCGATGTGAGCGACACGGACCTTCTGGCGATCATGTCGGATGCGAGGGAGTTCAAGTCTGAACTAGACCGCTTGGTCGCACTCGTAACCGTGTGCCCGTGGTGCCAAGCCGTGTTTGGATTCCGCGAGGGGACAGCCGAAAAGCGCACCAAATGCCCAAAGTGCGGAAACGACTTTGAGCCACGTGATCAACTTTCTCCCGCAGGGCTTCCGTGCCTTCCCTGCGATCAATTGGCAGGTCTCGTGGAACATGCCACGCGGATGGAATGGATGCGGGCGATTAGCGGCGAATTGGCCGCCCGTCGTGCCGTTGCGGCAAAGAAGCCCCTGGATGATTGTCGGGCGGCACTTCAGGCTGTGATTGAGGCGGGTGGAGCGCACCCGTGTGTGACCGAACTGGCCGGCGCCGTTGACTCGCGCAATCCAGCAGGTTGGGCCTTGGCCGTTGATAAGCGGGACGCCCTGATCCAGATGAAGGCGCGGTTGCACGCCTACGAGGGAATCTTGCGAGAACTGGAAGGGTCATGCCCCCACCTTGTGTCGACAATGCGCCAGAGCCAAGGTTGCTCGGAGTGGAGGGCTCGAATTCACGACCTGGAAAACGCATGGGCGTGGGCATCCGCTGCGGGTTGGCTCCGAGAGGTGACATCGGCAGACCGTTACGAGGACTTGATTGCCACGAGTCACCGACTTCAGAAGCGAGTTGAGGAGAAGATCGAGCGAATCGCGGCCCTCCGTGCATGGACGAGCTTCTTCGCTCGGTTGGACGAGACAACTGTACAGAATCTGATGGCTTGGATTAAGGCGGTCGACCGAATTGGGAAGGGAACCGGAAAGTTCGCCCATCGTCACCGGCGCACGGCGCGGAAGTATCTTGGCGCGTGCATCCCTCAGATTCCGGCCTGGGTCATGCCGCTGCACAAGGTGTGGGAAACCGTTGAGGCCCAGGCGGGGCTGTTCGACACGATCATCATCGACGAAGCCTCGCAGGCGGGCATTGAATCGCTGCTTCTCTTTCTCCTGGCCAAACGGGTGATTGTCGTCGGCGACGATCAGCAGAATAGCCCTGAAGCGGTTGGTGTCAAGGAAGATGACATCGCACGTCTAATCCGTCGACATTTGGGTGGATTTGCTTTCGGTGACGAGTTCCGCCCCGACACCAGCCTCTTCGACCATGCGATTCGGTCGTTCGGGAATCTGATTTCCTTGCGAGAGCACTTCCGTTGCGTTCCCGAGATCATCCGGTTCAGTAACGACTTGTGCTACCGCGACGCTCCGCTAATCCCCCTCCGCCAGGCGCCACCGCAGCGCCTTCCGCCCCTGCGTGCAAGCTTCGTCGCCGAGGGTAAGTGCGACGGCGATGGGCAGCGGATTCACAACCGGGCGGAAGCGGAGAAATTGGTCCGGGCTATCCGCGAGTGCCTCGATGACGACGCCTTCGAAGGCAAGAGCATGGGCGTGATCGTACTGCAAGGCCACGCCCAGGCCGAGCTAATTGCGTCGCTGCTCGCAGAGGAACTCGAGCCCAAGCTCATTGAGGAGCGGCGGCTTCGCTGTGGGGTTCCGGCGACGTTTCAGGGCGATCAGCGCGATGTGATTTTCCTGTCACTGGTGATCGCGCCAAACGTCCCAACGCGGGCCTTAAACCGGCTTCCTGACCAACGGCGGTTCAACGTCGCGATGAGCCGCGCTCGGGATCAGGTTTGGTTATTTCACAGCGTGCAGCAACATGACCTCAGCCCGGACTGCTTGCGTCGTCGGCTCATCGGGTTTGTCCAGAGTCCGTGGAAGGAGACGGGGGATGGCGTTGCCGAGGAGCGCGACCGGCTTGAACGCGAGGTGCGACGACGGCCCAGACGGCCAGGCGAGCAGCCGGAGCCGTACGAGAGTTGGTTTGAAGTGGACGTGGCGCTGGAGTTGCTTCGGCGGGGCTACCGAGTCCGCGCTCAATATGAGGTCGCTCACAAACGCATCGACCTTGTGGTGGAGGGTCTCGAAAATCGGCTTGCCGTCGAGTGCGATGGCGATGCATGGCACGGCCCAGATCGATACGAGCAGGACATGGTGCGCCAGCGGCAGTTGGAGAGGGCCGGCTGGACGTTCGTCAGGATCCGCGAGTCGGAATTCTACACGGAACGGTCCCGGGCTGTAGACGAAATCCTGCGCGCGTGCGGTGACTTGGGCATTCAGTCCGTCGATAAGGAAACCGCACCGACGCCAGAAGCGACGGTGGCCATCGCGGCTGGAGATGCACGTGACGACACGCGAGCCGAGCTGTCTCCCGCAAGTCAAGTGGAGTGCGAGCCGCCGGAGGATGTTCAGGAGACCGAACAGGGGCCTTTCACTGGGTACTCTCCCGAACTGGGATTCCCGGATCCTCGGGAGGCGGCACCTGCGAACGTGCGTAGCGCTTTGCGAACGATTGTCGAAAAGGACGGTCCGCTTTCGCGGGCCTCGGTTTGTCGGCTCTACGTTGAGGGCTGTCCATACGTGCAGCGAGCTTCCAAGACCGTGCGGCAGATACTGAATCGCGCCTTGGGAATCATGTTGCGGTCCGGTGAAATCTGCCAGGAGGATCAATTTGGTGACGGCTCGCCGGAGGGGCAAATAATCTGGTTGTCGGGAACCCCGCGTGTTCGGCTCCGGCCTGCCGGGAGGCGGGACCTCCTGGAAATACCGGCAGCCGAGATTCTTGTCGTTCTCGACCGTATTCATCCCAGCAATGACGGCAGGCAGCCTGATGAGCAGGCCGTTCTACGGGCATTGCTGGAGTACTACGACTACACGCGGCTCACTGCCATCCGGCGGAAGTACCTGAACCGCGTCCTCGACCTTTGGCGAGCGGCGCGTAGCGCTGGTCCGTGAGTATCTTTGGACCCGCCTTTCGTCGAGTCACGTGCAGATTCCATGTACAACATCGGCGAGGTCAATCGTGCGACGCAAGAAAGAAACCGAGGAGTTGTTCCGCCGAGTGGAGCATGAGGTTCTAGATCAGCAGCACAGACACTTTGACCTCCTTCTCCGAAGCGAGGAAGTGGCAATCGACGCAGTCTTGCGAGCCTATGCCGACGTTCTTCGTGGTCTTCGGACAGGTCGTATCCCTAAGGCAGGCGCTGATGCGAAAACGCAGACTGCGAATGAGGGAATGCGTGGGCTTGCCCACTGTCTGCGTTGGATTCGCGCATACTGCCCGGCAACACTGCATGTGCCGACGCCGCCGGCTGATCAGCTTGCTCGAGAGGGCCTCGATCTCTTGCGTTGGGGTGTCACGTACGACCCGCTATGGAATCAGCACTCAGCGTATTCAGGTGGCTTGGCTACCATGAGCCTCGACGAGCGCGCCAAAACGATCACGTTTTCTCCGAGCCACGCGGTGGATGCGAGATTCTTTGTGACGCAAGTCGAAGCGAAGAAGGCGGACGATGAACGGTCGGCGCGAACGCTACTTGAGGAGCGACTGGCCGGGTTGTCCAGCGCGTGGTACGACTCCGTCCGGCCCGCACGCAGTGGTCTTATCTTTGATGATTCAAGCATCCTTGACAGCGGTGCCCTCGAAGTCGCGCTCGAATGGATGGCCGAAGTATGCCTTCCCGAACTGCCCTCGGCGACCCACCTCGTTTCCTGCAACCTCGCCGATGTTCGCAGGGTCTTGGCAGGCTTGTATGTGTATTCACTTTTTGTGACCAGGCTCGAGGATGCTGCAGACGACATGGGAACAACGGTCAGGGTGGGACCGCATGTCGCGATTCGTTCAATGGTTCAGATGACTGATTGGCTGGCGGAACTGTGTGGCGCATCACGGGAGAGCGTGCAAGCGATCGTTTCCGCGCTGACGTTTCGCCCAGAGCACCCGCACGTTACCATCGCACATCAACCGCTCGTGAGCACCACCAGGGGGCAGATGTTCTTGCTTCCGAGAATGATCCTGTTCATGGACCTTCCGAGAATGTACGTCAGCGCCATAAATTCGACCGAGGCGGGCAGGGCAGCGTATGATCGGGCAATCGTCGCGATCGAGGACGCCGGAGTAGCAGCCATCGCGTCGGAGTTGCGACCTGTGTTTCCGCCGCCCTTTGAAGTCATCGAGAAGACGACTTTCGCTCTGTCCGCCACGAAGACGATGACACCTGACATCGTCGTGGCGTCCCCGGAGCCTGAGGTTCTGACGATTGATGTCAAATACGCGCGGCCGCCGCTCGGACCTCTCGACATTCGGCATGACCTGAAGGAAATGGCGAAGTGGAAGACGAAAATGGTCGAATACGTGACCGCCTTCAGCCAGCACCCCGAAATACTGCGTCAGCATTTCGGGCGCCTACCGAAGGGGGATGTCCGGTCATTCGGGTTGATCCTGCTTCGATGGCCGTTGCCGATTCCAGCAGCGTTTGGAGAGACTGTGACTGCCGTGGATTGGCCATCCCTGAAGCAGTTCTTGCTGGGGAAAGGGGCACCATCGGCTCAATCGCTAATGAACTGGGCGCGGACTCGGCCGGACGTCACTGTGCCCGGAGCCCTGACCGAAATTCAGAGAGAAGTCGCAGTCGGCGAATGGACGTACCGTTACTTCGTCCTGTCCTCCTCCTCGTCGTAGGAGTCGGTCTTAGCTCGCCGCTTCCAGTCGGGCGAGACAAAAACGTTAAGTTTGGGCACATCTTGCGCCGACGGAGGGGCACCACAGGCATTCGATCATCCAAGGGCCTAGAGCGTTGACGTCCAACCCTGCCGGCGTCGGGGATCGCGGCAACTGGCACCCGCCCCGTCGGTCGTAGGAGCAGCAGTGCGGTACATCACGCTGATGAGGCCCTCTGTCGGTAGCGTCAGGCCGTGGTATGACGGGGGCCTGATCAGATCGCTCCTGCCCGGCGACGCTGCGGAGGGAACGGGTCAGTTGCTGAGCGGACTTCGCGTTACCTTGCGGCGGGAACTCGGCTGGGCGCCGTCGTGGGTGTAGATGCCCAGTTGATCGGCGTTCAGGCATCGGCCGCTGGCGCAAGTGCGCGGACGATCGACCGACTCGGCGGCCGTGACCGCCACCGGCACCACGTTTTGCGCGGCTTGGACCACCGGCACGGTGAGCAGGGCCGACAAGCGGCAGCAGGCCCTGATCTCGGTACCGGTCCAGTTGTCGTCTTGCGGCAGCTTCTGCTTGGCGTCCAACTCGAACTGCCCCAGATAGAGGTACCGAATCGCACGCCGCTGCTCCGCGTCGGGCAAGTTCAGGAAGAACACCCCGTCGAAGCATTCCGCGCGCCTGAACTCCGGCGGCAGTTTGGAAATGTCGTTGCCCGTGGTCACGGCGCTGTGGCCGGTCTCTGACCGAGCCACACGGGCCGACCGTAGGTCTCCTGAAGTGCGGGAGACCTGACGGTCGGCCGTTTCGGCGGGGTCGGAGACCCGCGCCGAGCGCGTTCATCCGCGTGAGCAGCGACCCGAAGAGCCGCGCAGACACGCCGGAATCGGTCTGGCCCGAGTTGCAGACACGGGCAAACGCTGTTTCGACGTCGGCGCTGATCACCGCGCTCAGGGCCATCGCATCGAGCAACCAGCTCATCAGCGTGCCGGCGTCGAGGCTCAACGCGAGTGCCCGTTCAGCTTCGCGCTACCGCTCGGCGAAAGGCATCCAAATCGGGGCATGCCGCGGCGGTTCGCGTCAGCGTCTGAAGCTGGTCGTCCAGCTCCACCGACTCGATCTCCTCCACCAGATCCCGCGGAACCTCGCCAAACCGAGTCTCGAGGACCGTGCGAATGGCGCGTTGAGCCGTCTCGCAAGCCGCCTGGCGCGTCTTCTCGGTCAGGAGGTCCCCGTACTTCTCCATGACGAGCTCATCAATTAACGGCGATTCGAGCATGACTTGTCTACCTCCTAAGATCGTAAGCAGTCCCGCATCATTATACCGCACAAAGAATTGGGACAGGCACCTCACAGCCCGCTGTTTTTGGCGATAATAGCGATGTACTGGCTCGGAGCCAGTCCCATTTGTTCCCAGCCTCTAACGCCTGGAAGATCCCTTTCCCTCTTGGCACCACACACGATACTTTCGTAGGAAACCACTCATGACTCGCCTGCCGCTTTATCTTGTTCTGGGCGCCGTGACAATCGGCGCGAGCCACTTGCACGCCGAGCAGAC
>JAAYYU010000274.1 GCA_012515235.1 Candidatus Anammoximicrobium sp.
AACCATTGATTTACCCGATCAGGTAAGCATCGGGCGTCCTCGCCGCGATAGGCCGATGGCATGTCGGGTCATCACGGCCTGAAGACGACGATTATTCGACGACGTAAGTCCTGATTTGTCAAGAGGTCAGAGGGAAACTTGACGGGTTTTCCGGTACCGCGATTACCCGACCGCGGCTTCCGGATATTGCCGCCGTGATAGGCCGACGGCCGTCGGCCTATCACGGGCGAGAAACGTGCCTCGGTTCCGGAATATCCCGACGGGGGCAGTCGACCTATCGCGGAGGCTTTATGCACCACGGTTGTCCCTAACATGCTTTCTGGTTTGGGCTTATGAGGCGTCATCGAAGCCACCACAAAACAAGATAGGCAGAAGACTGAAGCGTCCGGAATGCGACCTATCACGGGCCAGAAGAACCCGACGCGTCCGAACCGGGTCGGTCCAGGGGTCTGCGCACGGCTCGACCGCCGCGGTTGAGCACATGGGTGTAGATCATGGTGGTCTCGACGTCTTGGTGCCCCCAGCAGTTCCTGCATGGTGCGGATGTCGTAGCCGTCGTGCAGAAGATGCGGCAGGGCGCGGAAAAGGTGTCAGGAACCGTTATTGCGGTTCAAACCCGCAAGCCAGCCGCCGTTCCCCTAAAACGAAATGAGTGGTGGCACCCTTGCTTCGGCAGATACCCCCAATTAGGCTGAAAGATATAGGCTACCGCTCAATCAAAGGAAGCTGGCGTGAAACCTCCTAAACTGAAGCACGTCTCTGTGAAAGAGCTACGCAAGCACTTTTCCGCAAGAGTCTTTGCCGTTCCGAAACTTCAGCGCGAGTTCGTCTGGGATGGCAAGAGGGCGGCGGCCCTTCTGGACAGCATCTCTAAGGGGATGCCAATCGGTGTTGTGTTGATCTGGCAGACGAAGCCGCAGCAATACGATCTCCTCCGAAAATCATTGAACGTGTTGCCCGAGTTCGACACCGACAGCCCGTTTGGGTGGTTTCTTATTGACGGCCAGCAGCGTTTGTCCGTGCTCCATGAGGCTTACAGCGGTGGCATCCGGAAGAACGCGAGCGGTGCCGATGTTGATTTTGGCCGGGTCTGTTTCGTTCTGAACCATGATGTCGAGGAAGAAGACCACGCAAATTTTGTCTATCGCAAGCCGGTCACCCGCGAACATGTTCCCATCCAAGACATTCTTAGCGCCCACTGGTGGCAACATTTCAAGGGATATCCAAAGTACCTGCTAAAGCGAATCGCAGATTGCCGGAATCGCATCCTTCAATACCAAGTTCCGATCCTCTTCGTCCATTCCAATGATCTGGAAGAAGTACGAAGTGTCTTCCTTCGGATCAATTCGCAAGGAATGACCATTGGTTCTGCCGACCGTGCCTTTGCCAGAGCGTCCAAGGTAGACCTGCGCGACCTTGCCCATGAGTTGCGGGCTGGCATAAATAACGCGTTTCAGGACATCGAATTCACCGCGATCCTACAGGGATTCGCCTTTGTTACCGAGGAGCGAGAACTCGACGTTGGACAAAGAGCGTTGGAGGCCACGATTGCATGGTGGGAAAGGAAGATTGACAAGGACGGGACGAAGAGCGAGTTCTATGGACGGTGGAAGAAGTACCGTACTGCGTTCGGGCAAGCGGTGGCCTATTTGCAGTCGAACTTCGAGGTGCCGCACAGCGGTTTTCTTCCGTCCGTCAATATGCTCGCCACACTGAGCGTTTTCTTCTTCCATCATCCCGCAGCCCCGAGTGCAAAGCAACGCTCCGAAATTCGAAAGTGGTTCTGGGCCACGGGCGTCGGAGTTCGCTATAGCGGTCGTGGGTATCGGCAGAACTTGATGGGAGACGTTCGGTTCTTCAGGCGGCTTGCCTCGTCCTCGGCAGCAACATTCAAGTTCACGGACCTTGTGGACCCCAACGATCTGAGCCGCCAGGAATACACCAAGCATTCTAGCCTCACGAATGCCTTCTATTGCCTTCTCGGTTGCCAGAAACCCCGATACCTTGCTAACGGCCAACCGATTACTCCCGCGAATTACGCCAGCCTTGCCGACAGACGCGACCGACACCACATCTTTCCCCGGCAACTTCTCGCAAATCACGGATTCAACCACCGCGAGTACAATAGCATCTGCAACATCTCCTTTATCGCTGCCATTGAACACCGGCGATTCGGCATGAAACGCCCACGCTACTACCTGGATGAGTATCGCAAGAAGAAGCATTTTCCAGCCGCGATGCGTAGTCACCTGATCCCTTATGATCGGAGCAGCGGGCTGTGGGCAACGGGCGTGAAGAAGGCTTATACCCAGTTTCGCCGCCGTCGCCTGCATGAACTGTGTCACGCCTTCGAGAAACAGGCGGGAATCAAGCTGTTTCGCAAATCCTGAGCACCAGCAGCACCGTCGAGGGCGGAATGAGGTCAGGTCTTGGGAGCGGAAAAGGGGGCAGAACGCGGAAAAGGTATCAGGAACCGTTATTGCGGTTCAAACCCACAAGCCAGCCGCCGTTCCCCGAAAACGGTTCCTGACACCTTTTCCGGTACTTTCCTGACACCGGTACTCATAATGAAACGCTTTGTCCTCGTCCCACTGCTGTTGCCGCCCCTGCTGAACCTGTGCGCTGCCAGCCGGATTACAGGTATTCCTCCGGGAACTTCCAGGGCGCCCGGTACTCGGGACGCGCCGCCTTCGCCGCCTCGTCGTCGCCGACGATTTGCTCGGTGGCCGGGTCGAAACGCAGCTCGCGGCGAAGCTTCATCGCCAGGTTGGCCAGCATGTTGGACGTGTTGACCTTGTGCATGTAGTTCACCCCGCAACTCGGCTCCGCGCGGCTGCGGATGCAGTCGAGCCACTCCCGCTCGTGGCCCGGCGAAGGCGGGATCGTCTGCTCGGGCGGCTCGGCGCCCACCAACTCAGCCACCTGGGGAACCACCTTGTGCGTCTGGTAGTTGCCGAAGATCGTCGCCTTCTCCGCATGGATGTAGTATCCCAGGCGGCGCTGGACCCCTTTCTCCATCGGGGCCCCGTGCTTCGCGTAACGCTCCACGTCCTGCAAGTTGAAGCCGAAGCTGCTGACCTGCGACATCATCCAGGTCATCACCACGCCGGGGAACTCCCAGGTCACTTCGTGCGTGTCCGGCGCGTCGGTGTTGTCGTGTACGCAGTGCTTGGAACTCGTGCTCTGCACACGGGTCGGAAAGCCCAAGTCCAGCGCCCAGAAGGGAAGGTCGAGGATGTGGTTCGCCATCCCGCACGTCCGCCCGCCGCCGTAATCCAGAAACAGGGTATGCGACCAGCCATTCTTGACGATGTTCTCGTTGAACTTGCGCATCGGCCCCGGGCCGACCCACAGGTCCCAGTCGAGCCCCTCGGGCGGGTCGCTGTCCGGCGGGAATCCCAATCCGTCGGGTGGATTCCCCTCATTCGACATCAGGAACGTCCGCACCACGGCGGGTTTGCCGAGCATCCCCGACCGCATCCACTCGACAACGCGGCGGTAGTTCTCCGACGCGTGGATCTGAGTCCCGTTCTGGCAAACACGCTGGTGCTTGAGGACGGCGTTCTTGATCACCCGGCTTTCGGCCAGGTGCAGCGACATCGGCTTCTGCAAGTACAGGTCCTTGCCGGCTTCGCAAGCGTCGACCGCCATCCGGCAATGCCAGTGATGGGGCGTGGCGATGATCACCGCGTCGACATCCGGCTGCTGGAGCACCTCGCGGTAGTCGTTGTACGTCTTCGGCTTCGATTCGAAGCTCGCGGCCAGGGCGTCGCGTTTCCGCTTGGAAACGTCGCAGATCGCGGTCACCGCCACGTCGGGATACTGGGCGCACGCCTTCACGTTGGCGGTACCCATCGCGCCGGCGCCGATCAGGCCGATCTGGATGCGGTCGTTGGCGCCGGGCTGGCCCGGCGCGGCCAACGCCGAGCACGGCACGAAGTAGGGCGCCGCAAGACCGGCGGCGCCCGCGGCCGTGGCGGCGCCCAGGAAATCGCGGCGAGAAACGGGTTTCGACAGCTTCATCACGTCTAACTCCTTAGGATCACGGGTATCGGTGGCAAAACCTGCGTTGCAAGAGCCTCGTTCCGTCCGGTCAATCGGTTTCTCTGCCCGGTTATCGGCCCGGGGCTTTTTTCGCCAGCGCATAAGCGTTCCAGGCGTCGATGATCTCGCCTTCGCTCAACGAGCCGGGATGGATCCACAGCCGGTAGTCGAGCGTCAGCGTCTCGCCCTTGGGCAGCGGCACCTCGCGGTCGCCGGGCCAGGCCGGCTGCACGCTCCTCCAGGGCGGATACTCGCCGGGCTTCGTCCCGCCTTCATCCGTCTGCGGCTGGTTCGGATAGTCGGGGTTGGTCACGCTCTCCAGCAAGACCATGCCGGCCGGACCCTTCCCGCCGGGGAAACGGCCGGTCAAGTGATACCATGCCCGTTGTGGCGAAGCGCCGGGCGGATCGATGTGCATGCGGATCTGGCGCTCGGGAAATTCCGGGAAGCTGCGCACCGAAAAGCCGCCGTAGCTGGCATGAGGGCGGCCGCCGATGCTCACCTCGTCGACCAGCGCCGTCAGCCGCACCTGGACATCGACAAAACGCCGCCGCGCGGTTGAGCGGAACGCGCGGATCAGCACGTCCTCGCGGACGATCGGGTCGCGGTCGCCCCATTTCCACACGCATTCCGCCTCGACGCCGGCCCACACCGGACCGGCTGCCACGCGGTGCATCGCCACGGGACGCGACCAGACCGCGCCGGTGAAGCCGGACAGAATCTTCACCGCCCAGAGATCGCGGGCCTCGTCCTTCCAGCGCACGATCGGCCAGGCCCAACTCGCGCCGCGATGATGCGGATGGTTCTGCGAGTAGTCGTCGGTGATCGCTTCGCCGTCCGGGCCGAACAGCGGCTGGATGTAGTCGCCTCGAGCGAAGTCCGGGTCGATCCCCGCCGGAACCGGCACCGTCCCATGGTTGTAGCGGAGCACCGGCAAGGAGCCCTCGCGGATGTCGACCGCTTTC
>JAAYYU010000275.1 GCA_012515235.1 Candidatus Anammoximicrobium sp.
CAGGCGATCGGGACCGCGGTCGGCACGTTCACGAGCACCGATGACGAAGCGCCGGCGGCACCGTTCACCTACACGTTGGTGTCGGGCACCGGCGACGGCGACAACGGTTCGTTTACCATCGACGGCGCGGAGTTGAAAACGGCCGCGGAGTTCGACTTCGAGACCAAGAACAGCTACTCGATCCGCGTGCGGACCACGGACGCCGGGGGGCTGTGGTACGAGGAAGCGTGTACGATCACCGTTACGGACCAGAATCTCGCGCCGACCGACCTGATGCTGTCGGCTGCCAGCGTGGCGGAGAACCAGGCGATCGGAACCGCGGTCGGCACGTTCACGACCACCGACGGCGAGGCGCCGGCCGCCCCGTTCACCTACACGCTGGTGGTAGGCACCGGCGACGGCGACAACGGTTCGTTCACGATCAGCGGCAACCAGCTGAAAACGGCGGCCGAGTTCGATTTCGAGACCAAGAACAGCTACTCGATCCGCGTGCGGACCACGGACGCCGGGGGGCTGTGGTACGAGGAAGCGTGTACGGTCACGGTTCTGGATGTCGATGATATCGCGCCGACGGTGACGATCAACCAGGCGGCGGACCAGCCGGACCCGGCACTCTGGCCGCCGATCCGGTTCACGGTCGCGTTCAGCGAGCCGGTGACCGGTCTGGAGGCGGACGACGTGATCCTGGAGGGTTCGGCGCCGGGAACGCCATCGGCGTCCGTGACGGGCGGGCCCACGGTGTACACGATCTCGGTCAGCGGCATGAGCGGCGACGGGACGGTCGTGGCTTCTGTCCGGGCCGGGGCGGCCGTGGATGCCGCGGGCAATCCGAGTGAGGCGAGCACCTGGACGGACAACGAAGTGGACTTCTTTCTGCAAGCGGTCCAGCCGGTCTGGCGGTTCGACTTTGACGGCTTCGGCGGCCACGCGGAAGCAGGCTACACGGGCGTCTCGCCGTGGCAGGCGAAGGCGGGCAATGCGTTCGGCTGGGTGGAGACGCTGCCGTGGTACTTCGAGCGCGGCAGCGCTGCGGATGCGGGCTGGGACAAACTGCGGTACGACGGCCAGACGACCAACCCGATGGGCGAGCCGGTGACGTTCGCCGTGGACGTCCTGGCAGGCAAGCAGTACGAGGTGATGATCCTGACGGGCGACACCATCTGGAACCACGACCAGCAGCAGTTCCAGGTGTACGACGCGAACGGGACGGCGCCGCCCGAGCTGCCGGACCTGACGCAGCCGCTGCCCGCCGACACACAGGTGGTGAGCGTGTGGGGCGCGGCGGCGCCGGACAGCATGGCCTCGACCTGGGGCGGCGGCACGCCCAACGCGAGTGCGGGCTTCTACCGCTGGGTGCGGTTCACGACCGGCGCGCTCGCGGACGGCGGCGGCGGCGTGGGCACGCTGCGGATGAAGATGCTGGACCGGGGCGGCAGCAGCGGCACGACGGTGATCCTGGCCATGGACGTCCGGGCGGTGGACCAAGTGGTCCCCTTGACGCTGGAGCGGGCCGAGCCGGAAGACACCACGCCGCCCTTCAGCAGCTTGGCGGCAGACGGGACGACCGCGGATTGGTACAGGGGTTCGGGGGCTGCGGCCGGTGCCGTGCTGACGGTGACGGTCTCGGCGAACGTGACCGCCGGCTGGCCTGCGCAATACACCACGGTCACTCCGGACGTCGACCCGGCCATGTTTGGCACGCAGATCCAGGCCGATGAGGACGGCGACTTTGCGTTCTGGGTCCAGCGGCCGGCGACGCTGACGGATACCTCGGCGGCGATGGAGGACTGGACCGTGACGGTCCAGGAGTCCTCGGGCCTGGCCCGCGCAACGGCGATTCAGCCGTACCGGGCGCCCGACGCCCAGGAGAGCGCTCCTTTGCGGTTCGACTTTGGGACCGCCACCAGCCCCGTGCAGAAATACGGTACCGCGATGGAGAAATCGTTCCTGCAAGTGATTCCGCAGACGATCTACAACGCGACGCGGGGCTACGGCTGGGCGACGCGCGTGGCGGCGGGGGACCGGCGGGACAAC
>JAAYYU010000276.1 GCA_012515235.1 Candidatus Anammoximicrobium sp.
CATAGGGCCACTTCAGGCCGAAAGCGCGATCGCTGTCACGTTCCCGGAACAGCAGCTCGCAATAGCGCCAGCCGGTGAAATCCAGGTCAATGTAGTGCTCGGAGATCGCCGCGCCGAACATGCGGTCCGTCCGGAACTGCACGTTGAGGACGGCTCCGCTGCCGTCGCCCTTTACCCAGAGCCCGACGCCGGAGCACGCCCCGATGTCCCGGTAAGGGAATTCGTAGGAGGTCCCCAGGCTCGTCCAGGCGCCAACGGAGAAATCGTTCCGGTTGACGGCCTGAATCCGGAGGTTTCGAGAGTTACCCTTCACGTCCGCCGTCTCGGTCAGAAGTTCCTGCGTCACATTGGCGGCGCAGTCCCGGTTGGCGATCAGCGACGTGTCGCTGAAGTCGATGAGCGACCGCGGCGCGGCAGGGTCGGGCGGAAGGGGCGACTGGAGCACCTCGATGCGGAACCGGAGCGGCTGCTGCCCGCAGGGGTTGTCCACCGCCCATTTCGCCGGCTCCGCGGCGGACACGACCGCCTTGTGCGGCAAGTACTCGACCGGCGTGAATTGCCACGCGCCGCCGTCGCTGAGGCGCAGGCGGAAGTCCCTGCCCGGCTCGCGAACACGGTCGATGGTCGCCTGATCGAAGTAGTTGGCCAGGCGATGCTGCTCATACCAGCCGATGACGGTGAGCATGTCCATCGCACGGGCGTTTGCAGGGGCGCCGCCAACGCGAAGGCCTCCCAGCGACATCGAGGCATCCAGGGCCATGTTTTTCGCCATCCAGTATTCCGTCTCATCCAGGTACTGCCTGCGGTGGCGATGCCCCGGGCCGTTGAGCGACCACCATCCCATCTGCGGCTCGAGCAGGTCGTTCATCCGCGCGAGCCCGGCACTGCTGACGTGCTGGTCCTGAAACCGCTTCCAGGCGCAGTGTGCCGAGTCCCAGGCGCCGGTGCGCGAATGGAACCACCAATTGTGATGTCCCCAGTTGCTGGCCTCGTTGAGACAGTCGCGGTTGAACTTGCGGAAGGTCGTCCAGCGCATGCAGTTGTCGGGGTACCCGACGCCCATGCCCTCAGCCCCGTCGAAATAGAGGAAGTCCGCCTTGCAGGTGTTGTACGCGCGGGCAATGTCGCCGGACAGCTTGTCCATCAGGCCGCTCCCGGGAACGGGATAGAAGGCCAGATAAACCTGCTTGAGAAACTCCGCCTTGACGCCGGCCGGATGGTCCTGGGCCTGGGTGCCGAAGGCCCCGCGCGTGCCCTTGCCGAAGCAGTACGGCTGCTCGCGGGAGATCGCCGTGTACTGGACCAGCTCGGTACCGATGCGGAACACGTTGGTGGCGCCGTGGTAGGTGAACACGGTCGAGTGCTGGTCGACCGGCGGTTCGTTGACATACAGCGTGTCGTCGGCTCTGCCGAAATCTCTGGCAAGGGTGTAGGTCGCCAAGGAAATCAGCTCCTGCGAAGGCACGGGGGTGATATAGGGCGAGTCGGTGCGGATGCAACCGCTCAAGGTGTGCAAACCCAGCTTGAAGCCAGCCGCGTGCAGTCGGTCCGCGGCTGCCACCATCTCGTCCATGCCGCCTGCGAAGTTCTTGGGGTTGGGCCGGTAGTCCCCGAACGTGCGAAACCACGGCTCCCGAAAGTGAAGGATGCCAAAGCCGCCGCGACGGGCCAGATCAATCCAGGAATCGGTGTCGGTGAATGCATCCTGGACAAACAGGTACGACAGGCGCGCCAGCGGCGATTCCGACGCCCAGGGACCGCCATGCTGCGATCGCGGCACGTCCTCCTGCGCGGCCATGGCCTTCAGCATCGGGCGCAATTCGGACCGCGGACCTGCCGCCAGACCCGCGCTGTACCCGGTCAGGCCAAGGTCGGCGGTGGTGCTTGCGCTCATCGCAGTGCTGCAGTTGACCTGCAAATCCAAAGCCCGCAGGGCGATGCCGGAGTCGTCGTCGGATACCAGCCCCGCGAACCCGCCGCGGTACCGGTTCACACCCGGCGCACACTGGAAGAAGACGAACGACGTGACCCGCGGGACCGTGACCTCCAACGCCGTGAACTTGAGGTAGTCGCCCTTGGACTCGCAGCGCAGCCTGGCATGGCCGTCCAGCCCCGGAAAGGCCGCCGTCAGAATCCCGTTGTCAACCGACATCTTGTGACACTCGACGTTGCGGTTGCCCTCCACGACAACCGTAACCATAGGCGTCTGGGCAGCCAGTAGTTCCCTCTCGTGTCCCGCCTTTTCCGAGGCCTTCTGCAGAAGCGAAGTGACCCAACCGGCCTCGTTAAGCGTTAACGTGGCGCACCGCGTTTCAAAGGAGGCAAGCGTTCGGGGTTGGACCGGGGGAACCACCTTGATCTCACCGCTGTCGCGCCCCTTGCGCTCGGCCAGAAGTGCGACTTCCGCCGAGGTCAATGCCCGCTTGTAGAGACGCAACTCGTCGATCAACCCGTCGTGGCTCTTCTCGGTGTTCCACTGCCCGAGCACCAGTGGATCGGTAAAGCCAACGGGGTACTGCCACGTGGATTGGCCGACCTTCTTCCCGTCCATGTACGTGGTGACATTCGGCAAGCTGAATGTCGCTGCCAGGTGCGTCCATTTCCGCAGCGGAATCTGTTGCATGCCGCAGCTCCCCTCTTCCCACCGATCACCCACCTTCCCGGCCCGATGTCCCCGCCGCCCCAGGCGGAACGACAGGTTGTCTTCGTTGACAAAAAACATGAACCCGCCCGGATTCCAGCCGCCCGTCAAGATGTTCGG
>JAAYYU010000277.1 GCA_012515235.1 Candidatus Anammoximicrobium sp.
GGTCACACTCAGTGTCGTTCCGCCGTCGGCCGTGGCCGCCTGGACTTGGATCTCGCCGTCTTTGACAATGACCGGATAGTCCTCCACTTCACCATCCAGAGCCAGGCCGTTGTAGGATAATCCGCCAGCGGTGCTGAAGCGGAAGCGGGCGAATGTCGGCGCGGTGGGCTTGGTAGCCTTGGCCGACTCCGGAACCGCGATCGCCAAATCATTGGCGCCCGCGGCCAGCAAGCGATCCGTGAACACCTGCTCGTCCGCATCCGCCCAGTCGCCGTCGCCGTTCCAGTCGATCCAGGCGTCGAGCAAGCCCGACGCTGACGCGTTGACGGTCAACTCCGCGACCGATCCGCGAATCAAGGGCGTCAAGAACACGACCCCGTCCTCGTCATCTCCCCCCGCATCCGTATCATCTCCATCCGCCCCCGCCGTCGGCTGGCCGTCCGCATCCGCATCGACGTTTGTGCCGAGATAGATGCCGCCCGTAATCACATGGGCGGCCCCGTCGCTGGCCAACCACGTGGCGTAGTCGGCGGGGTTGAGCGCATCATCGGGGGCGTCGCCACAATCCACGGGTGACTGAATGACCTGGAGGGATTCGCTGCCCGCCACGTAACCGGGAGCTTGGGCGGTGATCGCGACGATTTGAGCCCCATCCACCAGCAAGTCGTCCACGACGGTGACGGAAAACGTGACCGTCGCGACGTTGGCTGGGATCACCACAAACTCCGAAACGGTGGCCTCGCTCATATCGCTGCTAGTCAGCCAGACGGTCAGCGGTTGGCCGATGTCCGTGTTGTGGCGGGTGACAGAGGCCGTCGTACTCCCAGCGGATTCGCTGATTTCTGCGACTGCGATCGTCACCGTCAGCGACTCGTGGTCCAGCACGGTCACCGTGTCGCTGTGGGCGGCATAGCCCGCTGCGGAGGCCCTGATCGACACCAGTTGCGCGCCGTCCAGCCATGCATCGTCGTTGGCGGTGACGGTAAACGAAATCGACGGCGCGTTGGCCGGAATGACCACTTCCGGGGGAACGGACGCTTCCGTCGGATCGCTGCTGACGAGTGCGACGACCAGCGGTTGGGCGATGTCGGTGCTGTCTCGAAACACGGTGGCCGTGGCAGCGCCTCCCGACTCGCTGATCGCGTCGGCCACGATGTCGACCGTGAGCGTTTCGTAGTCCATGACGGCCAAGACGTCATCGGCACCGACGTATCCGGGGGCCGTGGCGGAAACCGTCACCTCCTGGAGGCCGTCCAGCAGGGAGTCGTCGACTGCGGCCAAGTACACGCCGACGGTCTGGTAACCGGCCGGAAGCCAAACGAAGGGCTGAATGACGGCTTCGCTTGGATCGCTCGTCGCCAGGTCGACCCGCAGGGACTGGTCCAAGTCGCCGACGTTGCTGCGCGTGATCCACACCACAACCGCCCTCTGATCCAGGCTCTCAGCCACGGTCGGACGGTCGACTGCGACGGTTAACGTCTCGTGATCCAGCACGTCCAACCCTGCGCTAGCCAGCGGATAACCGTCGGCCGTGGCTGTCACCGTGACGGCTTGCGTCCCGTCGAGCAAGGCATCGTCGACGGCATCCACATAAAACGACACGGCCGCCTGGCCCGCGGGGATCGTGATTTCCGCCGGCACGGCGAGTTCCGTAGGATCGGTGCTGACCAGTCGCACTACCTGCGGGTCACCGAAATCCCCGCCGTAGCGCGTGACCGTGGCCGTCGTCCGGTCGCCGTTTTCCTGGAGGGTGGCGCGCTCGAACGCCAGACCCAACTGCCGATTGATCGCCAGATTGTCGACGCCCGGAGACGCAATCACGGGATCAGATGTCTGCCACACCACGGTGCGGATCGGCCCGACATCTGTCAGCACCAGCGTGCCCTTGAACACGCTGACACCGGCCGCTGACGTCACGGAAGCCAGTTCGCCGCCGTCCGCGTCCAGCGCGGTCATCGTCACCGAGTAACCGCTGGCCGCATACACGTCCGCACTGACCGTGCTAACCGGCCCCGTAAAGCGCGCGGCAACGTTGAAAGGCTGCTCCGGCGTGCGGGAATAGTCCTGGGCCAGGAGCGTCGCAGACGAACCGCTGAAGTCCCCAAACGTGGGAGAGGTGGGGTCCTGCGGCAACAGGCTCCCGAAGGTCACGCCGTAGCCGGCATAGACGTCGCCGATCGGTGTCCCTGCGACCGGCGACGAACCATCGGGCAACAAGTCGAAGGTGATCAGCACAGGGGCGGGAGGATCATCCACGGGCACCACGGTCAGTGTCACCGTAGCGGGATTGGAATCCAGTTCGCCGTCATTGGCTTGGTACGTGAACTGGTCGGCGCCGTTGTAATTGACGTTCGGCAGGTACTGGAACGAACCGTTGGCCTGTAGTATCAAAGTGCCGTGAAGCGGACCGTCCACCAGGACCACGGAGAGCGGTTGACCGTCAGGCTCGACGTCATTGGCCAGCACCCCCGGCGCTGGGACGGTGAGGATACCGTCCTCGTACACACTGTAGGCGTCCGCGATGGCCGTTGGGGGGCGGTTGGTCCGTCGGTTGCCGAAATCCTTGCCGACCAGCAACTGGTCTTCGCCGAGCGTGAGGGAGTACCATCCCGCCGCCGGTGCCGTCCGCTGCCACTCGGAAGGAACTACTTCGCCGACTTGGTACGTCCCCGCGGCCAGTCCCGTGAGCGCATACGTGCCAGTCGGCCCGGTCAGCGTGCTGACTTCCGCGGCGTCCCAAGCCTGATTCCCGTTGGCGTCCACGTACACCCGCCAGCCGCTGAGCCCCGGCTCCCCGCCGTCCCATGCGCCGTCGCCGTCCTGGTCGTCCCACACACTGCCGCGGATCTCGCCGCCTACCGTGCGGTGGGCGCTCGCCAAATCCTCCGGATAGTTGAACCCGCTGGCGAACAGCGCCGCTTGACCGGTGGTGAGATCGACGCTGTACATCATACCTGAGTGGTTGACCGTCACGTAGGCCGTCTCGCCCTCCACCGTGATGCCCGTCAGGTTGCCCGCGGGCAGCGTGGCGACCACCGTCGCCGCGCCGGATTCGGTGAAGGAAAGGATCTGTGTGCTTTGGCAGACGTAGTACTTTCCGAAAGCGTAGTCGATAGCGCCCAGCCGGCCCGGCCAACTCGACAAGTCTTTGAAAAGCGAAACATCGTAGGTATCGAGGTCGATGGCCAGCACGTGATGGTCGCCATCTTCGGAGACGATCAGCCGGTTACCAACTTGAATGCCGTAGACGTTTTGCAGATGGTCGTCTCCCTCGGGCTTCAGCTTGGCAGTGTGCAGCACGGTACCGTTGACATCGAGGAAGTAGACTTCGTCCCCCCAATTGTTCAGCAAGGCGAAGCGGCCGTCTTCCAGGGCCGTGAACCCGATGAAGTACAGGCCCGTCGGCACGGGCGTGCGGCTCTGCTCGTGGCCGTCGAGGTCGAAGGCCGCGATCACCCGATCGCCGGACAGATAGGCGTATAACCGATCGTCGCGGACCTCGACGCCCGGCGTGCTGCTGGTCCCGCTGACCAGCACCTGATGGGTGCCGTCCCAACGCACGGACTCCAGCCCGTCGCGGGTGCTCACGAACCACTTCGCCGTATCGACCAACCGTTGGTTGCCGAAGTCCTTGCCGGCGACCACTTCGGTGTCGCTGAGCGTCACCGTGTACGTACCGCCGGGCGGCGCGGTCTGACGCCAAGCATCCGCGGCAAATTCAGCGACCCGATAAGTACCCGACGCCAAGCCCGTGAAGGCGTACTTTCCAGTCGCCCCGGCGATTGTGATTGCTTCCCCAGCGTCCGGGACACCATTCGCGTTGACGTCCAGATACAAGGGCCACCCCAGTCCCGCTTCGCCGCTGTCCCACAGGCCGTCACCGTCCTGATCGTGCCAAACGCTGCCGCGGATCTCGCCGCCGACCGTACGGCTGGCGCTCTCCAGATCCACCGGGTAGTCCAGATTGCTGGCGAACACCGCGGCTTGGCCCGTGCTCAGGTCCATGCGGTAGATGGCGTCGGCAAAGTTGACCGTCACATACGCGAAGGCCCCCTCCACAGAAATACTACGAATGTGATACACCGGCAACGTGCCCACGCTGGTGACCTCGCCGCCCTCCGTGAAAGACAGGACGCGGTCGCTCAAGCACACGTAGTACTTGCCAAAGGCGTAGTCAATCGTGCGCAGCCAGCCCGACCAGGCGCTGAGGTCCTTCATCAGCGATACGGTGTACGTGTCCAGGTCGATCGCCAAGACGTGATAATCCCCGTCCTCGGCAACGATTAGCCGGTTGCCGACTTGCACGGCGTCGACGTCCTGCCACTTGCCGTCCGGTTCGGCTTTCAGCTTGGCGGTCTGCAGTAGCGAGCCGGAGGGATTGAGAAAATAGACCTCGTCGTTCGCCTGACTGAGCAGTGCGAAGCGTCCGTCTTCCAGGGCGGTGAAACGGAGGAAAGACAGCCCCGTCGGCACGGGGGTCCAACTGACCGCGTTGCCACTTGCGTCACGGCCGACGATCTCGCGGGTGCTCGATTGGTACACATGCACCCGATCGCCGCGAACCTCGACCCCCGCCTCCCGATCAACGTCACTGGTCACTACTGCGTGCGTGCCGTCCGAATACACGACTTCGAGGCCCGCATTCGTGGTCACGTAGAACTCGGGCGTGGCGGCCGTCTGCTGGTTGCCAAAATCCTTGCCCGTCACGATTTGCCCCGGCGTCACCGTGACCGTGTGGTAGCCGGGCGCTGCGGGCGCGGTCTGCTGCCAGCCGGAGGGCAAGACTTCCGCTACCCGGTACGTCCCAGCCGCCACGCTGGTGAATGCGTAATTCCCGCTGCTGTCCGTCAACTGGGACGGCTCCGTGCTCTCCCATTGGCCGTTTTGGTTGGCGTCCAGGTATACGCGCCAGTCGGCCAGCCCCGCTTCGCCGCCGTCCTTCACGGTGTCGCCGTCGACGTCGTTCCAGACGCTGCCCCGGATGGCCCCCTGGCTGTCCGGCAAGGTTCCCAAGAAAACCTCGATGTGGCCGTCGTAGTCCCCCGCCACAACGTCCAGCACGCCATCGTTGTTCCAGTCAACGGCGGAGAAATTCCCGACGCCATCGCCGCCGTAGAGTGTGAGCGGCTCACCGCTGTCTAACAGGATGGCCTGTGGCGAGTCCAAAACGGGAGCGCCATCCGTGCCGATGTTCCGACACCAGACAAAGCCATCGCTCCGCCGCAGCAGGAGGTCCTTTTTCCCGTCCCGATCCCAGTCGGCGACGACCGGAGCGTTGGCGTAGGTCTCGTGGATCGTCTGACCGCCGGCCGACAGTTTCTGCCCCTGCGGAAAAGACGGACTATCCAAGGTGCCGTCATTGAGCGACAGAAAGACGTAGGCGTGATCCATCGAGCCCTCGACGTTCCACAAGAGGTCGGGGAGTCCGTCGTTGTTCCAATCCTTGACGCACAGCGGACCGCCGAGATCGCTCCCATCACGAGTCTTGACGGGCGTACCGTTGCTGAACCGAGGCTCTGCCGCCGTGCCTTCATTGAGATAGACGAACAACCCGTAGAGTTGACCCATCAGCAGATCCTGCAGACCGTCATGATTCCAATCGGTCAACGCGGGCTCGGCGTTCACAACTCCCGAGATGTCCCCCGCCGCATCCTGGACACGGAACGGCGATGTCAACTGCGGCGCGGCGTCCGTTCCTACGTTTAGATAGACAAAAACGTAGGCATTGGGCGAGTAGTTGCCGGCGATCACGTCTTTCCGTCCGTCCACGTTCCAATCGCCGACAAACACCGCGGGCGCGATGCCGTAAACGTCCAAGTCGCCGCCGCCCTGCTGCAGGCGGCCCGCCGGATGGACGCGCGGGACGCCGCTCTCGGCCCGGTTTCCGAAGCGGATGTTGCTTACCGCTTCGCCCGGAGCGACCGTCACCCCGTGGTAGCCCGGAGCGCTGGGGAACGTTTGCCGCCAGCCGGCTTGGACGACGTGCGCGATCCGGTATGTCCCCACGCCCAAGCCGGTGAACGCATAGTCTCCCGTGGCATCGGTCGTCTGCACGGGCTCGCCAGCCTCCCACTGGCCATTCTGATTCTGGTCGATGTACACGCGCCAGTTGCTCAAGCCCGGCTCCGCCGCCTGCGGGACTCCGTCGCCGTCCAGGTCGTTCCAGACCGTGCCGCCGATTTGGGCGGGTTGCCAGTTGCCGAAGTTGATGTTGCTCAGCACCTGTCCAGCGGACACCGTCAGCGTGTGATGGCCGGGCACGGCCGGGAACCGCTGCTGCCAGCCCGCCTGCGGCACTTCTGCGACGCGGTAGCTTCCGGGCACCAGTTGCGCAAAGGCATAGTTGCCGCCGCTGTCGGTCACCTGCACGGACTCGCCCGTATCCCACTGGCCGTTCTGATTGCCGTCCAGGTAGATCTGCCAACCGGCCAGACCGGGCTCGCCAGCGTCCCGTGCGCCATCGCCGTCCAGGTCGTTCCATTTCGTCCCACGGATCTCCGCCGGTTGCCAGTTGCCAAAGTCGATGTTGTCCACGATTTGGCCGATCGCGAAGGTAACCGTGTGGAATCCCGGCGACGCGGGATGGCTTTGCAGCCAGCCGGTCTGCGGGACCTCCGCCACGCGGTAGGTGCCCGCCACCAGTTCGGTGAAGCTGTACTGGCCATTGGTGTCGGTGAGCTGCGAGGGGTCGTCGGCGTCCCATTGCCCGTTCTGATTGCGATCCAGATAGACGCGCCAACCCGCCGAGCCGGGTTCGCCGCTGTCCTTCACACGGTCGGCGTCCCGGTCGTTCCAGACCAGGCCCCGGAGCTGGCTCGGCTGCCAGTTGCCGAAATCGACACCCGTGACGACCTGGCCGGCAACCAGGGTGACGGAGTGGTAGCCGGGCGAGGCGGGGGCCGTCTGCCGCCAACCGGTCTGCACGACTTCGGCCACCCGATACACGCCCGGCGGCAGGCCGGCAAACGTGTAATCGCCGCTGGCCGTGGTCGTCTGCGACGGTTCCCCGGTGTCCCATTGCCCGTTCTGGTTGCCATCGACGTAGACTCGCCAATTCGCCAACCCCGCCTCGCCGCTATCCTTCACGCCGTCGGCATCGCTGTCCTGCCAGACCGTGCCCTGTATCCCAGCGGAGGCCCGGTTGCCGAAGTCGATGGCGGGCACCGTCTGACCGGCGGCCAGGGTCACCGTGTGGTAACCCGGCGCCGGCGGGTACGTCCGTTGCCAAGTCGATTGCACGACCTCTGCCACGCGATAGGTCCCGGCATGCAGGCCAACAAACGCATAGTTGCCGCTGGCATCGGTCACTTGGGAGGATTCGCCCGTGTCCCACTGGCCGTTCAAATTGCCGTCCAGGTAGATGCGCCAGTTCGACAGGCCCGGCTCGCCGCTGTCGCGAACGCCGTCGCCGTCCTGATCCTGCCACGCCGAGCCGCGGATTTGGCCCAGTTGCCACTGGCCGAAGTTGAGGTTTTCCACGACCTGCCCGACACTGAGCGTGACGGTGTGATATCCGGGCGCCGGCGGAAAGGTCTGCTGCCAGCCGTCCGTCTCGGCCATGACCACGCGATAGCTGCCCGCCAGCAGGCCGGTAAAGGCGTAGGCGCCGTCGGCGTCGCTCAGCTGCGCCGGCTCGCCTGCGTCCCACTGGCCGTTCTGGTTTTCATCCACATAGATGCGCCGGCTGGCGACTCCCGCTTCGCCGCCATCGCGGACGGCGTCTCCGTCCTTGTCGTTCCAGGTGATCCCACGGATCTGCCCTGCTTGCGCGGACCGGTTGCCGAAGTCTTTGCCGGTGACCACCTGCCCCGGCTGCAGCACGACCGTGTGCGTCCCCGGCACGCCGGCCGCCACTTGGAACGGTGTCTCCGGATCGCCAAAAAGCATCACCTCAAAGTTGATCCAGCGGTCGGTGCCGGTGCTTTCCACACGAAACAGGTTGTCGAGCTTGGAATCGTGATTCGCCTGGCCGAGGTGCATCAGGTCCTCGTTGAAGACCGCATCCCAGAACTCGTAGTCCCAATGGTGACTGGCACCGGGAACGTTTCCCGGCTGGTACCATCCGTACCGCGTGTTCATGATCACCGCAAAGGCGCCGGTGGAGTTGACCACGTGTCGCTCGGCGATCGATTCGGTCAAGTCGAAGGCGCCGGAGTAGCAACCTTGCGAGTACATGAAGTAAGGAAAACTGTTCGTCAGCCCATTGACGTCGGAGATGTTCAGCCGGGCGTTGCTGGTCTGGTTGGCGTGCCCCAGGTGGTTGACGATGTGGGGGCTGGCGTTCAGATCCGCAATGAGTTGCGACTTGGTCCACGTGCTGCTGGCTGTGTCGTAGCGCTCGGTGAGTGCCCAGTCATCCGGCAAAATGTCGTCGCGGATAGGGATTTTCGAGTAGCTGCCCCACGTCGGCCGGTTGTCCAGTTTTTCGCCGAGCCAGAGCGCTTGCGCCGCGTGCGGATGCACCTGGGTTTCATATTGGATGGTCTTGTTGACGAAATTCGCCGCCTCGGTCAAATCCCCGACCGGGGCCCGGCCGACGTACAACTCGGCGGCCAGGTCGACGTCGTGCCCCCCCGGACCGTCGTTGCTTTCGCCCCACAGGTTGTCGCCGTCCCCGTTCCAGCTACCGTCGAGACAGACATAGTACAGATCGGTAGGCAGGTTGTTGTCGACCGTGGTGTAATAGGATGCGTACACGCCTCGCGCCGGAACCACCCCGGAGTCACCGCCCAGCAGCAGCCAGCGGATGTTCCAAGTGGCGTAGGCATCGGCTACGAACTCCCGGATCTTGTCGGCCAAATCGTGTGTCTCGGTCCCGGCATATTGGCTGGCGATGTACTCGGTCGTCACGATGTCGGCGGTCACGCCGCGGCGGACCTTCTGGGCGACCAGCGGCTCGAAGGCGGGCGCCAAGGCCTCGGTCGTGACCACGACATACTGGAACGGGCCATCGGCTGGCAGCAGCGTACTGGGAGTGCCCGCGCCCGCTTCGTACCCGGCCACGCCGTTGGGGTTGTCCACCAGGCCCATCACGGCCGCGGCGTCTTCGGGGTCGTCGCGCAGCAACGGCGAGACGGAGCCCCCGTCGGCGCCCTCGGTCGTGACCCGCACGGACACCTGGGGATGGAAGATGACGGTCCCCGTCGGCTGATCGTAGCGGATCGGGAACACACGCAGCATGCCCAGATCGTAGCCATACAAGGTCTGGTGGGAGAAGGCGACCATGTCCGCGGTGGTGAGCGAAGACGTCGCGGTCGCGCCGCCGGCAGCGTCCGGCAAATCATCGCCGGTCAAGGGCTCGCCCACCACGAGGTCCACTTCGGTGGCCAAGACGATTCCCGGCCCCGGGTCCACTTCCACGGACACGATCCGACTGCCCTGCGGCAAGAGGATCGGGGAATTGCGCACCGGCACAATTGGATCGCCTTCCGACACCCACAGTTGCTCGCCGGACAGGGACAGCGCCGTGCCGCTACCGGCCACTTCCAGCGTCGGGATGTCGGGAAAGGTGTATTCCAGCCACGTGCTCTGCGCGCTCGGCACGCCGGGATCGTCGGCTAGCCAGCCCGTCCAGGCGAACCGTTCCACGCTGGCCGCACCGCCCGTCCCGGTCGCCGGAAACGTCTGCTGCCAACCCGGTGTCGGCACCTCGCCCAGGGTGTACGAGCCGGCAGCCAGCCGGGTGAACGCATAGTTCCCGTCCGCATCCGTGAGTTGGAACGGTTCCGCCGCGTCCCACTGCCCGCTGCGGTTGGTGTCGAGATAGATCTTCCAGTTCGCCAGGCCCGGCTCGCCGGCATCGTGAAGTCCGTCCCCATCCAAGTCGTTCCATTTGGCGCCGCGAATTTCACCCGGCTGCCAGCCGCCGAAGTTCATGCCGGGCACAACCTGACCGGCGGCGAGCGTCACGGTGTGATAGCCGGGGGCGGCGGGAAAGGTCCGCTGCCAGCCCGACTGCGGGACCTCCGCCAGTTGATAGCTGCCGGCCGCCAAACCGCTGAGGACGTAATCGCCGTTAGCGTCCGTCAGCTGCGCCGGCTCAGCCTCGTCCCGTTGGCCATCCTGATCCAGATCGACATAGATTTGCCAACCGGCCAGGCCGGGCTCCCCGGCTTCCTTCACGCCGTCGCCGTCCAAATCGTTCCACTTGGTTCCCCGAATCTCTCCAGCCTGCAAGGGCCAATTGCCGAAGTCCTTGCCAGTCACGACCTGTCCCGCGGCAAGCGTGACCGTGTGGGTCCCGGGCAAGTCGGTGGCGGTCTGCAGGGACGTCTCCGGATCGCCAAACAAGGTCAGTTCCAGATGGATCCAGCGCGACGTCCCCGACGTCCCCACCCGAAACAGGTTGTCGGCTTTGGAATCGTGATTTGCCTGGCCGAGATGGCCGAGCTGTTCGTTGAACATCGCGTCCCAGAACTCGTAGTCCCAGTGGTGACTGGCGCCGGGAGTATTGCCTGGGACGTACCAGCCGTAGCGGGTGTTCATGATCACCGCGAAGGCTCCGTTACGGCTCACAACGTGCCGTTCCGCGATCGTGTCCGTCAGGTCGAAGGCGCCGGAATAGCAGCCCTGCGAGTACATAAAGTACGGAAACGCGTTTGTCAGCCCGTCCACGTCACTGAGACTCAGGCGAGCGTTATAGGTCTCGTTGGCGTGCCCAAGGTGGTTGACGATGTGCGGACTGGCATTGAGATCCGCAAGGAATTGCGATCTGGTCCAGTCTTCCAGAACCGAGTCGTACCGCTCCGTGACGGCCCAGTCATCCGGCAACGCGTCCTCGCGGATGGGAAACTTCGAATAACTGCCCCAGGTAGGCCGGTTATCCAGTTGTTCGCCCAGCCAAACGGCGCGGGTAGCGTTGGGGTGCGCCGTCGTTTCGTATTCGACGGTCTTGCTCACGAAGTAACTGGCTTCGCTCACATTGCTGACAGGGGCGCGGCCCACGTAAACTTCCGCCGCCAGATCGACATCGCCATTGCCGGCGCCGTCGTTGGCTTCCCCCCAGACTCCGTCGCCGTCACCATTCCAAGTCCCGTCCAGGCAGACAAAGTACAGATCGGTAGCCAGACCGTCGTCCGTACTGCCATTGCTTGTGACTACGCGCGTCGGGACTACGTCCGCGTCTCCGCCCAGCAACAGCCAGCGGGTATTCCAGTGGCTGTAGGCATCGGCCGTGAATTGCCGGACCTTGTCGGCCAGATCATGGTTCTCGGTGCCCGTGTAGTTGCTATTGATGTACTCCGTGGTCACGACCGTCGCGGTAACCCCGCGATGGACCTTCTGCCCGACCAGCGGCTGGAAGGCGGCCGCGAGCGCATTGGGGGTCACAATCACGTACGTAAACGGTCCTCCCGGCGGCAATTGACTTGGCGCCTGGTCCGTGGTCTTCCGATAACTGGCCACGGTCGTCGGATTGTCGACGAAGTCGGCCACGCTCTCCGCGTCCAGAGCATCCCCGCGGAACAGCGGTAACGCGGCTGCCTGACCGTCCTGGACCGTCACGCGGACCGAGACCTGGGAATGGTACGTCACCGTCCCGGTCGCCAAATCGTAGCGAAGGGGAAACACCCGCAAGATGCCCAGGCTGTAACCGTTCAAGGTCTGATTCGAGAACCGCACCATGTCGGCTGTCGTAATGGAGGCGCCGGCCGTCGTCGGCGAACCCGAACCGTCACCAGCCAGCGTCGGGGAGGGATCGGCGACCAGCAGTTCAAGCCCCGTGCCAATCACCGTACCCGGCCCTGGGTCCACATCTACCGAGACGACCGAAGTGCCTTGTGGCAAGACGATGGCGGATCCGCGCACCGGAATGATCGGCTCATAATCGGCGGCCCACGTCTCTTCGCCCTCCAGCGAAATACGGGCAGCTCCGTCAATCAGATCGATTTCCGGGGTTCCGGAGAACAGATAATCCAAGGTCGCCGTCTGCTGGTCCGGGGCGGACAAGTTCTCGACCGCCCAGCCGGTCCAGGAGAATCGCGAATCCGTCGGTGAGCTGGCTGCGGCCGTGCTCGGATGCGTCTGGCGCCAGCCGTCCTGAGACACCTCCGCCACGGTGTACGTTCCGGGCGGCAAGTCGGCAAAGGTGTAGTTGCCCGCGGCGGAAGTCATTTGAAACGGCTCCGTCGCGTCCCACAGCCCATTCCGGTTCGAGTCGAGATAGATCTTCCAGCCCGACAGGCCTGTTTCATCCGCGTCCCGGCCCCCGTCCCCGTCCACGTCGCGCCACTTGGTCCCTTGAATCTGGCCGCGTTCTGTCGTGGAGACGGTAAAAGCGGGGTTCTCGTCCCGGAAGTTGTCGCCTTCGTTGGATTCCGCCATCCCATTGTTGACATCCAGCCAGCCGCGGAGCCGGTGGCTTCCGGCCGTAGCCGTCCAGGCCGAGTAGTACACAAACGTGCCCGCACTGGCGAGCGTCCCCGTCCAGTCACGTGGCGACTCGCCGTCCAACTGGAGACGTTCGGTGTGGGGCACCGATGGGGTTGGGCCGGTGTACGTGAACTTATGCACCAGCATGACGTCCTGGCCCGCGGTGATCGTCGTCAGCGGCGTCGCCAGGTCGTCGGGGTCCGCCGGGTAGACGTCCAGCGACGCCAAGTTCGCCAGCGTGCTGACCCGGAAGGCGGGATCCTCGTCGCGCGTATTGTTCGTTTCGTTTGACTCGTTCATCGCGCCCGTAACGTCCAGCCAACCGCGGAGCCGGTGCGAGCCCGCCGTCGCAGTCCACGTCTGATACAGGTACCACGTGCCCACGGAATCGAGGCTGCCCATCCACTCGCCCGGAGCCGCGTCGTCCAGTTGCAGGCGATCCGTGTGCGTCACACTGGGGGTGCTGCCCGTATACGTGAACCGGTACACCAGCGCCACGGCCTGCCCCTCGATGACCGTGGCCAGGGGTGTCGTCAGGTCGGAAGGTAAGGCCGGATACAAGTCGACCGCGGCCAGATCCGCTGTGGCGGTGACGCTAAAACAAGGATTTTCGTCGCGGGTGTTGTTGGTTTCGTTGGCCTCCGTCATCGTGTTGGCGACGTCCAGCCAGCCGCGCAGCCGATGCGTACCGGCGGTGGCCGACCACGGCTGATAGAGGTACCAGGTACCCGCGCCGCTCAGCGTCCCCGTCCAGTCCCCCGCGGAACCGCTGTCCAACTGTAGCCGGTTGGTGTGTGTCACGCTCGGGTTGGGACCGGAATAGGTGAAACGGTGTACCAGGGCCACCTCCTGGCCCTCCATGACCGTCGTCAGGGGCCTGTCCAGGGCGTCGGGATCGGCGACGTACAAGTCTTGCGAGGCCAAGTCGGCCGTGGCGGGTACGGACTTCGAGATCACGACGTCGTCGACAAAGGCGCCGACGTCAGTCGTGGAACCGTCGCTGACAAACGAAAAAGCGATCCACACTTGGTTCCGCCCAGCCAAATTGCCCAGGCCGGGGACGTTCGTGAGATCGAAAGTCTGGGAACGCCAGCTGTTTTGATTGCCACTGATCTGCCAGCCGGAAAACTGCTGGCCGTCGATCGACGCCATCCAGCGGAAGTAGTCGTAATCGGTCTCGGACTTGTTGCGATACCAGAAGTCCACCTGGGCGTCGTCCGCGTCAGCCAGGCTAAAGGGCCCGTATACCATCCAGGCGTTGGCGTTGTTCGGATAGGGCCCCGGCGGGGAGACGCCCGTGTCGACACAGTAGGCACTCCACGAACCACGGTGCGCCGAGTAATTCACATCGTCCCAACTCGGGCTTCCGTAGATTCGCCAGTTCTCGGCCGGGAACGCGCCTTCAAATGTCTCCTCGACGATCGTCTGCCAACCCAGGCCCGGCGTCGGAGTATCCGCGGCCGGAATCGCGTCAACAACCAAACTTGCCTCCGGCATCTCATCCGCGGGAACGGCAGGTGCAGGGACTGTCACCGCCTCCGGCGCCAACCTCAAAAAACCGTCGAAAGGAACACCCGTCGAATCCAACACCACTCCTACCGAACCGGCACCTGCAGCGGGACCCGGTAAGAGCGCGATGCCTTGATCCGACGCCGCTGACGCGGGTGAAAAATCCCCGCCCCCCGCCCCCAGCACTCCGGTGTCCGAAACGCCGCTGGACGCGACCGCGGTCGTCTCGGCCGGTTGCACGACGAAATCAAAGAACACTTCCCGGTCTAGCGTCTGTGCGCCACTAAACAGTCCCTCCACCGCCAGAAGTCGCCGATCCTCCAGCGACTCACAGACGAGGCGGCGGAAAAAACGGCGACGGCGTTGCGGGCACCCGCGCAGGGAGGTTGAGTCCCGAACGACGCGGCGAGACGCTCCTTGGCGGCGAGGCTGCATGGGTTTGCTCCACTTTCAACGTCGCGTCGCCGCCGTAAGCATCAGCCCATGTAGTAACCGGGACCGCGACTGCATCATATCGGCGAAGCGGCTAGGCCAGTTGAAGAAAGGTAGAACTCGAACACTCCGAACAATAGACAATCGGAATGCGACCATCTCGTAACGAATCGCCTCGGAGGCATCACCGTCGATCCGCAACCGTCAGTCACACGCCCGACAAGCGTCGTGCCCCCACCGAGGACATGTCGAATCAGCACGCCTATGCGGATACAGTAAATACAGTTCATAACGCCGAAGCCGCCGGATGGCAATCATGTTTGAGGAAGAAAATCCAACCGGCGACGCCAACCAGCAAAAATCTCCTCAACCGCCTGTTGGACAACGGGTCCGGCTCCCAGCCGACCTGCGAAAACCAATGGGAAAAAACGGTGGCGCGGGATGCCTGTCCTTCTTTTTCACAGGCAATTCGCGACCTTGAGCGTGCCGTCGAATTGCACTCGGTCGACGGCACGCCCTTGGACTGGTTGTTTCTGGCGATGGCCAACTGCCAATCAGGCCGGATCGAGGAAGCCTGCCGCTGGATGGAACGAACTCGCCGCTGGCTCGCACAACCGGGCCGCGAGCTGTCTTGGATCGAGCGCATCGAATACGACTGCCTGTTCCGGGAAGCGCGGGAACTCGCCGAGTCTGTCCAGGCTGCCCCAGCGTTTGTGCCTCCGTAGGGTTTTGCGGAGTCGGTGATTTGCGGCGGGGCTCCGAGCCGTTGCTCCTGCGGGTCTTCAATGCGGCGGCCCCACCCCCTGCAGTTTTTTCTGCGGGGCGGGTAGAATCCTGGGTCGTGCGGAACGGTTGTCCGGTGAAATCTGCTGAAGGAACTTCTGCGAATGAACGTCTTAGTGATCGGCAACGGCGGTCGCGAACATGCCTTGGCCTGGAAACTGGCTCAGAGCCCACGAGTGAAACGGGTCTATGTCGCGCCCGGCAACGCGGGGACGGCGGTCGAGGCCGTGAACGTGCATCTGCCGCTGGACGATTTCCCGAAGCTGATCCAGTTTGCCCGCGCCCAGGACGTCGCTTTGACGGTGGTCGGCCCGGAGGCGCCGTTGGCGGACGGGATCGTGGACGCGTTCCGGGCGGAAGGGCTGCGGATCTTCGGGCCCACGAAAGCGGCAGCCCGACTGGAAGGCAGCAAGGTCTTCTGCAAGGACCTGCTGCGGGACGCCGACGTCCCGACCGCCGATTACCTCGTCTTCTCCGATCCCGACGAGGCCTGCCGGTACGTGCGGGAACGGTATCCGGACCAGGAGCAGGAAGTGCCGCTGGTGGTGAAAGCGGACGGCTTGGCGGCGGGCAAAGGAGTCATTGTCTGTTCGCGGCGTGAGGAGGTCCTGGAGGCGATCGACCAGATCGCCCGCCAGCGCGTGTTCGGGGAAGCCGGCCGGGAACTGGTGATCGAAGAGCGTTTGGACGGCCACGAAGCCAGCGTGCTGGCGATCACCGACGGGCGGACGATCGTCACGCTGCCGCCGGCCCAGGACCACAAACCGGCTTACGACGGCGACCGCGGCCCGAACACGGGCGGCATGGGCGCCTACTGCCCTGCGCCGCTGGTGGGCGAAACCATGTTGAGTTGGATCGAGGCGCACGTCCTCGTTCCGACCGTCCACGCGATGAAACGCAAAGGGGCCCCGTTCCAGGGCGTCCTGTACGCCGGACTGATGATCACGCGTCAAGGCCCGAAGGTGTTGGAGTACAACGTCCGCTTTGGCGATCCGGAGTGCCAGCCGCTGCTGATGCGGCTCAAGACCGACTTGGCCGAGGTTCTGGAAGCCGCCGCCGAGTGCCGCCTGGATCGGATCGGCGGATTGGAGTGGGACCCGCGTCCTGCGGTGTGCGTGGTGATGGCCAGCGAAGGCTATCCCGGCAAGTACGCCAAGGGCCGGCCAATTCGCGGACTGGACGATGCGGCCGGCTTGCCGGATGTGAAAGTGTTCCACGCCGGGACGGCGCTGGCCGACGGCCAAGTGGTTACGTCCGGCGGCCGCGTGCTGGGCGTGACGGCCCTGGGCGATTCGATCGCGGCGGCCAAGCGGCAGGCTTACACCGCCGTCAAATGCATCCGCTGGCCCGGCGCCTGGTGCCGCAAAGACATCTCGGACAAGGCGTTGGGCTGACGCAACCGGCCGGGGTCACAGGCCCAGCACGTCGTTCATCGTGTACAGGCCGGGTTGCTGGCGGGCGACGAATTTCGCGGCGGCAAAGGCGCCCAGGGCGTAACAGTCGCGGTTGGTGGCCCGCACGGTCAGTTCGATGCTTTCGCCCAGCAGGCCGAACAGGATCGTGTGTTCGCCTGGATTGTCGCCGGCGCGGACGGCGTGATACCCGATCTCGCCGTGCGGCCGCTCGCCGACAACGCCTTCGCGGCCGTGCGTCTGTTGGGTCTGGCCCATTTCGGCCGCGATCAACTCGCCGAACCGCAGCGCCGTGCCGCTGGGCGAGTCTTTCTTGAAACGGTGATGACGCTCGATGATCTCCACGTCGGCCCCGCCGCCGGCGTGGTTCAGCACGCGGGCGGCCATCGTCGCCAGCTTCATCGTCAGGTTTACCGCCAGACTCATGCTGGGCGCCCACGCGATCGGGATTGTCTCCGCGGCCGCGTGCAGTCGGCGTTTCTGTTCTGCTTCCAATCCGGTCGTCGCCATGACCAGCGGCAGGCGGCGTGCGAGGCACAGCTCCGTGGCAGCCGCCGCACCGGCGGGCAGCGAGAAATCGACGAGCACGTCGGCCGGCACGTCCAAGCCCGCGGTCACCGGGACGCCCAGCGCGGACACGCCGGCCAGCGGCCCCGCGTCGTGGCCCAACTCCGGATGCCCGGCGCGTTCCAAGGCCGCGACGATGTGCAGTTCCGGGTCGGCGCTTCCCAGGGCGATCAGCAGCCGGCCCATGCGCCCGGCGGCTCCATTGATGGCGACGCGTGTCTTGGTCATCGTCAACTGTGTTGTTCGAGGGCTTGGATTATCTGGCGCAAATCGTTGGGGACTGCCACGGCGTGATTGGCAAACGCCGCGTGCTGGATGCCGCGGCTGCCCAGGATCTTCTGGAAGTGCTCCTGGTCCGTCGTGTGATACGCGACGGTGGCCGTGGGGTCCTTTAACTGATGGCCCGTCAACACGCACACGACGCGCTCGTCCGGATCGATCACGCCTTCGCGGACCAGCAACCTGGCGCCCGCGACGCTGGCCGCGCTGGCCGGTTCGCAGCCGAACCCGCCCGCCCCGACCTGGGCCTTCGCGTCCAGGATGTCCTGATCGCTGACCTTCCGGACCACTCCGTCGCAGATTTCCAAGGCGCGAACGCACTTTTGCAAATTGACCGGCCGGTTGATTTCGATCGCACTGGCGATCGTCGAGGCCTTCTTCTGCCGCTCGTCCAACTCGCGATAGTAGTCCGCGATCAGCTGCTTGTCGATCTGGCCGGAGTTCCACCGCAGACCGCGGCGGCTGTACAGTTCGTACAGCGTGTCCGCCCCGCAGGCATTGATCACGGCCAGACGCGGCACGCGTGAAATCAGGCCCAGCTTGAACAACTCGGCAAACGCTTTGCCAAACGCGCTGGAGTTGCCCAGGTTGCCGCCCGGCACGACGATCCAGTCAGGCGGTTCCCAGTTGAGCGACTCCAGCACCCGGAACATGATCGTCTTCTGGCCTTCCAGCCGGAACGGGTTCACGCTGTTGACCAGATAGATGCCCAAGTCCCGCGACACTTCCTGGACGCGGGCCATGGCGTCGTCAAAATCGCCCTCGATCTGGACCGTCAACGCGCCGTATTCCAGGGCCTGCGACAGCTTGCCGTACGAGATCTTGCCCGAACCAATGAAGATCACGGCTTTCATCAATCGGGTTACGGCAGAGTACATGGCCAGCGAAGCGCTGGTGTTGCCGGTCGAAGCGCACGCGGCCCGCGAGGCGCCGCTCAGCCGAGCGTGCGTAAAGGCCGCCGACATGCCGTTGTCTTTGAAACTGCCCGAAGGATTCATGCCCTCGTATTGCAGGTGCAAACGGCCAGGCTTCAAGCCCACGTACGCCGCCGCGCCGTCGGACTGCTGCAACAGAGTCTGGCCCTCGCCCACGGTGACCAGCGATTCGGGGCCGGCATAGGGCAGCAATTCGTGAAACCGCCACACGCCACTGTGTCGCATGGGAATCCGGCGCTGGCCCCACCACTGCTCGAAATACCGCAGATTGTCCGGCGGCTGTAAGCGGTTCCAATCGTATTCGACGTCCAGCAGACCGCCACAGCGTTCACAGGCGACGCGGACCTCGCCGACGTCGTACGTCGCGCCACAGGCGGGAGACATGCACTTCTGAAAAGCAAGTTCTTTAATCACGAGGCGTAGTCTAAGCAAGGGATTTGGGAAACTCAAGATCCCGCGCGGCGTCACCAACCGGCACACGGCCCTGCGAACTTCGGTTTCTGCGGAGACTCAGTGACTCGGGGAACGGGGGGCTGACGCCCCGCCCGCTCGCCGCCTGCGAACTTCGGTTTCTGCGGAGACTCAGTGACTCCCGCGCGGCAAACAACACTGCCCTCAAGACATATATTCTGTACCTCGAAGTCTTTAACCGGTCCAATTGATCTTGAATCGATCTTGACCAAAAAACAAAAATTCAGCAAAATGACCGCTTATTCAGAATAATATTCGATCAATCCAAACGAATTCACCGTGACGGATCGCTGTGAAGACGGCCTCACGGGATCGGGAAAGCGAGAGGCCTGTGCCCAGGTTGACGGAGCGGCGTAGAGCGGCGGTGGACGCAGCCATGCGAGAGGGCCTGTTTGAGGCGGCCGTCGCGGTAATTGCCCAGCACGGCAGCGCCGGTTTGACCATCGAGCGGCTGGCAATTGCGGCTCGCGTGGCCAAGGGCACGGTTTACAACTATTTCCGCAGTAAACGGGGATTGCTGCAGTTCGTCCACCAGAGGGCTTACGAGCCGATCAACGGGCAGATGCACGAGATTGCGGCGAGTTCCCAGACCGCGCGGGGCAAGCTGGAAGCGATGGCTCGAATGTACTTCGAGCACGTCAATCAGGAACGCGAATTGTTCGACTTTCTGCTGAACGACGCTTCCGTGCTGGGGCAGTTGAAGAGCGAACAAGCCAGCCTGCAGGCGCAGGTAATTGGCGTGTTGAAAGGGATTTTGGAACAGGGCATCGCGAGCGGCGAGTTCAGGGCGTTGGACGTGAAACGCGTTGCGGAGATGATCCTGGGGGCGATTCGACAACTGGCGGAGTGCGAGTTAGCGGGCAGCGAGCCTCGGAGTGCGGAAGAAATTGTCGAGGTCCTGGTCCCGGTGTTTTTGCAGGGAATACAGAAGGGGCATTGAGACAGGGTATTGGAACCGACGGGTTGGAGATCCGTCCTAGACAAGCGGCGGTGCCGCTTCAGGGAGGTGTGCGATGTTGGTGTTATCGAGGAAGTGCGGCGAGACCATCGTGATCGATGACTGCATTCGGGTTACGGTCGAGGCGGTTCAGGGCGGCCGAGTGCGGCTGTCGGTCGAGGCGCCGGCCGAAGTCAACGTCGATCGCGAGGAAATCTGGATGCGGAAACGCCTGGGCATTGCACCACGGCGGGAAGCCCCGGCGTGCGAGGCCAGTTGTTGGGCCGAGGCGAACTGAGTTGCCGGGAGGCCAAGCCGCCGGCGGGAAGGCCGGAGCAAGTCCGCGCGGTTCGGGGGTGCTCCTGAACTTCGCGGGTCTTGCCGAGGCCGGTTTTTGCCGAGGCTTGGGCGTTCAGTGGGTGGACGGGTCGTCCTCGTGAAGGCTCTCGTTCATTTCTTGGAGTTCCTCGATCAGCAGGCGGATTTCGTTTTCGTACTCGCTGCACATGTCGCCTTTGACCAGTTGCCGGAGGAAGGCGGACGCGCCGTCTTTCACCAGGTTGGCCGATTCGGCGCTCTGGAATCGCATCTGCGGATCGGGGGCGATCAGGCCGCGGCAGAAGCTCATCAACAACTCGTTGCAGCTTACCTCAAAGGGCAGAATCTTCGGCAGTTGTTGGGGCAACATCCGCTTGGCTTCCAGCAGTTCCCGGTAGGACTTCAGGCCGGCGAACGGCTGGCAGCCCGAGAGCATTTCGACCAGCACGTAGCCCAGCGAAGCCAGATCGCTGCGGGGGGTCATGTCGCCGCCGTCCAGCACTTCGGGGGCGGCATAAAACGGCGTACAGGTGCGCAGCGGCGGCGGGTTGTCGAGTTCAAACGCGGAGCCGATGTCGATGATCTTGGCGTTGCCCGTCCGTTTCAGCATGACGTTCGAAGGCTTGATGTCGCCGTGGACGATGCTCTCGCGATGCAGCGCGGCCAGGGCCATCAGGCATTCCTGGACGATGGCGACCGCGACGCCCGGTTTGAAACGCGTTTGCTCCGGCCCCGCCGTCGCAATCACGTTGTTGATGTATTCCCAGCGGCGATTGCTGACACGGTCCTTGACCCGCGCCAGCGTGTCCTTGCTCGACAGCCGGCGCAAGTCGAAGCCGTCGACCCACTCCATCAACATCATGCGGATCCGGTCGTGATCGACGAAGTTCTGGACCGACAGCAGATTGTCCTGCTGGATGCGCGCGACAAGGGCGGACACGTGGGCGATCCGCAGCATGGCCTCGTCATAGCCCCGCGCGTCGTCATAGCGCTCGGGCGTAAACACCTTGGCCGCCACGGGCACCGTGAACCCGTCCGCGCCGCGGTGCTCGGTCAGATAGACGACTCCCTGGCCGCCCGCACCCAGTCGGCGCGTGAAGTGGTAGTGGACGGTCCACGGAAAATACTTCAGCTTGAGCAGACTCTGATACCGGGCGAACAACTCTGCGTCAGCGTCGCCGGTGTCGGGACGGCCGTGGGTCATGGTGGCATGCAGGTCGTGGTGGGTCGTTGTGAGCATATCCGCGTTCCGCAGGAAGGTCGGGTGAGCTGTGCGAGGTGCGGCGCGACAAGCGGGGCCTCACCGCCTCGCCGTCTGGATCGGAACCGGAGCCAGCCATCGAACCCCGTGATGATTTGCTCTCTCGCCGCCATATCATAATCAGCGCGGAACTGGGAAGTCCAGCGGAAATTCGTCTTTTGGATTACTGCCCCCGTTCGCCCGAGCTTCGGCAACGTGGCTGGCAGAATCGGCGAACTCACGCCCGCCGTTCGCTCGGGGGACTGCGACGTCCGGGGGACCGCGGGTCCGAGCGGTGAAAAAGGGTGACAGACGTTTCGCGGCGGTCGTCTTCCTCCGGGGGTCTCCAACGCAGCTCGAGCCTGCCCTGTTTCAACAAGCTGCCAGGCCTCGATTCCGCGATGCGGACAATCCACTGGCCTCACAAACGACGAGAAGCCGCTAGCGCCCAAGAACGGATGCTGAAAACGTCCGCTGCCGACTTGTGACGCGTTTCAAACACCACAGGCCGGAGCGTCCTGTTCTTCTGCAGGTCGCATCCGGCCTGTCTCGTTGTGATCCGGAGAACGGGCAGCCACGGCGGGTAGGTGCCGTCGCCGCACCGCGCTGAGGGGCGGTCTACTTGGTGGCGGCCTTCTTCGCTGGCTTCTTCTTCGCTGGCTTCGGCTTGCAGCACGTCTTGCACGCCGCCGCTTTGGCAGCGGGCTTCTTGGCAGCGGGCTTCTTGGCGGCGGGCTTCTTCGCAGCGGGCTTCTTGGCGGCGGGCTTCTTGGCGGCGGGCTTCTTCGCAGCGGGCTTCGCGGTCTTCTTCGTTGCCATGTCCTTCGGCTCCTTCTGAAGGGCGTCCATGTTGGGTCGCGATCTGCGCCTCGCAACGCCCTGGACGAGGACGGTCGCATTCATTGCGGGCGATACCGGCAAAGGACCCAACTCGGCTTGGTTGCCGAGTTTTCTTCGGGGCGTCCACTTGCTCGGTTCACCCAGCTTTGCCCATTGAAGCAAAACGGCGCGTCTTGCGTCAAGTCGATTTTTTTCCGTAGTGAGGCGGACTTCCGTCTTTGAAGTTGTACCGCTTGCGCGAAGGTAGCCGAATTCTGATGCATTCTGTTGCGCGCTAACTCGAAGGCTTCGGGCTCTGACCTTGCGCATTTCGCGCGACGGTACCGGCGTTCGACCGAGGCGGCTCAGGGTGGATCGCCTGCGTGGTTTTCGATGATTCCCAGCGCAGGCGGGATGGGAGCGCGGCGGGCCCCGCCGTGGGGTACTCGGTCATCATGTCGCCCAACGGAACCCTGGTTCCCGGGTGCGGGGCGATTCACGGCGACTTGTCCAGCACGAGATGTCCATGCGCGGGGATATCGAGTCGGACCTTGCCAGCGGCCGCCTGGAACGGCTTGGGTGCGGGCGTGTGGCTGCCGCTGGTGTGCAACGACAACTCGCCCTGGGCCCACGGCAGTGACGTTTCAAACGTGACGGCCGCGTCGGTCGCGTTGTGGACCAGCAGTCGCCATCGGCCGTCGGCGCGGATTTCCAGCCCACGGAGTCCGTCGGGCGTCGCGATCCGCCGCACGCTGTCGGCCGGCTGGCTCCACTCCGGCAGCACCTCGACCGTGAAGAAGTGCCGCGTGCCCTGGGCGTAGGTGAGCGGTTTCTGTTCGTCGGTCTCGAGGCTGGCCTTGTCGCGGAGCACGATTTCCGTACTGCGGAATTTCTCGGGCTTGTCGAGGTAGAACGTCTCGGACTTCTCCGTGATTACGTCCGCGTAGTTGTGTTCGTGCAGGCGGCAGACCAGCGCGCCGTAATGGAAGCACGCGGCGTCCTTCCGCTCGATCTGCTTTTCGAGTCCGAACCGGACGCGGCCGTGGACCGAGTACGCTTGCTGATCCGAGAGGGGTTCGATTTCGAGTACCCCGACGAGCCGGCCCGGCATGAGGATCCACTGCTGGTTGCCGGCCCAGTCGGTGAGCGTCGACTTGCCGCCCCAGGCCACGTTCTGGATGCGGTAGCGCGTGGTGAGCGAGGCAAAGTCCTGGCCGATCATGACGGCGTTGCGTTCGTCCTGCGACAGGTAACGGCATTCGCGCCACCGCCGGCAATTGCCCTCGTCGGGCTGGCGCGGTTCGAGGCGATATTGATTCGTGACGACTTGGAGGGCGGCGTCCAGCGGATAGCGGCGGGTCGGTTCGTCCACGGCCAGGCCGCCGACAAACGTGTCCTTGCCCTGCTGGCCGTCGCCGAAGAACCGCGTGGTGCCGGCGAAACTCCAGCGTCCAAAGCGGCCGCGCGGGCCCTGGACGTTGCGGTCGTAGATCAGAAAGTTGTCCGGCAGCGGCTGGTCCTGGATGTCCGGCCGGTACAGCGTGGCCGCGTAGAGGGCGTAATAGCTGTTGGGTTGTTCCCAGCGGAGTTCGTCCTTGGCGACGCGGCGGTTCTGCGGGCATCCGGTCAGCCCGGCTACGATCTCCGGTCCGATGGGGGAGGCGCCGCTCCAGTAGTGTTTCCAGAAGCAGTCGGTATAGTACTCGGGCACGCCGCCGGGCTCGACGTTGTAGGGATAATAGGGCCGGCTCTTGACGATCGTGTCCCGTGCCAACTCGCTGCCGGTGAGTTGCCAGTAGCGAGCCAGGTGGGCGACGTTGATCTGATGGTAGACGAAGCATTCGTTCTGGAAGCCGTGGTACGAGAAGGCCCCGTCGGGGTACAGGGCGTCTGCGGTGAGCTTGAGGAAACGTTCGGCCTGTTCGTGGTAGCGGGGCGAGTTGAACATCCGCGCGGCCAGTTCCAGCATCAGCATGTAGTGAACGTCCATGTTGGCGTAGTAGCATTCCGGCGGCTCGTTCTTGGCCCGCGCGCCGTAGGTCTCGATCTGGAATTCGGTAGCGACCTGAGCCGAGGCGAGCCATTCGGCCCGCTTGCTGGGCAGCACCAGGTCCGGGTACGTGGCGGCCAGCAGCAGATAGGCCTCGAAGGTGGGCACGAAACAGAACCGGTTGATATTCGGGTCGTTGCCGTAGATCGCCTGGCGGCCGGGATTGAAGTCGCCGTCGCGGTGGTTTTGGAAGATGGCTTGCATCAGCCGCAGCACGCGGACCAGCAGATTGGGATCCGCCGCGTGGGGGCTGTCGGGGCAGCACAAGGCCCAGGCGCCGGCATAAACGTTGTTGCCCAGGCTGCTGAACGTCCAGGCGTTGTCGATTTGGCGATAGCCCTCCTCGCCCTTCTGGTACAACGTTCGGGACCTGAGCACGGAACTCGCTCGGCCCAACGCGCCCTGGGCGTAGGGATTGTTAGCAAAGTCGGTCACCGGCGGCAGCAGCGCCTGGGGCGGTTCGACGCGGTGGCCGATGTCCTTCGCCAGATGGTCCTGCACATCGCCAAGGACGGCTTTGGCCGACGTGCCGAGTCCCGCGTCGAGCGATGCTTGGGCGTCTTCGATCGCCCACTTGAGCACCGCCTTTTTCCGTTTCTGCTCGGCGGCCGTTTCGGGCAGTCTCTCGACCGCCGCGGCGACGCCGCCGATCTGTTCCGCGGCCTGCTTGGCGTGCTCCGCTTCCAAGCGCCGCTGCTCCTCGCGGCGTTGCAACTCGACCACGTCGAACCGCAGCGACACGTCGTCCCACCACACGACTCCCGCAGCGAAGAAGTTGAACAGATCGAGATGGATGTGCTTGGCCCCGGCGGGCAATTCGAACGACAGGGCGACTTGCTGCCACTGTCCGTCCGCCGCTTCGCCGTAGGCGTGGAACACCGCGCACTGGGTGCCTTCCTGATCGACCGCGATCAGTCGCGCGACGGGGCCTTTTTTGGCTTCGGCCGGCATGCGTTCGGTGCGGCACCAGGCCTCGAAAATCCACGGCCCCGGCCCGACCGTCGGACGCAGAGAAAACGACCCTCGCTGCTGGCCGGTCTCGCACTCGATGCGCACGCTGGCCTTGCCGCTGTGTGCAACGTTCCTGTCCCAGGCAACCTTGCTGCCCGTCTTCCAGTCGCCGCTGCGCCAGGTGTCCGGTTGGTCGTCCGCGTTCTCGTCCAGTTCAAAGCCGGCGTTGGGCAGCGTATTCGAGCCGTCGGTCAGAGGCTGCTGGTCAGATTGGCGGGACGATTCCTCACTCCCTGAAGCAAAACATGCGGGCAGGAGGAAAATGCAAACCCAGGCGAGCGCTTTCATGATGCGGCCTCCGGCTGCCGGCTCCTGAAATCCGGGACGTTGGACTTTGCCCAGAAGATCAAACCTCCTGATCTCCGGAACCCAAAAGACACGTTTGATTTCCGATCGCTATCACACGATTCGACGAGGAGGGTATCACAATGTCACAGGCCTTACAACCGCGGCAGAGGATCCGGCGCACGGGGCATGATTCTTGTGAAGTCACCGTTTTGGCATGGGGTCAGGCTTACAGAATTCAGTTTTGGCCGAGCAAGGTCGCACTATCTGGCTGGTGTCACGCTCGGCCAAAATTGAATTCTGTAAGCCTGACCCCATTTCGCTCCTTAAGGCAGTTCGTCGATCGTGATGTTCCGGTACCAGGCTTCGCTGGGTTGGCCGCCGTGGATCTGGAGACCGATGATCCCGCTGGGCGGGATCTTGTCGTCCGTCTCCGTGTAATCGACGGTCTGAACACCGTTGATGGACAGCCGGATGCGCGGCCCCTGGCAACGGATTTCGTACACGTTCCAGTCATCCGGTTTGAGGGCCTTTTGGATCACCTCGCGATCGGCTCTGGCCAGCATCCGATTGCGGCGGGATTCGTCGTACAGGCAGCCCCAGTACCCGCCGCCGGGCCCTGCGCTCATGTCGGCCTGATATCCGGAGACCTCATGGTGATTGGGAACTCGCTGCGAGCGGACCTGGATTCCGGCGTTGCCGGGGCCGACCAGCTTGCACTCGAGGCGAAGGACGAAATTCGCGTATCCCCGCGTGGTGCACAGGAACTCGTTGCGCGGAACGGGCTCCTTCAGGCTCCCGCCGACGATCGCTCCGTCCTCGAGGCGGAACGTCTTTTTCGTGTCTCCTTCCCAGCCGTGGAACGTCCGGCCGTCGAACAGCGGAACGCCCTTGCGAGGCGACTTTGCCGAAATCGCGTCGTCATCAGCCCTCGGCGGCTGGGGCTCGTCTGCCGCTCGCAGCCACACGGCCGTCAGTGCGACGGCGATCGTCGCCGCGAGAATCGTGGGAATGCGTTGGAATGTCGTCATGGCTGGTCTCTTCCTTCCTGTGTGTTTTCCCCAACGGGGCTCGTTGGGGCACCGCTCGTTGGCCTCCGCCTCGCCTGTGGCGCTGATGCCCGCCTTCTGGGACGCGCCCAGACGGACCGGATCGTCGAATCGCCGCTTGAGCAACGCTTGGGCCTCGCGAACCCGCACCGCCGTGCCGTTAGTCCGGTTCACCACCTCAGGCCGTCGCCGAGCGGGTCACAGTCCAAGGTCCGAAGTATACCGGCGTGCCGTCCGATTCAACAAGTAGCAGGCTTCGCAGCGGGACAGCTTCGTGTCCGCCGGTTGGCCATGTCCGCCGGCTGCGACAACGCGGTCCGGGTACTCAAGGACGTTTTTGGTCGCCGCATGGCGGGCTGGAGGCCACGGGTACGAATCACAACAGGCGTTCGGCCGCGCGCCACGGCACACGGCTAGCAGACGGCGGGAGGCTCGGCGAGCGCTTCAAGTGCAACTTGCCGCCCGTTATAATCCGCCAGGCAGGACAGCCGTTGCCGGCTCATCGCGACTTGGCTGATGGAAAGGACCACACTTGCCGATCGAACTACTGGCCGTCTAGGGCGTGACGGCGGCGTTCAACGCGGTTTTGAAACCGATTCTGGTTGACCTGGCCAAGGAGTCTGCGACGAGCTTCGGCAAGGACGACCGCCTCGCCGCTCGCGTGTCGTTGGGCAGTCTTTTCTCGAACGCCGCTCCAGGGTCCGCCGGCGTGGGCGCGATCAGCAGCGCGGACAGAACTTGCGCGTAGATCCGATGGCCGAAGTCGTTGGGATGATTGACGCCGTTGCCGGTCAGGTCCCAGTCTTGCTTGTGCCGCAGGAGTTCCGCCCACACGCTGGTCAGATCCGCCAACGCGATGCCGGGCCCGCAGAGTTGGTCCAAAGCGTCGCGGTACTGGGGGAACCGTTCGTGCCGCAGCGTGGTCCAGTTCTCGTTGCCCAGCATCGTGGCGACCAAGATGAACTCCGCTTCCGGCCGCGCCCGGCGCACCGCGTCGAGCATGGCGCGGATGTTGGCCTGATACTGATTCGCCGGTCGCCCCGCGGCGTCGTTCATGCCGAAGGCCAGGATTACCAGGTCCGGCCTGACCTCGATCACCTTGCCGATGTTCGCCAGCCCCCAGCCGGTGTCCGTGCCGCCGACGGCAAAATTGTGCAACGTGACCTTGGCGCCGTAGGCCGCCTTGAGATTCATCGCCAGCAGGTCCTGGTACGGAGGCTGGAGCGGCGCCACCTTGGCCCAACCAGAAGCGTTACAGCCGGTCGAGATGCTGTCGCCCAACAAGGCGATTGTTAGCGGCTGCTTCTCCGACAATCGCTTGACCGTGCGCGGCAAGTGATCTCCCGCGAACGACGGCCTGGGGCCCGCCCAGCCGCCCTGGTGGGCATAGGTGACCATCGTTTGCAGGTCGTGATACTCGTGCGTCGCGCCGAACAGGATCTCCCCGTTTCCGTCCCGATGCGTCAGGCGATGACGCTGTGAACCGGCGGGCCGGCGCAGATCCTGCGGGGTCCGGAATACGATCCGGGAGCCCGCCGGCAGCAGGAGTTCCTTCGATCCGGGTTTCCAGACGTAGTCGCGGCCCTCCCGGTACGTCACTTGGCCGGAGGAACTGGACACGGAGAGGATTTGCGTGGGCTCCAACAGCAGCGACGCTTGGGGCCGCGCCTCGGCCTTGTTCTGGATGAACAACACACTTTCGTCCACCATCGTCGAGCAGCGCCAGAAGGGCTGCAAGCTGGCGGGGGAGAAGCCCCACGGCTTGGCTTCCTCACCAGCGGCGGCGAACACGGCCGCCGCCGACGACATCGCGAGCACGACAACAAACAAAGATCGCTTCATGGCTCAGCAAACTCCGGATCGATATTCCCCTCCAACCCAGACGCGATTATAACTCGACGATCAAGCCGCTTGTGCCTGTAGCCCGAAATCAGGAGGATTCTCTGTGTTCAGAACCCTGGCGATGATCGCGCTGGTCCTGATGCCGGTTGTCGCCAGCGGTTGTGCTGGTTGCACTTGGCAAGCTAACGACGCCAGCCAAGCCGTCACGTACACTCCTGGCGAGGGCCTCCGCCCCGCCAACGGACCGGGCTATCTCGACGGCGTACCCCAAGACCTGCGCAACAACCGTTAGCAGCGTGGTGGCGAAGACGGGATAGGTTGGGGCGGGACGCGCTGGTCTTGAACATCGCTCCACGCTGGCCAGCAGCGTGGTGGCGAAGTTCCCGCCGAAAAGGGAAAGTCAGCTCGTCGACGCTGGCGGTGCGGGAGCAACGCGGCCGGTTCGGTCACGGCGAGCCCCCAGGACGGATCTCGAGAGTCTGCTGGTCGATCTGATAGCCCAGGCCGGCGGGTTTGAGCAACGCCTGCAGCAGTTGGTCCAGGGTGGCGTCCTGCACGTCCAGCCACACCAACTTGTCCTGCAAGTCCTCGACGCGCGGATCAAAGCGGACTTCCAGCCCGACCTCTTTGGCCACCGCGGCGACGACGGCGCCGAACGGCTTGTCTTGGACGCGCAGCGTATAGCGTTTCTCCGCCTGGACGGTCGCCGCCGGCGGCCTGGGACGCGCGGACGAGCCGTCCAGCAGTCGGCGGATGTCGGCGGCGACTTCGACCGTGGAATCGACGACGATTTGGCCGCCCTCGATCGTAAACCGGGCGGCGGGAAATCGTCGGCGGATTTCCGCGCCGACCACCGCCGGACTGCCCCGCAGCGGAATGCGGCGCGTGATCGAGGCCGCGTCGGGCAGGGCCGTCAAGCGGATTGCGGCTCCCTCCGCAACGCACTCGAACGTGAGCCCGAATCCGGCCAGGACCAGACTCATGGCTTGCGCGAAATTCAGCGGCGGCAGATCCACTTCGGGCCACAAATCATGCGGGATCTGCTCCAATCCCTCCACCTGCACACCCGCGTCCGCCGCCAGACGCTGGACCAGTTCGCGCGGCGTCGTCAGCTCCGGCCAGCGAAGCGGTTGCGGGCCATGCCGTTGGCGACGCACAGCCGCCGGAAACCGCTGATCTTGCTCCTCTTTCAGAGCTGCCACCGTGCCGAGCACCGTCGCGGTTGGGGACGGACCAACGTAGACAACCGGCCCCACGCGCCCGACGCCCAGCCCCAGTTTCTCCGCCAGTTGCTGCAGAATCCGCCGCAACGACTCGCTCTCCACGGCGAAATCCACCGCCTGGTCGGGATCGACTCGACGGTCGAGAAAGATCGCCACCCGCTGGCTGCGCGCTAAGTTGGTTAGCGCGGAGCGCAAAGGGTTCGCGCCCCACTGGACGCCGACGAACGAGTCCAGCTGACGTTCCAGCTCGGCACCGGTCCTCCAATCCGGATCAGCCGCTTCGGCCAAGTGAACTTGTGCGGAAAGTGCCAGATGAAGGGGCGCTAACAACATCAGCCACCGCTTCGCCAAGTTTGCGCGTGACGCCGTCGTCACTTCTTCCCTACCCGGCATACTTCCCGCCTCCTGCCCAGATGTCACAGACCCGTCTGATTCCGTCTTCATTTTGACCGAAACAAGGCGGCAAAGAAAGTGCGGAAATTGTGGGACGCCGCAAACGCCAACCGTTGTAACGCCCAACCGCTCGGACTACACTCGACAGAAGTTGCCTCCCCCACGAGTTGCCTCCGGCTCGGACACGTCCAGCCCCAAGGGAATACATACGGTGATTGACAAGCGGCGTCATCCGTTTCTGGATCGACTGTACCTGCGTTATCTGGACGACGAGGAATCGGCCGGCTTCATCGAGGCCGTCTCGAAACACTACGCGATCTCCACGTTGGAGCGATTGGCCCGCTGTGGCCAGTATCTTTCGCGGCGCGGCGCGATTCTGGCGCTGGGTTACTTGGGCAGTTTCGATTCCAGCCCCACGCTGGCCCACGCCCTGCGCGATTCGGATCGCGTCGTCCGCATCCTGGCCGAGAACGGCATCTTCGATTTGTGGTGCCGGGACGGCAACGACAACCAGCGGCAGCAGATGCGGATTGTCGTTCGCCTGAACGACACCCACCAGTTCGACGACGCCCACGCCGTCGCTTCGCAATTGATCGACGAGGCGCCGCAGTTTGCCGAGGCGTGGAACCAGCGGGCGATCGCCAGTTACCGCCTGGGACACTTCGAGGACGCCGCCAACGACTGCCAACAGACCTTGGAGTTGAACCCCTTCCACTTCGCCTCCGCGGTGGGCATGGCAAACTGTTATCTGGAGCTTGGCGAAGGCCTCGCCGCGCTGGATTGTTTCCGCCGCGCTTTCGATCTGAACCCCAACCTGGATTCGATCCGGGGGCAGATCGAATACCTGGAACGGGCCCTGGAAGAGACCTGAGACGCCTCGGCGCTCTGGCGTCGTCGCCGCGGGCCGCTACAATAGCCGCAAGTCATTCCTTCCATACCCTGCGGCGGGCCTGAACATGGCAAGAGAAGAAGCGTCGTCCCACTCCGACTCCGAAGCCTCGCTCCAGATCGATCTCCGCAACCCGGTTCTGGCTGCGCTGCTGGCTTGGCTCTGGCCCGGAGCGGGGCATCTGTACCAGCGGCGGCACCTCAAGGGCGTGTTGTTCATGGTGTGTGTGCTGAGCACCTATCTGGTCGGGATGGCCTTGGGGCAAGGACGCGTGGTCTATGCTTCCTGGGAGAAATCCGACCGCCGCTGGCAGTATCTCTGTCAGGTGGGCGCAGGCCTGCTCGCGCTGCCGGCGCTGGTTCAGAATCGACTCGTACGCTCCGGCCGGGAACCGTTGTTCGACGGGCTGATGGCGCCTCCCGCCGTGGTGTTCGAGAACTCGGAGGACGAACTGGCTGGCTGGCACGAGGAACTGGCCGGCAAGTTCGACCTGGCGACGCTGTATACGATGATCGCCGGACTGCTGAACGTGCTGGCGATCTGCGATGCGTTCGCCGGACCCTTCGTGCCCGCTCCGGAAGACGAGGAAGAAGACAAGAAGAAGGACCCCGACACGCCGCCGAGTTAGCCCCGTTGGACGAAATGCCTGACACGTTGGGGGCCGCTCGGGCGGAGTGAATTCCACGCTCCAAAGCTGTTCCCGGCCAGGTGCTTGGCCTCGAAACAACGCGGTCCCAAGCCGACGGCAACGTCCCTCGTGCGTCCCTCTCAGTCCTCCACGGCGACCCGTTGACGACGCCGCGGGCGGTCCTCCCACTCCTCCGCGTCGTCCCGCCGGCGCGGCGCATCGTAGGGCTCGTCGTCGTCATCCCCTTCATCGGCCATTTCCAGATAGCGACGGTAGACGTCGACGGCGATCCAGCCCATGTACAGGTTTCCGCCCATCGAGGCGAACAACGCCAACATGGCCAACGTCAGCGCCCACCAAGGCTTGTCGGACTCCGCCAGACTGCTCACTCGCCCGCCTTCCCGTAGGAATCCCAGCGACGGATCGTCGGCCGACGCCGCCAGCTCCTCCCAAAAATCGGTGGGCTTCTTCTTGGACACCTTGCCCAAAAACACGGTGTCGTTCAGCGCGCTGGCATTGCCGTCCGACGACGGTTCCAGGGGGGCTTGCGAGGATCCGAACGAACGGTCCGGCCCAGCCGACGAGGCAAACGGGGATGCCATCTCGCCCTGGGGACGCGATCCACCCAGCGACGGCGGCCACGAACCGGACTGGGGACGCGACGACAAGGTCGGCGGCTGGGATGGCGTGTAGGCTTGACCCCAGTTCGAAGCTCCGGCGGGCACGTAACCTTGCGGCTGCGGCTGACCTCGATCCGCCGTGTAGCGATCGTCCGCAGGACCCCAAGGTGCGGACGGAACTGCCGATGGTTGAGCGTTCGGGTAGTTGCCTCCTGTGGCCGACCAGCCATCCCACGGGCGATTGCCGTTCGACTCGCTCATCCCCGGCTGGCCCACGGCAGAGGGATTCAGCGGAGCCATCCCCGGCGCGGCAGCGACTTGGCCTGCCGGCGCCGTGGCCTGGGGATCGGACCACGCCGGGTTCTGACCGACAGCCGCTTGCCACGGAGTGTCCTGCGGCTGCCAATTCGAGTTCTGAGGCGGCGGCTGCCAGGCGTTGGGGGCGTACTGAGGCCCCGTCGCGGCGGACGCCGGCGGCGAGGCAGCTTGCGAGTAGTTCGGATTCGCGGGAGTGCCAGAACGCAAATCCGCCGTCGCCGACGACACCGCAGGCGACGACACGTTGGGCGGATTGCTGGGCGGCGGATTGTACCGTGGCGGATCCGCTGGTCCGGTAGCGGGAGCAGAGGGCCAACCGCTGGCCGCGTTTGCCCCGCCAGCCGCGCTGCTCATTGCCTGGACGTTGGCCGCAGTCCCCGGCTTCGCCGGATTGTTCGTCGCGCCTGCTGCCAGCTGGCCATTGGGGGGAGCGGGGCCCGGTTGGATCGCAGACGACGGCGGTCGGGACTGCGGGTTCCCAGTGGCCGGAGCGCCATAGACGGCTCGACTTGCGTCCCCCGGCGGCGCAGAGGCAGTCCCCGATGTGGTCTGACCGGCGACAGCGACGCCGGCCGTCACCGGCGGTCCAAATTGCGGTACGTTCTGACGCGGCAGATTGGCGGCTCCCGACCTCACTCGCACGCGGGCCACGCTTCTCAACTCGGCGGGAATCTCGCCGACGACCGGCTCGTTCCGCAAAGCCGTCAAACGTTCCGGAGACAATTGCACAATCAGCTCGACTTGCTGCTCGTTGACGGGTTGCCAGCCATACGTCACCCCCGGCGGCGGCTCGGCGGCGGCGGCGGAAAACGTGGGGGCGGTGCCCTGAACCGGCATCCCCAACCGCGGCACCACCTCGGTTCCCACTCGGATGCGAAATCGCCGCACGTCCCGCGCCAAGGGATCAATCTGGCTCACCACCTCTTGACCTTCGCGCAATGCGATCAACGTAATCGGCTCGATCTGGATGATGTACTCCAGTCGTCCGTCGCTGGCTGGCTGCCAACCATAATCCACGCCCAAAATGGCCGTGGCAAGCAGCAACGCGAATCCGTTCATCAGGGAAAACTCCTACGAAAACGAGACCGGCTTTGGTCCCAGTCATCGGCGCGGTATTCGTCTTCGTGCGTCGGGGCGGACACCGTTCAGAAGGCTCCGCGGAAACCTATCCTTAGCCGTTGTGGGGGCATCCTAGTGTTTTTGGCCAGCTGGCGTAAAGAGCGAAATCCTGAGTTCCGCCGTTGGGCTAGGGGACTTGGGCAAAGCGGGCAGAAGGCGACCTCCGCGTGGCGGGCATCATTTCAGAACCGGGACTTGCTGCCAGTGCTGGCAGGCACTGCCGTTCAGACCGCGACGCGCCGATTCCTGCCCGCCGATTCATGCCGCTCCGGCCACAGTGCCATCGCCGCCGCCGTCTCCGGAAATCCGCTTCAGCGGGTACAGCACAGCGGCTAGGACCGACTCGGCCAGCAGCCCCACCAACCGTGAAAGAACCGCACAAACCGTGGCCGCCCCAAGGCCAAATGGCCCCGACAGCAGCGTCATCACCACGTACTCGCGAACGCCTAGGCCGCCCGGCAGCATCGACAGAAATCCGAGGACGACCGATAACGCGGCGCACGCCGTCAGCGACGGCCAATCCTGCAGCTCGACAGGCCTGATCGTCGTCGTCGGGATCGCGCGGAGCGTGAGCCAAAGACTCAGGCCCATCAAGCCCCAGCCCGCGACGTTGATCACCCAGCCGAACAACATCAGCCGAGAATCGAGTCCGGCCAGCGCCCGATCGATGTCGGGGTTGACCTTCTTGACTCCGACCATCCTGACCAGTCGCCGAAAAACCGGCGGAACCGTTGGCCCGCCGATGCCGATCATCAACCCGATGGAAAGCAGCACCAGCCACACCTGATTTCGGTACAACACGCCTAAGATCGCCGCCGCCGTGAACGCGCCCACCGCCATCATGGTCAGCGTCTCGACGAACACGGCCGTGACGGCCACGGACGTGTCCACACGCGGGCTGCGAATCATCCCGCTGCGAATCACGACGACCAACGCTTTGCCCGGCAGATACTTTCCCAGATGGCCGGTATAGTAGGCCCGCAGCGACGCCAGCCAAAGCGGCCGCTGTCCCATCGCCTCCAGCGTGCGATGCCAGAAGATCCAACACGGCGCCGTGGCGGCCAGATAGACCACGCCCGATGCCGCAAGCCAGCCCCAACGCACCTGATGCAACGCGAACTGCTTGGCCTGCAACTCGCCAATCGCGTTCCGTACCGTGTGCCAGATGCCGACACCGACCAGCGCCAAAATCAGCAGACGCACCGACTGCTTGGCGGCCTTGACGATTCGATCGCGTCGCAAAGGGACTTCAGAATTCAAGCGGCCGCCTCCTGCCTTGGCCATCGCTGCCCATCCCAATCCTACGGCGGCGAGCCCGTCTGCTCGGCGGCCGAGGTCAGCACCGACCCCGGCATGTTGAAGTGCTTGTAAATCGGCAAGTGGCGGTAATAGACTTCCAGCAGATAAATGCTCAGACACGTCGTGTACAAGCGGCCGCCGTGGTTTCCCCAGCGATCGTTGCTGGGGTCCCAACTGCCCTGTTCCCGGCCCGCCTGGACCTGGTGCTCCGGGACCGCCTGCCGCATGACCTTGTTCCACGCCTCCCAGTCCTTGCCGCCCATGTGGTGCAGAACCTGCGTGGCGTAGTACCAGTAGTACAAGTCCTGTTCCTCGTAACTGATCAGATTCTGCAGCAAGTAATCCACGCCTTTGCGCAACCGCGCGTCGTCGTGCTGCCAGCCCAAGTACTGGCGACACAACAAACCCTCGGCCGTCATCGACAGCCTGGGTTCGGGGTCGGCAGGCTGATAGCGATACTGGCTGCCGTCCTCCGTGGCGCTGTCCAAGTACTTCGTGATTCCGTCCAGCGTGGGACTCTGCACGGTCAACCCCGCCATCAACCCGCTCTGCAACGCCATCACAAACCAGCCGGTCACCGACGTGTCGCTGTCCTCACGCGGGACGTAACGCCACCCGCCCATCAACGATTGGGCCTTGGACGCGTAATCCAGCGCCTTCTGGGCTGCTTGGCGATAGCGCGGATCCTTCGTCATGCCGTACAACTCGCACATCGCGATCGTAGCCTGAGCTTGCGAGTACAGGTGGTGGTTGAAGCCGCCTTCGCGAAAGAAATTGCCGTCCGTATCCTGCATCCTGACCAGGGCGTCCGCTCCCTTCTGCACGTTCAACCGGTGCTTGCCCGACTTGTGCGTCTGCCCGTTGCCCTGCAGGGCCAATAGCGCCATCGCGGTCGCGGCCAGCGTGTTCTCGTAGCCGCCACCGTCCGCATACGGGCCCCGCAGACTCCACAGTCCCGATCGGCCGTCCTGTTGCCGGACCAGCCACTCCAGGCCCCGTTGCACCGCCGCTTCGGTCGTCGCGTTGCCGCCGTAGGCGCCCAGCAACGCTTCTTTGGCGCCCTTTTCCCGCCCCGTGAGGGCCAGCCCGATCGACGGCGCAACCGCGTCGCTCACCGACTTGATCGCATCCAGACTCAGCAAGTTCGGGTCCAGTTGCGGCGGCGCGGCAAAGGGATCGTCCACTTGCAGCATGTCAAAAGACAACGCGGCCTCCTTGACGTTGGTGATCTCCATCAGGCCCGGATCTTGCAGGATGTACTCTTCCAGTTGCACCCCCTCGGTTTCCGCGTAAATGGCCTCGATCTGAACCTTCTCTTCCCGCGTGGTGGACAGGTAGAACAGGCCCATCAGGATCAACGCAATCATGTGTACCACGGCGCTGACCAGCCACGGCGGAGCGGCGCGCACCGCTTTTTCGGTGACCTCCTCCTGCTCCTCTTCTTCGTCGCGGTCAGCGCGGATGGTCGGCACTAAGCCAAGCGGCCCGGCGGTAACCGCGACCGGCTGCGCAGCGACAGGAATCCGACTCGCCAGACTCGCCGCCTCCGGAACCGAGGTTCGCACTTTCGACGCACGCCGCTTCCCTGTCCCCTCGGCCGCCGCCGAACCCGCGTTCACGGGTGCGGCGCGACCCCTAGACGATGACGACGAAGCCTGGGCAGGCATCGGCTGAGCCGTCGGCACAGGCCGCGCCGCCAACGGCACGGCAACGCCCTGCGTTGGGACAACCTGCGGCACGGCTCCGCCAACCGCAACGGCTTGCGCCCACACCGTCGCCGCGACCGGCGTTGCCACGGGTTCCGCGACAGGCGTGTTGGACACACCTCGCGTAGGCACGCCCGGCTGACCCTCAGGCGGCGGCAGTTCCTGTTCACGATCGGCCATCGCCAAGCGACTCCTCAAATCCCAGCACGCTCGCGGCAAGAAGCCCGGCGAGAACTCCAGACAGCCTGCGAAACAAGGGGGAGGATTAGCTCGAAACCGGGTCGGAGGAGCCCAAGGGAAAACGACCCCCGCGAGGTGCCCGTCCGCCCTTTTTCAGGCGGCTGCCGAACCGCCGCGTGAGCAACCCAAACACACCACGCTGCCCCGCCCCAGTCCGAATTCTGCACCTCCTTCGGCCTCGTTCCTTCCCCCTCGCGCAACGTCCAACACCGCAAATCCGGACCGGCAACCGCCCCCTGCGGTGAGTCTAGCAGTCTGTACCCCATGCGCCAAGCAAAGAAGTCATTGCCGCTACGAAACTTAGGTCCCCCCCTCGACATTCTCCGCTTCGCCGTTAAAATAACGACAACACTGACGCGGGGTGGAGCAGCCCGGTAGCTCGCGAGGCTCATAACCTCGAGGTCGCAGGTTCGAATCCTGTCCCCGCAACTTTCCGTAAGTCTGGCTGAAATAGGTAGTTACGATTACCTGCGGACGGTCCGCAGTGCAGCCTGAAACCAAGACGAAGTGCGTAGTACTACGCAGTTCAGTTTCAGGAGGCACGTTCTGATGGGTACCGTTCGGATTCCAAAGTATTGTTTTCATGCCCCCACTGGCCAGGCATACGTCCGGATTCGCGGCCGGACAGTCTATCTGGGCAAACACGGCACCGCAGCTAGTCGCGAAGCCTACGGCAAGGCTATCGCTGAGTTCTCTGCGTCGTCCGCCAGGGTGAAGATTGCAAGCCCGGCTTCTGCCAATGACCTAACCGTGGTCGAGTTGTGCTCAGCCTACCAGGACTTCGCCGATGGCTACTACACGAAAAACGGGCAGCCATCGCACTGGCTGGTCCACATCCGGTTGATGATCACGCGACTCTGCGGCTTGTACGGCCGCGAGGCTGCGGCCAACTTCGGTCCGGTGAAGTTCAAGGCGGTCCGCCAGACGCTCATCGACGCTGGCCACTCTCGCCCGTACATCAACAAGCTCATGGCCATCATCCCCAGGATTTTCAAATGGGGGGCGGCCGAAGAACTGGTTCCCGCGTCCGTTTACCACGCCCTCCGTACGGTCGAGGGTCTGAAGAAGGGACGAACGAAGGCACGAGAGCCCGAGCCGGTCCTGCCGGTCGAGGACGTTCTGGTCGATGCCACGTTGCCGCACCTGCCACAGATCGTGGCCGACATGGTTCGCTTTCAGCGTCTGACCGGCTGCCGGCCTGGCGAGGTCTGCTTGCTTCGGCCGATGGATGTGGATCGGTCCGGCGAAATCTGGCGCTACCGTCCGGCCAGCCACAAAACCGAGCACCACGGCCGCGACCGCGTGATCTTCCTCGGTCCCAAGGCACAGGCCGTCCTTCTTCCGTATTTACTCCGAGACTCCACCGCCCACTGTTTCAGCCCGGCAGAGTCGATGCAGGAAATGCGGAACGCCCGGCAGGTCGCTCGCAAGACACCGCTCCGCTACGGAAATCGGCCTGGCACCAATCGAAAACGCCATCCTGCACGGACGCCGAAGACCCGCTACACGAAGGATTCCTACAACCGGGCGATCCGTCGCGGAATCGAGAAGGCGAACAAAGCCACCCAGAAAGCGGCGGACGCGACCGGCACGCAGAATCCCGTCCTGCTCCGCCACTGGCACGCGAATCAGCTACGCCACACAAGTGCCACGGAGATTCGTCGGTGCTTTGGCCTGGAAGCCTCGCAGGCGGTGCTGGGGCATGCTAAGGCCGATGTCACTCAGATTTACGCCGAGCGAGACCAGGCACTGGCGGCGGAAATCATGCGGAAGATTGGGTGAGAAATGGCTTTTGATTTGGTATAGTTAAACGCTTGGGCCAGTCGGCTGAGCACCGACGTGTCACGCAGCGAGCGAGTCCGCCAGTTCTCGGTCTGGATGCTGATCCCGATGGCGATCGTAGGCGCGATCGGCGGTTGGTTGTTCCGTTGGAGCGTGCGAGTGCTTTGGCGTTGGTTCCCTTGAAGGCAGGGTTGGAATTGGGCTTTACTCGGCAGACCGGCACTCTGGAGAAGTGATCATGGAACTTGTATTCGTTTCGCTACTTGGTCTTTGTGTTTGCTCTCTTGCGGGCAGCGGTTGGAATGCGGTGCGTTACGCGCGGCGGCACGAATTGGACAGGGCTTCCAACTCGCTGCGCAACGGTGCTTGGGCGACGGGAATACTGGTGGCGTTATTCACGGTGCTGATTCTGTGGACATTCCTTGGGCTGCTGGTCGTCATCCCCATGATCTTGTTGGGTTATCTGGGCAATCGCATCTACCGTTGGGTTGTCGGCACGATTTGGCGACGATTCTAGCGCAGCGTGGGCCGAACAGGCAGCTCGGCAATCGGTTCACCTGGACACCTGCGATCCCCTGATGGCTAAGAAAATGGAACATCGTCGAAAACAAACGGCAGTGGCTCGCCCCGGTCCCGCCCCACCCAACACACTGAGCGTGCGTGGGCAGAGACGGGCCGGAACTAGTCGCCGATCTTCGGCGTTCGGATCGACGCGAACATTCAGCCGTTGATCGCGCGGACGGCCATCAAGCCGACAGCGATGGCCAAGAGGATCGGCAGCCAGTGCAGCAAGCTGCCGGCAACAAACTGGATCACTACAGACACCGCCAAGACAGCGATGATGATGCCGACGATGCCTGACAGTCCGGAAATGGGATCGAGAGAACTCACTCGCGGTTTCTCCTTGGGGGTTTGAGCAGGGAATGCGAAACATCGAGGTGAGTTCAGCCGCTCCACTCTCGGCATGCGCTGTCCCGGTGGTCGCACATGAGGCAGGCGAAACCGGGGCGAAACACGAAGCTGCCGCGATCCAGATCATCCAGGTACGCACGAATGACGGCGAACAAGCGGCGGAAATGCTGCTCACGCCGGGCCTGGTACGCGTGGAACTCGATCTTCGGCGTTTTGGTTTTCACCAGCGATCGGATCTCCAGGCCGCCTTCCTCGTCACCGGTCGCTTGCCTGAACAGGTAGGCGTAGCTGCTGAGCTGGATTTCATGCGTGATCTCAAAGGGCGGCGACGATTTTGCGGCCGTCTTGAAGTCGATGATCAGCGGTCCAGCACGGTCGTCTACGACCAAATCTACGATCCCGGTCAACGGGATGCCGAGATTCTCGCCCGTGTCGGGGTCGATCAACGGCGCTTCCATGGTCGTCTCGACAGCCAAAGGGATCTCCAGCGTGTCGGCCACGTGATGCATGTAGGCCGCGACGAGGGCCAGAGCCTGCTGTTTAAGCGCGTCCTCTTCGGCTGCGGAATCAAAGCGCATCGACTCCTTGGCGACGAGTTCGTCCCACCCGTCGAGCATCCTCCCGGCGATCTCTGCGGCGGGCAAGTCGGCACAAAGCTGGCGATGACGGTACACGATCTCCAATCCGTCATGCACCGCTTTGCCCAAAAACAGGCTGGGCGTCGTGGGCGTCCGGAGGCCGTCGATGTATTGCAGCCGGAACGCCAGCGGGCAGCGGAGCCACAGGTTCAAACGGCTGGGGCTGATGTAGTCCCAAACCCCGCCGCGTCGTTCGGCGGCGGGTGGGCTCTCCAACAACAAGGTGCTCATGCGGCGGTTCCTTCGTTCAGTGCAGCCTCCAACGAAACGCGGCCGTCCTTGATGGCCTTCAGCGTGTCGATCAGGCTGCTGGCGTCGAAGCTCGTCAGGTCCGCCAGAGGTTTGCCGAACAGCCGGCCGGCCAGCGATTCGAGGCGGCGGACGCCGAGACCCCGAATGCCTTTGGCCAGGTTCGTAGCGAAGTTGATTTGCTTCTCGGACGCCCGATGGCCGTTGCCGCCGCCGTTGCCCCCGGCGTAGTGCCCGTTGGTGCTGCCGTTGCCGCCTTGCTGGTGTTCGCCGCTGGCTTGGCGGGAGCCGTTGCCGTAGGTGCCGTTGCCGCCGTTGTTGTTGGCGACGACCGGTGGCGGTTGCTGCGGCTCAGCACTGCCGTTCAACTGGGCGTCGACCGAGGCTTTGGCCAGATCGAACAAGTAATTGATCTTGGCTTGCAGCTTTTCTGGTTCACGCACGAGCCCCGACTCGACCTCGATCTCCAGGTTCACGCTCGCACCGCGCGAACCGTAGTTGGCTTCCCCGACCTTGCGGTTGAAGCCGATGTTCAATTTGAGCATCTGGGTTCTCCTTGATTGGTTGGTGTGTAGATGCTAGATGCCTGCAACAGATGCCGGACGAGCTACGCCCCGACCTTCTGCAATTGGCGGAGCGATGCCAGCGTGTTCTGCACGAGCTTCGCTTCGCGCTTCTGCTGCTTCAGGCAGCGGATCAATTCATTGGCCTCGGTGACGGCCGTCCGCAGCGAGTCGCGAAAGGCGATCGCCTGCTCGACGGGCGTGGCTTTGCCGCGAGGCATCGCACGCTTGGGCTTCGTGGCGGATTTCTCGCCGTTGGACCGGGATGGGATGTTCGGTTCCGGCATGTTGGTTCTTCTCCTTCGCGTTTGTGACTGCCCGCCTGCGCCGTCAGCTTGCCGCTGAATGGACGCAATGCGGATCGAATCGGGTCTGTTGGGAATGGCGGAATCGGCCGACAACAGCGCCCACAGGAACTGGCGGCGGCCGTCATCGCACAGCACCGGTTGTTCGAGGCCGTTGAAATGCACGTCGCGGAAACCCAGCCGCACGGCGCGCAACAGGTACTCGCGGTTCGTGTTGACGGTCAGGGGATCGCCTTCGAGCCGCGAATTGGACAGAGCCAGCTCGGTCGCCCGCGATTGGTCGGCAGGCTTGGCCCGGATCAGCACTTGACCGTTCAGGTCCAGGGTGATCGGGCAGTTCGTGTGGTCTTCGCACGGCAACCGCGGCAGCGCGTCGTTCAAGAAGTCGCCGTCGCTGTCCGCGATGCGCAGATGCGAGGACGCCGCAGCCGGATCGCCGATGTGGCGGCTGACGTTCGGAAACCTGGCGTCTTGCTCCAGCTTCAGGCTGACGGTCCACGGGCCGGTCTGGAACGTCACCCAATCCTCGGTCCTGCCGACTTGAATCGGTTCGTTCGACGTCAATTCGCGGCAGCCGAAAACACCGGAGGCGGGAACCAGCAGGTCTTTCGTCCAGGGGAACGCGAAGCCGGACTGGACCAGCGCCTGCTGGCCATCGGTGGCGGCGATCCGGCCGCTGCTGCCGCACAACTGCACGCAGCCCAGGGCAAAGCGTTGCGGGTCGTGGTCCGTGGTGTTGGCGGCCTCCCGCAACGCGGTCCACAGCGACGGTTCGTTGCCGGTGAACGTGTCCGGCAGCGGCGGAAACGGCGGCAGCGCGTCGCTCGGCGCGGTCGCGGCGAAATCCAACACGACGGGGGACCGCTTGTCCGTCCAGGACGCCGTGACTTTGTCGGCCGCGGAGAAATCGAGCTGGACCGGATCGGGGCGGCTGCCTTCGCAAGCGGCGAGCAGCTCCAGCGGCAACATCGCTGCGACGGCAGGGCCTTGGTGGACTGCCTGGTATTCGATTGCCGAGTTGCAGGTCAAGGCCCGGATGCGGAGCGTATCGTCTGCGGCCCTGAACAGGATGCGCTGGCCGTAGCCGCCCTGCACCTTGCCGACGCCGGCGCGGCGAAACACGGCCCGTAGTTGGCGAGCCTGGGAACGAGTGAGATGGATCAACGTAAGGACTCCTATGCGAGAAAATCAGAGGTCAGAGAAATACGGGTGCTTCGCGTGGTTCAGCCGGCCACGGAATGTCACCACGGGCACTTCGCGATTGCTCCTCGTGCATCTGCTCCCAGTCGAGATACTGCGGCGGCGTGTCGTCGGGTTCCGGATCGAAATCCACGATGTCGGGATCGGCGATCGTGAATCCCAAACGGGAGACGGTGCGGGGGGATTCCCCGGTGACATTGGCGACGGCTCGATCAAGTTCGGTTTGCGTCATGTAAGGTGTCCTAAAACAGGGGACAAAGAAACGGAAACGGCCCGCGCAAACGCCACGGGCCACCACGAAACGGCCAAGAACGGCCGGGAAAAGCCCGGATTTGGGCCAGAAACGCACGCGGACGAAAGGGTTGACCAAGAGAGCTGGTAAGCCAGAGCGGCCGTCTGGGGCTTTTCTGGGGCCGTTCTCGGCGGCCAGCACTATAGAGGGGAGGTTGTCAGCTTCGGCTGCCCGGCTGGAGCCAGTGCTCAGCCAGCCATTCATGCTCGGCTGCGATGGCTTCCGACCAGCGTCTGAAAGGACCAAGAACAGGACCGCCGACTGGCGACATATCTGCCGTCCAGCGGGCATCCGGCGTCGATTCGACATGACTGCCGCGACGGATGGTGAGCTTGCCGAGAGCGGTCAGGTCGATGTCTTCGGCGTAGATGCAGCGCCCATCGCCGGTGGCGGTGATGATGATGTCCATGGCGGCCTCACTTGGGACGACGCAGGATGTTGCGGCGGGGGCGATCGACCAGCAGACCATCCAGCACCGACTGGACGCCGGAGAGCTGGGTAGCGATCTGCTGGCGCAACGGGCCGTCGTCGCGGAGCTGCTGCGGCTGGACGCCGAGGACGATGTTCTGGGCCTGGCCCACCAGGTCGTCGAGCTGCTCGCTGGACCCGATGTTCAACTCGCGAAAACGCTGGAAAAACGCAGTCAGGTTCTCCACCGCGCTGTCACGGAAAATCTTGGGCTTGCCGTCGTCGCTCCCAGACAAGCGTTCGGTGAGATGGGAAACCAGCCTAGACAGTTCCTCGACAAACGCTTGTTCTGCCAGACGGACCGCCTCGTCGAAGCGTGCCTGCACCCGCTGGCACTCCTCGCGGTACAAATCCGGCGAAAGCTGTCTGAGATAGGGCGGCGGTTCGACGCTGGGCCAGTCCCACGCGATCGCGAACAATCCCATCAGGCTGGCTGGATAATCGCTCGCATCGTACAGACGGCCGAGCCGCTGGCGGGCCGCCGACTGCAACTCCCAGTAGTGCTCATCGAGTTCGGCAACGGCCTGGGTCAATTCGCCCAGGAACGTCTTCATCTGGCCGTCGATCCAGTCGATGTCGTCTTGTTTGACCAGCCGGATGCCGGCTTCCGGAAACGGCAGCGATACCGATTTCCACAGCGACACGGCGCGGTTGGGGTTGTTTGTCAGCCTGCCGACCATCCCAGCCCGCCCGTTCGGCACGGCGCCGAACGCGAATCAGTCCACGGGCCAGGATCGCGGCGAGACAACTTTCAGGCGTTTCGTCCATCGTTCACCTCGCATTCCGGGTCTCGCCGTCCAGGGGCGAGACGCCGAGACACAGAGAGCCTCGTTTTCGAGGAAAGCTCAAGGCCGGTGTCGCGAGATGGAGAAAGTTGTTCGATGCGGCAGTGACGAAGGACACCCTGCGCGAGAATGGCGGCCACTTGGCGACGGCGTTCGTGGGGCGTCAGGTCGCCAGCGGGTGGAACAGCGTAATCAGGCATGAGTCGGCACCAACACCAGGGGGGATAGTGAATGTGGACGCGCGATGCGTCCACCCCTGGGTTATGTATGCCGTTTGTCGCCACCACTGCGCGCAAAAGAGGAAAACTACCCCTCGGATTGGGATCTGCGCAAAGGGATAGAAAGTATCCCCTGGCGCAGATCGTCATATCCAGCCGCCCACGCCGCGGGTGAACAAAAATCGGGATTTCTCAGATGCCACACGCTTTGTGGCATTGCCACACGAGTTGTGGCGCCCCGCTTCCGCCGTGAGGACACAACCCGGCGGACTCGCAGCGCGACTGTGTGGTAACTGCGGCCAGCGAAC
>JAAYYU010000278.1 GCA_012515235.1 Candidatus Anammoximicrobium sp.
CACGTGAAGGCGGCGCGGGAATTCAATCCGCATCAGCGAATCCCCGAATTCCCGAATTCCCGCGAAGTCGGCCCAGTTCAACGCACGATCTATCCGGCTGAGTACAGCCGGATAGATCGCATTACGATCAACAGCATGTTGGGCCGCTGCGGCTCGGCGCGGACGGCGGATTCCGCTGCCGCGGCAAGGGGCGCTAGGAGTGCGAGAATGGCCAGCCGCAGCAACCAGCGTTGTACGTGGCGAGGGGAGGAGCGGAGCGGGTTTCGCTCGGCGCCCGAAAGCCACTGGAACCGAACCCGCGTTGGAGGTGGCGATAACGGGGAGTTCTTGGCATGTCTGGTTCTCCCGAAAGGAAATGGGGTGGCATCGAGCACAACGGCCTAGCCGCGACGTTGGTTGTACGTTGCGGACGATGTGTTTCCAAGCCGGGTTGGACTCCCCACTTGCCGTCCGTGCGTCTATCCTGGTGAGCGTAGTAGCCGCCACAGATCACGATTTGGATTGAGTTGGCCTATGCCACCCGTTGCGTTACAGTTCGTACTCCGGCTCGCCCTGGGGATCGCGGTCGGAATTGGTTTGACGCCCGCAAGTTTGGCCGCCAGGGGCTTTTATCGGTTGAGCTGTTGGTGCCTGCTGCTGTTGGGCGTGGCGGGCGCCGCGTGGGTGCATGTGAACAGCGAACCGGCGGAGCAACCGGGCGCCGTGATTTTTTTGGCGATTGCGGTGAGCGTTCTGGCCTGTGCTGCCGCCGCGTTGTACCAGCGAGGCCGGGACGAGGCGGGCCGGATGGCGATCTTTGCGGCCGGGCTGTCGGCGGTGCTGGGCGTGGCGCTGGCGACCAGTTGGGGCCGCGTCACCAGCGGGGTAGGAATGTGGCTGGCGCTGGCCGATTTGGTCTCCAGCGGGCTGCTGCTGGGCGCGATCATGGCGGCGTTGTGGCTGGGGCTGTGGCACTTGAACACGTCCGCAGCGCAACGGCTTCCCTGGGCTCAACTGGCTTGGGTGGCGGGCGCGTCCCTGGCGGTGCGGACCGTATTGGGCGTGCTGGGGCTGGGGATCGCCGTGTTCGCCTCGCGGCAGGTGCCGGGTTTGTTTTGGCTGTTTCTCGTGTTTCGTTGGGGCATGGCCCTGTTGACGTGGTGCCGGAGAACCGGCCGGGCGCACGCTGGATTCTGAGCCGCTTGGCCGATTGGTCGGGTTGATCGCCGCGCGCGGTCGGTTGCCGGCGCACGCTTGGCCAGAACGCCTCACCCGCGAGACCAAATGACGCCGCGGGAATCGGATTGGGGTTGCGTTGGACGCCTCGCTTCCGGCTTCATTTGAACGGCAAGTAGGCGATTTTGTCTTCCCAATCACCTTCGTCGCTGCACTCGGCCACGAGCAGAATTTCTTCAATGCACAAGCCGATCCCGGCGAGATCGTCAACGATCAAGACGCCAGGCACGTGCGCGCCGGCAGCCAAGCGACTGCGGACATGTTTCGGCATCGTGCGGCCGTCATGCGTAAGCAGTACCCTGCCGTGGTTGTCGGCCCACTCAAGAATCGCCCCGTCATCGGCCCCGCCCAGCCCAACGTCCTGGACGCGGACCAGATTGAGGTCGCTCTTGCGCAGGAGCAGTCCGCGCACGATTCGTCCGTTAGGTCTTCGTCGGAAAGAAACCCAATCATGTCATTCCACCTTCGTGGAACGTCGCGCAAGAAGTCGCGCACGGATTCCGTTCAAGCCGTGCTGCCGTTCTGTCTCGTCGCGAGTACGTACGGCGTCCGCCTCGGCGTCCGCCAGATACGCGTCGACTTCCGATCGGTGATGCAGGTAGTAGTTCACGACGGCATACACGTCTTCCAGGGACAGCACGTCGTAGTCCTGCGCGATCTGTTCGGGAGTCGATCCGGCCAGGAACGCACGAACGATGCGTTCGAGGGGAATCCTGGTGCCTGCGATACGGACGACTCGATCGTTTGCTTCGTAAAGGGGCGGTGGATCGGCATGCACTATCAAATTCACGTTGCTGCTCCTTCTTCCCTTGCCTCGACCGAATCTCCAAACCAGCTATCCACTATACCACAAGATCGGCCCCTACAAGCACAGTTTCTGTGAGTGACTGTGGGCCCGATCAGTAGTCCCGAAACGGGCCGCGGGGGTCGGCTTCGGCCATCGCTTGTTTCCAGGCGGCGAAACGGGATTTGAGCAGGGACAGAGCTTGGGGCTTCTTGGCGGACGGGCTTCGTTGTTGGGCTTGTGATCGGTGCGGGATACCAGTGCTTCCGAGAACGCCTCACGTTCGAGAACAGATGGCACAGTAAGCAGGGCGTGGTGAGCGCGCTACTGGATTGGCGGCGGCGCGGGCTGGAAGCGGGCCACGGGATAGCCGGACTCGTACGAGATGACAAACTCGCCGTTGGGCGTCCGATAGCGGAGGGACTCGCGCCGCTCGAAGTCGCTGGGACCGGAACGTCGGCACGCGTTTTCCCCGTCCGGCGCGAGGTACTTTCCGGCCACGTTCAGGACGATTTGCGTCCGGTTGCCCAAGGCATGACCCGTGCTCGTGAAGACCGCGCCGTCCAGATCCGCTTTGGTCACAAACTTCGCTTCCACGTCCAGTCCCGCCTGCTTCATCAAGTCCACCATCTGGACGGCGTCCGCGTACGGGCACGTCGCATCGTCGGTCCCGTGGACTACGACGATTTTGCTCGTCGCCCCCAACTGCTTCATGGCGGCAAGGTGGCCCGGATGACCCACGAACCGCAATTCCTGCTCGTCGATCGACAGGTAGTTTTTGCTCCCCGCGTCGCGGCTCCAGCGGGCGTTCAAGCTGCTGCCGCCCGGCAGATTGAAGGCGATATCGTCCGACAGCTTCTTCATTCCGCACAGATCGACGACACAGGCAAACGTGCGCGGCGCCAGCTTGTTGGCCATCAGTGTCACGTTGCCGCCTCCGGAGCCTCCGGTGCAGAACAGGCGGTCGTCGCGGAAGGCTTTCCCCTGAGACCTGAGGCCGTCGCGCACGAACCACAAGGCGCGCAGCGCATCGAGCGCTTGCAGGTAGCCGAAGTCGTATGGTTCGGGGCCAGCGATCGAGTCCGCCTTGCCGCTCTGCAGATAGTTCACGCAGACGGCCACGACGTTCAGACGCCGCGCCAGTTCACGCGGATCGGCCGTTCCCACGCAATCGGTGCCGCCCCAGTTGTGCAGCGTCAGTATGATCCCGGTCTGCGGGGTGACGCTTTCCAGCGAACCGTCGGGGTAGTGAACCAACACGCGCACGGTGCGAGGTCCCGGACGTTGTGGCCATGACTGGGCAGGAATCTCGACCGCGGCATCCTTCACGGGCAACTCCGGCCAGCCCTGCGCGAAGCCGCGGCCAGCGGACGTCAAAACGAACAACAGGCCAACCAGAAACTGTCCGCACGGAGTCATCCGTTCACCCTCCATCGTTTTAGCGAGGCGTACCCGCCGTCCCGAAAGTGCTCGATTCGTTGGTGCTCACTGATCGAAGTGCGCCAACAGCCAGCGGCAATTGACGACTTTTTCTACCACGTCCAACGGCGAGTAGAAGTACTGGCACGAGGATTCAAAGCCGATTCGCGAGTCCTCCTGCGTGAGCGGGAACAGCTGGCGAGCCAAAGCCATTTTGGATTCCAGACATCGGTTGATCTCAGCCCGCAAACGCTCACGCTGTTCGGGCGATCGCGCGTTGGACGGCTTGGCAGAGCGTCGCGGACGACCAAAAAACGCGTTTGATTGGGCACGAATTGGCACTTGACGGCCGCCGCCCGAGCCAATCGCAAGTTTGCCTGAGCCTCACTTCGCACGTCGGGCGGTGTCTTGTCCTTCGCCACCACGCTGCTCGCCAGCGTGGAGCGGTGTTCAGCGTGGTGGCTGAACAGGTCGCGGGGCGGCACAACGGCTGGTTTTGAACATGGCTCCACGCTGGCAAGCAGCGTGGTGGCCGAACAGGTCGCGGGGCGGCACGACGGCTGGTTTTGAACATGGCACCACGCTGGCAAACAGCGTGGTGGCTGAACAGGCAGCGGGGCGGCACAACGGCTGGTTTTCCCTGGTTACGAGGCTCTGCCTCGTAACCCACTGTCCGCGAGGCACCGCCTCGCATGCGGACGGCAGAGTCTGGGAACGAGGTGCCGGGCGGTATGCACAGCAGTGCAGTTTACCGCCCTTCTCCGGCTCGCGAAGGCGAGCCCCGATCACGGGCGTCTTTCCGTCATTCTTGCTCGAGATGCGGGCTAATCCGGATCCCGTTTGCTTCCGAATGACGCTGGCGTTAGACTTGCGGGAAAGAGATGAGCTTTTCCGCCACGACCAACCATACAAGGAGATCGCCATGATGCCGCGTTGGATTTGGTTGGGATTCCTCTTGGCGGCCCCGTCCGTGCCGCTAAGCCCGAATTCATCCGCAGCCGCCGAATTGCCCAATGTGGTCTTTATCTACATCGACGACATGGGGTATGCCGACATCAGCCCGTTCGGGGCCCAGGGGTATGCGACGCCGAACCTCGACCGCATGGCCCGCGAGGGGCGGGTCTTCACCGATTTCTACGTGGCCCAAGCCGTCTGTTCCGCCTCGCGGGCGGCGTTGATGACCGGCTGTTACAACGTCCGCGTGGGCATCCTGGGAGCGTTGGCCCATCAAGCCAACCACGGCATCCACGCCGCCGAAATGACGCTGGCCGAAGTCGTCAAGCAACAGGGCTATGCCACGGCGTGTTACGGCAAATGGCATCTCGGCCACCACCCCAAATTCCTGCCGGTCCATCACGGCTTTGACGAGTACGTCGGCCTGCCGTATTCCAACGACATGTGGCCGTTCCACCCGACGGCCGGCGATCGCTTTCCCGATCTGCCGTTGATCGAGGGCACGCGCGTCATCGACGCCAACGTGACCGGCGAAGACCAGGAGCAGCTGACGACGCTGTACACCCGGCGAGCGGTGCAATTCATCGAAAAGCACAAGGATCGGCCGTTCTTCGTCTACTTGCCTCACAGCATGGTCCACGTGCCCCTGTACGTGTCCGACAGGTTCCGGGGCAAAAGCCAGCGAGGTTTGTTCGGCGACGTGGTGATGGAGATCGACTGGTCCGTCGGCGAGATTCTGGACACCCTGCGGAGACATCAGCTGGACGACCGCACGCTGGTCATCTTCACGGCCGACAACGGTCCCTGGCTCAGTTACGGCGATCACGCCGGGTCGGCAGGTCCCTTGCGCGAGGGCAAGGGGACGATGTTCGACGGCGGATGCCGCGAGCCCACGGTGATGTGGTGGCCGGGCAAGATTCCCGCCGGGACGGTGTGCAACGAGCCGGCCATGACGATCGACATCCTGCCGACGCTCGCCCACCTGGTCGGGGCCAGGCTGCCGGAGCACGTGATCGACGGCCGGAACATCTGGCCGCTGATTGCCGGCGAGCCGGGGGCCAGGAGTCCGCAGGAGGCTTACTATTTCTATTGGGGCCAGCACCTGCAGGCGATCCGGATGGGCAAGTGGAAACTGCACTTCCCGCACGGGTACCGCACCCTGGGCGGCCAACCGGGCGGGACCGGCGGCACGCCGGCGCCCTATCAGGAAGCCCACATCGAATTGGCCCTGTTCGACTTGGAGACCGACCCCGGCGAAACCAAGAACGTCGTCGACGGGCATCCCGACGTCGTCGCCAAGATCGAGCGGCTGGCCGAGCGGATGCGCGCGGAACTGGGCGACTCGGCGACCAAGCAAAAGGGCGCCGGCGTCCGCGAGCCGGGCCGCCTCCAGGAAGGCGACCTGCGGTTCCATTGGGTGCCTGGAAAACCGTTGGAAGTCGAACCGCAACCCGCAGCTGCCGGGCCCGCACGGAAGGGGCGCAGAAACGGATAAGCAGGAATGCCAATGGACCCTTCCTGCGTTTCCTACAAGTTGACTTCGCCTTTCCGTGCGGTTATAAGCGATTGATGGAACAGTGTCTTTTTTGTTGACAAGGATCACGCTGCCTGCGGGTGCCGCGCCAAAACGGCGCGGTCGAGAGACTGGGATTTGTTATCCCGTTTTTGTTCCTCCAGGAGCCGCGGCAAAGGCCAGTCGGCGCTGAGACTGGACGGACGGTCCAAGAAGGTCGCGTCCCCA
>JAAYYU010000279.1 GCA_012515235.1 Candidatus Anammoximicrobium sp.
CCTTCGGCTCGATCCGGCCAAGGGCGAATTGCTGGGCACCATTGCCGTCCCCGCATCGCTGGACAAAACCCCTGGCGGCTGGGAGGAAATCCGCGTGGCGGGCGATGCGCTGATCGGCGTCGCTGACAAGCAGCTCGTGTGCGTCGATCGCACGAGCGGGCGGTTGCGCTGGCATTTCGACGCCGAGCGGGACGGCATCAGCTTCGCCGTTGGGAAGGACACCGTCTATTGCGTCGATTATTGGCAGCCGCGTCATCGCCGCAGGGGCGATGCCAAATCCGAGGAGGGCACGATCAGCTCGCTCGACGCCGGCAGCGGCAAAGTCGTCTGGCAGACGACGGCCGCAACTCCCGCCGTGGCCGAGCCTCCGAAGCCGCCGGACTTGCCTTCGCTGGTGAGCCCGCAACTGGCGTGGTGCGAAGCGAGCGGCGTGCTGCTGTTCACTCGCAACGACAGCACGGCCGCGGCCTACCAGGGCGCCACAGGAAAGCAGCTGTGGGCCCAGGAGTTGTCGTGCAAGGATCCACCCAACTCGTACACCAGCGCGTCACCGCCGATCGTCTTGTCCGACTGCCTGGTTACGCACGCCGGCGAAGTGGTCGACCTGGTGACCGGCGAACGTCGCGCGCGAATGTGGAAAGGCATGAACAGCCAGCTGCGAGGCTGCGGACGCGCCTTGGGAAGCCCCTGCTTGATTACGGTGCGAGACGCTCATCTGTCGTGCTACGATCTGGCTGGCGGCGGGCACCTGTATTTCCGCGGCATTCGCAGCGGCTGTACCAATAACTTGATCCCGGCCGGCGGAATCCTCAGCGCGCCGCACGCCATGCGCCACTGCACGTGCAACTACGCCGTCGCCACCTCGCTGGCCCTGGTGAACATGCCGGAGGCGAGCAACTGGGATACCGGGGGACACGATCCCATCGTGCCCCCCTGATCGTGTCCGCGATCCTCACCTTTCCTAAGACCGCCCTATTGACGCGCAATGATCTCGCCAAGGTCAACCAAGCACCCCGATTCTGGCCAGACTCGATTCCTGTGGCCACCGTGTGCTCGGCCATGCCGGAGAAAAGAAATCATGAGCACATCAGGCGACTCAGCCAGGAGTTGGCGCCCCTCGCGGCGTCCCGCTGAGAAGCGTGTCCGGTGTGGGCTGCTGCTATTTCTGTCGCTGGCGTTCGTACCCCTTGTCGCGAGGGCTGCCGTTTCGGGCCCGTTTCCGGGCACCAAGAGTCAATGGAACGGGTGCGATCGTTACGATTTCTCGTGCGACACACGCCTGTGTATCGATTTGATGTGCTGAGGAAAGGAAAGTCGGGGGGCCCATTTGGTCCGAAGGCTTCTGGCAAGATGGCAGGATTTCGGCACGGTGGGCGGCCGGCAGAGCGGTCGGCAAGGCCGGTGTGCGAACTCGTATAGGCATTTCGCCCCTGGTCGCATAGAATTCATTCGTGCAGAGCGGATTGTTGACTTAGATCGGGGAGTTTGCCGTTATGACACAGTTGATCACGGCCACGTTCGTCGACGGAATGTTGAAACCCGACGAAGAGCTTGGCCTCACTGCGGGGACCAAGGTGCGGCTGTTCTTGGAGTTGCCCGATGATGTCCACGACCAGCGTCAGGCTGCCTGCGCTGAGCTGGATCGCCTTTGCGACGAGTTCCCCATCGAACTTCGGGGGCCGCATCTGACGCGAGACCAACTGCATGAACGCCATTGACACCAACGTCTTGGTCTATCGCCTCGATCGGCAGGAGCCCATCAAACAGGCCAAGGCTCGCGATCTGCTGCGCCGGCTCAGCTCCGATCCGACGCCAACCCTCCTGCTCTGGCAGGTCCTGGGAGAACTAATGCGTCAGCTCCGCTCGTGGCAGGACCAGGGCCGCATCACGCGAGATACCGTGCTGCGTTGAACTAAGCCGACTTCGCGTTTCGGTGCAGACTCTTTCTTGCTGGTCGAGTTCTTGGTCTTCTCTGAGCGTTGGCCTCAGCGTTGTGACGGCGTCTTCGAGGTTCTCCTGAGGGAGACTTTTC
>JAAYYU010000280.1 GCA_012515235.1 Candidatus Anammoximicrobium sp.
GAAGGGGCCGATTTCGCGGACCTCTCTGGTGTTGAACACCGCTCCACGCTGGCGAGCAGCGTGGTGGCGAAGGGGCCGATTTCGCGGACGTCTCTGGTCTTGAACACCGCTCCACGCTGGCGAGCAGCGTGGTGGCGAAGGGGCGGATTTCGCGGACCTCTCTGGTCTTGAACACCGCCCCACGCTGGCGAGCAGCGTGATGGCGAAGGGGCCGATTTCGCGGACGTCTCTGGTCTTGAACACCGCTGCACGCTGGCGAGCAGCGTGGTGGCGAAGGGGCCGATTTCGCGGACGTCTCTGGTCTTGAACACCGCTCCACGCTGGCGAGCAGCGTGGTGGCGGTACGGAGGCGACCCCCGCAAAGTCACCACGGACCTTACGGTGGGAATCAGCGAGTGCCTCGGCTTGCCGCCAGGTCGCGCCGAAACGAGGAAGTTATTTCAGCGACGGCTGCCAAGCATGCCCCTGGCCCCGACGAGGTTTCCGCGGGCTACTTCGTGGTCATCTCCAAGTCGACCGCACCGCCGCCGGCGGGGACGGTCGCTTTGAGTTCTGTCTGCGACTGGTCGCTGTACTTCGGCGGCAGCATTTCTTTCGCGCCGGCCATTTCCGGCGACATGCTGCCGTCGCTCTTAAAAGGCGAACCGTCGGGCATGACGTACTTGCTGCACGTCACCTTGTATTCGCCCACGGGGGCCCCTTTCTGGCCGCTGCTGGCCTGCAACTCGTACCGGCCTCCGGCATCCGTGTTTGCGTAATAGGTCGTTCCCGCCGTCATGCCGGAGGGAAAGAACATCACCCCGACGTCCGCCGCAGGTTCGCCGTCCAATTTGACCGTTCCGCTGACCGGCACGAGCGCCGGACCGCTCGCCTTTTCGGCGCAGCCGCTGAAGCCAAGGGTCAACATTGCACAACTGAAAATCAAAGCCGTGAAGAAGCGCATACTATTCCCTTCCTGGTGGAATCCGCCGTTCAAGAGCCACGAGTTGTAAATCCCCAACGGGAACGAAGGTCGCGTCAAAAAGGCCGGAACCATTGGTGACAACGAACTAGTTCGGCATCTTGATGGCCTCGGTGCCGGCCATCGTCGCGATTTGCTTCAGCACGGTCACGTCGGTGGTGTCTGAGATAAACCGGACCGAAGCGTCGCCCAACGTAATGTTCATGCCGCCCGGATGCAAACTGCCGCTCGTGCCCCACTCGGCAAGTCGGCCCACGAGCCGGTCCCGATTGCCCCCGTACCACGAGCCCAGAAAAACGTCGAAACGGTTGATGCCGTAGAAGGCGACGTCAAGCCCGATTTGCACCCAACCGCGATAGCCCCAGGCGCTGGGAGCACCGTCGATCAGGTTGTGCGTCTGTTCGGCGAGGGCGATGGTGTTCGAGGTCCCATCGAGGACGTGTTGGATCCCCGTGTCACTGTTCTCGCCGAACATGTACCGGGAGTTACTGGCCTGCGTGCCCCAATCGTTGTGGTAATTGTAGTCCCAGTACCAGACGCTGAAATCGTAGCTGGTCTTGGCGCCCGCATCGCGGTCGTACGGGTTGTAGTACCGCGGCGAACCGCCTGCTTTGTCGCTCAGTACGGGATTGTACGGGTCCGAAGGGCAGAGAAAGGTCTTTAGCACCGTGCAAACCACTTCCGAATTCTTGGCGGACGGCGTCGCGATGGCCGTCGTCCCCGTCACATTGTCGATGGGCGGGTTTCGAATGTAATTGCAGGCGCAGTACTGGGGTTCGTATTGATCGTACAGTTGTTGTTGTTCCAGGAAGGGGAGCGTCATCACCCAACCGCTGACGTTCAGGATCTGGCCATTGATGTTATTCGTCGCGCCAGCCCCTGCCCAGCCATAGTTGACGCCGGCCGGAGGGAACGTCTTGTGAGTGTCATGATAGTTGTGAATCGCAACCCCCAGTTGTTTCATCTTGTTCTGGCATTCCGACCGCCTAGCCGCCTCCCGCGCCGCCTGGATCGCGGGCAGTAACAGCGCCACGAGGATGCCGATGATGGCAATCACCACCAGCAGTTCAACCAAAGTAAAAGCCAGTCTACGGAACCTGACCATGCGACCAATCTCCTCAAAAACCTATGACCTATCGAACGATACAGTTGCCACTCGACGCTTGCCATCGGAAAGGACACAGCTGTCGTGATGATGGCCACTCACGAGCCTTAGCCAAACCAGAAGTGTCGGACCTCGGGAAATCCTTGCGGGGATCACCTCACGACACAAAAATCGGCGTAAGTCTAATCGCCTTCCCCGGAAAGTCAATCCTGCCGATCCTGGGGTCAGGCTTACAGAATTCAATTTTGGCCGAGCAAGGTCGTACCCTGTGGCTGGCACCACGCTCGGCCAAAATTGAATTCTGTAAGCCTGACCCCATTCGATTACTGGGAGAGTCGCGGTGATGACAACCGAGAACATCCTCGCCGCTTGGCGGCGAGGATGCCGGGGCGCCGCATCGAACGCGGCGAGCAGTGTTGAGTCTGTCCCTGCTTTCGCGAAACCCGATTTAATTCGGCACTCGGATGGCCTCGGCGCCGGCCATCGTCGCGATTTGCTTCAGCACGGTCACGTCGGTGGTGTCCGAGATGAACCGGACCGAAGCGTCGCCTAGTGTGATGTTGATTCCGCCCGGGTGCAGACTGCCGCTCGTGCCCCACTCAGCCAGCCTGCCCACGATCCGGTCCCGATTGCCCGTGTACCACGAGCCCAGAAAAACGTCGAAACGGTTGATGCCGTAGAAGGCGACGTCGAGTCCGATTTGCACCCAACCGCGATAGCCCCAAGCGTTGGGAGCACCGTCGATCAGGTTGTGTGTCTGCTCCGCGATCGCGATCGTGTTCGAGGTCCCGTCCAGCACGTGCTGGATTCCCGTGTCGCTGTTCTCGCCGAACATGTACCGGGATGCGGTGGACAGCCTGTTCCAGTAATTGTGGTGAGTCAATTCCGCGTACCACACGCTGAAATCGTAGCTGGTTTTGGCTCCGGTATTGCCGTTGTACGGGTTATACGTGGTGCCTCCCTTGTCGCTCAACACGGGGTTATAGGGGTCCGACGGGCAGAGGAAGGCAGGCAAGAGGGTGCTGACCACCGCTGCATTTTCCGCGGAAGTCGTGACGACTGCCGTGGTCCCCGTGACGGTATCAATGGGCGGGTTTCTGGTGTAATTGCACGCCGCATACTTGGGATCGTACCGATCGAACAGTTGCTGCTGTTCCAGGAAGGGAAGCGTCATCACCCAACCGCTGACGTTCAGGATCTTGCCATTGATCGGATAGTCAGCGCTGTCCCTGGCCCAGCCATAGTTGACGCCGGCCGGCGGGAACGTCTTGTGGGTGTCATGGTAGTTGTGAATGGCGACTCCCAATTGCTTCATCTTGTTTTGGCATTCCGACCGCCGGGCTGCCTCCCGCGCCGCCTGGATCGCGGGCAGCAACAGCGCCACAAGGATGCCGATGATGGCAATCACCACCAGCAGTTCGACCAAAGTGAAAGCTAGTCTTCGGAACCGAGTCATGAGACGACCCTCCAAGAGAAATGCAGAAGATGACTTGACGGACGACCTGCAACGAAGCCGGATGCGCCCGTTCCGCCAGAGACACCTTGCGGCTCCAACGAGGCCGGTCCCGCTTCCGCCCAGTTGCCCAGTTGCCAATCTTAGCATATCGTCGCGCCGGCTGGCGTCAATGTACTTGACCTGTCTGGGACCGCAGGTTCCGGTGTTTTTTGTCGGAAATCGAGGAATAACAACCGCAGGGCACCAGCACCAAACGGGATTTCGGCACTTCTTGCGTGCCGTGGCTGCAGTCATGGGTTCGGTGCTGGGTTTCGGTCCTGGGGTCAGGCTTACAGAATTCAGTTTTGGTCGAGCAGGCTCGTACCATCTGGCTGGCGCCACGCTCGACCAAAATTGAATTCTGTAAGCCTGACCCCATTCAGTCGGCCTTGGGGGCGGAGTGAATTCCGCCCGACGCATGAAGCGAGGCCTGACAAAGGGCTAGCCGCCCAGGGGGGCGAAGCCGCGGACGCTGCCTTTGGGCGTCAGGCCGGCGGATTCCAGGGGCTCGTCCAGGCGGTGGACGGCCACGTTGCCGGCTTCGTCCCGGACCTCCAGCCGGAGGTAGAATTGGGCGGGGACGCGTGAATCCACACGCCACAGGTACTGGCCCGTGTTGGGCAGCCCGGAGGCGAGGGCGGTCCACGGCCCGTCGGGCTTCTCGCCGAAGGAGAGCGTCACGGGCCGATTGCCCAGATGGTCGTCCATCGCGGCCCAGCGGATATCCAACTGGCCGGCATGGGCGTCCGATCCGTAGGCCGCGGAGGTGATTTCGGCGATCGGCCGGGTCGTATCCACGCCGACCCACAGATCGGCCAAGTCGCCCGCCCGCGGGGTCTGACTGGCCAAGCCGTTCTTGCCCACAATCACCACGCGGAACCCGTAGATACCCTCGTCTTCCACTTCGACCAGCAGCGGGCTCTCGCGGTCTTCGTCCACCCACCCCAGGTCCCAATCGCGGCCGCCGTTGCGCGTGACCCACAACTCCACCTTCTCCACGCCCGCCGGACCGACCGCATCCACCGAGTAGTCCAAATTGAACCGCTTGGAACTGGTCATCCGCGGCCGCTCGCCCGCAGGCAGGCTGGGAGACGCAGCGGGCGAACCGCCGGTGGCTTTGCCGGCTGGGCGAGACGGCATCGGGGGGTCGGCCGAGTCGCCGCCGGGCGTTCGACCGGTCTGCGCTGTGTCCGTTTCGGGGATCGCGACGCCCGGTTCATTTTTGGCAGCGGACGTGGAGCCGGCTTGCGCGGCACTGGGCGACGTCGGCGTCTCGGCAGCCGCGTCCCCCACCGCGCCGGGCCTGGAGACCTGATGAACTTCGGGCTTCTTGGCTGGCGCAGCAGACGCCGTTTGGGGCGCGGGTTCGGGAGTCGAGTAGGGATCGGAGTAATCGCGACTTGCCGGCGCGTCGCTGGGCCAAGCGGTAGGCGCGGGCGCCGCGGGTGAGGCCGCCGGGGGATCCTGCTGGCTGGGCGCCGGCGCAGCCGACGGCGCCGACGGCGCCGGTGTTTCGTTCGGCGCCATCCCGTAATTGGCGAACGGGTCGGGCGGAGCGGAAGCCAAGGACGCCGGCAGGTTGGCGGCCGGCGCGGTGGGCCGGGTGTTCAGCGAGATCGGGACAATCAGGCGGCGCGTCACCTCTTGCAGGTTGCCGGCTTTGTCCTGCACTTGGATGCGGATGCTGACGAAGTAACTGCCGGCTTCCGGCGTCCAGTTGGCACGGCCGGTGACGGCATTGCGGCCCGGCACGGGGGCTGAACTGGCGGCCTGAACGGCTTGGTAGGGTTTGCCCAGCGCCTGCTGGTACTCGACCTTCATCGTCTCTGGGGCCAGCGCGTCGTCGACGGCTTGCCATTCGACCTGGATCTCGCCGTTTGCGTTGGTGCTCGCCTGGACATCCAGTCGCGGCGGCGCCGTGTCGACGACGACGCGCAACTCGGGTTGAAACGTGGCGCCCGCCGAGATGACGGTGCCGACGGGAATCGTGCGCGACGCAAACCAGTACTCGGCGTCCCGGTTCGTCCGGAACACGAATTGGCCTTGGCTGGCCGGCTGGCGATTGTACAGGGTCCAATTCGCGCCGAAGTCGTGGGAGACGAACAGCAGCACCTCCAGGCCCTGCGTGTCGGCCTGGGTCACCGCGAACGGGATTGTAAAGGCGGCCACACGGGAGTAGACGGGCGCCGGGCCGGCGGTGTCACGGGAAGCAACGGGGGGGCTGGCCGGCGTCGCCGGCAGGTCTTGGCGAGCCGAGAACGCAGGGGCGGTCGAGGGCGCCGTACGCCCATCGGGCGCCACGGTTTGGGCGTGTCCTCGATCGCCCAGGGCGAACAGGACGGCAATCAGTAGCGCTGACGACCGCATGGATCGTCCCCCCTCTGAAACACGTTCGGTCTCATGCGTGCGGGCGGCGGCGGTCTGGTGTGGGTGGGCCGGGTCGCCAGACCTGGAGCCCCTGGCCAAGAACCACTCCGCTCCGTTGTCGTCGAGCGGACTTCCGTCCGCTTGGGCGCAATATCCTTCGCCCTGCGAATGGGTTCTTGCACAGGCGCTCCGCTTCGCGCGGCCTTCCTGGGCGCGCGATACCGCCTAAATCCCGTATCGGCTGGGACGAGGCGTTGCTTGAACGTGTTGCTGCGAGGCAAGAGAACTGGGCAATCTGGGACGATTCTAGCGAAGATCCGCCGCTTCTGGCACGAACCGGCGCGCGGATGCCGCCGGCGTCACCACTTCCAGCCCACCTCCAGCGTGTCGCCTTCGGCCGCTAGGACTTCGTTCTCCAAGGTCAAGCGAACGTCATTGCCGTCGCGACGCACGGCGGCCGGGACGGTGCGTCCCGCGACGGTCAGCGTGGCGGTGGCCGCGGCGGCGTCCTTGGGCAGCTCGAAGACCATTTCGCGGAGGCGCAGCTGGCCGTGCCGGACTTCGATCCGCTCGGTCTGGCGGCCGGACTCGCGGCGCTGGACGAACAGGCCCCAGCCTTCGCACGCGGTGAAGAACGAGCGGTGGTCTTCGGGCTGCCATTTGGGCCGGAAGCCCAGCACACCGCGGGGGCCGTCCAGCACCAGGCCCTGGCAGGCGATCAGCAGCGACCAGGAACTCATCGCCCGCGCGTAGAACTTGCCGCACTCCAACTCGTTGAACGGGTTGCCGCCGGGGCCGGAGTTCAGCCCGTCGCGGCGCCGCCCGTCGTAGCGGCTGCGGGCCATGCGGACGATTCGCCGGGCGGGCTCGAACTGGCTCTCGTACACCATCGCCCCGGCCACCGCATACTCAATGCCCGTCCACACCTCGTCCGCATACACGATGAACGGTTTGGGCCGGTCGTTGTGCGGCCAGGTACACATCAGCAACCCGCCTTCGTCGTCGGGGACGTAACGCCGCGGCGCTTGGGTGAAGCCGGCGAACTTCTCCCGGAAATTGTGCCCCATGATCGCCTCCAGCGCGCCCCGGATCCGCTCGACCGGGTACAGATAGCCCAGGTCCAGCATGTGCGCCCACCACTGGCCCAGCAACTGGTCCGAATGACAGCCGTTGTTGTAATCGTTCGCCGGACGCTCCTCCGGGATCTGGATGTAGTACTCGCCGTTCCACAGCTTGTCGTTCTGGTTCTTCATGCCCGCCTCGCGGACCTGCCGCCAGCGGGCGGCGCTGTCCGCGTCGTCCAGCACCGCGGCCATCCGCTCGGCCGCCGCCAGCGCGGACAGGTACTGCGACCCGATGAACGTATTGGGGCCGGACACGCTGCAATCGTACGTGTTCGGCTGATGCCCGGTGGGCAGGCCCTCGTGGGTCTTGTCGATTTTTTCGATCAGCCAATCGACGGCCTTTTGGAGGCCCGGCCAGACTTGCTTCAGGAAAGCCGTATCGGGGCTCAACTGGTGCTCCCGATACGCGGCTTCGATACAGGCGCAGTGGCCGTCGGTGAACGCGCCGTGCGGCGAGTGCTGGCGGTGCGACGTCTCGCCGCTTTCGTGCAGGTAGGTGAGGAAGTCCGAGACGCGCATGTTGCGGCCCACGTCCGGAAACAGCCGGGCGTGGGTCTGGGCATAGTTCCAGACGTGCGTGCAGTTCAGCGGACAGCAGCCGTAGCTGCCCTCGAAGCCGCCGAAGTAGCCGTCTTCGGCCCAGAAGCAGGTCGGGCCGCGCAGGATGACGCTTTGGGACGTCATGGCGTCCAGGAATTCTTCGGGCAAGTTCGATTCGTAAACGGTCCGGTGATACTGTTGCGTCTTGGCCCACAGCGCGTCGCTGCGCTGGGCCACGTCGCGGGCCACGGCCAGCGCGTCCGGCCAGCGGCGGCCGTACAGGTTGCCGGAGTGTTGGAACCGCTGGACGTTGGGAAAGTGCCAGGTGATCGCGAACGTTACCGTGCGCTGCTGGCCGGGCGGGAGGGTGAAAGGCACCCCCAGCGCCGCGTTGACCGTTTCGCCCGGCGGGCTGACAGCTTGCTCGCCCGCCGCCTGTGCCGCGCCGGCCGGATCCGCCATGAACGCCGTCAAGCCTTCGTCGGTCGTCCACGCGGGCAGCGCCGCCGCGTGGTCGTCCAGGGCCGCCAGCGCCATCGTGCCCCAACCCGGCGTGCCGGGCACCAGCCGCTCGCCCGGCTGCAACGGCACGCCGCTGGACGCGGCCAGCAGCACGCTGCCCCAGGCCCACGGCAGGCCGCCCGCGAGCACCACAAGGACACGCCCCGCGCCCAGCGGCCCTTCCACGATCAGCGGATCGCCGGCGGGCGTCGCCGCCCAGACCCGATAGCCTTTCTCGCCCGACCGGAACCCGCGCAGGCGGGTAAAGCGGGTCACCTGCCAGCCGTCCGCGATGCGGCGCAATCCGGGCGGGCAGTCCTCCGTCAGCACAATCTTCTGACCGGCCGGCAACTCGGCCTGCTCGGCGGCCTCGAAGGGTACCGCGATTGCCTTGGCCACGGTTTCGGCGGACGTACCCTGCTTCAGGAGCGGTTCCGGAGGCACGTCGGAGAAGAGGATCTGGTCGACGTTGATATGCCCCCAGCCGCCGGAGTGCCGGTCGACGATTTCGACGATCGCTTCCCGGCCCTTCAAATCGGCGACATCCCAGCTGGCCGGTTCCAGCGCCTCGCGGTTCTTGCCCGTGGCGGTGCGGACCACCTGGCCGTCGACCTTCAGGTTGATGCACGTCCTGCCCGCGTGGGCCCCGCCGCCGATCAGAAAGCCGATGTACCGCCGCTCGATGCGGAACGGTTTGGAGGTCGCCGTGCCTTCGGGACCGTCGCCCGCGATGAACGTGTTCACCAGGCCTCGGCCCACGAAACCGCTGACCGGCTGCTGGCCGCCCTCCGTGCCGCGCGACGGCTGCTTGCCAAAGGCGTTGCCGGTCAGCGTCCAGCCCTCGTAGGACTTGTTTTCGAAATCCTCAAACAGCGTGGCCAGCGCCCCCAGATCCTTGGTCTCGTCGCGCAGGGCGGCGATGGCGTCGAAGAAGGCCGGTTCGAGTCCGTCCAGCAGCGCCACGCCTCCGTCGGCCACGATCCCCGTCAGCGCCTCAGCCGCCTGAGCGCTGAAAGCGCCGGTGCGGACCAGCCACAGCAACTCCGGCCCCGGCACCTCCGGCCCCGCCGCCGTGCGGACTTTGACGCTGCCCGATTTCACCGGATCCGGCGACTTGTCCATCGCCACGGCCACCATCCCGCCCTGGCGGACCACGCGGTTGCGATTGCCGCCGTAGCCGTGGAACCGCACGTCGTGAATGCCGGCGGCTCCCTGGCTGCCGACCGCGTTTTGCAGCGTCGCCCACAGCGTGACGTCCGCCGGCTCGCGGCCTGTGTTGCGGGCGGTCAGTCGGAAGATCGCACAGGGAAGGCTGGAACTGGCCGTGTCCAGCGGGACCAGGGGATTGAACGCTTCCAACGTGACCTGGACCGGCAACGCTTCGTCGCGGAACGCGAGCCGGGCGATGGGATAGCCGCCCTCGTACTCGATCTCCTGGACCCCAGACAGCGGCCCCTCGCCCTCCGTCTGCAGCAACCGGGTGACGCCCGGACCGCCGCCGGTCCGGGCGGAGACGGCGAAGTAGCTGTCGGGAATCCGCGTCTCGCTCAGATTGTTGAAGATCTGCCAGACGCCCAAACGCCCCTTTCCGTCCAGCCAGATGCTGCCGGTGCCGATGCCGCCGAGGGGCATCCCGACCGCCTCCAGATACGGACCGCGATAGACCCTGGGCGGCGTCCTGGCGTACTCGGGCCAAGCGGCCTCACCGGCGGCCTGTGCGGCGCCAGGCTGTCCACGTGCCGGCTCCAGCCAAGGCAACTGTCCCAGCAGCGTCAGCCCCGTTGTGCCGATGGCCATCCGCCCCAGGAACTCCCGGCGACTCAACCCGGCGATTTCCCCGCTCTCGCACTTTCCGCCCGCACAACAACTGCAGTTTCTCATGGCATTCGCCTCCCAGGGATGTCAAACCGAGCCACCTGAAGACCGTTCGCTACTCCACCCACACCAGCCGCATCCGCATCGGTTCCAGCGGCACGGTAAGCCGCCCGTCGCCGTACGGCAACGCCTCGCCGCTCAAGGCGTCGCGCGCCGCCTGGGGTGCCAGGCCGCTGCGGCCGACGTCGATCGTCACCTGGGCCGTGGCGGGCTGCCCGGCGGACAAATTCGAGACGACCAGCAACGCGCGGCCACGCTGGCCGTCGGCGGCAGGACGCGCGTACAGGCTCACTTTTACCGACTCGGACTGCGCCGCCGCCAACGGCTGCGGTTCCCAGTACGGATGCCACTGGGCCTCGCTGACGCCGAATTGCGTCATCACGTTCCAAATCGGCGCCACCTTCTCCAAGGCCGCCAGCCCGCAGGGGCGGACGCGCACGTCGTGCAGCAGCGAGCAGGCCAGCGCGTGGTCGTAGGTCCACTGAGGCGGCCGTTCGTAGGCCAGAAACTCACTCGGCACGCCAAAGTTGCGCCCCATGAACTCGGCGCGAAACGCGTCCAGCGGCAGGTTCTTCAGCGGGTCCCCCGACAACTCGCCGCCGGCAAACTGCTCGCCGTCCCAGTACGCATGGACGAAGGCCAGTGTGGGCGTCACGCAGCAGGTGCTCTGATGGGCGCTGATCAGGCCGCCGTGCGGGTGGATCATCCCGTACAGCCGTTGCATCAGCCGCCGCACGCCGAAGATCGGATACGTGGGCCGCAAGCTGCCGTCGGCGGCGCGATAGCCGCAGCCGTGCCGCTCGTTGCAGCAGCCCCACGGCTGGATCGTCCCATCCAGATACAGGCCGTCGAAGCCGTACCGTTTCCGGGCTTCCTCGATGCCGTCCGCCAGCCGGTCGGCCCAGACGCTGTTGTAGCAGACCTTAAAGTCGCGCTGCTCCGGATGCCGGTACCAGCCGGGCACGATCTGGCCGGCGGTGTTCTTGACCAGCACTTCGTCGGACAGTTCCGCCCACTCGGGCGCCAAGGACGACAGTTCGTAGCCATGATAGACCAGCACCTTCATGCCCCGCTGGTGGCAGGCGTCGACGATGGCCTTGAATTCCGCCTCCGGCGTCGTCACGGGATAGTTCTGGATCGGCAGCCAGTCCTCGTGAAAGACGGCCGTCTTGACGCCCAGTTCAGCGGCGCGGTCCAGCGTCGCCGTGGGGTTGCGGTCCGGGAACGCGCGATGGCACAGCCACCACTCCTGCGGAACCGGCAGGATCGAGCCGACGCCCAGTTGCGGCACGTGCCAGATTCGCCACTCGTGAAAATCCTTCGGCCACGGCTTCAGCGGAGTAGCCTGGAAGCCGAAGGTCAAGGTGAGCGGCAGGCGCAGCGTCGAGTCCAGCAGATGGACGCGGAGCAGCGCCTCGCGGTCGGACACGACCACCTCGATGACCCGGTCCGCAGCCAGCGGTTGCCAGCCCCGATCCGATTCGGCGAACCAGCTCAATCCGCTGTCTTCCCGGCCGAGCCACACGAAGGGCTTGAAGGGCAGCGTCAGGCCCGTGTCGGGCAACGCCCCGCTGCTCTTGGCGCTGCCCCAGCGGCCGGGAAAGTAGTGGAACAGACGGGCCCGCTCTCGCTTGAGCGGCACCTCCAGCCACAATTGCTCCAGCTTGGGCGTCGCCTTGTGCTGGGGCAGCACGACCAGGTCCACGCGCATCATCCCGTCGAACTCGATCCGCGTCGTCGTGTTGACGATCAGTTCGTCGCCCGCTTGCCAACCGGAGATGGTCGCCTGGGCTTCGTCGGCGCGGAACAACAGGTTGCCGCCGCGTTTCCATTCGATCGGCTTGCCGCTGACCTGCCCGACCAGCCGGACCGGACCGGCCAGCAGTTCCTCGCCTGCGGTGACGATCGAGGTCGGCAAGGCGGCGTTGGCCAACTTCTGCGTGCGGCCCCAGACGCCGACCTCGACCCCGGCCGCATCAGCCTTGACGGTCACCGGAGTCCACGGCGAGATCAAGGCCGGGGACTCGCCGGCCGCCGCGCCCGGGCACGTGGCGGCAAATGCGATCAGAACGCCGCTCGCAAGCGACAAACGAAGACGCCGGCTGCAACGCGCATTCCGTCCGGCGGAAAAAGTTGTGCAAGATGGCATCGGTGGACCCCTTGTTCGTGACGCTCAACCTAAACGTTGCGAAAACCCCGCCGGTCTAGCCAGCGTTGTCCGCCATTGTGCGGTTGCCCGTTTTTTACACCTTGCGAGCCGGTTTGGGAACAGCGGCAGATGCCGGGGGATGACGAAAGAACCGCCGGACTCACGCCGGCCGTTCACCGTTGCGTCCGGAAATCCTGCTCGCCAGCGTGGAGCCATGTTCAAAACCAGACGCCTCGCCGCTCACGCGTCTTGTCCCTCCTCGGCCACCACGCTGCTCGCCAGCGTGGAGCCATGTTCAAAACCAGACGCCTCGCCGCTCACGCGTCTTGTCCCTCTTCGGCCACCACGCTGCTCGCCAGCGTGGAGCCATGTTCAAAACCAGA
>JAAYYU010000281.1 GCA_012515235.1 Candidatus Anammoximicrobium sp.
CCAGGCCTGGGTGGAGATGGAATACAACCGGGCCGTGCACCGGGAGTTGGGCTGTTCGCCGGTCGAACGCTTCGCCAAGACGCGCGACGTGCTGCGTCCCAGTCCGTCCAGTGCAGCCCTCCGCGACGCGTTCCGCTTGCAGGCCCGTCGTCGTCAGCGTCAAAGCGACGGCACGATCTCGCTGGAGGGCGTGCGGTTCGAGATTCCGGCCCGCTATCGTCACTTCCGCGACGTGTCCGTGCGATACGCCCGCTGGGATCTCCGCCGGGTGGACCTGGTCGACCCGCGGCAAGGAACGATTCTGGCTCCCCTGTATCCGCTGGACCGGCACGCCAACGCCGATGGGCAACGCTTGCTGTTCCCGCTGGACACGTCCGGCGTGCCGGCCGGCGACGGCCCAGGCGTTGCCCCGCCGTCGGGCGACCAGCAGCAGCCAGCCGCGGAACTGCCGCCGCTGCTGAAACGCATCCTGGCCGAGTACTCTGCCACCGGGATGCCGCCTGCGTACCTGCCGAAGAACCCGCCTGCGGATCCACCGGCGGATCCGCCTCCCGCCCCGCCCGCCAATCCGCCTGCTGACCAAGGAGACGTCTCATGAACACCAAGAAGTTGTTATCCCTGTGGAGCCTGAAATGGAACCCGTTCTCGCCGGAGTTGCCCAGCGACGGGCTGTGGCTGCCCCCGAAGATCGAGCACTTCGCCTGGCGTGTGGAACAGCTGGTCCAGGAGGGCGGCTTCGCGCTGATCACGGGCGAGTCAGGCACCGGCAAGTCGGTGGCCCTGCGGATCGTCGCCGAACGCCTGGCGGCGTTGCGGGACGTGCTGGTCGGCGTGCTTCAGCGACCGCAGTCCAAGACGGCCGACTTCTATCGCGAACTGGGCGACATCTTCGCCGTGAAACTCAGCCCGGCCAATCGCTACGGGGGCTTCAAAGTGCTCCGCGAGCGGTGGCGGGCGCACCTGGCCTCGTCGCGGATCAAGCCCGTGCTGCTGATCGACGAGGCCCAGGAGATGGCCGCCGACGTGCTCAGCGAACTGCGGCTGTTGTCCAGCGCCGACTTCGACGCCACGTCGCTGTTGACCATCGTCCTGGCGGGCGATGGGCGGCTGCTGGAGCGGCTGCGGCAGGAAGACCTGATTCCGCTGGGGACGCGGATTCGCACCCGGCTGAACACCGCCAGCGCGTCGCGGGAGGAACTGCTGGAACTCCTCAACCACGCCTTGGCCAAGGCCGGCAACGCCACGCTGATGACAACCGAACTGAAGGACGTGTTGGTCGACCACGCCGCGGGCAACTATCGCCTGCTGATGACCATGAGCGGCGAACTGCTGGCCTACGCGCTGGCTCAGGAAATCGCCCAACTCGACGAGAAGTGCTTCCTGGAAGTATTTCAACCGGCCGGTCCACGCCCCGCGGGCAAGAAGAAAGCGAGGGCCTGAGAATGACGCACTCCCCCGAACCCTCGCTGCCCGTCGTCCGTGTGGCGGAGATTCCCAGCCAGGACCGCCCGCAACGCTGGCTGGTCGAGCCGCTGTGGGGGGCTTCCTCCGTCGGCCTGATCGGCGGAGCGCCCAAGTGCTCCAAGACCTGGCTGGGCTTGGACCTGGCCCTGAGTGTCGCCACCGGCACGGCCTGCCTGGGCCGCTACCGCGTCCCGGAGCCGGGGCCGGTCCTGGTCTACCTGGCCGAAGACGCCTTGCCGATCGTGCGGCAACGCGTCGAGGGCATGGCCCGGCATCGCGGCCTGGAGTTGCCGCAGGTCGAGATCCACGTGATCACGGCCCCCTCGCTCCGCCTCGATCAGCGGCGGCACCGGGAGCAACTCTTCCAGACGGCTCAGCGGCTCCGGCCGCGACTCTTGCTGTTGGATCCGCTGGTCCGCCTGCACGGGATCGACGAAAACAACGCCAGCGAAGTGGCCGAACTGTTGGCCTACATTCGCACCCTGCAGCGGCAACTGGACCTGTCCGTGATCCTCGTGCATCACACGCGGAAGAACGGAGCCGCAGGCGTCGCCGCGGGCCAGGCCCTCCGCGGCTCCAGCGACCTGCATGCCTTTGGCGACTCAAACTTGTACCTCCAACGCACCAAGGAGCGTCTGCTCTTGTCCAGCGAACACCGCGCCGCGCCGGCGGCCCCGCCGGTGTACGTGGAACTGGTCGCGACCAACGCCCAGACGGCCCATCTGGAGGTCGTCGCGGCACCGTCCCCGCAGAAGCCGGCCAGTCTCGCCGAGCAGGTGCTGGCTCTGCTGACCGACGGCGTGGTCCTGACGCGAGCCAAGCTCCGCGAGTTGCTGGGCGTGAAGAACGAACGCTTAGGCCAGACGCTGGAGACGTTGGAGCGCGGAGGCCAACTCCGCCACACGCCGGCAGGCTGGCAACGGGCAGACTGACGCCGGAAAGCTCGACGCCCGCAGGACCGTTCCCGTTCCCCCCTTAGCAGAAACAGGGAACGGAACGGTCCGAACCCTCGTGCTCTCGTCACCTCCTCCTCACTCACCAGGAACAAAGCATGCCCGGAATCGACTTCGACCGCCTGCGCCGAGAGATCACCATGGAAGAGGTCCTGCACTTGGTCGGCTTCCAGCCTTGCCAGACCAGCGGCGACCAATGGTACGGCGGGTGTCCCCTGCACGGTTCCACGGCCGACCGAGCTCGCCACTTCTCCGTGAACGTGGCCAGCCATCGCTACTACTGCCACAAGTGTCGCAGCCACGGCAACCAGTTGGAACTGTGGGTCGCCTACATCCAAAAGCCACTGCACCCCGCGATGCTCGACCTCTGCCACGCCTTGGGTCGAGAAATCCCTTGGATTTGACGCTGGTGATCAACTCGCCGTACGTCCTCACCCCTGAGCTGCTACCGGAACAGAGATCAGAAGAGGCCACCGGTATTCCGTATCCTATGCCACCGAGCTTAGAATCCATCGTTTACCCCGATGGATTGTCCGTCAATTACCTCGCTTGCGCTCACTCAAGCCCGACGAGGACTAGCCCATGACGACGAGCGAGCGGTTTGAGAACCTGTTGGGTGTGCCCTCGTTCCACTACAGTCCGGTTTTTGGGGGCGAGGTTCGTGCTGTGGTACGCGACTTCACTCCCAGCGTAGTGGCAATCGAGGCCCCGCCGGAATCCCGCGACGAATTCGAGTGGGCAACGGATTGCTGGCCTACGCCCGTGTGCTCGGTCGTGGGGAACTGCGTGTTTCCGTTCGTGCCTGGCGATTCCCTGTTGGAGGCATTCCGCTGGGCTCGGACAAAAGGGATTGCGGTCCACCTGATTGATCCGCTGACTCGGCGTCGCCGCGATTTGCGTGGTTGCGGGCTCCCGGATCCATCACTCGCCGGACGGGGCGGAGCCGCCTTTCGGGAAGCCGTTGAAGCGATCGAGACGGGTTTTCGGACGCAAGGAGCCGACCTTGCACGAGAGGCCGTCATGGCACAGCGTCTGCGATTGTTGATGGAACGGCACGAGCGAGTACTCTGGGTCGGCGGCATGGCCCACTGGCGTCGCATCGTCGCTCGGCTCTCGGTGAACGGTTTTGCAGGACCTGTCACTGGCGGGCAAGAGTGGAAATCGCCTCAACGGCTACGATTGTCTCCCAGCGCCCTGGTGCGACTGACGGGGCGATATCCCTGGGTGGTACGACGCTACGCGGCCGACCCGGATCACTACGACGAAATGGAGGCTGTTAGAGCGTTGGCCCTCGCGGCGCTCGAAGAACGGCCGGAGTTGGCCGACCTGATTCTCCTTACGACCGAGGAGAAGTCAGCGCCGGCTTGGGTCGAGGAGTCTGGTTCACCCGCCGATGTCATTCGGGTCGTGACCTATGCGAGGAATCTCGCCGCCTCGACCCATCTTGGGGACTGTCCATCGCTTCCGGACTTGCTCATGTCCGGGACGGCAGTCGTGGGCAAGCGATACGCGGGACGCCTGTTCGCCATCGCACTGGAGGAAGACTCGCCCAGCCTGGCAGCGGCAGGGTGCGGCGAATTGGAGTTGGGCGCGCAGGCCGATGAGCGTTCGTTTCGCTTGGGACGAAGCCGTCTGCGTCTGGTGCCCGGCTGGGATGAACCTGCACGGCAAGGGCGATCGGGGTGGCGTCTTTCTCACGCGCGGACAGCCCTGGGATCACCGTTCGAGAAGCTCCCGCGGTCGAATAAGGACAAACGAGAAGCCTGGGTCTGCTATCCGCCGGACGAGGAGTCCTACGAGGCTTTTGTGGGCTACGTGCTTCGTCGGGCGAGTCTAATCGATCCTGCAGAAGCGAAGACGGTGCCCTTCGCGGTTGGGTTGCGGGATGGCATCGACGTCCGAACAACGCTGCGTCGTTGGCAGGAGGGCAGGATCTTCGTTCGCGAGGAAAGCGGGGCTCGGTTGCATGTGACTAACGGCATCATCGACTGGGAGCACGGCAGCGAGTTTGACGATCGATTGCAGGGTCGGGTGGACAATGGCTGGATCGACCCCGATCTGCTTCACGTGGGCAGCGCATCGCGAGATGGGCCGTACGTTCAGGTGCGTGCCAATCCGGAGGTGCGACTGGTGCGTCGCGAGTTTTCGCTGATCACGCTCGATCGCCCGACGTGGCTTCGCGGCAAGGACTCGCCGAGTTTCTATGACGAAGTGATCGCGAAGTTGGTCGAACTACACGGCCGCGATGACAATCTGTATGCGTGGCTCGACGTTTTCTTCGCCTTTTGTGCCGGCAAGCCGGTCGTGTACTACAGCCGTTACGTGCCGAGCCCGCAGGTTCACCGCGTTGCCTGGCGGCATCGCGTGCGGGTTATCCACGTGCCCCTGCAGCGAATACCGAAGCAACTGCTGGCGCGAACGCGAAGCTTTCTGTTCGCGTCCCTTACCCGTCGGCAATGGGACGTGATGGTGCAACGGGTGGCCGACGGACGCGCGGGCTGGCTCGACGGCGAGGGGTGAGATGTTTGGCTGGTTAGCACGCCTCTTGAATCCGCAAATCCCTCGGGGCGAAGAGCGCGAACGCCAGGGGTGGCCTCGGGTCGACGCACGCGAACGGGAATGGTGCAAGTACCTGATCCGCACGGAACCGATCCAGCGTCTCGGCAACCCACGCTTGGAGGTCGGGCTTGCCGACAGGTCTCGGTGCGACATCCTGACCACTTCGGCCGTATGGGAAGTCGATTTTGCGAGGAAATGGCGTGAAGGCATTTCCCAGGCACTTCTGTACGGATCGCTCGCGCGCCGCCCCTCCGGTCTGATCCTTCTGTGCAGTCGTGCCCGCGACAGGATTCACGTGCAACGCGCCAAGCAGGTGCTGTCCGAACTGCGCCCGGAAATTCGCCCCCGACTGCTGCTGTGCAACATGCACAACGGCCAGATCGAAGACGCGATGCCACCAGTCGTTGACGCAACCATCGTCGCCGAAACGCCCTCAACGAAAGAGACCGGGCATCGTTTGGCAGGATGTCTGTTGCTCTTGGTGGGCGTATGTTGTCTGCCGTGTTTGCTGGTTTTCTTTGGGAATTCCCCCCAGCCCGAACAGGCCCCGCAGGATTATCACGAGCCTGAGCCGGCGACGGCGCCAATCGTCGCCACCGAACCGCCGGCCGCGCCGAATTCAGAGTCAACGCCGCACACCGTGGAAGGGGGGCCGATTTCTGTCGACATACCGACGCCGCTAAGCTCCAAAGAACCATCTAAAGCTGACGATCGGTCCCAAGACCAGGTGGCGTTGCCGACCACTCCGAGCCGTCAGGAAGCCGGACCGGTTTCTTGCCCGCCTGCTCCGGCTGTCGCCGGGATGCGGACTTGGACGGATTCGTCGGGCAAGTACACCGTGGAGGCGGAGTTTGTGGACTTCGAGGATGGCCAAGTGCGGCTGAAGAAACGGGACGGAAAGGTCATTCCCATCGCCCTGAAACGGCTGAGCGTCGCGGATCGAAAGCACCTCCAGGCTAAGTTTGGGATCGAACTTGAACGGAAGCCCGTTTTCGGCCGCGTGACGGCCGTCGGCGACAAACGACTGGGGCTCTGCGAAATCCACTTCACCGATCCCGTCGATGCGTTCAAAGGCCAAGCGGTGGAACTGTATCGCGACGGCGTCTTGATCGGCGCGTTTCGTGTTGTTGCTGCCCGTGGCCAAGACGTCGTGGCGGAAAATGCCATCCTCCGGGCGAAAGTCGGAGATGAGGCCCGGATCGTCGAACCACCGCCCGACGGTTTGAGTCCATAGCTGTTTAGCCGGTTGGTGCCATTCACGGTCGGTCAATCCTGATCGCTTGTGCGTGAAGTCTGATCCGGATTCATCGGGTGTGGTGTCGGCAGCGTCCTGCGGACCTGGGCCACGGCTTGGGTCATGTCAGCGGCTTCGGGAATTCCGACGACGGGAACTTGAAGATCGGCCTTGCGAAACTCAGCCAGGAGAATCTCGAAGAAAACGCCGCTTCCGTCGGCTGGCCCATTTCTGGTCGGCACGGTCGTGACACTGCAACTGGGGCTTCCTTCCACGCCAAGGATGCAGACGATTTGACAGCCCGCGTTGACGTACTGCTGCGCCTGCCCAACGGCGTGCTCGGCAAGTTGCAGGAAGCGGGCCCGATACTCAGGTGTGTCGTACTGTTCCTTGGTGTCTTCGCCCGTCGGCCTGCTCACCCACGGCAATTCGTGACATGACCCCACATGTTGGGTCTTGCTTTATGCCCCACCACGCCTCTCGTCCACTATTCTCCGCAACGTCTCCAACCCCATCGCTGGCTTCACCGTGTGCAACATGGCGTGGCAGTTTGGGCAGACAGGCCGTAGATCTTTCACGGGGTCAACGGCATACTCACCCCCGATGGTCGCGAGCGCGCGTACATGGTGAACATGGATACGATCTTGAAATGCAGCGCCGTAAAATTCGCTAAAGTCAAAGGCGCAAATCACGCAGCGTGGTCCATAGTGGGCGATGCACGCTGCCCGTGCTTTGGGATTTCGTTCATACGAGTTCTTTGACACTCGCTGCGTGGCTCCTTCCGAATATGTCACAGTTTCGGGAACCTCGTCAGGCGATGAAAACTCAACCATCTGCGGCGGCAGTGATCTATTGTGATCCAACCAAGCCGCTGGCGTACTAATTCGTTTGGCTTCCGCGCCACAAAGCCGCCTAAGCTCATCGGTACTACATCTAAACAGCTTGTTCTCAATCAACTCCCTTTCAATTCGTTTCAGATGGTCATCGGTCACCTCGAACAGGAGCGTGAATGGTAAAACTTTGAATTCCTTTCTCTTGAGTGGCTTTGTGCGTAGTTTTATTAGCCGTCGTACTGCATCAATACGTTCTGGGTTTTTCTTCGATTGCTCGATCAGCCTGAAAAACTCTGAATTGCGCGGTTCCTTTCGTCCGCGCTTCTTGAGTTCTATTATCGTCCAGTGCCTGCTCAACAACCGTTTTGCTGTCTTTCGTAGAAGTGGAGCTTTTGCGTTGTATGCAATACGTTTCAATTCATGCCGTCGGCATTTTACGAGCCTGTCTTCGATAACTCGACCACTGATGTTGCTCAATTGGGCGTCGGTGGGAATTAGAAGAAGTTCAACTTCTAATACCCGCAGTGTCTTGGCCTTGAGCGGCCTCTCGCGAAGATGGAGAATCTCACGCGCCTTGTTGTGCGAGAAGTCCTTGTCGTCCGTCTCTGCAATCACGTCGCGTAATTGACTGTCGCTCATTCGGCACAGTTTTTTTAGGCGGGCCGTGCGTTTTGCGTTCTCTTTTCGGCGTTTTGCCGTGCTCTGTTTCAGACCGATACTACTGAGCCGCGTTTTCGCCTTCGGTTTCGTTGTGTCGTTGTTCATAACATCCCCCCAAAATCAAGGAAGATGAACGTGTTGCCAATAGAACCCTTGGTTCAAGATTACACGTCAATGGTTCGAGTGTGTGACGTGCCTATAACTCAGAATGTCTCGCAATCTGTCAATGCTCATCGCTGGCATTAGCGTGTGCAGGATCGTGTGACAGTTTGGGCACACAGGTCGCATATCTTTGATTGGGTCTACTTCGTAGTTTTGACCGATTTCGGCAAGGTCGAGCAAGTGGTGGACGTGGATGTAGTTTTTCCCAATCTCGCCGTAGACTCTTCCGAAATCGAAACCGCAGGCCGCGCATGTTGGCCCGTAATAGGCGATACATTTCTTCCTTGCCTCGCGGTTTCGCTCATAGGCATTGACGGTCACACGTCGGGTGGCCCCCTCCACATACGTCTTCGCGTTAGGAACTTCGTCAGGTTGGAGATACCGCGTGCGTCCCTGCCAGCCTATTCGGTCGAGGTGGTCTTGCCATAGCGATTCCAAATCTGCCTCGAACTCAACGGGAACCCGCCGCCCAGAGGCCATCAGGTTATCCCATGCCACACCGAGATTCGCCTGCTCCAGATCCTCAATACGCAGGCGAAAACTGAGAGGCAACAGGGTTTCGTAGTCGAAATCGACGTAGATTGCCTTCTTTCCTTTTTCAGACCAGTGTGCACCTGGATACGCGTCTTTTGTAGCGTAACCCGCGCCAACCATCCCACGATCTTCCCCCTGCCTGAGAAAGAAAACCCTGTCCCCATCCTTGATCCGCTTGGTGTTGCCGCAGCTCCATCCAGATGGCGCCCATTCGCCTTCGCGGGTTCTCTCAACGATATCGTTGTAGTCGTCTTCGTCGAAATCTGTCCGCTGTGGATTCCACGTCAGGATGTAGGTTGCCATGTTTACACGTGTTCAAAGTCGTTTGCTGGACTCCACCGCCTGTTTGATTGCCCGCTGCATCTTACGGATGGGTACTGGAAGCGGGAATCGCCGTTCCGCCGCCGCGGTCGCAGAACCGACTGCGATAAACTTGCGGTACACCCTGCTATCGAGGCCGATGACCACCTTTCCACGAGTCCACGAAACGGAAGGGCCGGTGAAGCATTCTACATCGACCGGCGGCCACGAAACCAGACTAGCTGCCCCGATAAATGGGGCAGAGCCCACCACCACGATCTTTCAGAACCGAAAATGGTCAAACTTCTTTCAAGAAAGCCCTGGCCAAGTGGTCACGCCCGCCGGTGGCCCTGTGGCCAGCCGGTTTCTGCGAAGCAACCGGCTAGCATTCTGCAAATAGGGATCATCTCCCATCGCGGACGCCATCCGTTGCAAGGCCGGATTACTTCCGTTGGCGGGAAAGGGGGACGGTCGGCCCTCGCGAACAAGGCCGCGACGAACGAGGAAGCGGAGCCGTAGTAGGCGCTGGCCTATGGCGACTTCTCCCTCTTGGAAAACCTCTACGGCACACGAGGCGTCTCGCTAAAGAGCTGGTATCGTCAAGCTCGGTGCGCTTTCGGGCAGAGGAGTAGCAGCGATGCGGCAGTCCCGAAATACGTTGCTCTCCTGGGACGTCCGCTCGCGGTTTTCGCCATCGCAAGTAGCGGTCAGGACTGCTGTCCCAAGAAACAGATCAAGCGAAACATCCCAGGTCCCGACTTCCCACTTCAGCCCTGGCTTCATCGAGGGCAGCGGCGATGTCCGCATTGGTGATGCTTTTCCTGCGAAAGGTAATCGTGACGATGGCAGCTGAGGTCTTGAGTCGAA
>JAAYYU010000282.1 GCA_012515235.1 Candidatus Anammoximicrobium sp.
GGCGGATTTCGTGGAGATATCTGGTCTTGAACATCGCTCCACGCTGGCGAGCAGCGTGGTGGCGAAGAGGCGGATTTCGTGGAGATATCTGGTCTTGAACACCGCTCCACGCTGGCGAGCAGCGTGGTGGCGAAGAGGCGGATTTCGTGGAGATATCTGGTCTTGAACATCGCTCCACGCTGGCGAGCAGCGTGGTGGCGAAGAGGCGGATTTCGTGGAGATATCTGGTCTTGAACACCGCTCCACGCTGGCGAACAGCGTGGTGGCGAAGAGGCCGGTTTCGTGGAGATATCTGGTCTTTCTGGTCTTGAACATCGCTCCACGCTGGCGAGCAGCGTGGTGGCGAAGAGGGGGCAGTTCACCCGAAAGTAGTTGTGAACTGCACCTTGCGAGTCAGTGAGTGCGTTGGCTGGCTGACGGATTGCGCTGATAAGCTAAAATGAGTTTTTTGTTCTTTCTCTTGTGTTTGGGGGGCTACATACCAGGGGAAAGTTGTTTCGGCGTCCGTTGCCACGGAGTGTGACGGCGATTGTGACGAGGCGACCGTTGTTTCTCGAACGAGGCTTGCAAGAACCCGAGGGAGGATTTGAACGATGGTGAGACGGCGTTGTTTCCAACGTGCGGTTGTCGTGATTTCGCTGGCGGCAGGGCTGGGGTTCTGCATCGGCCCGTCACTCGCGGCGGGGCGAACGGCGGCCAAACCGAACGTGGTGTTCCTGTTGGCCGATCAGTGGCGGGCCAAGGCGACGGGGTATGAGGGCGATCCAAACGTGCGGACGCCGAATCTGGACCGGCTGGCCCGGCAAAGTCTGAACTTTCGCAACGTCGTCTCCGTGTGTCCGGTTTGCACTCCCTACCGCGCCGCGCTGATGACCGGCCGCTTTCCGACGTCGACCGGGATGTTCCTGAACGACGCCTACCTGCCGGAGGCCGAAGTCTGCTTTGCCGAGATTTTCAAGCAGGCGGACTACGGCACGGCGTACATCGGCAAGTGGCACCTGGACGGGCACGGCCGCAGCGCGTTCGTCGCGCCGCAGCGGCGGCAAGGCTGGGATTACTGGAAGGGGGCCGAATGCGATCATCACTACCCGCATTCCCACTTCTACGCAGGCGACTCCGACGACAAGCGGTTCTGGGACGGCTACGACGCCTTCGCCCAGACGCGGGACGCCCAGACGTATCTGCGGCAGCACGCCGACGACGATCGGCCTTTCGTCCTGACGGTCTCGTACGGCATCCCTCATTTCCCGCACCACACGGCGTTGCAGGAGTACAAGGACCTGTATCCTCTGGAGAGCATCCAGTTGCCGCCGAACGTGCCGCAGGAATTGCAGGAAAAGGCCCGCCGCGAGGCGCAGGGTTACTATGCCCACTGCACGGCCCTGGACAAGTGCGTCGGCGACCTGCTGGCGACGCTCGAACAGACCAAGCTGGCGGAACGGACCATCCTGGTGTTCACGTCCGACCACGGCGAACTGCTGGGCTCGCACGGCGGGCCGCCGACCATGAAGCACTTGCCGTGGGACGAGTCCGCGCGTGTGCCGTTCCTGCTGCGTTGGCCGGCCGCCCACGGTCCGCAGGGCCGCGTGATGCAAACGCCGCTGACCACGCCCGACATCCTGCCGACCTTGCTGGGCCTGGCCGGCGTTCCCGTGCCCGACACGGTCGAGGGCGAGGACCTGTCCGGCCTGGTGCGCGGCCAGCCGGAGCCGGCCGACCGCGCCGCGTTGTACATGGCGGTGGCTCCCTTTGCCGGCCGCGGATTCAACCGGGAATACCGGGCCATTCGCACCTGCCGCTACACCTACGTCCGCGGCTTGGAAGGCCCGTGGCTGCTGTTCGACGATCGGCAGGATCCGCATCAACTGGAGAATTTGATCGAGCGGCCCGAATGGGCTTCGCTGCGCGCCGATCTCGATTCCCGCTTGCAGGCCCAACTGAAAAAGATCGGCGACGACTTCCGCCCCGCCCCGCACTACATCGACGCCTGGGGCTATGAACTGGCCCCTCACGGCAGCGTTTCCTACGCCCCCGGCGCAAAAGTCCAATCGCCGCGACGCCCCGGCGCGAATTCGCGCTGAACGGTCACGGCAAACGGAGGCGGGGCCTGCCAGACGTTGCCGGCATGGGGCCTCAGTTGGCCTTCGCGGGGCGCCGTTCCGTCGAATCGGCAACTCCGTGAAGCCACTCGGCCTAGACGCCCACCGGCTGAGGCTGTTGGCGTGGGAATCCAAACCCCTCCAGCGCTTTGTAGACTTCTTCGAGCGTCTTTTCGCCGAAGTTGGAAATGCTCAGCAAGTCGTCCGGCGTGCAGTTCAGCAAGTCGCGAACGGTGAAGATGCCGCGTTCTTCCAAGCAGTTGGTGGTGCGCACGGTCAGTCCGATTTCGGCCGTGCTCATCTCCAAACGTTCTCTCAGAATCCGTGCTTTTTCATCGGCCTTGCTGAGTGGGATGCGTGTCTGGGCCATGGGCTCCTTCCCCCAAAGAGAACCTGTGAATTGGACCGCAAGTGAGCCAAGATGGCGGGCCCGCCCTGGCCCCTCGCATGACGAATGGCGAGCAATATAACACGCTTTGTCGCCGAACGAGCGCCGGACCAACGAAAATCACCAAAAAACTTTGCTAGCATGATCTTCCGGCGACAGGTCTGTGCTATCGAGCCGACCGTCGCCTCAGTAAAATCGAGCAGCGCTGCAGTCGGGTTGGCCCGCCGTTGCTACCTGTTTCAGTTTTTGTCGTGGGGCGGCAGCCAGCCGGTGCGGACTCCGCGTGCAATGCAACTCCGCGGTCCTCTTGCTTTTCTCGCGCAGACGAACAAGAGGTCGCGGAACCCAAAATGACGCGCGACGACATGCCGGCACCGAATAGTGTCGGTTGTGTCAGGCGGGAATGGACGTGTGACCAGCAGGAGGGCGGACTCATGAGTGAACAAACCGCAACTTGTCAAGTTGTCGTGGCTCGCTCTGCCGGCTTGCACGCCCGCCCCGCATTGGCCATCGCCGAAACGGTTGGCCAATACCAGTCCCAGGTGGTCGTCTGTTCCCAGGAGCAGAAAGCGGACGCCAGCAGCGTGCTGCAACTGCTCTCGCTGGGAGCCGGCAAGGGCCGCGTCCTGACATTGACCGCTCAGGGTCCGGATGCCGAGCACGTCCTGGAAGCGCTGCGGCAACTGTTTCAACACGACTTCTATCTGGACGACAAATAGCCAGTTCGTAGCTGGGCGTTTTGGACGTAGTTTTCGAGAACTGCTGGAGCGGCGTTGTTCAGTTGGGGGCGATCGTTAAAATCTAGGATCGTTGGAGATTGTGTTCTGGCGGGTCAACCAGGGGCCTGGGAACCGCTATCTGCGAGTTGGGTTTTTTGTAAAGGAACGGTGTTGTGACAAACATCTACGTCGGCAATTTGTCGTACAACGCGACGGAAGACGACTTGCGGCAGGCTTTTGCCCAATTCGGCGACGTCTCGTCGGTCAGTGTCATCAAGGATCGCGAAACGGGGCGTCCCCGCGGTTTTGCGTTCGTCGAGATGCCTGATGAGGCTCAGGCCAAGCAAGCGATCGAGAACATCAACAACACGGAAATTGCCGGTCGCCGAGTGACGGTGAATGAAGCTCGTCCGCGAGAAGACCGCGGCGGCGGCGGCGGACGGCGTGGCGGCGGTGGCGAACGGCGTTACTGATCACGTTTTGGTCAACGGCAGCGAGCGTCCCCCGGTTTCGACCCTGGAACCGGGGGACGCTCGCGCTCCTTAGCATCGCTCGAAAAATAACTGTCGCCTCGTCAGAGTAGCCATCACACCCCGTGGCAACGGACGCCGAAACAACTTCTCCCTGCGATCTGCACGAAATCGGCTGCTTCGCCACCACGCTGCTTGCCAGCGTGGAGCGGTGTTCAAAACCAGATATCTGCACGAAATCGGCTGCTTCGCCACCACGCTGCTTGCCAGCGTGGAGCGGTGTTCA
>JAAYYU010000283.1 GCA_012515235.1 Candidatus Anammoximicrobium sp.
AAGAGTTCCGAAAGGCGGCAGCGGCTGCGGGTGTCACGGGAAGGACGTTCTACGACGCCCGACGCACGTTTGCGACCGTGGCTGACGGCGCGAAAGACCCGGTTGCCGTGAGCGCGATTATGGGGCATGCTCCGAAGTCGGGCGACATGGCCGCGGTGTACCGTCAGTCGATTGACGATTCACGGCTCCGCGCCGTGGTGGACCACGTTCACGGCTGGCTGTTCGGCCAGGATGACGACGGCGACCGGAAGCCCGGCGACCGCCACCGCCAGCACGGCCAGAAAGGCACCCAGCAGGCCCTGGACGGCACGGCGATACAGAAGGCCGTCGTCAAGTGCCTCAAAGCGATTGAAGCCGCCAGTGAGGCGGATAGGCGAGTTCTGCAATCCGTCTGGAATAGCTCAGAAATCGCTCTTGCACTTGCGGGTGACACCTGCACCGTCAAGCGGTTCCTCTCGACTTGGGGCGAAGACGATCAGGAGCAGCGGCCGGCGCTTCGGGTTGTCGGCTGACGGCGCCAAGGTACAATCTGGACACCGGGCTAGGGCTGTACACCCGAACGGCGGCACCCGACCGCCCCGCCCGGTTCCTTTCTCCATCGGGGCCAACAACGGGAGTTGGAATCATGGCGGAAACCTTCAACCAAGCCATTGAGCGAATCGACCGCGAAAACGCCGAACGGGCAAAACGCGAACTTCTCAAAATCCAGCTTTTCGAGGTGTTAAGCGGTCCCCAGACCAATGGCTCAAAAAAGCTAGTTGTAGAGGCGGACGGGCCGTTGCCCGGCAATCGGTTCCGCTACGATGGCAGAGTACACGACATGAGGCCAGTCCCGTGGAAGCTACTCGCCGCGTTGTGGGAACGTGACGAGCGGAACATGCACGATGTTGAAGAAGAAGTCTGGGAAGTGGGCGGAGGTTCGCAACTCAAAGACGCCATGCACGACCTAAAGGACTTCCTGCAAAGTATCGGCTATCCGCGTTACGTGTCCAAGGCCCGGCGTTCGGATTCTCTTGTCTGGAAGGCGTTCTAGCCTCTAGTGCCGCAAAAAGGAACTGAGCGGCAACCGTCCGGCAACTGACGGTCTGTATAGTGCGGCCATCCTGAGATGAGGAGGGCCGTACACATGATCGTATCTGCCATCGACCGACCGCAGCTAGTCGAGTCGATACCCGACCCGGCGACCATCCGGCAGCGGCTGGATGAGTTACGCGCCGAGGCACGCATCCTGCGCGAGCTACTGCCCGTAGCCGAGAGGCGGCAGCGGCAGGCCCTGCGACACACACAGCAGCGGGAGGGCACCCGCGATGAGTGACACCCGCCCCGCCTATCTCACGCCGCCCGAAGTCGCTAAGTCGCTTCGGGTGTCCGAAAGCAAAGTCGCGGCGTGGATACGGTCAGGCCGATTGCGCGCCTACAACGTGAGCGAATCCGCACGGCCGAAGTATCGCATCCGGGCCGATGACCTGGACGACTTCTTGCAGGCCCGCGCGGTCACACCGCCGCCGGTGCCGGTAAGAAGAACACGGTTGTGTGTTCCGAGGTATGTGTAGAAGCGGCGGCACTAGTTCCACCAGTTCAACACTTAGACGGTAAGTGTAGATCAAGTTGCACGATGGAACCCGTTCAACACTTAGAGGGTAGCTGAGATGAGCAGGGGACCGGGCACAGCACAACGCAAGATCCTAGACGCCGTGGCGGAACACGGGGTGGTCTATCTTGCCTCACTGACGAGCGACATGCAGACCGAATACAAATCGCTCTATCGTGCCGCTTGTCGTTTGGCGGAAGCCGGCAAAATCGGGATTGTGAACTACCGCTTTGGGGCGCAGAAAGTCGTCATCCATCGGCCGGACGTGGACGCCAGCACGCAGGTAAAGGCCGTGCCGCATGGCGGGATAATGGAGGCGCTCCCGTTTGACCGAAGAGCCCTGTCCCAACTACACGACTATTTGAGAGACCAAGGGTAAACGCAAACGCCCCGCGCTGGCAGGCGATCGGGGCGAAGATGGATCGACAGATGGATTCTACCACCGATAACACGGATCGGCAAGTCGAGAGTATCTCGCTGGTCGATTCACTGACGCGCGAATGGATCAAGCTGCCGCTGGCCGTGATGCAGGACGTCGGTCCGGCGGCGCAGACGTTCGGGGGGCTGTTGAAGGTGACGGACAAAGAAACGTATGTCGAGACCGCGACGATTGCCGGTCATGCCCGGCTTCCCGTGGCGACCGTCCGCAAGCACCTGGTGACGCTCGACGCGCGCGGCTGGATTCACAATAAGGGGCGTCAAGAGACTCGCCGCGGCCGATTGCGGAGGACGTCGACGATTGCTTTGACCGCCAAGGCACGGGAGAACCTAGCGCCCTATGGCGTGTTGCCGTGGTGGGCGTCAGGCTTCTATTCGGGCAAGCATAGAACGCCGTGGCAATCGTGGGGCTGCAAAGCGGTACTGTCGCTCGTGATGGCTCGCCTGATGCGTCTTTCCGCAGCCGTCCAGAGGCAGGATGGCTGTGGGGCCGATGCTGACGACATTCACGGCACGTTGCTGAACTGGCGGGATGAAGACCATTGGCGTATGGGTCTGCGATGGATCGAGGGACAGACTGGATTGACGCGCGAGACAATCGCACGGGCCAAGGGGGAATTGAACCGTGCAAAGGTCATTCGCTGGGCTGGCGACCACGACGAGGCGGGCTGCGAACTGACCGATATCCTTGCTCCGAATTGGAACGCGAGAATCGTCTTGAAGGACCGAGCGTCGGGACGTGTGAACATGCACATCGAGGAGGCTTCCGACGATGAATAGCGGGGTGGTCGGAAACTGGTCAGGGGGTGGTCGGATTCTGGGCAATGAGCGTGGGCGAGATCAGGGCGGGATAACCGGCAGAATCTGCGCAAGTTGCCTGATGGGCGCGAAAAAATTCCCTCGCGAAGGCTGATCACTGGATCAAGGTCCGCGAGGGATGTACTCCGTAG
>JAAYYU010000284.1 GCA_012515235.1 Candidatus Anammoximicrobium sp.
AAGCCCCCGCCCCCGCATCCAAAGAAAAAGTACCCGAAAGGCGGCCACACGTCGGTCTACCGCGTCATTCGCGACGCCCGACTTGCCGCCGCCAAAGCCTAGCCGAAGATGTGGACAGCAGTGGGGCTCTAGGACTGTCTTTAAGCGTTGCGGCGTCGATGCTGCGCAGATCGCGAGTGGCGAGCAAGGCAGCTTTGACGTGCGCGGTAGTCTCGACTCGTGTTGAACGGAATGCCTCCGGGGCGAAGCGCATGAACCACTGGTTGAACTGGTCAACTGAGGCCGCGATGTCGGCCTTCCAGAGGTGGGGCTTGTTCGCGTTGATTCGTCCGATAGCCATTGTCAGTTCATGCGGGTGTCTGGTTTGGGACGTCGGAGTAGGCGCTCATGGGTTGGCGTGCCGCACGTCCAATTCCACTCCCGCGTTTGCACGCTCAACGGCTGTATTGTAGCATGGTCAACGGACGTGCAACATTCCCGAAGCAAACACGCACGCAGGGGTTCAGCCGACCGGCACGTCCGTTTGGCGGGACAACTCCTTGCGTTGAGTTGATCCGACAGGAAGGAGACCGAAGCATGACACCCACGATTCGTCCCGTTTCTTCACGTCGCGGCTTTCTCGGCGGAATCGCGTCCAGTGCGGCCGCTGTAGGGCTGGCTCTGTGCACTCGCCGCAGCTACGGCACCGCACATGCCGTCGGCCTGCTCGCGGGCGAGGGTGTGGTCGATACGACTCCGCCGTTGGGAATTGAAATGGGCGGGTTCCATCGGCCGCCGAGCAATCCGCGGCTGATCACGGGGATTCGCCAGGCCACTTCGGCACGGGCGTTGGTCCTGGCGGGCGGCGATACCCAGGCGGCGATCGTGTCGCTGGATATGCTCGACGTGCCCTACGACTTCACAGGCCGCGTCCAAGCGGAGGTCGAACGTCGGACGGGAATCCCGGCAGCTCACGTCCGGGTCTGCGCCACGCACAGCCACAGCATGCCCGCTTTCCAGTTCTCGCACCAATGGGGCGCCGTGCCTGCTGAATACATGGCCAGCGTCGAGAAGAAGATCATCGAAGCGTGTCGTCTGGCCAAAGAGGATTTGGCGCCGGCCGAGGTCTCGCTGGGCAAGGCCCGCGCGGTGGGTGGGAATTTCAACCGAACTACCAAGAACTTCAAGACCGACGCCGAGTTCACCAAGGCTTCGACCGAAGACCAGCGCTGGCTCGATACGATGCTGCACGTGCTGCGGTTCGACCGGACGGGCGGTCGGCGAAGCTTGCTATGGTACCACTTCTCCAACCATCCGGTCTGCTTCCGCGATAGCCAGGCCGGTCCGGACTGGCCCGGCATCGTGGCGACGCGCATCGCCGAGAAGCACAAACTCACGCCGGTCTTTCTGCAGGGCCATGCGGGCGACGTGAATCCCGGCGACGGGAGAATCTGGATCGGGGAGGCCGAGCCGACTGCGATGGCGGTGTGCGACGCGCTGGGCCGGGCGCTGGACAGCGCGAAGCCGGTCAAGGTGGATGCGCTGCGGGTGGCCGTCGAGCCGTGTCAATTGCCGCTGGATATGGCCCTGTTCAAATCGTGGTTGGAGGAATATCGCAAGGATCCGGCGGCCTGTAAGAGTGGCCCGTGGGTCGATGCCGGGTTTGCCGCGGCTTGGTTCGAGAGCGCCGCCCAACAAGACCTCAACCAGACTCACCTGCCAATTACCCTGGCGGCGATCCGACTGGGCGAGGTGGGGCTGGTCTTCCATCCGGCCGAACTATACAGCTATTACGGCTTGGCCATCCGCCGGGACTCGCCGCTGCCCGACACGCTGGTCGTTGGCTATACGGACGGGACAATCGGCTATTCGCCCGACGTAAACGCTTACAAGGCGGGCGAATACTCGGCGCTCGTGGTGCCCAAGATCCTCGATTATCCGCCGTTCGTGCCCACCGCAACCCAGACCATGACGGCCTCCGCACTCGGAGTGCTTGCGAAGGTCGCCGCATAAGCCCTTCACGGGGCGGAGGTGAACGATGATTTGGAAAACTCTTGTCATGCTCGCTGTCCTGCCCGGCAGCGGGGCATTTACGCTGGCAGCGGCGAGCGCTTCGGAACAGAAGCCGGTGGCGGACATCCGCGAGTTGGGGGCTCAATCCGGCGGAAAGACACCGTGTACCGCGGCGATCCAGAAGGCCATTGACCGCTGCGCAGAGCAGGGCGGCGGGATTGTCCGTCTGCCAAGCGGCGTTTGGCTGACAGGCACGCTGTACCTGGCGAGCCACGTCACGCTGCATCTGGAGAAGGGTTGCACGCTGTTGGGGAGCCGCGAGCGCAGCGACTATGGCCGGCCGCGCACGGTCGCGACCGGCGGCCAGCCGGCATCCTTTGCCTATCCGGCGATCCTCGCCGGCTCGCAGCTCGAGAACATCGCCATCACGGGCGAGGGGACGATCGACGGGCAAGGCGAAGCCTTCCGGGACAAGACCAAGCTGCGTCCCAAGGCGATCTATCTGGCCGGCTGCCGCGATGTGCTCGTGGAAAACGTGACCCTGAAGAACGCCGGCAGTTGGATGCAACACTACCGTGACTGCGACCGGCTGACCATCCGCAAGATCACGGTGTTCAATCACGTCAGTTTCAACAACGACGGGTTGAACGTCGACAGTTGCCGCGAGGTGACGATCACCGACTGCCGCGTCGATTCCGACGACGATGGGATCGTGCTCAAGAGCCTGTCGCGGAAACCGTGCGAGAACGTCACGATCCGCGGGTGCGTGGTCAGCAGCCACTGCAACGCGATCAAGCTGGGCACCGAGTCCGGCGGCGGCTTTCAGAACATCCGTGTCGCCGATTGCCAAATTCATTCGCCGCGCGAATCGCAAGTGATCTACGGCCGGCAACGCGGACTGGCCGGAATTGCGTTGGAGATCGTGGACGGAGGGACCTTGCGCAACGTGGAGGTGTCCAAGATCAAGATCGACGGCGTGAGCGTGGCCATCTTTTTGCGGTTGGGAAACCGCGCCCGAGTGTACGAATCCGGCGGCATGAAGCCCGGCGTGGGACGCTTTTCGCACGTGACCCTCAGCGAGATTTCGGCGACCAATACCTCCGACGTCGGCTGTTCAATCACCGGCTTGCCGGGCCATCCCGTGGAAACGGTCACTCTGAGCGACATTGCGATTGGCTTCGACGGCGGGGGAACGAAGGAGCAGACCCAGCGGACGATTCCCGAGCGGGCAGACGCCTACCCGGAGAGCACGATGTTCGGCACCTTGCCGGCGTACGGCTTCTTTTGCCGGCATGCCAAGGATCTCACGTTCCGCAACGTGCGGTTGCACACGGCTCAGCCGGATTTGCGCCACGCGATGGTTTTCGACGACGTAGAAGGCTTGCGGATCGAGGGGTTGCAGGCTGCGCAGGCCGACGGCGCGGCCCCCGCTGTCCGCTTGACCCGTGTCCGTGAGGCGGAATTCCGCGACTGCCCCGCGCCCGTCACGGCCGATCCGACGCCGGGACGCCACGAATAGAGGGATCCGCCTTTTGTTTTTGAGCTTAGCCCCGTTCGGGAAACAATAGTCCAGGGTTGATTGCCGATCATCCCACGGAGGGTGATGGCTACTGCGACGAGGCGACAGTTACTCGAACGAAGCTCAATCATCCAGATGGGAGTGGGGCGGGCGATCATGATTCAGGAGAGTACGCGATGAGATGCTGTCTTTTCACCGCCTTGGTCTGTGGCTTTGCCGTTACCACCGCAGGCGTCGGACAGAAGCCCTGTGCTGCCTCCGAGACGGCCGCGTGGGGCAGCGTCCAGTGCGAAGGAACTTATCCGAAGCATCTGCAGGGCATTTGCACGAACGACTTGGACGCGATTTACTGGTCGTTCACCACCGTGCTGGTAAAAACGGACAGGCAAGGGCGGCTCCTGAAGAAGATCCCGGTCGCCAGCCACCACGGCGATCTTTGTTTCCACGACGGGAAGATCTATGTGGCGGTGAACTTGGGAAAGTTCAACGACCCAGCGGGTAACGCCGATTCGTGGGTCTACGTGTACGGCGCCGATGATCTGTCGTTCCTGGCGAAGCACGAGACGCAGCAGGTGGTCCACGGAGCGGGCGGAATCGGTTTCCGCGACGGCCGGTTCTTTCTGGTCGGCGGGATGCCGCCGGGCGTGAACGAGAACTACGTTTTTGAGTACGACGGGAGTTTTCGTTTTCTGAAAAAGCACGTAATCGCCAGCGGCTATACACTGCTGGGCATCCAGACGGCGGCTTTCGGCGGCGGTTCCTGGTGGTTTGGCTGCTATGGCAAGCCGCAGGTGACGCTCAAGACCGACGAAGCGTTCAATCTTCTCGGCAAGTACGAGATCAACTGTTCCTTGGGCATCGTCGGCCTGCCGGACGGCCGCCTGCTTGTCGCCCGTGGGCAATGCCGGACGGGCACCGGATGCAGCGGCAGCGTGGTGACCGCCCGCGAGGAAGCGGCCGGGTTGTCGGTGAGCGGTGAGCGGTAAGCGGTGGAAACGTGGCTTTGTCGAAGGCGACGGGTCCGCGTTGGGGCGGCCTTTCCGCGGGGAAGAGTCCGGGTTTTTCATAAAGTCGGAGGTTGGGTTTTCCGCCGTTGAGTGCCGAGGCCGGGTTGCCTTTTTGCGTAACGAATTGCAAGCACCCGGCTTGCCCGGCCACCTTTTCTGACAAAGTGTTTGGGAAGCAAGCTCTACCTTCGGGGACCGAGAACTTGATATAATGCGATCTGGCGTGGGCGCAAGCGCTGGCTGCGCCGTGGAACGTCGGTTCGCCGCGTATCGTGGACGCGGCGGGCGTGCTGCGGGCGTCGAATCAGCAAAAGGGGGCGAAGATGAAGAACGTGATTGCCGAACGGGTGGACGTCTGGGTTGCGGGCATGAAGGACGAACCCGGCAGCTTGGCAAAGGTGCTCAGCACTCTGCGTGACGCGGGTGCCGACCTGGAACTGATCATCGCCCGGCGGGCGGCCGAAGAGCCGGGAACGGGGGTCGTGTTCCTGGCTCCGCTGCGGGGCGATGAAGAAATCGCGGCCGCCGGCATGTTGGGCTTCAATGCCACCAGCAGCGTCCACTCGGTGCGCGTGCAGGGCGACAACGAACCGGGCATGGCCGCCGAACTGAGCGAGAAACTCGCCGCAGCGGGCATCAACCTGCGGGGCCTCACCGCGGCGGTAATGGGGACCCAATTTATCATGTACATCGGCCTTGACAGCTCCGCCGACGCCAACAAGGTGATCGAAGTGTTGCAGCAGGCGTAGTTCCGGGAGTTGCAGCGATGCTGCTGAAACTGATCGCCTGCAACGTCTTCATGCGGGAGGCCTGTCTGTGCATCGCGGGTTCGCCGCATGTGATCGACGTCGACTTCTTCGAACTGGGCGAGCACCTGCAGCCGGTCCGCCTGAAGGAATCCCTGCAGGCGAAAATCGACGAGGCCAGCCGCTCCGCCAAGAACTACGACGCGATTCTGCTCTTGTACGGCCTGTGCGGCAACGCCGCCGTCGGCCTGCAGGCCCGCAACGTCCGGCTGGTGATTCCCCGAGCGCATGACTGCTGTACGATTTTGCTAGGTTCCAAGGAGCGGTTCCAGGAGCATTTTCAGGCCAATCCCAGCATGCCATTCAGTTCCGTGGGCTACGTGGAACGCGGCAGCTACTACGTCCGCACCGACGACGGCGACGGTCAGATCCGCTATGGCGACCAGTACGCGGCGCTCGTCTCCCAGTACGGGGAGGACAACGCCAAGTACCTCTGGGAGGCCCTGCACGGGCCGGGCGAGGACCAGGCGAACCGGCAGGTGATCTTCATCGATCTGCCGGAAACGGCGCCGCTGGGCCGCCTGGAGCGTTTCCGGCAACAAGCGGAGCGGGACGGAAAGGAATGCGTCCGCTTGGACGGCAATCTGACGCTGATCCGCAAGCTCCTGGACGGTGACTGGGATCCGGAACATTTTCTGATGGTGGCGCCCGGCCAGCAAACGGCCGGCGTGTACGACTGGAGCGAGATCATTCGAGCTACGTGACAAGCAAAGGAGAGATGATGGACCGTTGTCTGGACGTCCGTGTGTTGGCGGTTTGGGGGCTTTGCCTGGCGGTCGCTTCGGGTGCCGCGGCGGGCGACACAACTGCGGGCGACCGGCCCAAGCGGACTCCGGATTCGGTCTACGTGCCGACGCCCGATGACGTGGTGGCCAAGATGCTGGAAGTCGTTGGCGTGACCAAGAACGACCTCGTGTACGATCCCGGTTGCGGGGACGGGCGGATCGTGGTCACGGCGGCCAAGAAGTACGGCTGCCGCGGTGTCGGCATCGAACTCAGTCCCAAACTGGTCCGGGAAGCGCGCGCCAACGCGATCCGCAACGACGTGGCAGACCGCGTTCAGATTCTGGAGGAGGACATCTATGCCGTGGACATGAGCCCGGCGACGGTCGTGACGCTGTACCTCCTGCCGGGCATGAACGTCAAGCTGATCCCGCAGTTGCAGAAGCTCAAGCCCGGCGCCCGCATCGTCGCCCACGACTACGGATTCCAGGGATGCGTCGAGGACGCCCAGAAGACGTTCACGGTGACTTCCAAGCAAGACGCCGTCAGGCACCAGATCTACCTCTGGACGGCCCCCCTGCAGGTGAAGTCGCCGTAGGCTGGGGCGTCTCGGCTTCGGCGCCGAGTTTGACCAGCGATTCGGGCAGTTCGACGCCGCCGATGTCCTTCATCACCTGCATCATGGGCGGCAGGGTTCTGGCCATGCCGCTGAGGAAATCGGCCGTCGCATTGCGGCCGTTTTGAGCGCCGGCGTCCCAGACCACGACCTTGTCGAACTTGATATTCGAGATCGCCCTGCTGGAGGCTTCGGCCAGGTTGTCCAGGTGTTCCAGCATCAGCAACTGGAAGGCTTGTTGCGACCCGCCGCAGGCCTCCACGATGCGCTGCAAGCCCTCGCCCTTCTTGGCCAGAATCTCGTACTGGCCTTTCGCTTCGGCCTCGAGTTTCATGAAGACGGCATCGGCTTCGGCCCGGGCCTGCAAACGCCGGGTTTCGGCGGCCGCCTCGGCATCTACGATCACTTTTGCCTTTTGGGCCTTGGCGGGGGCTTCCAACTTCGCCCGCTGTTCCGCCTCCATGCGTTCGGCCTCGGCCAGGGCCGCTTTGGCCATAGCCCGGTTCTGGACTTCCAGCACCGCCGCTTCCGCCTGACGCTTGCGGCTTTCACCCAACTGGTACGCTTCGGCCTTCTTGACCAGCAGTTCGGCTTGCGAAGCGGCGATTTTCGCTTGAGCCAAGTTCTCGCCCGCGATGGCCGAGGCATCCGCGTCGGCCACCTGAACGCGCATCTGCTGTTCGGCCTGTTTGACCTGCGATTCCCGCTCGAACGCGGCTTGCTTCTCGCCGACCACCTGCTGCTTTTCCAGGGCCGCGACGCTGACCGCTTGATCGCGCTCGGCGGATCGCGTCCCGATGGCTTGTTCCTTGCGCGCTTCGGCGACTTGAATCGACTTGTCGCGTTCCGCCGAGGCGACTCGAGTTTCACCCATGCGCACGTTGTCGGCCACGTCGCCGCGGGCCAACTGGATGGCTTGCGACGCCGCTTTCTGGCCGATGGCGTCGATGTAACCGGACTCGTCCGTGATGTCCGTGATGTTGACGTTGATCAGTTGCAGGCCGATCTTGTTCAGTTCCGGCTCCAGCGAGATCATGATGTGTTGCAGGAACTTCTCCCGATCGCGGTTGATCTCCTCGATGTGCATCGAAGCGATCACCTGGCGCAGTTGGCCGAAGATGATTTCTTCCGCCTGCTTGCGGATTTCGGCCACGGTCAAGCCGAGGAGCCGGACCGCGGCGTTCTGCATGACTTCGGGCTTGGTGTCGATCGCGACCGTGAACACGCTGGGAACGTTGACGCGGATGTTCTCCGCCGACAACGCGCCGCGCAGCGGGATTTCGATCTGGATCGGTTCCAGGCTCAGGTAGGCGTAGTCCTGCAACAGCGGCACGACGAATGCGGCGCCGCCGTGAATCGTCGTGGCCGCGTGGCCGGCTCGGCCGGTTTTGCCGAAGATCACCAGCACGCGGTTGCTGGGGCAGCGTTTGTACTGCTTCATCAGCAACATCACGAAGGTGAACAGTACGATTCCCGCTCCCACGAAAATTGCCGCAATCCAGAAGGCGACTTCGCCAGCTCCGAACAAAGCCCAGTCAGACATGATGTGACTCCTCAGAACGCAAGAACTTGAACCATCACCGGAACGGCCGCCGGTCTGGGGGCCGCCCGACCTTGGCGGGGACGCGGGGCTTCTGACCGACTTCGGCGCCGACTCATCCGCCGTTTCTCAGGCAACCGTCGCCTCGACGGGCGATTGCTCCGTCGGTGCAACTTCCAAAACATTGCCGGCCACGACGCCGACCACAACAACTCTCGCCCCCGTGGGCAGATCGGACATGGCCGACGTGACGGCTTCATACTCCATCATGCGTCCCTGCAGTCGCAACTGCACCTTGCCAGGGCCGGTTTTTCCGGCAGGAACCGGCAGGTAGACCATCCCTTCGCGCCCCACGGCGCGATTGATACGGACGGTATTATCCTCACTCAGTCGGTACATGAGCGACATCAGCCAATGCACCAGATACATCGCCCCGACGCCGCAGGCCAGGGCGATCAGCAGCTGATTGACCAGCGACAAGGAAGCCGCCCGTGACGCCATCCCGGCCAGACCAAAGAAAGTGGCCGCGGCTACCAGCGTCCGGAAGCTGATGACGCCAAACAGCCAAGTGGACGAGTGGTTATGCCCCGGATGTTCGCTGTCGGGTTCTCCTGACGCCGATCCGTTGTCCGCCGTGTCGTGCGCTAGATCGGACCCTGCATCGTGCCCCAAGTCCAAGCCGTCGTGACCGACATCGGCGATGTCGTCGGCTCCGAACCCCAGCAGCGTAAGCACCAATTGGCACACCAAAACCGTACCACCGACCAACGCGCAGAACAGGAAAATCGTGGTCATTGCCAGCCATCCTCCAGAACGGACACGGATCGATTTGATAGTACTTCGCCGGCTCGTCGCGAATCTTGGGCTCCAAGAAGCCGGACAGCCCAGCCAGCGGCGCAACTCCTTTGCTCCGTAGCGGTTTAACCGTCGGCGGGCGGCGACGGTTTCGAGGCGATACCAAACCGAATTGTCCACCGGCCGCCGCTAAATGTCAAACGACCGCTGGCGTTTGTCCCGGATGACGTGATCCTCTCAGCTTGCTCTTCGGGCTTGGTGCCTGGGCCGGTTGCCGATGCGCCCCGTGGACAACTCGCGGCGGGACAGGGTAAGGTTGTAGGCAACTGCCTGCTCCAGAGTTGCCGGGACGAAAGACTGTATGAAGGGAATGCAAATCGGCGAGATCGCGGCCGTGGCGGCGGCCGTGCTGTGGACGCTGTCCACCCTGGCCTGGACATCCTCCGGTCGTCGAATCGGCGCGCTGGCCGTCAGTTTTCACCGCCTGATGATCACTGGTGTGCTTCTCGCCGTTTACGGCGGAGTGGTCCGCGGCCGCTGGCTGCCGACCGACGCCGACGGGCAGACTTGGCTGATCCTGGGCCTGTCCGGCCTGATGGGGTTCTTTGTCTGCGATTTGTGCGCCTTCAAAGCATTGCTCATGATCGGCCCCCGTTTAACGCTCTTGCTGCAGGCGCTCTCGCCTCCTACGGCGGCGATCATTTCCTGGGTCGTTCTTGGCGACACGCTGCTGGCTCGGCAATGGCTGGCCATGGCCGTAACGATCGGGGGCATCGTGTGGGTCGTCTTGGAGCGGCAAACCACGACCGCGTCCGTACGCGGGGGCCGTCCTGCGACGGCCGGGGTGCTGTTAGCCATCGCCGCAGCGCTGGCGCAGGCCGTGGCCATGATGCTGTCGCGCAAAGGCATTGGCCAGTACGATGCGGTGGCGGCGACCTTCATCCGCGTCCTGGCTGCTCTGCCCGGTTATGTCGCGTTGCTGACCGTTGTGGGCCGGTGGCCCGCGGTCTTTCTGGCCGTGCGCGACGTACGGGCCATGATGATCGTGAGCGTAGGCAGCGTTGTCGGCCCGTTCCTAGGAGTCGTCGTGTGCATGATCGCGCTGCGGCACAGTCCCACGGGAGTGGTTGCCACCATCGTGAACACCATGCCCGTCTTGATCCTGCCGTTTGCGATCCTGCTGTACCATGAGCGGGTCAGTTTCCGGGCCGCCGCCGGAGCGATCCTCACCGTCGCCGGTGTCGGCCTGATGTGCTGGGGGGGCTAGTGCGCTATCAGGGCAAAAAGCGTGGGATGGGAGCGGCACGGCGCTGCCTGCCGGTCTCTTTTGTCCTCCTGCAGCAACCTCTCCGCCCAGGGAACGTCGGTGGCGGACCGAGGGATGTCCCGAACTTTGGGAGTCTGACGCCGATGACCACGATAATCATCCCGCTGGCTTGTCCGCCTTGGCGACAAATGCTACCATCGCCCCTGGTATTGGCTACCGATTCGTCGATGCCGGGCGAAACCCGACCAGCCGAAGGAGCAAACGATGTCCGACAGCAAACAGCGTGCGATAGGCGAGCAGCTTGCCTTGGATCCCGGCAGCGGCCAAGCCATCACTCGAGGCCATTGGTTGGTGTTGGGAGCTGCCTTCTTGGGCTGGATGTTCGACGGCGTCGAGATCGGACTTTTTCCGTTGGTGGTGCGGCCGGCGTTTCAGAGTTTGGGATTGACGAATGACGCCCAGATTGCGGCCTGGAACAGTGTGGTCGTCGCCGCGTTTTTGTTGGGAGCCGCAGCCGGTGGCATCGTTTTCGGCTGGCTCGGCGACAAGATGGGCCGTGTCCGGACGATGGTGATCGCGATCCTCATGTATTCGGTATTCACGGGGGCTTGTGCATTCGCCCAGCAGCCCTGGCAACTGGGCATGTTCCGCTTTCTCGCCTCTTTGGGCATGGGAGGAGAATGGGCCTTGGCGGTGGCCTTGGTCATGGAGTACTGGCCGGAAAGACACCGCCCGAAACTGGCTGGGGCGATCGGCGCAGCGGCGAATTTCGGCTTTCTCTTCATCGCCGTGGTTGCGCTGGTCAAGCCCGTAACGCAGGATTCGTGGCGCTGGATGATGCTGGTGGGAGCCGTCCCGGCGCTGCTGGCACTGGCGATCAGCTTTTTTGTGCCGGAATCTGAGCGGTGGAAGGAGTCCGTGCGGGCGGCGAAGAGCAAGGCTAAGCCTGACGGCTCCTCCCCGGGTTTCGATTGGACCGATCTTTCCACGGGAGCCGCGTTCGTGATCGCCTTTGCGACCGGGTTCGTCGTGCTGTTCGCTTTGTTGATGTGGTTTTCGGGGGCGGTCTTTCCGGCCGGGGGCGCAGCGGAAGGCTGGGGGCGTTCGATCGCGGGGCGTCTGTCGGCCGTCCTGGTGATCGGGGCCCTGGCCTGGGCCGGCAGTCTGCTGGCCCGACGACCAGCCTGGTTTCTCGCCATCGCAGCGTTGGGGATCGTCCATGCGTTTGCCGCTTGGATCTGCCGCGGAGAGAAGACATGGCTGGTGTTCTCCGCAGCCTTCGTGGTCGGCGCGATGGGCGCGGCAGGTTCGGTGCGGGAGATTTTCTCTCCGGGACTTCGCAAGCGGACCTTGCTGGGAATTGTGTTTTCTTCCGTGCCGTTAATCGGCACCTGGGCTGCCGTCTCGGGGTGGATTCCGGTCTGGGTGGACCAGATGACCCAGGTTGAGGCGGGCAAACAGTTTCTGAATCCGCCGGCGATTGCCAAGTTCGACCAGGCTCAAGATCCGCAGAGCAAACTGAGCGTTCTCAAAGTGTCCCTCACGGACGATCAATGGAAAACCGTCCGCCAGAGTACAGCGAGGTCGAAAGCCTGGGTGCAGATGATGCTGGCCATTGGCGCCATCCTCGGCTGCTTTGTCGCGCCGGTGCTGGGCGGAATCTGGGGCCGCCGCCCGGTGTACACGCTGCTCTGCCTGACCTCGTTGGGCTCGTGCGCCTATCTGTTCCGCTGCCTCGATACCTACAACTTGTGGTTTGTGATCGTGGTCGGCGTGGTGGGCACCGTCACGGCGGCCTTCTACGGCTGGCTGCCGCTGTACCTGCCGGAGTTGTTTCCGACGCGAGTGCGGGCGACCGGACAAGGACTGTGCTTCAATTTCGGCCGGATCATGGCGGCGGTCGGCACGGTCTATATGGGCTACTTGGTGGCGTTGTTTGGCGGGGACTACGGCAGGGCAATGGCGGCGATCACCTTGGTCTACGTTTTGGGCATGGTCTTGATCTGGCTGGCCCCGGAGACCAAAGGCAAGCCGCTGCCGGAGTGAACGAGGCTGGCCGCATGGCGCGGAGCGAAACGAGCCCGCATCATCGGTGCGTAGAATCCGGTGCGCAGGACAGGCTGTCCGCCTGCCAGTCGGAAATCCCAGGCCGGCAGGTCCGCTGCGATGCCTGTGCCATGTTCACTTCCGCACCGCTTTGCGAGGCTGGGCCGCCTGCAGAGAGACCGGTCTCGGCTGCTCGGCAACACGCTCCACAAACACATCCGCCGCGCCCAGGGCGACACCGCTTGGGGCGATAACGCAGACCCGCGCGTGGCAGGGTCCGCTGCAGTCCGGGGGCACGGCCAACTGCATTTCGAAATTGCCGCCGTTCGACGTGAACGGGTTCGCGACCCACACGGGATCGTTGGCTTGCCGATACGTCTGTTGAAAGGAACGTACGAATTCATACGTGGGCACAAACTGGCTGCGGCCGGGCGGACTGACCCGCGTGCGGTCTCGGCGACAAACCAGTTCGATCCAGCCCTCACCCGCCAGGGGGCAAGAGCCGGAGACGCTCAAGGACTGGCCGCCCCGCACGCTGTCGGCCGCGTGGACCTCGATCGGACGCGGCTGAGGAAGTTGCAACAACGGGTCGCCCAACAGGTTGAACAGCGCGACGTGCTCGACGCGTTCCGCCGATAATTGGTCTGCGGCCGGACTGATGGCGGCGGCCAGGGCGTCCAGCAGTTGCCGGCGGGGATTGTCCTTGTCGTCGGCCCCCATGCGGCGTTTGGCTGCCAGAAACAAGTCGCCCAGCGTACCGCGGCGATGCACGAAGAACTCGTCCAGCAAGGCGTCGCTCATCACGGCCATCCCGTAAGGCATGGTCACGCGCGAGCCGCAAATCGCCGCCACGGGACCGCCCTCGGCCCGCAGCAACGCTTCGGCCAAGCAGTCTTCTGCCTGATCGAAGGCGCCCGTGTAGCAGGCCAGGAAAACCGCAATGGGCAGTCCCTGCACGGCGTTCACGCGTCTGGCATCATCCGCGTCCAGGATCGGAAAGGCAGCGCCGGGGACGAAGATCGGCGCGAGGAAACGTTGCTGAGCATGGCCGATGTAGATCCAGAACAGGCAGCCTTCGTTCAGACGGAACAGCGTCGCCTCGCGAAACCGGCTCGGGTCGGGACAGAAGGGGCTGCGCCAGTTGGCATACGTCATCGTGGTCTGGTAGGCCGCGGGAATTCCGTCGGTGAGGAACTTCTGGGTGGTCAGTTCCAGCACGGTGTCGGCCAAACGGCCCAAACTGCCGATCCCCGCGACCAGGTTGATCTGGCGCTGCCAACCGCCGGGCTCCGGATACTTTTCGTAGGTCAGGATTTTGCGGACTTGGGTTTGCACTTCTTCCGGGCTGCGGACACACAGGCGACCGAGGGCCACGTCCGGAAGCTGGTCGTCATCCAGATCGGCATACCAGTTGTCTGTGGCGATTTCGGGTTCTGAACCCCATGCCACGTTGACTTTGGCGGCGATGCGTCCGCTGGGCACGCACCCTCTGCCGGCCTGCGGCCCGTGCTCGCCCTCCGCCGCTTCCGCATCGCCGACCAGCAGTACGTATTTCAAATGGCCTTGCCGCGCGGTCTGACGGATCGTGGCCCGCACGGCTTCCGACGTCGCCGTGACCTGGGACAGTTGGACGCGGCGCCCCTGCTGGGTTCGATGCGCGATCCAAGGCTTCAGCGCGGTGACGAACGAAGCAGGACAGACGATCAACGTGTCGATTGCGTCCGGAGCCGACAGCGGCGCCGCCGACCAGAGGAGCAAAAACCAAGCCATTGCGACCTCCTTGTCGCCCTTGGGTTCGCAGGCAGCAATCCCTCACCTAACGAAACGCCAGCCACGCCAGCACGGCCAGCCAAGCCAGAAACAGCAGCGCGCTGGCACCCAGCAGCCAGTGATTTCCGCGCCGGGGTCGAGGCGGAGGCCTGTCGTCCCGCGCCGTTGCGTGTTCGGCCTGCGTCTGGCCGTCTGTCTTGTCCGGTGCCGCAGCGACCGGCTTCCGCGATCCTCGTCGATTCATTTCATCCCGGCCGATGGATTTGGAATTGGCGCACGAAGGCTTCGTCGAAATCGTAAACGTCGTCAAAGTCCTCTCGGCGATCCGTTTCCGATTTGCGCATCAGGTTCACGGCGATCATGTTGTAAACCAGTTCGCCAAAATCGCTGGTCGAGTGGATTCCCCAGCTGTTGAGCACCCATTTGGCCATGAAGCCGAATTGCTCGATCGCAAACCGGCGCAGCGCCTCGGAAAGTTCCTGGCCCGACAAGTGCGACTCCCCGGTCGGTCTTTCCCCGCGGCGCGACGACCGACTGATGCCCATGCCGAGCACGCGTTGCGCATAATCGAGTCCTTCGCGCACGAACTGGTAGGCTTCCAGCCGGTAGCGCTGATCGCGTTTCAGCAACTGCACAAGAGGATGTTCTTCTGCCGGCATTTCGCTCCCGCCGTCAACGGCTCCCTTTCCCCTTCCCGCCTCGCCGATTTACCGACAACACGTCCTTCAGATCGACCAGGACGCGCCGGTTGTCTGGCATTTCCACGAGCAACTGTTGGGTCAGGATTTCTTGTCCAATGACGCGTGCCTGCCCCTTCTCGACGGTCACTTCCGAACCGACTGGGGGCAAAGCCCGCTGGAATTCCACGTACGTATCGTATTCGTAACGCAGGCAGCATTTCAGCCGGCCGCAGCGGCCCGAGATTTTGGTCGGGTCCAACGTTGCCTTCTGCAGTTTGGCCATCTTCATCGAGACTGGCGGCATCTCGACCAGGTGCGTGTTGCAGCACACGGGCTTGCCGCAGTCGCCGAAGTCCGCCAACAACTTGGCTTCGTCTCGCACTCCGATCTGCCGCATTTCGATGCGGGTTTGAAACTCGCCCGCCAACCGCTTGACCAATTCCCGAAAATCGATCCGTCCCTCCGCCAAGTAGTAGACGATGATCCGCTCGCCGCCAAACAGATGCTCGACGTCCACCAACTGCATCTGCAAGCCAAGTTCCTCGACGTGTTGCCGACACAGGTTGAATTCCGTCTTGGCCGACGCTTGGATGTGCTCCGCTTCGTTGGTGTCTTCAGGAGTCATCTCGCGCAGGATTTGCCCCTCGGACGCTGCCTTCGGCTCGTCGGACTTGTCCTGGCTGGCCTCGCCGAGGACGATCCCGACCTCCAGCCCGCGGCTAGTGCGGGCGATCACTTTCGTTCCACGGGCAAACATCGTCCCTCCGCGTGCAGAGAGAATCGCCAAGTGACGCATCACGCCGTAGCGGACGAGGTATTTGGCCATCGGCACACGAAACAAAGGGGTTAGAAGGACAAGGCCAACAGAAGAACCCGGCTCTTCACGGCGGGCCGCGCTGGCCAAAGGCCCAAGTATACTCGCTGATCGGCGTCACGCAAAGACTGACGGACGGGCCGTAGCAACGGCGAGGGATATACAGCCCAACATGTAAACAAATCAGCGATTCTGGGGGGGGCCGCCCGGTCGAGACCCAAAAAACGCAGGGGCCGATGAACTCGCCGTGTGCCTCTCGCCGCTTCACTAGGCCGCAGAATACCGGTTTTTCCGGTCGAAAAGACATCTCTTGTAGCAGTCATGCCGGTTGCCAAGCCGGGGCTTCAAATCTTGGACGGCTCATCGATCGGCTGCCGATCAACGGCCAAAGCGGGGTTGGGAAAGCGGACGAGATCGCTGACCCGAGCAACGGCAGTTACGGCCTGCACACCATGGAGGGATATCGAAATGAGGTGTCCACACTGCGGATCGGACAAACTGCGGAAGACCCAGGAGGATGACAGCCGACTGGCCATCTTCATTCGCCCCTTCCTGGTTCGTGTCCGCTGCTATCTGTGCGGACACGATTTCTTTCGCCCAACGGCCTGGACGGATACCCTACCTTCCACCCCAAAGTACCGTAGCAATCGGCGCGCTGCCTGAGCGCCGCATCAAATCAATCGACTTTGCAGCCGATGCGAACGGTGACTTGGTATTGCTTCACCTTGCCGTTTTCGATGGCCCCGCGAAGTTCGACTACCTCGAACCAGCTCAGGCCCGACATCGTTTCGGAAGCTTTCGCGACCGCGTTGGCTGTCGCCTCATCGAACGATTTGCTCGACGTGCCCACAATCTCGATTTTTTTGAAGACCGAGTCAGACATTTCCACACCTCTCATCGCTGTTAGAAGTTCCAAATCGGGGAAACTGCCCACAGTTTAAGGGGCGGTACTGGATTTGGCAAAGGGGGTGTGCCGCGGGGCCCGTCAGGCAGCGTCTGATCGACAAAGCGGGATTGGTGACGAATGCCGTCCCCATGACCGGACGTCCACCTCGCGATCGGTCCCACACGCGGCGACCAGAGGAGACTAGCACTGCAGCCTCACGGCAGGCAGGCTCCGCCCACGCTTGTCGACACGGCAGATAGCAGTCTGAACGCGCGGATTTCAAGAATGGGTTCGAGATACCTCCGCAGGTTTCCGATGTAAAATTTGAGGGTTGTGAGGCGGCGGCGGATCGCAGTGGTCGTATCAGGAAACGATGGAGCCCGCCCAAGCCGGAAGGCTCATCCAGGCGACATGATCGCTGCTAGTGGAACGCGCGCCATAATCCCGCTTGCAAAACAGTTTCATTGTTTGGGCAAGTCGTTAATGACGATGTATATATCGCATAGGACGCATCTTAACTGGCCGTCAGTGTCGTAGCAGTTTGCCCAGATCGGATACCGGGTGGGCAAAACCGGAGAGGCAGCGGGTGGAAGGCGACCTGTTGTCTGCGGAATTCATGGATGTGGGTGGCTTGGCTACGAAACATGGACGGGGGCGGCTAGAACGGTGCAACCGCCTGCCAGGAGAGCAGTGACCAGACCCTGAAACCCGTTCAAGCTTGCCAAGCAAGGAGATCGCAATGAAGACGATGTATGGCGTAGCGGCGGCAGCGGTGCTGCTTGTCGCCGCGTATACGGACACGGCGAGCGCTGCCTATTTTGGCGCGAGTTGCTACCAGAAGGCCGGTTGCGGCGTCGAGGTGGCGGAAACGTGCGTTCAGAAGCCGCAGTGTTACACGGTCATGAAGACCTGCCGCAAGGTCGTATACGAGAAGCAGCAGATGACGTGTTACCGCACGGTGCGGGACACTGTCTGCGAAACCCGCACCATCAACTGCGTTAAGTACGTCCCGCAAACGTGCTACCGCGAGTGCATGTACACGGTCTGCCGGCCGGTGTACGAGACCTGCTACCGGACCGTGAACTACACCGTCTGCAGGCCCGTCTGGGAGACCAGGACGAAGCAGATCTGTTACACGGTATGTCGGCCGGTGTACGAGACCTGCTACCGAACCGTGAACTACACGGTTTGCAAGCCGGTCTGGGAAACCAAGACGAAGGAAGTCTGCTATACGGTCTGCAAGCCCGTGTACGAGACCTGCTACCGGACCGTGAACTACAC
>JAAYYU010000285.1 GCA_012515235.1 Candidatus Anammoximicrobium sp.
AGAAACTCCGGGGCACGGACGTCCCTCCCCCCCTTACATCTCCCCGCCAGAACAGCCATCTCCGGTTATTCTTAGCCTGTCTCACAGATTCTGGCACTTCCAATCCCAAAGAATTCGGGGCGCATCACGTTCGACTTCGCCGCCGCCGCCGTGAAGCACGACGAACAGTACGACGGCTACTCGGCGTTGGTGACGACCGTGCCTCCGCCGCAAGCCAGCGCCAACGTACTTTTTACGAAATTCAAGCAGCAGAGCTACAGTGAACAAGTCAACCACATCTTCAAGGGCCCGCTGGCCGTGCACCCCGTGTATCTGCACACGCCGGAACGCGTCGAAGCCTTGGTGTTCTTGTTGATGTTCACGCTCACGCTGTACTTCCTGATCCAGCGGATGTATCGCCAAAGCCTGCCCGCCGACGCTCCGGTCAAGGAACAGCGGATCACCACACAGACCATTCTGAAAGCGTTCACCAATTACACGATCCTGATTCATCACACCCGCCTCGGTCGCGAAGTCCAAGCCACGCGTCTCACTTCACGTCAGCGACAACTCCTGCAACAATTGGGCTTCCCCTCGCCCGCCAAGATCCTCTCGCAACGCCTACCGCGTCCTCCAACCTGACCCTCGCGAACCGCCTTCGCTCGCCGCTCCTAGCTGTGTACAATGGGTTGCGAAAAACAAGGTTAACAAGGAAACTTGCCAACAGCCTTCTATCTTCCAGCCACTCCAGCAGCAGCATGCGGCCACGCCGCCGGCTCCGCGACTTCTTCGTCTGGTTCGTGGACCGCAATGTGGTCGTAGTCTTTCGGCTGGTCATGGTGAAACCTCGCTTGGTGGGAGGGGAATGGTCGGCGATAAATAATCGGGAATCGGGCCCACAAGTCACTAAGTCAGAAAGTCCGTCGGTTAGCTATCAGTTGGTCAGTCGTCACACGTCCAGTTCTGCAACCGAGTGGCACGGAGAAGCCCTCGCGCGAGGCAGCGCGTTCGCAGTCGCTGGCGGAACCGCTCCACACTGGGGGGGCCAAGGAAAAAGAAAAACGTGCGCCAACTGTGGGAGCGCCACCAGACGGCGACGGACGGTCACCGTCGGGTAACAAATCAGCATTTAGATTAACACCCGATTTTGCGGGTTCAAGCGACTTTTCCGAAAATGCCGACGGATTCTCGAACCTCCCTGCTTCTGCGAATAACGTACCAACGGTAGACCGCTTCTTGAATTCTGACCGTTGAGTGAACGAGCTCAGACAGAGGCCGATGCTTTAGAAATCCCCGCAGATCAGGGCGGCCAGCGTAGGAAAGGCCCCGCTGGGGCCGGAATATGCACGCCGCCTTGCCTGCGGTCGCGCGTTGCCGGATCGCGTCCGGGCCGCTGCGTCCCGCCACCGGGGCCAGGCTGCACCAATGACGCGGATTCTGCCCGTGACCGCCACACGGTCCAAACTGGGCGACGTGGGCGGCGGCCAGACCTAGCCGGATTAGCGGCCAAGCCTACGCTCACAGGCGGTGCCGATCGTGTGGGCGTCCGGATGCCTGGGGACGTCGTGGTCGGCCAGCACCTGCCGGATCGCGGCCAGCCTACGCTCACAGGCGGTGCCGATCGTGTGGGCGTCCGGATGCCAGCACCAGCCGGATCGCTGCCAAGCGGCCTACGCTCACAGGCGGTGCCGATCGTGTGGGCGTCCGGATGCCGGATTCTGGCCTGACGCCCACGTCGCCCACGTCGCGACGCCAGTCCACTTGGCCACAGGGACGCGACTTCCCGCCGTGGACGCGACACGGACGAACGTGGGCGACCTGGGCGGGAATGACGGCACCTGCCGGATCGTGGCCAGGCGGCTGACGCTCACAGGCGGTGCCGATCGTGTGGGCGTCCGAATGCCTGGGGACGTCGTGGTCGGCCAGCACCTGCCGGATCGCAGCCAGGCGTCTGACGCTCACATGCGGTGCCGATCGTGTGAGCGGCCGGATGCCGGATTCTGGCCAAGCGGCTGACGACACGGCGGCGGCGATCGTGGGGATGAGCGGCTGCCGAACTCTGCGTCAAAGAAGACTCGCTGCACCCGCAAGAGTGGGCGACGACGGAGAATAGCTGCTTGGTTGCAGGCTGTCGCTCGTGAGCCTGTCCCGGACTGCTCGCACGATTCTGTCGATCTGGAACGCATGCAAGACGTGCGGCTCTTGTGCCAGCTTAACTCGCCATGCCATCAATACTCTGGACCTGCCGGATTCATTTGGCACATGATTGCATTCCGCAATCATCTGCTGGATGGTCGGTTGCCAGTCACTCAGGTTCATTGCCTGCTCCTTGACGTTGTTCATATCAGTCGCTAGCAGCCGCAAGCTGCCTTCCGCCAACGCATGTAGGTCCACCTTTATGTTGTCGTCCAAAACCGGCTCTGGATTCAAGTCGTCCCTGATACATTCGTGCCGATCGCGGCCCAGCGTCTGTCGCGACACCAGGGGTCGTTGGCCACAGGGACGCGACTTACCGCCGTGGACGCGACACGGACGAACGTGGGCGACCTGGGCGGGAATGACGGCACCTGCCGGATCGTGGCCAAGCGACTGAAGCTCACAGGCGGTGCCGATCGTGTGAGCGTCCGGCTGCCGGATTCTGGCCAGACGTCTACGTCGTACACGTCGCGACGCCAGTCCACTTGGCCACAGGGACGCGACTTCCGCCCGTGAACGCGGCACGGGCGAACGGCCGGACGCGGGGGCGGAAAGAGCGGCACCTGCCGGATCACGGCCAAGCGGCTGACGCTCACAGGCGGGGCCGATCGTGTGGGCGGCCGGATGCCTGGGGACGTGGGACGGGAATGGTCACGATGGCGGCCAGCACCTGCCGGATCGCGGCCAAGCGGCTGACGCTCACAGGCGGGGCATATCGTGTGGGCGTCCGGTAGCCGGATCGCGGCCGAGCGGCTACGTCGCGACGCCGGGCCACAGGCCACAACGCCCCTGAACGCGACGCGGGCGAACGGCGGGACGCGGGGGCAGGAACGGGGGCATCACCTGCCGGATTGCGGCCCGGCGGCTACGTTGCCCACGTCGCGACGCCAGTGCCACAGGCCACTTCCGCTCGTGGACGCGGCAAGCGGCTACGTTCACAGCCAAGCCCAGTCGGCGGCGATCGCATGGACGGCCGCCTGGTGCCGCGTGCCTGGGCTGCGTGGTTGGCGAGGGTGCTATCACATCCGGATCGCAAATAGGCGGCAAAAGGCTAAACTGACCCTGCCGATTGTGCCGATTGTAGTGGTTAGCCAAAGAATGCTGGAATGAGCCGCGTCACATACGCAGGGATGTAACGCGGCTCTTCTTTTTGCTAGCTCCCTCCCTGGCGGCTGTTTTCAGTGGCCAAACCTGCCGGATCGCGGCCAAGCGGCTGACGCTCACAGGCGGGGCCTATCGTGTGAGCGTCCGGCTACCCTGGACGACCGAGCCATTCGCCGTTTGATCGTGACCACCCTGGCGATGCTGGATCGCTACCTGCCCGCCGTGCTCTCGGTGAGCATCGACAGGAGGTGCTGCCATGGTTTTCCTTCCCTTGGAGCGAGTGCGCCTCGATCGGCATCGAAGCTTCAAAGTTCGGTCGGTTCCGGTCGTCGCCCCGAACGCACCCAGGCGCGCGCATTCTGCGGACCAAGGCAACCGGACGCGGACGCCGATCACGAGGCGGCGTCGGACGCCGCTCGACACAGGCAAGTCGTGTTGTACCGTTTTCCCGAACGAGTAGAATCAGGGGGCAGTTTCGGGCGCTCGAACGGTCTGCGGGGACGCCGTGCGGACCTTCTCGCGCAGGCGAGCGGTCGTCTGTTTCGGTGGAACGACGGGACTATTTTTGCGGGGCAAGGTCATGAATCACGGCACATCTCGAACTGGGCTGCAGCAAAATCAACGACACGCAGCTCGAAGCCTGTCCCAATGCAAGATGGTCCCGCGGAACAAGAAACGCCGCCGGGCCAGACGCCTGCTGCTGGAGTTCTTGGAAAATCGTCAGCTACTCGCGGCCATTCCACAAATGCTGGTAGACATGGACGATGGTGAGGTGATCGGCGGGTTCACCGAAGTCGGCGGGGCCGTGTTTTTTGCCGCCAGTTCCGAGGATTCGGGGTATGCGACCGACCTGTGGAAGACGGACGGCACCGTGGACGGCACGGTCAAGGTCACGACGGTAACGCACGAGGACTTGAGTCCGTACGCCGCCATCAGCGGTCTGGTCAACGCGGACGGCGTGTTGGCGTTCAGCGTTTCTGATGGTCAGGGCACGGGGAGTACAGAGGCCGATGACCGCGTGCAGTTGTGGAAGAGCGACGGCACCGAGGGCGGTACCCAATTGGTTTCGGATTTCGGTCCGGGTTCGAGAGTGCTATTTGTCCGGGGTTCCTACCTGACGGCCGTGGGCGGGACTGTGTTCGGCGTGTTGCGCACCGACGTGAACGGCCCGGACGACACGGGCTACGAGTTGTTCTACAGCGATTTGGATGAAACGAACAGTCTTGGGACGCATTTGGTGGACATCAATCCGGGCACGAAAAGTTCGTATCCAACCGATCTGCTCGCCTTTAACGGAAAGCTGTATTTCGCCGCCGACGACGGGGCACACGGCAGGGAACCATGGGTCAGCGACGGCACGCCGGGCGGCACCAAGATGGTGAAGAACATCAAGTGGCATTCCGTTCAAGACTTCGGCTCGTATCCCACCGACCTCACGGCCGCTGCCGGGGGGTTCTTCTTCGGAGTCGTGGATTTCGGCGCTCCGTACTACGATCCAAAAACCATCGCAGACAATCACGTCGAGTTGTGGTACAGCAACGGGACAGAAACCGGAACCAATCGCGTCTACACGTTTCCGAACGGCACGATGCCGCCAGGGGGAGGTGAGTACGGCTTGCTGGACAGCGAGTCCCCGGAGCTGACGTACATCCCCGAGACCGGCAAGTTGTTCGGAGTTGTCGAGTTCGGCGACGCCGTGAATCGCAGCCGGAATCTGGTCTGCTGGGATGGCGAGGATATGCATGATTGGGAATTGAACCCGACCGGGAACGACTGGGTCGGCGACCTGTCTCCGGCTTTCGGCGGGATCGCGTTCGGCGCGGACGACGGCGTGCATGGGCGCGAGATTTGGCGCAGCGATGGCGACTCGGCCAATTCCGTCGGCACCTTCATGATCCAGGATCTCTACGACGGCGGCGATGGTTTTGATCCAGCGGGACGAGCGTTTCCCGTTGTAGATGGCGACCTCTATTTCCCCGGCGAAGATGGCGTGCATGGCGTCGAGTTGTGGCGATCCGATGGCACCGAGCCGGGCACCGAACTGGTGGCCGATCTCAACCCGACGGATGTCTATTATGGCGATTCCTATCCCGATCAATTGACGGGTGCCTTGGGCAAGCTGTTCTTTGTGCCGATGACCGATGGCGAGAACTGGTGGTATCCCTGGGTCCTGGACCCGAATGCGCCCGGCACGGATTTTGGCGATTTGGACACCCCCTATCCCACGCTGGCGGCGAACGACGGCGCGCGGCACGAGATCGTCTTCGGCTTTCACCTGGGCAAGTTGATCGATGGCGAACTGGACGGACAGCCCTCGGCGAATGCCGACGGCGACGGGGCCGATGAGGATGGGTTGGTGCTGGCCAGTCCGTTCCGGCTCGGCCAGTTGGCAACCTTCGAGATGACGGTGACCGACGCCGCGGACAACGGCGGTTTTCTGGATGCCTGGATCGACC
>JAAYYU010000286.1 GCA_012515235.1 Candidatus Anammoximicrobium sp.
CGGCGGGCGGAGTAGACACGGCGATGCTGTTCGATTCGGCCGGGGACGACCTGTTTGTCAGTCGTCCGGAGTCCGCCTATCTGAGCGGGACGGGGTTTTTCGTCTCCGGGCAGGGCTTCCACAGCGTATCGGCGTATGCCCGGCTGGGCGGGGCCGATACGGCTCGGCTGTTCGATTCCGCCGGCGACGACAACCTGTACGGGCGAGGCAATGCGTTCACGTTCCAGATGCCCGGAGTGTCCAGTTTCGGCGAGGGCTTCGACCTGGTGGAAGCTCACGCCCTGAACGGCGGAACCAACACGCTCGACGTCCTGGACGTGGACTACCTGTTTGAGCAGTACGGCGACTGGCTGTAATCGCTGGCGGAGTTGTCGAGCAGTTTGCGTAAGCATCGTTCGAGGAATCACTGTCCAGTGTTCACTGCCGATCATCCCGCGGAGTGTGACGGCTACTTTGAGCAGGCGGCAGTTATTTCTCGAACCGCGTCGATGCCAAGAGGCCAACGCGATCTTAGCTCGGAGTTGCTGAGGCGGCCGCAACACGGGTCTCCAGGACGGTCCGCAAGCGGCGGAACATTTCGTCCCACGGATCGGCCAACTGCTTGCGCCACAACCTCAGCGCCGTGTACCAGGGAGACTCGTCGCCGTCACCGAACCAGCGCCAATAGGAAGCTGACGGAAAGGTGACCAGGCCCCAGGTCGGCACACCCAGCGCCGCCGCCAGGTGCAGTGTCGAGTTGTCGACGGAGATCACCAGATCCAGGGCGGAGATAAGTGCGGCGAACGCGTCGAGATCGACAATTGGGTTGACTTCGAGCCAGTGTTTGATTGGCACTCCGACGCGGGACGACACGTCGAGCACTTCGGGCTGGCTCTCGCCGTATTGCAGGTTCACGAAGTGGCAGCCGGGCGTGGTCAGCAGCGGCAGCCACTGTTCCAGGGCCGTGGACCGCCGCCGCCGTTCGGCCGCATCTTTGCCTCCCCGCCAGGAGATGCCGACCTTCGGGCCCGGTCCCAACACCCGCAGGCGGTGCCGCCACGCCTCGCGGGCCGCGGCGTCAGCTGCCAGGAAGCCTGGCCGCGGAGGCGTGCTCGTCCCGCGGGACCACAGCCAGCGGGGGACGCTGCCGGCCGCCGTCTGAAAATCGATCTGGCCCAACCCGCGGCGCTGCTCGGCGTACGCCAGCGTTTCGGCCGGGACGACGGTTGTCCCTGGGAAGGATCGCGCCAGCAGCGGCGCCAGACGCACCTCGCAGGCCAGCAGCAAGCGGCCTGCCGATCTCTGCAGTTCCGGCACGCAGGCGGCGAACATGATTTCGTCGCCCACGCCCTGTTCGCCGTAGACCAGCAGCGTTTTGCCCGGCAAGTGCTCGCCGTTCCACGGGGGCGCCAGTTCGCTGGCCGCCGTCGGGCGATTGGCGAAATGGCGGCATTTCCAGCGCCATTCGTATTCGGACCAGGCGCGTTCCAGGTCCCCGCTCAGGAACGAGGTCATGGCCAGATTGAAATGGGCGGCCGGCATCTCGGGGCGGAGTTTCAGGGCCTGCTGGAGGCTGGCGGCCGAGTCGGCGAATCGTCCTTGAAACTGCCGCGTCACGCCCAGGTTGCAGTGGGCCTCGGCGAACGTCGGGCAGATCCGCAACGACTCCTCGAAACAGGCCGCGGCTTCGGCAAAGTTGTCCCGCTCGAACCAGGAGTTCCCGCGCTGGTAATGGGCCAACGCGGTGGCGGGCACATTGGGCGGCGCGGCAGGCGGTTCGCCCGCGCCGCTCGAAGCTCCGGTGTCTTCGATGCGGATCGGGGGAGCCTCAGTGCCAGCCTGCGGGACGATCCAAATCGGCGGGCGGCCTTCCGCGTGTGCGAAGGGGCCGGAGAAGTAAGGATGCCTGGTCCGGTGAAGGACTTGGACGTCAAAGATCTCTTCGACCCCGCTGAGAAACTCGAAATGGGCCACCAGGCGGCCGGTGCGCAAGTCCACGACGCCGACGCCGCACTTCAGACTCTCGCGATCTTCGGCAATCGGCACGCCGCCGAACGTGGACGTTTCCCGGATTTTGGACAAGCCGATAAACGCATAAGGTCCCGCAAAGCTCAACCCGCGCGTGTACCCCGGCTGGCGGCTCACCACCTGGACCTGCCCGTCGCTGGGGCGAACCGTCACCAACTGGCCGCAGCCGGAATTCAGCAGCCACAGGCGTCCGGCGTGGACCCGCGGCGAGTGCGGCATGGCAAACCCGCGCGCCACCGTCTGGCCGCTGGTCACGTCGACCACGCAGCCCGAGGTAGCTTTGACCGGCCGCCAACCGGCGGGCGTGTCGGTTTCGGAGTGCGCCGTCACGTACTTCGGCCGTTCTTGCTGCACCGCCAAGCCGTTCAAGTGACAGCGGTCTTCGGGCGCCAGGGTGCTGATGAAGGGCGGTCGCCAACGCGGCACAAAGCTGTGATCGTCGTCCAGGGTACACAGGCACGAGAACCGCGTGTTGACCAGCCACAGTTCGTCGCCGCACCACGCCAGTTCGTGTCCGTGGATGTTCTCGGTCACGTGGCTGGCGCGGGTCAGGTAGCAGGCGTCGTGCGTGCCCGGCGGATCAACCTGGGCGGCGACGCTCGGCGTATTGCGGAGATACCACACCTGGCTGCGGCCGCCCACCGCGATCCGCCGGCGGTGGATCGCGATCCCCATGGCCTGTTCGAAGTTGTGGAACGACAGCGCCAAGCGGTCTTCGTGCGAACCGAGCACCACGAGCTTGCCCGCCTGATACGTCGAGACCAGCAGCGAGATCTTCTGTTGGGCCAAGATGCGGGGAAACTCCTGCGAGTGTTCGTACCGCACCTCGCGGGGGGCGTCTTCCGCTTGCGGGGCGTCTTTCGCTGGAGAGGCGTCGGGGGCGGGCGTTGTCATCGGTTTGTCTTTCCTGCGGGTAACCAATTCCACTTGGCACGCGGGCGGATCGCGTGCACCTCGCGAGGTCGCTCAAAACCCGGCTTTTCCGCACAAGGCGGGGCTTTTCGAGCGATAAAGCCTGGCCGTGGCAGAATCGCTCGGCCAGCGCTGTGAGACCAATCGTACCGAACCCTGTCTTCGAGAAAAACGTCCGCGTTATTGTACCCGTTTTTTGAAAGAGTAGAATCATGACAGTCTGCAAGCTTCCGCGGTTCCCGGAGGCGCGAGCGCACGTCGGTTTCTTTCTCATTCTGAAAAGTGCTTTCTTGCAGGACGCAATGGCGGGCCACATTTTGGGAAGGGCAGGGTCATGACTCACGGTCTCTCTCGAACTTGGCGGAAGCAACTTCAAACTCGCCTGCGCCGTCGCTTGTCCGCAGAACAACAGGTATCCAAGCGGCCGAGGAAACACCGCCAAGCCAGACGCCTGCTGCTGGAAAGCTTGGAACCTCGTCACTTGCTGGCGGGCATTCCGCAGATGCTGGCAGACCTGGACGACGGGCGGGTGACCGGCGGATTCACTGAAGTCGGCGGTACCGTGTTTTTTGCCGCCGATTCGGAGGATTCGGAGCCTGCGACCGACCTGTGGAAGACGGACGGCACGGTCGACGGCACGGTGAAGGTCACGACGGTAACGCACCCGGACCTGAGTCCGTATGCCTACCTCAACGGTTTGGTCAACGCGAACGGCGTGCTGGCCTTTGTCGTTTTTGATGGTTGCGACACCTGGAACGACGAAACCGACGACCGCGTCCAGCTGTGGAAGAGCGACGGCACGGAGGCCGGCACGCAACTGGTATGGGATTTCGGTGCGGGTTCGCGGATGTCGTCTACCGGAGGTTCCTACCTGACGGCCGTGGGCGGGGCGGTGTTCGGCGTGTTGCGAACCGACGCGGACGGCCCGGCGGACACGGGGTACGAGCTGTTCTACAGCGATTTGGATGAAACCAACAGTCTGGGGACGCACCTGGTCAAGGACATCAATCCGGGGCCGGACAATTCGTATCCCACGGATCTGTTCGCCTTCGACGGAAAGTTGTACTTCGCCGCCGCCGACGGAGATCACGGCAAGGAGTTGTGGGTCAGCGATGGGAACGCAAGCGGCACCCAGATGGTGGCGAATCTCAAGGGCGACGGCTTGCCCGTTGACTTTGGCTCGTATCCCAGCAGCCTCACGGCCGGTGACGGGGAGTTCTTCTTTGGAGTCCTGGATTTCGGCGCCGATAACGATCCGGTGACTGTCGCAGACAATCACGTCGAGTTATGGCAGAGCGACGGGGCAACGGCTGGCCTGATACACGCGTTCGAGGCCGGCACGATGCCGCCAGGGGGAGGTTATGGCTGGCAGTACAGCGAGTCCCCAGAACTGACCTACGTCCCCGAGACGGGCAAGCTGTTCGGAGTGGTCGAGTTCGGCGACGCGGTGAATCGCAGCCGGGATCTGGTGTGCTGGGACGGGAACGATATGCACCAGTGGGACTTGAACCCGACCGGGAACGCCTGGGTCGGCAACTTGTCTCCGGCGTTCGGCGGCGTCGCATTCGGCGCGGACGACGGCGTGCATGGTCGCGAACTCTGGCGCAGCGACGGCGACTCGGCCAATTCCGCCGGCACCTTCATGATCCAGGATCTCTACGATGGCGGCGATGGTTTTGATCCAGCGGGACGAGCGTTTCCCGTTGTAGATGGCGACCTCTATTTCCCCGGCAAAGATGGCGTGCACGGCGTCGAGTTGTGGCGATCCGACGGCACCGAGCCGGGCACGGAGCTGGTGGCCGATCTCAACCCGACGGATGTCGCTTATGGCGATTCCTATCCCGAGCAATTGATGGGCGCCTTGGCCAAGCTGTTCTTTGTGCCACTGACCGATGGCCAGAACTGGCAGTATCCCTGGGTCCTGGACCCGAACGCGCCCGGCACGGATTTCGGCGATTTGGACGCCCCGTATCCCACGCTGGCGGCGAACGACGGCGCGCGGCACGAGATCGTCTTCGGCTTTCACCTGGGCAAGTTGATCGATGGCGAACTGGACGGACAGCCCTCGGCGAATGCCGATGGCGACGGGGCCGATGAGGATGGGTTGGTGCTGGCCAGTCCGTTCCGGCTCGGCCAGTTGGCAACCTTCGAGATGACGGTGACCGACGCCGCGGACAACGGCGGTTTTCTGGATGCCTGGATCGACC
>JAAYYU010000287.1 GCA_012515235.1 Candidatus Anammoximicrobium sp.
CGAGCACAGCGACGACCCGGACGACCTGATGGCCCCGGTGTTGTCGGCGTCGTCGGTGCGGGCTGCGTCTTCGTCCATTGCTCTTCCTCCTTCCGCCTTCGCCCTTCCTCCTTCCTCTGTTTCAGACGCCGTGATGGAGGAGTTGGGCGGCGATTCGGACGAGGAGGACAGCAGCGACGACGCATCGCCCCTGGTAACGTCGCAGGGTGGGGACCAACTGGCCGCCGTGGCGGACCGCGCGAGCGAAGAAGCGACGCAAGCGAAGGTGTTGCGGCGGAGCCGGCTGCAGCGGTACGAACGGGACGCGGACGCCTGGTTCGCAGAATTGGCCGGCGAGGAGGCAGGTCAGTAGTGTGTGGTCCGTGGCCCCCCGGCACCTCGCCGGGGGTGTTCCCGTAGGGTGGGCCAGAGCGGACCATCGGCACGGTCGCCCGCACCGCGCCCGAAGTCACCACCACCGCCGAGCCGGAATGGCCCATTAAGCAGCGCCGGCCCACCAGAACACGGCCACCATCCCCCGGACGCCGCATCCATCCCGCCCGGTCGCCATCCGTGCCCCGATGCGGCTGGGTTGCCCGTGGTGACCGTCTCCCGGTGGGCCGGCGCTGCGTCGGAGCGCTGCTGGCTTTTTGACCGGCGTGGACTCGGTTGGCGATTCCAGCCGCCTGGAAGTGGTCCGCTCTGGCCCACCCTACGTCGGTCGGCCCGTCATGCGTAGGGTGGGTCAGAGCGGACCATCGGCACGGTCGCGCGCACCGCGCCGGATGCGCCCACCACCGCCGAGCCCGAATCGCCCATTGAGCAGCGGCGGCCCACCGGAACACGGCCACCATCTTCCCGACGCCGCATCCATCCCACGCCGCCGCCATCCGAGTCCCGATGCGGCTGGGTTGCCCGTGGTAACCGTCTCCCGGTGGGCCGGCGCTGCGTCGGAGCGCTGCTGGCTTTTTGACCGGCGTGGACTCGGTTAGCGATTCCAGCCGCCAGGAAGTGGTCCGCTCTGGCCCACCCTACGTCGATCGGACGGGTTCATGAGTAGGGTGCGCCAGAGCGGGCCATCGGCACGGCCGCCTGTTGCCTCGCAGGTCGAGTTCATGTTCAGTCCGGCTTGATGGTCCGGAACACCTCGACCATCGCGCCGACCTTTGCCTGCTGTTTGCGGAGCGAGCCCCAGGCAAAGACCATGACGCCCGTGGCGGGGCGGCGTGTGCCGTGGTCCAGCACGGGCAGCACCTGCTCGACCGGCACCGGCTCGCCCCAATCGGCAAGTTGGACGATCGGCCAGATCTTGTGACGCTCGCCGGGCTCGCCCCGGATACCCAGGTGCTTGCCGAGCCACGCCGTTTGTCGGGAGATCCACGCGGGGTCGGCGGCGTGCCCAAAGCGAGCGTGGTAGGGCATGGTGCTGAACACATCGACGTACTGGGCCTGGGCCTTCAGGTCGATCGCCAGCTTGGTGCGCAGTGCACCGTCGAAATCGGTATCTGTCCAGGGGCAGTGAAACGTGCCAAGCAGGGCTTGGGGGCGCGTCTGGTCCACGATCTCGCGGCACTCGCGGACCCAATTGGTAAAGACGTCGCAGCGCCACTGGAACCAAGCTTCGGCGTGTTGGCCCAGCAGCCGTTTGGCCAGCCGCGGCAGGGGCTCGTCTGGCAGCCTGGTGTTCGTCTCGCGCGAGAACTGGGCAACGCAGCGGGGGCAGAAACACGTATCGGGCATGTCCGGCACATCCCGCTCCCAGCTGGCGTGGCTGTGGTGGTAGTCGAGCCAGATGCCGTCGATCTGGAAATCGCGGAGCACCCGGCGGAAATCCGTCATCCGCGACTGCCGGTATCCGGGGTGCGTGGGGCAGATGCCTTGCCAGCCGTGCGGGGCCGGACAGACTTGACCGTCGACGCCGATGGGCGCCGCGTCCGGATGGTCTTTCAGATACCCGGCCACGTGCATCGTATTGAATTCGGCGAACACCCGCGCCCCCTGCTGTTTCAACAGTGCCACCCGCTGTGTGGTCAGGCCGCCGGAGCCCATCCAGACGGCGTTGATGCCGTGATCGGCGAGCGTCTTGCCTGCCTGCAGCAACTCGTCGGGGATCCCGCCGTACAGGCCGCGAACTTCAACGTGCGGGCGCTCTTCCAGGGCGGCTGCCGAGTGGAACACGCCGCACAGACAAGCGACAACGAAAACCGACAATCGCGGTTTGGGTGACATGCGTCAGGTCCTCCGGGCTGGTCAGGTCGAGGTGTCGAGACGGGTTCTTCGTGCCGCGTCAAGCCGCTGCGTGTGAAGGAAGGCTGCGGCTGCGACCACGGGTGCGAGTACGAACGGGTGGGTAAGCGGGTGCGGGCCCGTTACGGCATGGTGCTGGTGGCTTGGGCCGTCGGGAAGTTGGCGGGGATGGGGATCGTGCAATTCTCCGTCGCCGCCCACTCGCAAGTGCGGTACAGCAGGGTCTGGAAACCCACGCATTCCATACTGCCCAACTCGCCGACGTGGCCCATCAGGTTGGTCACGACCCGGCCTTTGCCGTAGGGGATCCACCACACGATCGGCTCGTTCTTGCCCGTGCCGCCGCGGCCCGGCGCGGGATCGGAGTAGGCGGTCAGCAGGATCTTCACGTTTTCGGCCGGCCCGCGCTGGCCGTGATACAGTTCGTCGCGCTTGTGCATCCACGTGACCGGCATGCCGCGGGTGATGGGGTGCTCGGCGTCGCGCACCGTCATGACCCAATCGTACTGGCCGCCGTGGCCCATCCCGCGGCCTTGGCCCGGCGCCTCCCGGACCAACTGGCCCTGATCGTCCAGGTACAAGCTGGCCCCGTAGTCGCGGCCCCGCCACAGCAGGCCCACCATTTGCTCGAACTCCTTCCAGCCGCCGAAGGAATTGTTGGCCGCGTGGATCGCGACCACGCCCCCGCCGCCACGGACATAATCCACGAACGCCTGCTTGACCCGCTCCGGCCACATCTGGCCGTTGTAGTCCAGCACGACGCAGGCAAAGTCGCCGAACCGGGGTTGCCACGCGTCCCAATCGGCTGCCGTCGCGTCCCTGCCGGGCGCGTTGCCGACCGTCGCCTGGAAGCGGTTCGAGCGGTTCAGCACTTTTTCCATGTAGGGCGTGGACTTTGCCCAATTGTGATTGTTTTGGCCGCCGATGATCAGTACCTTCAGCGGCTGGTCGGCCGCCACGGCAGCTGGACACAGACCTAGCGCGGCAAGCAACAGTGCGGCAAGGAATCGGGGAAGTCGGAGCATGGGAGGTAACCATCCTTTCTGTTTGGGAATCGTGTTTGGGAGCCCGCCCCGTCTGCCGAGGCCAAGCCCCTCTGGTTTTCGTCGCCGGCCCCGGTGCGCCCGTCGCCGGCCCCGGTGCGCCCGTCGCCGGCCCCGGTGCGCCCGTCGCTGGCCCCGGTGCGCCCGTCGCTGGCCCCGGTGTCGGGCCGGTTCAGCCGCCGCCCGCCCCGGCTGCTTTCGCCGAGCGGGCTTCTGCGTCCGCATTTTGTTCCCGCAGAATGGGCTGCAGTTCGTCGACAAAGTCGCGGATGTCCTTGAACTGGCGATACACGCTGGCGAAGCGGACGTAGGCGACCTGGTCGAGTTTTCTCAGGTGCTCCATCACCAGTTCGCCCAGGGTGTGGCTGTCCACCTCCACATCGAACCGGTCGGCCACAGCGTGTTCGACCGCATTGACCACGGTGGCGATCTGTTCGTCGCTGACCGGGCGTTTCCAGCAAGCCTTTTCCAAGCCGCGGTGGATCTTGTCCCGCTCGAAGGGTTCCCGCACGCCGTCTTTCTTGATCACCTTCAGCGTCGTCGGCTCGTAACGTTCGTACGTCGTGTAGCGCCGGAGGCATTTCAAGCATTCGCGGCGACGGCGGGTTGCCGTCCCGTCTTCGCTGGACCGCGTGTCGATCACCCGATCGTTGTCGACTTGGCAGTAAGGGCATTTCATTGCAGCCGTCCCTTCGGCGCCGCACCGCGGCGTGTGAGCTGAAAGTATAGACGAGGTGCAGGGCGGACGGCTAGCTAAGGGCGGCAATTCCGCGCTGACAGCAGACTCCGACTCAAGCTATAATGCGGCCGGCCGTCCGGCGCGTTGTGGGGAATGGTCCGGACGCTGAACCATCCGTGCAAGGGAGATCACCGTCATGTCTACCGGCCGTCCTGCCCCGGATCCGAAACCGAATCAACCTGCCGCCCAGTCTGCCGGTCCGCCGGACGAACGTGAGCCGTACGCTGCCGGTTCCGAGCCGGCTTCGGCCCCAGGCCGCTTCCGCGACGCGGTCCGTGCGCGGCAGGGCGAGGACGAAGAGCCGGAAGCCGACGTTTGGCAGGGCGGCTTTTCGTCACGGGCCATGTTCGGGAACTGGCTCTTGGCCGGAGTCGTCACGCTGGTGCTGCTGGTGGCCGTGATTGCGTTGGGGCCGAAGAATTGGCACCTGTGGCTCGCCTGGGCCGTCATCTCGGCGCTGCTGTGGGGCGGGTTCGGCTGTCTGCTGGCCTACCGCAAGCTGACCTGCAAGTATCGGCTCACGACCCAGCGGTTCATCCACGAGTCGGGACTGTTGAAACGCGTCACCGACCGGATCGAAGTGATCGACATCGACGACGTGTCGTTTGAACAGCGGGTGATCGAGCGCGTCGTGGGCGTCGGGACGATCAAGATGCTGTCCAGCGACCGGTCGCACCCGGTGCTGGTGATGCGGGGGATCGAGAAGGTCAAAGAGGTGGCTTCCGTGATCGACGATTTGCGGCGCAAGGAGCGCCGCCGCCGCGGGTTGCACATCGAGTCGATCTGACCGTCGCGTCTGTTCGGCGGTCCGCGTCCGACTTTTTGTGGAACTGTTTTGGGAAGCCCCGTTTGTTCAGGAAGAGTTGCTGTATGTCCACCCCGACTTCGTTGGCGACCGAACGACCGAGACTCGTCCACACCGCGGAAGAACTGCGCGCGGGCGTCCAAGCGGCGCGGGTTGCGGGCCGCCGGATTGGGCTGGTCCCGACAATGGGTGCGCTGCACGAGGGGCACCTGAGTCTGGTGCGGGCTGCGCAAGCCGCGTGCGGCTTGACGGTGGTCACGGTCTTCGTCAACCCCACGCAGTTCGGCCCGCAGGAGGATTTCGACAAGTACCCGCGCACGCTGGCGTCCGATGTCGACGCGCTGGCCGCCTGCCGCGCCGATCTGGTGTTTGCTCCCAGCCGCGAGGAGATGTATCCGGCCGGGTGTTCCACGTGTGTCGAGCCGCCGGCGGTCGCGCGGCGCTGGGAGGGCGAATGCCGGCCCGGACACTTCCGCGGCGTGGCGACGGTCGTGCTGAAACTGTTCAACCTGGCCCAGGCGGACGTTGCCTTCTTTGGGCAGAAGGACTATCAACAGGCCGCCGTCATCCGGCAGATGGCGCAGGATTTGAACGTGCCCGTCGAAATCCGCGTCTGTCCCACGGTCCGCGAGCCGGATGGGCTTGCCATGAGTTCGCGAAACCGTTATTTAAGCGCCGACGAGCGGCGGCAGGCCCTGGCAATTTCCCGCAGTCTGCGCTGGGCGGACCAGCTGGCGGCGGGCGGCGAGCGACGGGCGGCCAAGTTGGCCGAGGCCATGCAAGGCGTCTTGGCCGAGGCCCAGATCCGCCAAATCGATTATGTCGCCGTCGTGGATCCGGACACACTGGAACCCGTTTCGGAACTGGCCGGTCCGGCGATCGCGTTGATTGCAGCCAAGGTCGGCACGACGCGGCTGATCGACAACTGGAGAATTGAACGGACGTAGCACGGCGCTCCGGGCCGTGCCGCACGGATTGAGAATGGGGAATGACCGCACGGCTCGAAGAGCCATGCGACGGGGGACCCGCGGGGCTGCACGATGCTGCAAGATCTCTGTCACATACCGCACGAGGTGCTTGGCCTGCCGGTGTTCGGCGCGGGCTGGATGCTGATCCTGTGGGCGATTGTCAGCGCAGTGCTGCTGGGCTTTCTGTGGCGACGGCAGGGCTGGAATGCGGACACGCGAAGCTACTTGCCGGTCCTGACCGTCATCGGCTTGTTGATCTGGCTGGTCTTGCCGCGGCTGGAAGTCACCCCCGACGCGGGGCCGTCCCAAGGGTTGCCGATCCGGGGCTACGGCGTGATGCTGCTGTTGGGCGTGCTGGCCGGCGTCGTGCTGGCCGTTCGCGAAGCGCGGCGGGTGGGCGTCGATCCGGACCTCGTGATTTCGCTGTGTTTTCATCTCTTTGTGGCGGGCATCATCGGGGCGCGGTTGTTTTACGTCATCGAGTACTGGCCTCAGTTTCAGCGGTCGACTCCGGCCGCCACGCTCAGTGCGATTCTGAACGTTACGCAGGGCGGCCTGGTCGTGTACGGGTCGCTGGTCGGCGCGGTAGTGGGCGGATTGTGGTTCCTCCGGCGCCACGCGTTGCCGGTGCTGGCGTTGGCGGATCTGATGGCGCCCAGCCTGCTGCTGGGAGTCGCGTTGGGCCGCATCGGCTGTTTTCTGAACGGCTGCTGCTACGGCGGGTTATGCGACGTGCCGCACTTGGGTGTCACGTTTCCGCCGTCGAGCGAGCCCTACAAACATCAACGATCGGTGGGGCAATTGCACGGATTCCAGATCAGCCGCAGTCCGGAGACCGGGGCTGCGCGGGTCAGCGTTGTGGAACCGTCGGGCCCTGCGGCGGAGGCCGGACTGCAGGCGGGGGCGGCGCTGCGGGCGATCAACGGGCAGCAAGTGGCGTCGTTCGCCGAGGCGCGGGAGTTGTTGCGGGTCGCGCCGCCGAGACTGAGACTCACCACCGATCGAGGTCTGGTCACGATTGAAATGGCGGCGTTTCCACCGCGCAGCCGGCCCGCGCATCCGACGCAGTTGTACGCCTCCGTCGGCGCGAGCATCCTCTGTTGGCTGTTGTGGTGCTACTATCCTTTCCGCCGTCGCGACGGCGAAGTGTTTGCGCTGTTCCTGACGCTGTACCCGGTCATGCGTTATCTGGAAGAGGTCATCCGGGTGGACGAACCCGGCCAATTCCACACGTCGCTGTCGATCTCGCAGTGGATCAGCCTGGCCCTGCTGGCCGCGGTCGCCGGCTTGTGGGCCTACATCCTGCGTCAACCGCGCGGCAGCGTTCTGGCCCTGGCGAGCGAGACGCGGCACAGCGGCTCGTGACGCAGCGCCTCGCACCGCCGCCGGTTTGCTTTTTCCACGTTGCACGTCCCACTTTGCCGCTTGCTCCTGCTATACTGACTCCCTGTCTGTCTCGCTTCAAGAACACAAAAAAGGGAGTCTCGCTCATGGCAGAAGTCGTAATTCGTGTCCGCGACAATGGTCCGTACCTGGTCGAAGGTCCTGTGACGGTGTTGGATGCCAGCGGCAAGGCGTTCCCGATCGACAAGGCCCGGCCGGCGACCGCGCTGTGCCGTTGCGGGGCGTCCGCGAAGAAGCCGTTCTGCGACGGAGCCCACCAGGCCGCCGGGTTCCAGGCCGCCGACCGAGCCCCCACCGCGGACTGAGTCGCGGTCGGATCGGGAGCGGAAAAAAAGACGGGTGGACGAGCACGCCTGCGCGAGCCCCGCGTGCTCATCCGACTTTCCCGCGTGCTCGGCCCCGCCAATCTTCCCCACGTCTGACAGTGCCGACAATCTACCCGGTCTCGGCACGGGTGCCCATTCCTGTTGTCCACGTTTATCAGGAACCGACGCATGAATCTTCGCCTCCCTTCTTCTTTGGCAGCCGTCGCGATCGTCGCCGGTTTGTTGTTGACCCGTGTCCGGGCCGGCGAGCCGCCCGTCCCGTTTCCGGTCAAGACGGCGCTGGTCGGCGAAGCGGTGGCGCCGCCGGGCGAGTGGGTCTTGTGGTACCGCCAGCCGGCGGAGAAATGGGAGCAGGCGTTGCCGGTGGGCAACGGCTGGATGGGGGCGATGGTCTTTGGCGGCGTGCAGGCGGAACGGGTGCAGTTCAACGAGCACACCGTGTGGACCGGCAGGCCGCGGGCCTACCATCACGAAGGCGCCGTGAAGTTCCTGCCGGAAATCCGCCGGTTGTTGTGGGAGGGCAAGCAGCGCGATGCGGAGCAGTTGGCGACGCGGGAGTTCATGAGCGTCCCGTTGCGGCAGTTTGCCTATCAGCCGTGTGGCGATTTGTGGCTGGAGTTTCCGGAACACCGCCAGGCTGCCTCGTACCGGCGCTGGTTGGATCTGGACTCGGCCGTGTGCACCACCGAGTACCGCCTTGGCGAGGCCCTGATTCGCCGCGAGGTCTTTGCCTCGCATCCCGACCGGATGATCGTCGTGCGAGTCACGTCCGATCAGCCGGGGCGGCTCAGCGGCGTCGTCCGTCTGACCAGCCCGCACAGCGATTCGCAAGTCCAGGTAGCGGGCGCCGACGCGCTGGTGCTGCGTGGCCAGGTTCAGGCCGACGGCGTGCAGTTTGAGAGTCGCGCTCAGGTTTCGGTCGAAGGCGGCCAGCTGGCGGCGGCTGCGGGCGCGTTACGGGTCACGGGCGCCACAGCCCTGACCATCCGTGTGGTTGCCGCGACGAACTTTGCGAACTTCCGCGAGTTGACCGCGGATCCGGCGGCCCGCTGTGCCGAGGCGTTGGCCCAGGCGGCGGACCAATCCTGGGATGCGTTGCAGGCGGTTCATCTGGCCGATCATCAGTCGCTGTTCCGCCGCGTGCAGCTGGATCTGGGCCGCACGGAGCAAGCCCGCCAGCCGACGGACGAGCGGATCGTCGGGTTCGCCGCCGGCCGCGATCCGCAGCTGGCGGCCCTGGTGTTCCAGTACGGCCGCTATCTGTTGATCGGCTGCAGCCGCCCCGGCGGCCAGCCGGCCAATCTGCAGGGCGTCTGGAACGAGAGTCTGCGGCCGCCGTGGGACAGCAAGTACACCTGCAACATCAACACCCAGATGAATTACTGGCCGGCGGAAGTCGCCAATTTGAGCTCCTGCGCCGAACCGTTGTTTGCCGCGTTGGACGAGCTGGTCGTCTCCGGCCGCGCGACGGCCAAGGCCCACTACGGCGCATGCGGCTGGGTGCTGCACCACAATTTCGATCTGTGGCGGGGCACCGCGCCCATCAACGCCTCCAACCACGGGATTTGGGTCACCGGCGGCGCGTGGCTTAGTCTGCACCTGTGGGAGCATTATGTGTATTCGCAGGACGAACGGTTCCTCCGGCAGCGGGCCTATCCGGTGATGAAGGAAGCGGCGTTGTTCTTCACCGATTTCCTGGTCCAGGATCCGAAAACGGGCTGGCTCGTCTCCGGTCCGTCGAACAGCCCGGAGCAAGGCGGACTGGTAATGGGCCCCACGATGGACCACCAGATCATCCGCTCGCTGTTCGAGGCCTGCCGCGAAGCGGCTCGGGTGCTGGACGTCGACCGGGAATTCGCGGCCCAACTGGCGGACGTGTGCAAGCGGATCGCGCCCAACCAGATCGGCCGGCACGGCCAGCTGCAGGAGTGGCTCGAAGACCGGGACGACCCGCAGAACCAGCACCGGCACGTTTCGCATCTATGGGGCGTTTATCCCGGTTGCGACATCACTTGGCAGCAGCCCGATCTGTTCCGAGCCGCGCAACAATCGTTGATCTTCCGCGGCGACGCCGCCACCGGCTGGTCGATGGGCTGGAAAGTGAACCTCTGGGCCCGCTTCCTGGATGGCGATCACGCCTCTCTGATCCTGCAGAACCTGCTGGGGCCGATCGGCAGGGCCGGCCAAGGCGGGATGTATCCCAACTTGTTCGACGCCCACCCGCCGTTCCAAATCGACGGCAACTTCGGCGCCTGTGCCGGCATCGCCGAAATGCTGCTGCAAAGCCACGCGAGAGAGGCGGAAGCGAGCGGCAGGAAGGCGCCAGGAGAAGCACCGAAAGACACCGCCGGTCCGAGCGGAGCCCCTTGCTGCACCCTGCCGCCTTCCCCGTTCCTCCTGCACCTGCTCCCCGCGCTGCCTGCCGCCTGGCCCGCGGGGTCGGTGCGAGGTCTGCGGGCGCGGGGCGGCTTTGAGGTCGATTTCGACTGGCAGTCCGGCCAGCTCCGATCGGCCGTCATCCGCAGCACGGCCGGCGAAGCGTGTCGGGTCCGCCACGGTGACCGAACCGTGCTCGTGAACGCCGAGCCGGGGCAAACCGTCCGCTTGAACGCGGCCCTGGAGCGTCTGCCGTGAACGCGACACGGCGGGCGGCGAGACGGCGCGAGCCGAGACGACGGGGTCTGGTTCTCCGCGCCCGCCCGCGTCAAGGTCCTGCCGGACGGGGAGCTGTCAGGACGCTTTTCAGTTCTTCCAGATCGATCGGCTTGACCAGGTGCCAATCGAAGCCGGCTTGCTGCACGGCCGCATAATCCTCCGCCCGGCCGTATCCGGTCAGGGCCACGAGCCGGACGTGGTCGGGACCGAACCTGGCGCGAACTCGGCGGGCCACTTCGTAGCCGTCCAAGCCGGGCAAGCCGATATCCACCAGCGCGACGTCGGGGTGCTCCCGTTCGATGATCTCCAATCCCTGCCAGCCGTCTTCGGCCGTCAGCACCTGATGTCCATCCAGCGCCAAGAGCGACTGCAGCATCGTTCGGCTGTCGGCGTTGTCCTCCACGATCAGGACTTTGGCGCCGGCGGCCGGTGGGGCCGCGGCCGGTTCGGCCGGCGGGGCAGCTGGCCGCTCCTCCGTCAACGGCAATTCCACGATGAATTCGCTGCCCTTGCCCGGCCCGTCGCTCCCTGCCCAGACCTTGCCCTTGTGCATCCGCACCAGGGTCCGGACCAGCGTAAGTCCCACGCCCATCCCGCCGTGCGTGCGGTCCCAGCCGGACTCGACCTGCACAAACAAATCGAAGATCCTGTGCAGCATCTCAGCCCGGATGCCCAGCCCCGAGTCCCGCACACGGATGACGGCCTTGTTCTGCTCGCGGCAGACGTTCAGCCAGATCCGGCCGCCCGGCGGCGTGTACTTGACGGCGTTGCTGAGCAAAATTGATCTGAGCCCTGGCAATGGCATGGTCGCGCGAAATGGGGTCAGGCTTCCAGAATTCAGTTTTGGCCGAGTTGGGTGCCAGCCACGTCGTATGACTCTGCTCGGCCAAAATTGAATTCTGGAAGCCTGACCCCAGCACCGAAACCGTGACTTCATCAACGATGCGGAAAAGTGCTGAAATCCCGTTTGGTGCTAGCATGGCTCCCACCGTCGGCTGGACCGCGCTCTGGTCCGCCAAGTCGGTTTGCGATCTGACGGCCAAGACCCCACGCATTCGTCGGGCGGCAAGTGAAGCAAATCAACGCTCTGCCGACTGGCAGAACGCGAGCCGCTCTGCTAGCTTCGTGGGCCAGCGGTGATGAACTGCCGAGACGGACGGAAAGCGGTAGCGGCCTCCGGCGTTTTGAGCGGGGGGACGCGCCTGGTCGGCGTCTTGTCGCCGGCCGGTTTCCAGGCCGGGGAGTTGGAACGACCATCCGGCGACCGAGTCGGCTGCGGCGTCTGCGTTGGCCAACCGCCCCAAGGCTGAGATCGCGAGCCTGATGCGCGGGCCCGAGTAACGTTCCTTCGTTTTTTGGGGAGCTACGCCATGAACCGACCTTTGTGTTTCCGCTATCCGTCTAGCCGTCCGGCGGGCCTGCTGCTGTCGGCGACCCTCCTGCTGTCGGCGGGCCTCGCGTTCTTCCTGCCGGACCTGAGAGCGGCTCAGCCCGCTGCGAGCCGTGACCTGATCCGCCTGGAAAACGAAAAACCGGGCACGTCCGATTGGCAATTGACGTACGTCCGGCTGGACACGTCGGGGCCGGCCGGCACCCGCTCTCCCGGCATCGAAGGCTACTGCTCGCGGCAATCGGTCGTCGCTGGCGAGACGATCGAGTTTTTTGTCAGCACGGAACCCGAAGGCCAGTTCACGATCGAGATCTTCCGGATGGGCTACTACGGCGGACTGGGCGCCCGGCTGATGCAGACGCTGGGGCCGTTGGACGGCAAGCCGCAACCCATCCCGCCCGCCGGCGAGCGGCGGATTCGCGAGTGCCGTTGGGAGCCGAGTGCCCGGCTGGTGATCCCGGCCGATTGGACCAGCGGCGTCTATCTGGGCCGGCTGTCCCGCGTGCCCAATCCCGACGGGACCATGCCCTGGCAAAGCTACGTGATCTTCATCGTCCGGGATGACCGGCCGGCGGACATTCTGTTTCAATGTCCGGACAACACGTGGCAGGCCTACAACCGCTGGCCCGACACCTACTCGCTGTACATCGATCCGGGAAACAAGTTCGCCTGGTGCAACAACACGGTCGATGTGAGCTTCGACCGGCCCTATGGCAAGTACGTGCAGATCTACGAGAACCCGCAGTCTGTCGGTTCGGGCGAGTTCCTGTGCTGGGAATTCCCGTTGTGCTATTGGCTGGAGCAGCACGGGTACGACGTCAGCTACTGCTCCAACAGCGACATGCTTACGCCGGACCGCGGGGCCAAGTGCAAGGCGTTCATCAGCGTGGGGCACGACGAGTACTGGGACTTGCGCCAGTACGAAAGCGTGCTGGAAATGACGCGTCGCGGCACGTGCGTCCTGTTTCTGTCGGGCAACGCCGTGTGCTATGTCACGCCCTTCCGCGCCGGGTTCGACGGCCGCCCCAACCGGATCATTTCTCGCAAGGGGCCGTTCCAGGGGCTGACGATGGGCCCGGAACCGCCGCAGACCACGTTTGACTACGTGGGACCGGACGAGGGCCTGCTGCTGGGCGCCCGCAACATCCTGCCCTGCAATGGCGGCGGCGACTGGGTGTGCGCCAAGCCGGAGCACTGGATCTTCGCGGGCACCGGCATGAAGAAAGGCGATCGGATCCGCGGGCTGGTGGGCTGGGAATTCCACGGCCTGCCGGCGCCGTTGCCCGGCCTGGAGGTCGTGGCGGACGGCTTTGCCCTGCACGGCGGCACGCGCCCTGTCCCCTACCAGGCGACGGTCCACCCGACGGCCCAGGGCGGGTTCGTGTTCAACGCTTCGACCATCTTCTGGAACACCGGCCTGAGCGCCCCGCCGGGTCACATGCCGCTGTGGAGCCACAACACGCGTCCTAACGGACCCGACCCGCGCGTGCAGCAGATCACCCACAACCTGCTGCGGCGGGCAATCGATCGCTAGGAGCCTGTTGAGCACCTTGAATGGGGTCAGGCTTACAGAATTCGTTTTTGGCCGATCGTGGCGCCAGCCCGATGGGACGAGCCTGCTCGGCCAAAACTGAATTCTGTAAGCCTGACCCCGGCACCGAAACCGTGACTTCATGCACGACGCGCAAAGGGTGACGCAATCCCGTTTGTCGCGGGGGGCCAAGTGGCCCGCGTTCCGCTCTCCCCAGCGTCGCGGCGGTCGCGCCGACGGGATGTCACGGCCAGACGCCTCCCCATCCTGTCGCCTGACGCGGGGCGTTCAGCAGCGGGCTGCGTACAGTTCGGCAAACTCCAGGACCCAAGCGTCGACCAGTTCCAGGAACCTGGCGGGATCGGCGTCGGCGACGGCTTCGTGAAACTGCCGATTCAGCAGTTCTTTGTTGTGGACCGTGCCCTTGGCGGACAGTTCCAGGATCCGCATCGGGCTGTACGGCCGCACGGTGATCTCCAGGCGGCTGTAGTAGTTCTCGCGCCGCCCGCGGCCGAAGATGCGCACGTCGTCGCGGCGGCAGGCTGCTCCCCAGCCCCGCTCGCCGAAGATCGTCTCGACCTGGAATCCGGGAAAGTGCTGCGGCAAACGGCGGATGCACTTCTCGATGTGCTCCGATAACTCCAGCCGATATTGCGAGTGTAGCCGCTTCAGGTCTTCTTCGTTCACCGAGCGCGCCGCGTCGGCCAGCGCTTGGGCGTCCCCCCGGCGCTGTCCCCGCTCGATCGCTTTTTTGAGTCGCTGTTCAAAATCCATGGCCAACCTTGGGAGAATAAGAAGGCAAACGCGGTTTTGCGTCAAGCCCCGGCCGGTTCAATCCTGCTCGAACTGGCCGCGCCGCCGGGCAATGCGATGCTTGCGCATCTTGCCGTACAGCGTGGTGGGCTTCAGCTTCAACATGGCCGCGGCGCCGCCGGGGCCGTAGATCTTGCCCCCGCACTGCCGAAGAGCGTCCAGGATCGCCTGCCGCTCGACTTCGGCAAACGGCAGCGCGGCCCGCGCCGCAGTCGCCGCACCGCCGTTGCCGGAGAGCCACTGGGCGTCGATCTCCAGCGTGTCGCCCCGGCTGACGATCACGGCCCGTTCGATGAGATTCTCCAGTTCGCGGACGTTGCCGGGCCAATCGTAGTTCATCAGCAACTCCATCGTCCGCCGGTTCACGCGGGTGATCTCCTTGTTCATGCGGGGAGCGAATCGCGTCAGGAAGTGATTGATCAAAGCCGGAATGTCCTCGCGGCGTTCCCGCAGCGTGGGCACCTGAATCGGGAACACGTTCAGCCGGTAGAACAGATCCGCGCGAAAGCGGCCTTCGTCGATGTGTTTCTTCAGATCGCGGTTGGTGGCCGCGATGACGCGCACGTCGACGGGGATGGATTGATTGCCGCCCACCCGCTCGATCGTCCGTTCCTGCAGGACCCGCAGCAGCATGACCTGCGTCTCCACCGGGATTTCGGCGACTTCGTCCAGAAAGATGCTGCCGTGCTGCGCCAGTTCAAAACGGCCTTGACGCTGACCGGTGGCGCCCGTGAACGCCCCAGCCTCGTGGCCGAACATTTCGCTGGTGATCAGCGCGGGTGACAGGGCCGCGCAATTGACCTTGACCAACAAATGCTCACGGCGCGAACTGAGGTCGTGAATGGCCCGGGCCACTAACTCCTTGCCGGTCCCCGTTTCGCCCAGGATCAGGACGGTGCTGTCGGTTCCGGCGACCTGCTCGACGGCCGCTCTCACCAGCCGCACCGGCTCGCTGTCGCCGACGATGTGCCCCGAGTCGTGCGTCGTCTTGATCTCGTCCTGCAAGTAAACGTTCTGCTCCTCCAACTGGGACTTCAAACGGGCGATCTCTCCGTAGGCCGAGGCGTTGTCCAGGGCGGTCGCCAGGTGGTCGCACCATTCGCCGAGCAGTTCCAAATCCCAGGCAGGGGACACGGCCGCCGCGCGCGAAGCGATGCCCAGGACGCCGAAGCTTGCGTCCCGACACACCAGCGGCAACTGGACGTAGACCCGATAGCCCTGCTCGTACAACCGCTCATCCTCCGGGTACACTCGCTCGCGCTCCAGATCGCTAACCACCCGCGGCTGGCGTTGCTCTAAAACCCGCTGGACCGCCGTGCCCGACATCCGTTGCGCCGGGATGTCCAGCCATCGCCGGCGAGGGCGGAACTCCAACGCGAAACCATCGGGCTTCCCGTCGGCCTGCCTCAGCAGCAGCAGACTGACGCGGTCGCACTGCGCCAGACGGTGGATTTCCTCCGCCGCCGAACGAAACACCTCGCGCAGATCCAGACTCGCATTGACAATCCGCCCCAGACGCACCAGGGTCCGATATCGCGCCTCGGATCGCCGCAGTTGTTCCGTCTGACGCCGGACCTCGTCCTGCAACCGACCCAGGAACCCGTCCTTCTCCCGGTTCGCCTCGGCCAACGCTTCGTTCCGTTGCCGCAACTCGGCCATCAACTGCGCTTTTTCCAAGCTGATCGCAATCTGACCCGCCAGAGCTCTCAGGACCGCGGTGTGCTCTTCCCTGTAGCTGTGCTTGTCTCGGCAGGAAAAAAAGACCACGCCGATCGGCCTGCCCTCGGCCAGCAGCGGCAGCGTCAGACTGGATCGCATGCCCTCTCGGACGATCAGTCCCGTCGAGGCCGACTCGGGCTTGGCACTTAAGTACGCCTCCAAATCGTTGATGATCCTCGGCTGCCCCGAGCGCAGAAGCGATTCCAGCGTCGAACCAGCCACGGGGGCAGAATAGCCTGCAGACAGCCGCGTTGCCCCGTCGCTGCGACACCAGATCGCCCGAAGCACTCCCTGCACATCGTCCAGCATGGCTACGCCGATCCGATTGTAGGGAACGATGCCCTGCAAGTTTTCGTAGATTGAGGTCAGCAGATCCTCAGGACTCCGCCCGAGGTTCAGCCCCTCCAGGACTCGCTCGATGACAGATTGGCAGCCGCTTGCAGTCACCATGACAAACTTACCCCGATTGCTCATCCACATTTCGTCATTCAACCAATTATTGACAATTCTACAACGGTTATCTAGAGGTTTGCAGGCTCGACCTTGTTCCGTAACAGAATCGAGCAAGACTGGCTGCAGTACGGCAACTGAAGGGCGGTCGGGCGGTCGATATTCCAGCGTTTGCCAACAAAATGGGCGACCAAATTTCGACACTGGCCGGAAGTAATGCTTCCTGTCGCCGCCCGCACAACGTGGATTGGATTCCTGATGACCGTTGTTAAGTCTTTTATCAGAAAATATTTACGGCGAATCAAGCCAGCTTGCATGACGAACGGTTACGCGGATGGTACGGGGATTGCACTTAAGGCGGTCGTTTGAAATCGTCGGCTTGCGTCAGTCAGAGACTAAGGCCCAGCCGGAAAGCGATGCGTCGGCGACGTTTGAGAACGCATCCAATCGAAGAATGCACATCAACCCATACCAGGAAGAGAGGGTTGCGATGGTACAGATTTGCCAAACCACGAAGCGGACGCCGCGATCAGCCTCGACTCGGGAGCGATTCCGGACTCGATCGCCATCGCCGCCGCGCGTCTGCGACGGAACTGCGGCCGAAATGGGTCACGAATCTCCGGCTAAAAATGCTCATGCCGAGCGCCGACTGGCGCTTCGCCAGCGGGCAGAGCGACTGGTTCGAACGGAGATCGGCTTCCTGTACCACGACACGTTCGACGAACCCAAGGCGGACAAGAAGATCCTGCGGCCGCTTGCGGCGGCGCGGACGAACCGCACGCGGCGAGCGCCCGCGGGTGCTGATTTCTACCTGGCCCGCCTGTACGAGGTGCCGTTGCTGAGTCAGGAGGAGGAGACGTACCTGTTCCGCAAGATGAACTATTTGAAGTTCCGTGCGGACCGTCTGCGGCGCAAGCTGAATCCGTCCAGAGCCAGTGCCGAGCAAGTCGAGAGGATCGAGCGTCTGCACGCGGACGCTCAACATGTCCGCAATCAGATCATCGAGGCTAACTTGAGGTTGGTGTTCTCGATCGCCAAGCGTTACGCCAGCGTCGGTTCGGCGGCTTTCGACGAGTTCATGGGGGAGGGGCATGTCACGCTGATGCGCGCGGTGGAGAAGTTCGACTTCTCGCGGGGCGTCAAGTTCTCGACCTACGCCACCTGGGCCATCGTGAACGGCTGCAACGCGCTGCTGAAGAAGCAGAGCACCCTGCAGCGGCAGCAGTTTTCCCATTCGCCCGACGACATCGAAGACATGCTGCCGGATCACCGCGTGACGGCGGGCGAGGAGCAGTCGGTGCAGGACATTCGCCAGGCGGTGGGAGAACTGCTGCTCGGTTTGAATTCGCGGGAACGAGCCATCATTGAAGCCCGGTTTGGGTTTGATGTTCACCAATCGCCGACCTTGAAAGAAATCGGCGCCGACTTGGGGATTTCCAAGGAGCGCGTCCGGCAGTTGCAGCAGCGGGCCTTGGACAAGCTGCGGGCGCTGGCCGAGAGCCAGAAGATGGAGTTGCCCGACAACTGATCCGCGGCAGGGCGGCCGGTCAGCGGTAGGGCGGACGGACCAGGCCTTCGCGCAGGACAACAAACAGTCCAGCGGCGATCAGGTCCGCGGTCGTACCGGGGTTTCTGAGGTGGCCGTCGCTGCGCAGCCAGAAATCCAGCTCGCCCAGTTCGGCGAAGTAGTCCTCGTCCCCCGGTTCCCCCGCGTTCAGCACGCGCTGCGCGATGGCCGCCGCACGTTCCGCGGTCTGGCGTCCGCATTTTCGCGCAATCAAGCTGTCCGGATAGGCGACGAGCAGTCGCAACTGGGTGTGGATCACGGCATCCGTCAGGGTCCACCCGGCGGCACATCCGTCGACGATCCAAGGAGCAACCGTCTGCAGCACGTGCGTGAATCCTTCCGCGTACTGCCGGGCCACCATGTCCCGGCTGGCGGCGGCCGCCATCGCCGCCAGCAAGCTGGGGGGCGCCGTTCCGGCCACGTCCATTTCGTCCGTCGTGCCGAGTCCCGCCGGCTGGGCTAGGCGAATGGCCGCATACACGTCCTCTGCGTCGCGGGCGGTCAAGCCTGCCAGGACTTGCGGCACGCCGCGGGCCAGGGGTTCAGTGCGCGGCGCGGCGGCCAAGGGCGCCAGCAGCAGCACGGTTCCCAGGTTGGTGTTGACGGGAACGAGTCGCCGAGTAGCCCGGACCGCCTCCAGGACGGTCGGTCCGACGCCGCGTTCGGCAGCCCGCTCCAGCACCGGCCCGATCGCTGCGGCGCTGACCACGAAGTCGGTGAAGCCCATGTCCGCAAAGTCCGCTCCGCGATGGACGTTGCCCGGCTTGGGCGCGGTCGCCTCCAGCAAGCACGCCAACGTCGCGCAGGAACCGATCGACAAAGGCAGGTCCGCGGCACAGGCAGGCAGCAGGGTCATGACGGGTACACCTTGTCAGCGCACGGAAGGCGTCTTCAGAAAACTCTCGATCCAGGGGACGATTTGTTCGTGCGCGTCCTCGATCACGTAATGGCTGGCGTCCGGCAAGCGGCGGACCTCGGCCGTCGGGAACGCTTTCAGGAACCGCTCCAGGCACTCGGGCCGAAAGCACCAGTCCCGCATTCCCCAAATCAGTTGCACGGGACGGTCGGCCAGCGAGGGCAAGCCTCGTTCGATTTCCTCGAGCACCTGCCAGGTGGGATGCCGCGGATGGGCCGGAATGTCGGCGACGAACTGGTCGATGGCCACGCGATGCTCCCAGGTGTCGTACGGCGCCAGCAGGCCCGCCCGCACCTGCCGCGTCATTCGCTCCCGCTTGTGCACCGCCATCCGCAAGGCCGCCCGGGCGAACAGGTTCAGCCGGCGAATGGCCCACCGGCCCAGCCACGGCGTCCGGCAGAGGCGGATCCGCCAGGGAATGAACGGCGGCGGATAGGCGCCGGTATTGAACAGGATCAATCGGGCCACGCGGTCGGGAACTCGCAGCGCGGCGCCCAAGCCGATGGCGCCGCCCCAATCGTGGACCAGCAGCGTGATGCCGCGCAGATCGAGTCGCTCGATCAGTTCCACGAGATTGGCGATGTGCGTGCTCAGGCAATACGGATACGCCTGCGGCTTGTCGCTCTCCCCGCAGCCCATGTGGTCGGGCACGACGACTCGATACCGGTCGCGAAACGCCAGGATCAGGTTCCGCCAGTAAAACGACCACGTGGGATTGCCGTGAACCATCAACAGCGGCTCGCCGGAACCCTCATCCAGGTAGTGATAACGCCACGAGTCCAACGTCAGCGTCTGCGAGCGGAACGGGTACAGTTGCCGCCAGTCATCGGTCATGTCTTGGGTCGCGCTTTCTGGGAGTCTTTCAGGCTAGATCTGCGGGAAAAACCCGTCGGCCACCAGGCGGAGACGATCGGGCTCGCGCAACTGCACGCGGTTGTTGTCCAGTTCGACGATCAGGCCCGCTTCAATCAGCCGGCTGAGCGTGCGGGAAAACGTCTCGCTGGTCAAATTCAAATGGCTGGCCACGTGCCGCTTGAGCGTCGGCATCCGCACCGTGCCGTCGCCGTCGGGCTCCGCCTCGAGCAGAAACCGGGCCAGCCGGCCGGCGGCGTCGCGAAGCACAATGTCTTCCATCAGGGACAAGAAGTGGCGGACCCAAAACGTCAGTCCGGTCATCATCTGCAGGCACAGTTGATGGTCCTCGGACATGGCCTTGCGGAAGAGATCCAGAGGAATCAACACGCACGTCGAGTCCGCGACCGCTTCGGCGTTGGCCGGGCAATTAAAACCGCCGATCGCGGCCACTTCTGCAAACGTGTTGCCGGGCCCGAGGATGTGCAGGACATGCTCCTTGCCGCTGGGGGCGATTTTGAAGACGCGCACCATGCCGCTGCCTACCATGTAGACGCCCGGACAGGCCTCGCCCTGGCGAAAGATCAACTGTCCTTTGCTAAATCTGCGGAGCTGCGCAAGCTGTGCAAGCCGCTCGATGCGTTGGCGATCAACCTGCGCAAAGAAATGGCAATTCTTCAGGATTTCGTCGGCGGTTTCTTGCAAGGGACGGTTCTCGCTCGGACGATATGCCCGCGTACAGGTTTTCTGGCTGAGGAGAAGCCTGATTCTTCAAGAGAAGGCCGGGCCTCTGGCGTGCGATTCAACACCTTGGCAAGTCGGATTTGACCTGGGTCAAGGACACTCACTGGCTCATCAAGATTATAATCCTTAAGAATCGACGCGGTGAAGTGGCCAGGGTTACCGATGGCGTGAGGTACGGCCCACCGAGACATTCGTTCCAACGTTTCAGGAAAGAGGAGCAACTCGATGTTCTGTAATCAATGTGAACAAACGGCTCACGGCACCGGTTGTGTGATGAGTCCCGGCGTGTGCGGCAAGAACGAAGATGTTCAGTCGCTGCAGGAAACGCTGCTGTACGGCCTGAAAGGCATGGCCTCCTACGCGCACCACGCCCGGCGGTTGGGCAAGTTCGACGAGAGCGTCAGCGCGTTCATCGAGGAAGCCCTGTTTGCTACGGTCACGAATGTGAATTTCGACATGGAGTCGCTGTTCGAGATGGTCCTGGAGTGCGGCCGTCAGAATCTGCGGGCCATGGAATTGCTGGACCAGGGGCACGTGGAGCGGTACGGAGCGCCGTCGCCCACCGAGGTGCGGGAAGGCACCCAAGCCGGACCGGGCATCCTGATCACCGGCCACGACATGCTGGATCTGGAGATTCTGCTAAAGCAATGCGAAGGGACCGATATCAAGGTCTACACGCACGGCGAAATGCTGCCGGCGCACATGTATCCCAAGCTCCGCGAGCATCCCAATCTGGTCGGGCACTACGGCGGCGCTTGGCAGAAGCAGAAGTCCGAGTTCGACGCCTTTTCCGGCCCGGTGCTGGCGACGACCAATTGCGTCCTGATTCCGCGTCCCTCGTATGCCGACCGCCTGTTCAGCACGCGCTGCACGGCGGTGCCCAACGGCAAACGGATCACCAATGACGACTTCTCCGAGGTGATCGCCAAGGCCAAGTCCTGTCCGCCACTGCCGCAGGCCAACGGCAAGAAGTCGACGGTCGGCTTCCATCACGATGTGATCCTGGGCATTGCCGACACGATCGTCCAGGCGGTCAAGGAAGGCAAGATCCGGCGATTTTTCGTGATCGGCGGTTGCGACGGAGCGGAACCGGGCCGGAATTACTTCTCCGAATACGCCCAGGCCACGCCGCCGGACACGTTTATCCTGACGCTGGGCTGCGGCAAGTACCGCATCCGCGAACATGATTACGGCCAACTGCTCGGCCTGCCGCGGTTGCTGGACATGGGCCAGTGCAACAACGCCTACGGGGCCATCAAGGTGGCGGTCGCCCTCTCGCAGGCGTTCAACTGCTCGGTGAACGATCTGCCGCTGACCCTGGTCATCTCCTGGTTCGAGCAGAAGGCGGTGGCCGTGCTGCTGACCCTGCTGTATTTGGGCGTCAAAGGGATCACCATCGGTCCGAAGCCGCCGGGATTCATCACGCCGAACGTCTTCCAGATCCTGCAGGAGAAGTATGATCTGCGGCTGACCAGCGACGACCCGGTCCAGGATTTGGCGTTGGCGATGGGAGCCTAGACGCAGAAGAAAGCCCGGCTTTTTCGCCATAGGGCGGCTTCTTTTGGGCTTCCTTTGCGTCCCCGAAGGTATTTCTCACGGGCGGGCGTCTTTTCTTTTACCGCGGCAGGCCTTACAACGTCGTAAGCCGTGCGGCGAAGGAAAAGATTTCCCGCCTTTTTCGGTTCTGGGAACGTGGAGAGGAAGCAGTTTATGGCGTTTTCGCTGTCGGGTCGTGTGGCCCTTGTCACGGGCAACTCCACCGGTCTGGGAAAGGCGATCGGTTTGCGGCTGGGCAAAGCGGGGGCCAAGGTTCCCGTCAACTATGCGAACAACAAAGCGCGGGCCGAGCGGGCGCTGGCCGAATACAAAGCCGCCGGCATCGAAACGCTGCTGGTGCGAGCCGACGTGACCACCCAGGACGGCGTCGAGACGCTGTTCGCGAACACCGAAGTCGAACTGGGCAACGTGGATATCATCGTCGCCAACGCCACGTGCGAGCAGTCGGTCAAGCCGATCGAACAGTACGACTGGGAAACCTATGAACGCATGCTCGACTTCTTCGTCAAGAGCCCGTTCCTGCTGACCAAGCGCGCTCTGCCCAAGATGAAGGCCCGCGGTTGGGGCCGGATCGTGAACATCACCAGCGAGGTGTTCCACCGCAGCGTTTCTTCGATGAGCGCGTATGCGGCGGCCAAGGGCGGGCAGATCGGCTGGTCCCGCAGCCTGGCCCGCGAACTGGGGCCCTTCGGGATCACGGTCAACATGGTGGCGCCGGGTTGGATCCCCGTGGAACGGCACGACCACGACCCGCAGCAACTCAAAGACGACTACTTCGCCCTGATCCCGGTCCGCCGCTGGGGAGTCCCGCAGGACATCGCCGACGCCGTGCTGTATCTGGCCAGCGATGAAGCCTCGTTCGTCACCGGTCAGACCCTCTGCGTCAATGGCGGTTTAACGCCCTGGTAGAACCCGCACGTCGCTTTCCGGGTCGTACAGGAAAGCCTGGTCGTCCAGCGGGCGGAGCCAGACATTGCGGAAGCGGACGGGGCTGTCGTGGTCCTGCAGGAACACGGGCCCCACGCCGGTCTGCTGTTGCCGCTCCCAGATCTTCGTCAGATACGGCGTGCTCCGGTAGCGGTACGGATGCCACACCGATCGCGGTTCGCCAAAGCGGGCCTCGTGCTGCACCCGGATACCGTTCAAGTACGCGGTCAGCGAGCCGTCCCGGACAATCTGGCCGCGGGCGTCGCGCCGCGGAGCGCGATAGCGGATGTCGTAAACCTGCCACTGGCCTGGTTTGCGGCAGGCGTTGACCAGCGGCGGGGAGAATCCGTAGATCGCCCCCATGTCGTCCATGGTGGTCTGTTCCTTGCCGAAGGAATTGAAGATCTGCAGCTCGTAGTTGCCGTGCAGGTACACGCCGCTGTTTCCCGGTCCCTCGTCCGGCAGCATGAATTCGACGTGGATTTCAGCGTCGCGGAAGTGCAGTCGGGAAACGATGTGGTTGCTGCGCACCTGGCCGCGCGTCGAGACCAGCGCGCCGGCCTCGACCGGCCAGTCGATCTCTTGGCCTTCCTTGCTCAGAAAAAGGTTCGTGCCGCGCCCGTCAAACAGCACGCTGGCGCCGGCGGGCGGCGGCACGGGAAGCACTTCTTGCCGGGGAGCGAAGGGCGGCAGTTCGACGTCGGAATCGGCCGCCGCGCGTGCGATCGCCGCCGCGGGTTCCGGCAATGACTCGCCGGCCGCGGCAACGGCCGCCAGCATCGGAGCCCAGATCGACGCCGCCAGACAGGTTGCACGGAGGTACCGCATCGTCCGCTCTCCAAGTCGGGTGCTCACGGGGCGCTTACCAGCGATCGCATTCGGCCAGGACGGCCAGGACCTCGGCGGTCGATTTGATCTTGCCGAATTCGCAGGCCACGATGTCGCGAAAGCCGGTTTCGTAGATTGCCCTGAAGACGTTCTTGTAGTTGATCTCGCCTGTGCCGGGTTCGTGCCGGCCGGGGTTGTCCGCGAAATGGAAGTGGCCGATCTCGCCGATGTACTTCTTGATGTTGTTGATCAGGTTGCCTTCGCTGATCTGCTGATGGTAGATGTCGTACAGGAACTTGACGTTCGGGTGATCGGTGCGTTTGACCAGTTCCGAACCGTCGGCGGAATAGACCAGGAAGTAGCCGGGGTGGTTGACCAGCACGTTCAGGCACTCCCAGACCATCACGATGCCCGCTTCCTCCAGCAGCGGCGCGACCAGGCGGCCGGCCTTGGCCAGCGCCTCCATCTGCTCTTCTTTGCTAACGCCCTGCCGCGTCGGTCCGGACAGGGAGAGGACGCGTTTGGAGCCGATGGCTTTGGCCTGGGCGATGCCCGTCTTGACGGCCTCGACGAACCGCGGATGGTTCTCTGGATCGTTGGGGCCCCAGTCGCTGATTGTCCCCATGCCGCCGCCCACGGCGCCGCAGGCCACGCCCAACTCCTCGCACCGCTTGCGGACGGACTCTTTGTCCTCCCACGAGCCGCAGCGCAGGGTCTCGAAGGCCGGAAAGCCGGCCGCGGCGATCTGTTCGATCTGCTCGACGTGGGAGCCTTGGAACCATTGCGGCGCGACCGCGATCTTGGTGCGCAAGCCCGTCGCGGCCGGAGTTTGGTTTTCCTCCGCGCCGTGGACGACGCCTGCCAAGCACGCCGTCGCCAAACCCGATTTCAGAAAAATTCGTCGATCCATAAGATCCTCTCCTTCCGGAAGAAGTGCAGCCGGGATGTTCTTAGAAACTCCGCGGACGATCATACCACACCGTCCGCGGGCCGTCAGGGGCCGGCCTACAGGCTCCAGCCCTTGCGATACGGCGGGTTGATGTACTGGTTGGCCTCCGGGCAGTTGGTGAACTGCACTCGTTCGGCGTCCCACTCCAGTTTGGTGCCCAACAGCTTGATCGCGATCACGCCCAGCATGGCAAGTTCCGTCAGTGGGCCGCCGTAGGAGAAGTCTGAGCCGGCCCGCCCGCCGGTGCGGATCGCGTGTAGCCAGTCCTGATGGTGCTCCTTGGCGCGGGGGATTGTCTTTTCGGGCAGCTGGTATTCCTTCATCTTGGCTTCAGGCACGATCCGCACGCCGCCGGCGCCGTGCGAGCCGTACATGATCGTGCCCTTGTCACCCAGCACGAACGCGCCGGTTTGGACGGGCTTGCGGTCCGGCTCCAGGTCCGGCGCGCGGGGAATCGGTTCGGTGCCGCTGTGCCAGACCATCGTGATCGGCCCCCGGTCGCCCTTGGCCGGGAACTCGAAGGTCAGCTTGTCGCCCTTGGGATACGCGTCGCCCTGCGTCTGGGGATCGTAGTCCTTCGCTTCCGCCAGGACCGTTTGCGGAGCGCCCAAATCCAAGGCCCAGAACACCGGGTCGACGACGTGGCACACCCAGTCGCCGATCGTGCCGTTGCCGAACGGCACCCAGCCGCGCCAGCGGCCGGGCAGGTAGGCCGGACAATAGGGGCGATCCAACGCGGGGCCGAGCCACAGGTCCCAATCCAGGTGCGCGGGCACTTCGTGTTGCTCCTGGAGCTGCGGCAAGGCGTCGATGCCCGAATTCACGGCCTTGCAGCCCGCGTGGATCGTGTGGACCCGGCCAATGGCCCCGTCCCAGATCCATTCACAGAACACCCGGATCGACTCGGACGAGTGGCCCTGGTTGCCCAGTTGCGTCACCACCTTGTGCTCCTTGGCCGCCTTCATCAACGCGCGCACTTCATGCACCGAGTGCGCCAGAGGCTTTTCGCAGTAGACGTGCTTGCCGCGTTTGATCGCGGCCATCGCCGCCACCGCGTGGCAATGGTCCGGCGTGGCCACGACGACCGCGTCGATCTGCTTTTCCATCTCGTCAAACATCTGGCGGAAGTCGCGGTACGGCTTGGCGCCGGAAAACTTCTTGAACGTGCCCCCGGAGCGGTTTTGATCGACGTCGCACAAGGCCACGATGTTGTTGCCGGACGAGACGGCGTTGATGTCGCCCGCGCCCATGCCGCCGACGCCGATGCCGGCGATGCTCAATTTTTCGTTGGGCGGCGTCTCGTCGCTGCCTGCCACAGCGCAGCGCGGAACAATGGTAAAGGCGGCGACAGCCGTTCCGGCAGCGCCGACGAATCGACGGCGCGTGAGGCGACTTGACTGCGGCATGAAAGAGTCTCCTGCGGTTGGTGGTGGATGATCCTGGGAGGCGAAAACGTGCGGTCGCCGTTGGCTTGCGAACCGGTCCCGTCCGGCGATGTCAGCAAAGCTAACGCGGTCCGGGCCGGAAGTCAAGAAAGACGAACCGGCGAAAACGGGCCAGCGCAGGCTTGATTGCACGGCCTCCCCGACGGCGATAGACTGACTTGGCACAGCCAAAGACATGACGCTCCGGGTCACACAACGCCCGCGCCCGGTCCTTGCGGCGGCCAGTCCTTTCAATCAGGAGTCTGACGATGTCCAAACAACGTCTGGGTTCAACGCTGGCGGCGGGTCTGACGGCCCTGGCCTGTCTCGGTGCTGCGAACGGGGGCGAGGTGCCCGCGCCTGCCAAGCTGAAGACCTCGGAGGTCGTGAGCCAGCTCCGCGGCGTGAAGATCATCAGCATTCAGGACGTCGACAAGATCAACGCCATCGACCAGGAGGGCATGAAGGGCGTGTGGGGCAACTCGCCGGTGAACGAGTATGACCGGGGGTATCCGCGGCGGCTCAAGGAATCCCTGGGCCTGGAGCTGATTATCGTTCGCTCCGGCGAGTTGCTGGAGGAGATGGCCAACGTCGAGGAGGATGCGGTCGAGGATCTGGCCGACCGATGGATCCGCGAGGCGACCGAGATGCAGAACGTCACGCGCCGCGATGTGCTGCCGTCGGCGAGGCTGTACTGGGGCTTCAAGGCGCTGCTCAAGAAATACGGCGCGGCGGCGATCACCTACGAGAGCGCCACGCTGACGCTGTCCGAGCACAAGGTGAACGGCTGGACTCCGCTGCCCATCCTGGAGCTCAGCAAGGAGCACATCCCCTGTTGCTGCCAATCTCACGTGGACTGCCTGGTGACCCAGCTGATCGGCGGCCGTCTGACCGGCGGCCGGCCGGGGTTCGTCGGCGACGTGCTGAACGACTGGGCGTTCAAGCCCGTCGGCGAGCGGCCCCAGAACGTGATCGTCGTCGCCCATTGCGGCGCCCCGATCAATCCGTACGGCCAGGACCGCATCCCTTATCTGATCCGCGATCACTGGCACGCCACGTGGACCTGGCCTGAAGGCGGACACAAGTCGACCGCCACGACCGTCACTTGGCCGGCCCATGAGCCCGTCACCGTCGTCAAGTTCGACATCGGCCGCAAGAAGGTCTCGGTGTACACCGGCACGGTGCTGGACGGCAACCGGCTGTTCGTCGATTTCGCGAACTGCATCTGCCGGAACAAGATGCTGGTCCAGATCGACCGGCCCGACCAGTGCTACCTGTTGCCCTCCAATCCCAAGGAAGGCGCGTTCCGCAACTGGTGGGGCAGTTGGGGCTGTCATCAAGTCGCCTTCTATGGGAATCTGCGCGAAGCGTTCCGCGAATTCGCGTCGGCCACGGGATTCCAGTTGGTGGAAGGCAAACCGTGACGGCGCCCGGCGAGCAGCCTTGCCTGGTTGCGCGGAGCTTCTGCGAATTCTAGCGGAACGGTTGACACGTCGCCGCACGGCAGCAAGACTTCAGTCGTGTCAAGTCATTCGTTGGACAGCGAACCTCGGCGGAACGCGCTCGGATTCGCCCCGCCGTACAGCCTCAGGAGACCCTGCGATGGACAAGCCGATGGACAGACGCCAGTTCGTACGTGACGGCGCGATGCTGGTTGCGGGGGCCGCCGCCGCGAGCGCGATGACGGCGGAAGCGAAGGGCGAACCGGAGACGCGCACGATCCTGAATTACAACCCCGACATGCGCTACCGGCAGCTGGGCAAGACGGGCCTGATACTGTCCGAGATCAGCATCGGCGGCCATTGGCGCAATCGAGGCGCTTCGTTCATCGCCTTTTCCAGCGACGAAGTGCCGGCCGACGTGGCCAAGCACCGGACCGACATGGTGAGCGCGGCGATCGACGCGGGGATGAACTATCTGGACATCACCACCGCGGCCGAATGCCTGGCGTACGGGGCGGCGTTGAAAGGCCGCCGCGACAAGATGATCGTCGGAGCCGACGATCATCGCCTGTGTCCGCGGAACCCCGCCAATCGCACGGTCGCGGCCCAAATCAAGAATGTGGATGAGTGCCTGCGCCGGCTGAAGACCGATTACCTCGACATCTGGCGCGTGCAGGCCTGCCAGGCCGGCGGCCACACGGACGACGAGGTGGCCATGTGGATCGAGGCATATCAGAAGATCCACCAGGCGGGCAAGGCCAGACACTTCGGCATCTCGGCCCACGCGCGGCCCTGGATCCAGCACGTGGTGGAGACGTTTCCCGAGGTGGAGATAGTCATCTTTCCATGCACGGCGAAGACCCGCGAAAAGGGCCTGCCGCCGACGCCGGAAAATATCGAGGAAGGCAACATGCCTCCCGGCTGGTCCTCGGACCACAGCAAGAGCATCTTCCAGTCGGTGCGGGAGAAGAACGTGGGGCTGGTGACCATCAAGCCGTTCATCGGCGGCCAGCTCTTTCCGCCGCTGGGCAGCGACGGTCCCGCCCTGGGCGTGGGCAGCAAAGTCGAAAACGACCTGGCTCGCCTGACGCTGCAGTGCATTCTGGCCAACGAGACGATCACGGCCACCGTGCCTGGGATGGACACCGTCTATCAGGTGGAGAACGCCGCGCGGGCCTCGCGCCAGCGCGCCCTGGGCATGACTCCGCGCCAACAGGCGTGGCTGGCCGAGGTCACCGACCGGCAGTGGAACAACCTGCCGGAACACTACCGCTGGCTGCACGATTGGGAAGTCGCATGAGCCCGCCAGCGGCAGCCGCAGAAAACTCGACCGGCGGGGCGCCGCTCGCGGTTCGCCGGACGGATCGCGCGCCGCATCACGGCCCCGCCGCGAACCAACCGACAACGAGCCGAACAAGGAGCCATTCATGAGTCCTCTGTGGCGTGGCTTGCGTCATGCTTTGGCCGCGACCGGCCCTGCCTGGGCCGCGCTGCTGCTGGCGCCGCTGGTCCGCGCACCGGCCGCCGAGAGCGAACCGCCGAAGCCGGCGTCCCCGGCCGCCGACAACGGCCTGTGCTACGTTTGCCACCTGACGATGCAAACCGACGAGATCACGGTCAAGCACCTGGCCGAAGAAATCACCTGCGCGAAGTGCCACGGGAAGTCGGACGAACACATGCACGACGAGATGCTGATGACCAAGCCTGACCGGCTGTTCGGCCGCAAGCAGGTCGAGGCCATGTGCGTCGAATGTCACGACGATCCACACGCAGCGAAGCAAGCGGAGGTGAAAGCATTCCTGGAGGAATGGCACGGCCGCGACCGGCCCAACGGCCGGGCGGTCACCGCGACATCGATCTGCACCGACTGTCACGGGACCCACGTGGTGGCCAGGCAGACGTTGGCCAAGCAGGCGGAGGCCGCCGGCTGGGTGTCGCTGTTGAACGGCCGCGACCTGACGGGTTGGAAGGCTTCGCCGGACGACGGCTGGAAGGTCGACCGCGGCCGGATCGCGGCCCAGGTGCGTGCCCCGGTGGCGGCCGCCGAGTTGTGGAGCGAGGACGTGTACGCCGATTTTCTGCTCGCGGTCACCTTCCGGCGGCAGGGGCAGGTCAAGGCCGGCATTTGGCTCCGCGGCCAACCGGCTGCGCCCGGACTCCGTGTGGAGATCGTCGCCGGAGGCAAACCGCCGCTGACTGGCAGCGTCTCCGTGTCCGGCCAGGTCCTGGCCCTAGTCAACCTCCGCGAAGATTTGCTGGATGACGAAGGCTGGAACACGCTGGCCATCGAAGCCCGCGGCGGGCGGATCACGGTCCGGCTGAACGACGCGGAAATCGGCGCGGTCGTCCACGACGGACCCGCCGAAGGCCGCCTTGGCTTGCACGCCGAGGGGCACGGCGAGTTCGTGGTCCGCGAGATTCTGGTTCAGCGGCTCGGATCCGCGCCGGCGGCGCCTGCAGGCCGCGTCACGGATTGAACGCCCGCAGCAGCTTGCGGCCTTTGTAAATGCAGTAGGCCACGTCCGGGTCGATCGGCCGGGGGCTGCCGCGGCGAGGCCACCACAGGCATTGCTGTTGGTCCGCTACGGCCACGCCGGGCCGGCCCTGGCACATGGCCGTCGCCACCAGGGCCTTGTCGCCGAAGAAGAATCCCAGCGTGTGCGGTTGGATGGCGTCGTAGCCGGCCTCCCGCAACCGCCGTTCCAGACGCAGCACCTCGACGCGCTGCTGGTCGGACAGCCCGTCCACCGCCAGCTGGTACACGTCCTCGTGCTCCGCTTGCCAGCCGGCGAACGCCGCGTAGATGTCGTCGGGGGGCAGATCGGCCAAATCGGCGGCGAAGGTATGGGCCAGCGGACCCGCGATGCCGATGTTGCTGAACGTCGCCTCGCCAAATTCGTAGACGAAGCGGAACAGAAAGCAGTCCACGGGCTCGTCGTAACCGGGCCAGGCTTGGCACCGCGCATCGACCAGTTCACAGCGACTGGGCGGCACGCCCATTTGCGAGGGCTGGGCGAGCCACAAAGCCAGGTCGGCCTCGGCCTTCGCCTGGTCCGTCTTGTACTGGTCGTCGACCTGATCCAGGATGCCCAGTTCCTCGGCGTAGGCCAGGACGCGGAGCCGGGTGACGGGCTCCTGGGCCAGTTGGACCAACGTCTCCCGGCCGGCCTGTTCGCCCAGCCTGGCCAGGGCCGCCGCCGCTTCGGCGCGCAGCCGCCGATGGCTCAGTTCCATCGCCTGGTACAGCTTGCCCACGGCGGACTTGTCGCCGATCAAGGCCAGGGCGTCGCACAACGAGATGGCCAGCGAGACCCCCTCTTTCACCTGGCGGCTGACCGCTTCCACGTCCCGGTCGGCGGCGGGCGGCGACGTTTCGATTCGGCTCAACCGGCTGACCAACCCGGCGAGCAGCAGGGCGATCTCCGGCGCTCTTCCCGCCGCCGGATGCTGCGCGACGAGTCGCTCGCGCGTCACGAAATTGGATAAATCCAGGATCGCCGCGGCCAGGCTGACGTGTTTCAGGCCGTCCAGCAAGACCGGGAACACCAGCGCCGGGTCGTAGTCCCGATGCTGGAACAGCGGGCCGAAGACCGCCGCGACCAACGTCGGGTCGCCGGGCGGGTCGACGACGATCAGTTCTGCAAAGGCCGCCAGGGCCCACGGCGTCCGCGCCCCGGTCAGCAAGCACAGCAGGTGCGCCCGCGCGGCGCTCGGCGGACCCAACTGACGGTACGCGGCCGCCGCCTGCTTCAACACGGCGTCGTCCAACGGCAGCGGCGCCGCGCCTTCCGCTGCGCCGCGCTGGCGGGCCAGCACCTGGCGGAACACTGCCGCCAGAAACACGTCCTGGAGCTTGCTCAGCTCCGGCGGACGGTCCGCGATTTCCGTCAGCACCTGCTGGATTTCGTCCGCGTCGGCGTGCCGAATCCAGACGATGCGCCGCAAGGCCGCTTCGCGCTGCGGCGCGTCCAACTCCGCGATCCGATCCAGGTGGGCCAACAAGTCGGCTGCACGCTCACTCAAGGTCGTGACTCCTTGACGCCTGAAGCGATGGGCGCGCGCTCAGAAGTCTCTCCACGGGCAGACGTCCGGCTTCTTCTTGAAAAGCGGAAGTCCCTCTTGTGGGACGGTCGGCGAGCGAACCATCGTTACCGTATTTCCGGTCCTTGTGACGAAACCTATACTGTCACTGAGACAGTTATAACGCAACTGGATTCGGAGTGTGAGGAGACTTCCGCGGATGCCCGACAAATTCGATCTTTACCGGGAAGCACTGGTCGTCGAGGCCAACACCGTTTGGCCGGAAGATTACCGGGACTTGGATGCGGGCGAAAAACGTCGGATCGAAGAGGCGTTGCACGCCGACCCGAAAAGCTGCGTCCAACTGGATTACCTCCGCCTCCACACGGGCTTCTGCCGCCAAATCACCGTCACGGCGGATGACGTCCAGCGGATCCGAGGATAGCCCCTCTGACCCGGCGCACGCTGGCCCAGGAAACGCAAACTACCGCCGGCATTCGGGGCAATAGACCCGGTAGCCCGCCAGGCCATCCCCGGACCGCAACCGCAGCTGCCGGACGGCGCCGCATCGCGGACAGTAGTCGACGGGCTGGGCGGCGACCCCGCGCTCGCTCAGTTGCTGGCACGCCACGCACAGCGTGACGTTGGGCAGCATCCGCACCCGCTCCTCCGGGATCGTCTGGCCGCAGGCTGCGCAACGCCGGCCTCCGCCCCAGGCTTCGTCGTCCCCGTCGTTCTCGGCGGGAGAGACGCGCAGGCCGATTTGGCGACACTGCTCGCACGGCAGACGGCTGGCGGCGGACCGAAACAGTTCCACGACCAGATCCCCGTCGGGTTCCTTTTCGCGGCGCAGCATGCCCAGCGTCCGCAGACGGAGCAACATCTCTTGCGGCCCGCACACCGCGGCTGCGCCGCACCGCGGGCAAACCCAACGCATTCGGGTGTTCATGGTTCCAAGGGATGATCCATCCTCTGCCGCGGCGTGCCGGTTCGCCGCGTTCGCTGCCGCGGCGCCGGCGGTCTTCTCAGGCTGCGCGTCCGCAGCGCGACGACGCAGATCTCCTGCCGGTTGAACGCCAACTGGCGGGCATTTACGTAGTGGTAGCCCCAGTCGCGAATCCGCTGCAGGTACTCCGGAATGGCCTCCGCGAGTTCCCAGTCGGGCATTTTCAGGGTCAGCAGCAGACCGCGGATTCGGACCTGGGGATTGCTCACAATGGTCTCGACCGTGTCCAGCGTGTGCTGGGGCGCGACGTTCGTATCGACGGTCAGCCAGCGAAAGGCGCGGAACTCGCGGCGTTTCAGCGACACGGGGCGGGCGCGGACCTGGGTAAAGTTGGGGTGCTCCAGGACGGCCGGATCCATTTCGGCCGGATCGATCCCCGTGACCCGCAGGCCGCGTTCCAGGAGCACCTGGCAGGAGCCGCCCGGCGCGCTGCCGATCTCGACACAACGGTCGCCCGGCGCGACGGGCAAGCGCGACCACAGCAGCGCTTCGGACATCTTCAGGTAGCCGCGCGAGACCGCCTCGGCAGGCCAGGCGATCTTCGGCACGCCGCCCGGCCAGCGCGAGGGCATGGCCGCAGCGCGGTGATAGCCGATCCACCATTGATCCGGCTCGACCAGCACGCAGTCCAGCACGCGCTGGCCCGACCGGGCCACGCGATTCACCGGCAACGGGCGCCGCGCCGACTCGGCCGGCCTCCCCGCGGCAATGATCTGTCCGACTTCCTCGGCCAGCGGCGTCAGGCCCGGCTCGAAGCCCGCCTCGCCCGGCATCGCCGCATCGCGCTGCCAGACATGCACGTGGTCGAGACGCAAATCGCCCGCCAACTGCCACAGGGACGCCGCCATGCGCTGGGCCGTGTCCCCCTGGACGTTGCCCAGCGACAAGCCGTGCGTGCGGGCGAACACGCACCGCAACTCGGCATCCTCGGCCAGCGGTTCCTCGTCCGGCACCTTGAACGTCACGAAGCCCGGCCGCGAATAGGCGAAACGCAGCGCCGGGTGCTCGCGGGCCACCTCCTGCTTGAGCACGGTTTCCGCACCGCGCTGGCAGACGATGAAGAGAAAATGAGGGTCCATAGGGCACGTTTCCGTTTCGCCGCGTCGGTCCGCGTGAGGGTTCGTCGGGGGGGGCGCCGCGGGAAGTTCAGGTTCCCGCCAACGCTGGGAGCCGGGACACGCGCCAGTCGACCAGGTGCATTTCCACGCTGCGGCGCCCGTTAAATTCGTTGATCACCGGACGGAAAGCCACGTCCAACGGCGCTGCCAGGCTCGCCAACTCCTCGGCCACTTCGCCCCGCCCGAAAGCGACGCCGCGGACAGTGACGCCGTGTTGCCGCACGCGGACCGCCAGATGCCGCTCGCCATTGCCCATCCGCCGCGGCGAGCCGGCCAACGTGACGCCGCTGGCGCACAGAATGGGACGCGGATTGCTGTGGCCGAAGGGGGCCAACTGCTCGATCTGCTCAACGGTCTTCAGAGTCAACTGGCCGAGCGTGGCTTCGGCGTCAATCTGGACTTCCGCAACACGATCCTCTTGGGACATCTCGCCGGAGACGTACTCGCAGAAATCGGCGCGGAAGGCATCCAGCTTCGATTCCTCGATCTTCAACCCGGCCGCCGCCGCATGGCCGCCGTGCGACAGCAGATGCTGGCTGCAGGCGGCCAGCGCCTGGTGCAGATTCAACCGCCCAACGGATCGCGCCGAACCGATGCCGGGTTTGATGCCCAAGTGGTCCCAGGAGATCATCACCACCGGCCGATGGTACTTTTCGGCCAACCGGCCTGCCACGATGCCGATCACGCCGGGGTGCCAGTCGACGCCCGCCAGGACCAGCGCCGCTTCCGTCTCCGGATCGAACTGCTCTTTGAGCTGCTTGTGCGCGGCCAGATAGACGCTGCGTTCCAGCGTGTCCCGGCTCTTGTTCAACTCGTGGATGTACTCCGCCAGGCGAAGCGCCCGTTCCGCGGATTCGGTCGTAATCAACTCGACCCCCAGCGACGCCTGCCCCAGGCGCCCGGCGGCGTTCAATCGCGGGGCCAGCGTAAAGCCGATATCCTCGGCGCTCAACTGCGGCTTCCGGTCCAATCCGGTCACGCGGAGCAAGGCGGCGATTCCGGGCAGGGGGCGCTGACGCAGACTCACCAAGCCGTGCCGGACCAGGATCCGATTCTCGTCCAACAGCGGGACCACGTCGGCCACGGTTCCCACGGCTGCCAAGCCGATGGCGGCAAGCAAAAAGTCGCGCATCGCCGGCTTGACTCGCTTGGCCTCGCTGGCCCGCTGGCACAGCGCCCACGCGAGCTTGAAGGCGACCCCCGCTCCACACAAACCGCCGAACGGATACGTGCTGCCGGGCAGTCGTGGATGAACGATGGCCGCCGCCGCAGGCAGCAGGCCGTCATCGCGCAGCTCGTGATGATCCGTGACGATCAGTTCCAGCCCCAACTGGCGCGCGGTCTCGGCCGCGGCAACGCTGCCAATTCCGCAATCGACGGAAACCACCACGGAGGCGCCTTGCGAGGCCAGCTTGCCCAACGACTCGTCGTTCAAGCCGTAGCCTTCTTCCAGCCGATTGGGCACGTGATACCCGACGTTCGCACCCAGCAAACGCAGGCAACAGACCAGCAAGCCCGTCGCCGTCATGCCGTCGGCGTCATAGTCTCCGTAAACCACGATCCGCCGTTTCTGCTGGAGAGCCGCGTGGAGGCGATCGACGGCCGCCGTCAGACCGGGCAGCAAGTCCGGCTCGCGCAGTCCGGTGAGCTGGGCGTCCAGGAAGATACCAGCCTGCTGGGGATTGCAGATGCCGCGGGCCAGCAGCAATTTGGCGACAACCGGAGACACCCCCGCCGCTCGTTCCAGGGCCGTGATCCGAGCTTCGTCGTGCGGTCGTATCCGCCAGCGTCTTTCCATGACCCTCGTGCTCCTGCGGGCCGTCGCGTGGGGCTACTTCTTCTTCTCGGCGTGGACCGTGTGGCGGCGCAGCCGCGGGCAGTACTTCTTCAGCTTCAGCTTCTCGCCCCCCGGCTTGCGGCGAAGCGCGTAGTTGTACTCGCCGGATTCTTCGCACACCAGAAAAACGACTTCTGCTTTCTTCCCCTTACCCTTCTTGCCCATTCTTTTCACCTACTCCCATGATAATTAAGATTTGGCGATCCGTTGATACGTATTTAACTGCAAGGCCGGCGGACCCGCGGAATAGCGGCCTGCGCGGGGCTTGTGACTGTGGATTGGTCGTCCTTTGGCGCAGATTACTGGCTTGGGGAGCCCGAACGCTTTTCCCAACGCCGTGGAGTATAGTCGAAAATGCGTTGAACGCGACAGAGGCAAGGCAAAAATTGGCGCGGGGATGACTCAGACTACTGGAATAATTGCCCCTCAGCCTCGCGAATAACCAGCGCATCGCGGCGGGAACAGATCGCAAGTCGTTTCCGACAATTGCCTTGTGGACCTTGCGTTCGTCCGCGGATCAGTTAATCTAACGGTGGAGGGGGGCCTGAATTCGCAGTCCTGTGCGCGGTGTCCGAGACGGTCTCGGACTGTCGCAGCCACCTCGATACTGATCGACGAGGCGATGCGGAGTGAGGGAGACATGAGCGCGGAAGTGAAGCAGCAGTCGCTGGAAGCCAAAGCAGCGGAAGCCGAGGCCGAGGAGTACGACGAGGAGGAAGAGTTCGAGGAGGAAGCGGGTGGGCATCGGTTTCTGTTCTTCACCGCCATGCCGGCTTGGCTGGTCAGCATGGTGGTCCACGCCGTGGCTCTGCTGGTGATGGCCATGATCACGGTCGGCGGAAACGTCGAACAGGTCAAGGCGGTCCTGACTGCGGCTCCGCCTGCGGACGATCTGCAGGAGATCGAGGAATTCGAGGAGCAGTTGACGCCGCCGGTGGATGTCGACGCCGTGACCGACGTGAGCGTCCCGATGGAAGTCATCAGCGATGTGATTCCTGAAGACGTCACCGACGTGGTCGTTTCCAACGACATCGACCAGGCGGCCATTGCGGTCGAGCTGGTGGACTTCGGCCAGGAAACGGCTCCGCGCAACGATCTGATGAAGGAAGTCGGCAGCTACTCGGGGACTGGCTATGATGGGCGCGGCAGCGCCGAGGCGCGCAAGGGCATGGTTCGCCAGGCGGGCGGCAGCGACGCCAGCGAAGCGGCGGTGGCGGCGGCCCTGCGATGGATCGCCGATCATCAGTTGCCCGACGGAGGCTGGAGTTTCGATCATCGCCCCGGCCCGGTTCTCAATGGGCGGCCGCGGACGTCGGATCATCCGGGAACTCACGCGCAGGCCCGGAACGGCGCCACCGCGATGGCGCTGTTGCCGTTCCTGGGCGCCGGCCAGACACACAAGGACGGCAAATACAAGGCCACGGTCCAGGGCGGACTGGGATACCTGATCAGCCGCATGAAACCGGACGGCAGCCTGCACGAGTCCGGGGGCAGCATGTATTCTCACGGTCTGGCTGCGATCGTCTTGTGCGAGGCGTTCGGCATGACGCACGACAAAGCCCTGATGGCCCCCGCGCAAGCGTCCTTAAACTTCATCTCGTACGCCCAAGACCCCATCGGCGGCGGCTGGCGGTATACGCCGCGCCAGCCGGGCGACACGTCGGTGGTGGGCTGGCAATTGATGGCCCTGAAGAGCGGCCACATGTCCTATCTGCAGGTGAATCCCAATACGATCCGCGGCTCGATCAAGTTCCTGGACACCGTCCAGGCGCAGAGCGGCTCTTTCTATGGCTATACCAGTCCGGGGCAGGGCCAAGCGACGACCGCCATCGGGTTGCTGTGCCGGATGTACCTGGGCTGGAAGCATGAGAACGAACCGTTGAAGCGCGGCGTCGCTTGGCTCGGCACCCAGGGGCCTTCGATAGGCAAGGGCGCCAACATGTACTACAATTACTACGGCACTCAGGTCTGCCGGCAGTTCGGCGACGAGGTCTGGGAGAAGTGGAACTCGAAGATGCGCGACTTCCTGGTCGGCAGTCAGTCCAAGGAGGGCCCGGCGCAAGGCAGTTGGTTTTTTGCCGGCGGACACGGCGCCGAAGCCGGCGGCCGGCTGTACAACACCTCGCTGGCGACCATGGTCCTGGAAGTCTACTACCGGCACATGCCGATCTACCAGCAGCAGGCGACCAAGGACGAATTCCCGCTGTAAGGCGTCCGCGAGCCGGGCCGTCCTGGCCCGGCGGAAAAGTCAACCAATCTGCGAAAAGCCCGCCGTTTCCACGGCGGGCTTCTTTTTTTGCGCTGGAGGCTGGAGGCTGTCCGCACCGGCTCACGCGCCGGGTGCCGCCCGATTGGCGTTTTGCAGCGCGGCCAGGGCCGAGTTGACGCCCTCGTAGATCTCGAAGATCTTGTCCAGTTGCGTGACGCGCAGCGCTTCCCGAACCGGCGGCTGCAGGCCGCACAGGGCCATGTGACAGTTCCGCGGGGTGCACCGGGACTTCAGGCGAATCAGCATGCCCAAGGCGGCGGAGCCCGCCAATTGGATGCTGCTCAGGTCCAACAACAGCCGGGTGACGGCGTGTTGTGCCACCAGCTCCTCGATTTCGCGTCGCCGCTGTACGACCACCCCTTCTTCGAACAAGGAAGAATCCAGGAAAGCGACGATGTGGACGCCGTCTTTCTCGATCAAGGTTATTTCCGCCATCACTCCCTCCTTCTGCCGGAGGACGACTGCACTTTGAACGATCACCTTCTGTGTAGTGTCCCAAATTCACTGCGGCCGTCAACCGGGACACGGTGCCAACGGGCCTGGGACGCTCGGGATTAGACTGGAGGGGCTCGCCAGCCGCCGCTCCGGCGTCCACTTCACGCCTGGGCCACGTTGTGCGACAATCGTGCCGGTGAGACTGGCCCGTATCGAGACAACGCGGTGGCGCCGATGCACTACGAAGTCGAACAGAAATACCCCGTGGACGATCTGGCGGCGATGGAAGCGACGCTCGCCGCGCTGGGAGCCTGCTTCGAGACCGCCATCGAACAGCGCGACCGATATTTTGCGCACCCGAGCCGCGATTTTGCCCAGACCGACGAAGCCCTGCGAATCCGCCAGGTGGGCCGGCAGTGCTATGTGACGTACAAAGGACCCAAAATCGATCCGGCCACCAAGACGCGCCGGGAAATCGAACTGCCCGTGTCCGGCACGGCCGAGGCGGCGGGCCAGTGGACGTTGCTGTGGGAATCGCTGGGCTTTCAACTCGTGACCGAAGTCTGCAAAAGACGGCGGCCCGGACGCATCCGCTGGGAAGATGCCGACATCCTGATCGCGCTGGATCAGGTCGACGGCGTCGGCACCTTTGTAGAATTGGAACTCGCCGTAAGCGCCGACGGCCTGGAGCGGGCCAAATTGCAGATTCTCTCGCTGGCCGCCGCGCTCGGCCTGGCCAACGCCGAACGGCGGAGTTATCTGGAACTGCTGTTGACGGCGATCCCGAACGCGGACTCGCCGCTCGCTGGGTAATCCGAATGGCGGCCGAGCACCGCCGCTTTTCAAGCCGGAAAGGAAAAAAGTATGAACCCTTGCCTGCACGCCGCGACATGGCTTTCCCGCCGCAGTTTTCTGAAGGCGGCGGCCGCCGCCGCTCCGTTGGCAGTGCCGAAATCCGTGTTCGGCGCCGCGGCGCCCAGCAACCGCATCCAGGTGGCGCTGATCGGCTGCGGCAATCAGAGCCGCGTCGACTTGCCTTCCGTCATGCGCTTTGACGACGTGCAAGTCGTCGCCGTCTGCGACGTCAATCGGGCCAGCCACGGGTACGCACGGCCGGAACACTTCCTGGGCCGCGAACCGGCCCGCGACAAGGTCAACGAGTACTATGCCCGGAAAACCGGCGCCGGCTCGTACCGAGGTTGTGACTGCTACGCCGATTTCCGGGAAGTGCTGGCGCGAGACGACGTGGATGCCGTGATGGTCGTGCTGCCCGATCACTGGCACGCTTTGGTCAGCGTGCTGGCCTGCCGGGCCGGCAAGGACGTGTATTGCCAGAAGCCGCTGTCGCTGACCGTGCATGACGGCCAGCAGATGGTCCAGGCCGTGCGGAAACACGGGCGGATTCTGCAGACCGGCAGCCAATACCGGTCCAGCGGCAGTGTGCGGCGCGTGGCCGAACTGGTCCGCAACGGGCGGATCGGCAAGGTCCAGCGGGCAATCGCGATCATCAACAGCAGCGGCGCCGGGCCGGGGCCCGGCTGGCAGCCGATGCCGGTTCCGGAGGGCTTTGACTACGATTTCTGGCTGGGGCCCGCGCCGGCGGCGCCGTATCACATCGACCGTTGCCTGTATCGCTTTCGGTTCCACTTGGATTATTCCGGCGGGCAAGTGACCAACACCGGTGCGCATGCGCTCGACATCGTGCAATGGGTGCTGGGCAAGAACGGCACTGGTCCGGTGGAGTTCGAGGACTTGGGCGCGGTCTGGCCGCCGCCGGGGCACTTGTACACCACCGCCATGAAGAGCGCTTTTCGGGCGCGGTACGCCGACGGGATTGAACTGATTTGCCAGACTCAGGAGCCCGGCTTCGGCGCGCGATTCGAGGGCACCGAGGGCTGGATTCAATACACGGCCGGCAAGGTCGAAGCCTCGTCCGACGCGATCAAGGATGCGGTGATCGGCCCGGACGAAATCCACTTGCCCGTCAGCAGCGGTCATTATCGGAACTGGCTGGACTGCATCCGCAGCCGTGCCGAACCGATCGAACCGGTGGAAGCCGGACACCGCACCGCCTCGATCTGCCACTGCGGCAACATCGCCATGCGGCTCCAACGCCGCGTGCAGTGGAATCCGGAAACCGAGTCGTTTATCCAGGACGACGAGGCCAACCGGATGCTGCGGCGGCCGTATCGCGACCCGTGGAAAATCGGCTGAGTGCCGGAGGAGCCCCCACGCCGCCCGGCTGGTCCGCACCCGGCCGGGCTTCTGGACCTGCCCGCGTCGTTTTATCTTTGACTCCCGTTCAGGCGTCCCAGCGTGAAACAAGTCATCGCCGTCATCAAACCGTTTCTGGCCGAAAAGGTGCTCGAAAACCTGAAACGGGCACCGCTTGAATCGCTCAGCGTCCGCGAAGTGAAAGGCTACGGGCGGCAAAAGAGCTACCTGGAGGAATACAGCCGGACCGAGTACTCGGCGGCCTTCCTGCCCAAAGTGGAAATCACGATCTGGGTCGACGATTCGCGCGTCGAAGAAATCGTCCGCCGCGTCGTGGAAGCGGCCCGCACGGGGCGGATGGGCGACGGCAAGATCTTCGTCCTGCCCGGCCAATCCTACGAGACGGTGATCGACCTCGGACCCGAAGCCGACGAACCGGACCAGGAAAAACCGGCGCGGCGGAATCCCGCCCGCAAACCGAAGACCAAGTAGGACCCAATCAGAGCGGGCCTCCTGCGACGAGCCGGGCCTGCGACGAGCCGGGCCTGCGACGAGCCGGGCCTCCGCCGAGCCCGGCTTCTGGCGAACCGTCCGGAGCTACTTTCCCGCGGCCCAGCGAATGCCCTGAGCCAGCAGGCGGGGATAGCTCGGATTGGCCCACGCTTTGGAATCGTGACCCAGCATCAGGTAGAAGACGCGGCTTCTTCCGTAGTCCTTGGTCCAGGCGATGTCGGGTGAATTCCTGGGATGATCCGTCCTCAGCAGCACGTGCGCGTCGGACGCCGTGTACAGGCCGCCGTAGGTCTCGTCGTGAATCTCGAAGTCCTGGACGCCCTGCGTGATCGGATGCGCGCGATCGGCGATTTTGACTTTCAAGACCTCGTCGTGGGCCCACGTCGAGGGCTTGTACGTTTTCCCTTCCAGCACCGTTGCGGCAAAGACATACCTGCCGCCAACGATCCTGGTGAATTCGTCCCAATCGCGATGCGCACCCAGGTTGTGGTGCAGCGAGACCAGGCCGATCCCCTGCTTGAGCAGTTCCACGAACGCCTGCCGCTGGGCCGGCGTGAAGCCCGAAGCCATGTCGTACATGACGACGGCGTCGTACTCGTTCTGCAGGCCCGGCTTGAGCAACCCCGCGGCCTTGGGCATCTCCGCTTTGGTGTACCGGATGCCCGGCAGCGCGTCGAACATGGCGAAGAACGGTTGCTGCTCAAACCCGTGCCCGCCGAACGTCAGCAGAATGCGGATCGCCTCCGGCTGGTCCTCGGCGCGCACCGCGCCGATCGTTCCGGCAATCCCCACGGCCATCAACAGGGCGACGAACCATCTCATGGTGTTTCTCCTCTAGCCAACGGAGTCTCGGAAAAAAGGGACGCAATGCTTGCAAGTGCTCGCAGCCCGGCTTTGCGGGCCGTGCGGATCGCCGCGATGTCTTGCGACGGACAGCCCGGCTCGGCGAACCGGGGCTGCCGCTGCGCCCGCGTGGCGGCGACGAGCCGCGGCCTATCGGCCCTGCAATTCGAACCAAGCCACGACGCAAGGGCTGCCCGCCGGCACGGTCAGGCCGATCATGCCCGGCATGGTCGGCGTCACGTCGCCGCGGGACTCGACGGGAACCTCCTTCTGGTTCAGCCGGCACTGGAACGCGCCGGCTTGCCGGGCGAATTCGATCATCATGGCGCCCTTCGGGAGCGGTACTTGATAGGCGGCGTCCAGGGCGTCGTTTCCGAACAGGCCGAACACCTGCCCCTCGGCGACGTCTTTCAGGATCACGCGGCAGACGAAGCTGCCGGTCAGCTTGCGGCTGTAGACCACCTGGGCGGCGCCGGCGTCGCTGGGAAGCGCCAGTTTCAGGTAGCCTTCGGCAGTCTGCTCGGCATCCTTCTTGAGCGTTTCCCGCAGGACCCGTTCTTCGGCCTGCCGGCGCACGGCCCAGTTGGCAGGCGCCAGCAGCTTGCGCATGATGGACGTCAGCGGCGGGATCTCCACCGGCAGCGTAGCCGGGGGCGCGGTGCCCAGTTCCGGCAGCAGGGCGGAGACGTCCACCTTGGCCTGTTGCGCCTCGGACCAGAGCTTCCGCGCCGCTTCCCGGTCTCCCTTGCCGTCCATCGCCAGAAACGCGCCGAAGAAGACCTTGTTTTCCGGCGCATCCGGCTTCAACACGCGCTCGGCCAGCGTCAGGGCCACTTTGGCGGGCAGCGACTTCACCGTGTAGCGGCGGTTCTCGCCTTTGACCCGCAGCACCAGCAGGCCGGGCGTGTACTCGACCACGGCCACGCGGACGTCCCCGATCATCAGCTCCTCGACGGCCTGGAGCGAACGAGCGCCTTCGTCCACCGATTCCCAGAAGCCCTCCAGGTACTCGTACAGCGACTGCAGCCGCTGACGCTGGACGTCAAACGCTGCGCCGCCGCTTACCCGCGCAGCCTCCTGCAGCTTGGCCTTGGCCACGTTCAAATCACGCTCCGCCATCGCGCTGCGAATCTCGTCCAACAGGCCATCAGCCTCCGCAGCTTGCCCGCACGCGCGGAAAGCCTCCCAACCCAGCACCCAACAAACGACAAACACTCCCATTCGAATCTTCATCAGCGCCTCGCATCAAAATCAACTTCGATAACCGCACCGGCGGTAGCCGCCCGCACGCTCATCCGGGGCGTCTCTCCCACGCTTCACGAATCCTCGGGAAGCGTCCGATACGGTCTTCGATCTTGCCAATTTCTTTGGGATAGAACTCCAGCATCGCATCGCAGAACCATTGGCTCTGCATGCGACTCACTCAGATTCGAACAGCAACGGATGCTGGCGTACCGACGTCCGCTCGGTCCGTGACGGCCTACGCTTCCGTTGTTCGCACAGTGTATTGCGTTCCCAAAACACGCCGTCGTGAAAACCCTGGATGGAAACGTCCTCGGCGGCCAACTCCAAACGCCGTTCCGCGAGGCAACAATAGAAATCGTCGATTTCGATTCCCACGAAACGGCGTCCCAGCTTCTTGGCAACTGCCGAAGTGGTTCCGGAACCGAGAAATGGATCGAGGACTACATCCCCTGGCTCAGAACTGGCAAGGATCAATTTCGCGATCAACTTTTCGGGTTTCTGCGTGGGATGATCCGTGTTCTCCGGCATGGACCAGAACGGGACGGAAATGTCCGTCCACAGGTTGGACGGAGGGGTCAGGCGAAAGCCGCCTTGTTCGGTCTGCGTCCAATCCTTCGGCTGGCCATCGCCGGTTGTGTAAGGAGCAACGACTCGCCGCTTCAGCTTGACGGCGTCGACATTGAACTTGTATTCCCGATCGGTCGTAAAGAACCAGATGTCTTCCGAGCCGTTCTTCCAATTCCTTTGCGCACCCCAGCCTTTTTCGCGTTCCCAGGTAATACGGTTTTGGGCAAAAAAGTACCGTTCCCCAACCTCTTCAATGACGGCCGAACAGCGCCAGTCGCAGCAGATGTAGACGGATGCCTTGGGTTTGAGAACGCGGTGCAGTGGCTTCAGCCAAGACTCGATCCAGGCTGCATAGTCGTTTGCCGAGAGCTGCTCAAAGGAACTGCCGTTGAAGGACTTGTCCAAGTTGTAGGGCGGGTCGAGGATCAGAAGATCCACAAACTGCCCGGGCAAATGGGGAAGCACGTCGAACAGGTTTTGACAGATTGTACGGCCCAACAGAGATTCCGGCGGGATGGGGCCGTCAAGCCGCAAGAGTCGTGAGGCCAACGCCGCGCGTTCGGCATCGTCGAGCGTGATCGTCCGATTACGGGGGGCTCGCGTTTTTGTATTCATCACAGACGATTATGACGTGAGATGTTCGGCGCTCAAAGGGCCCCGACGTACAGAATTCAGAATTGGCGCTCAGGCGGTGGGACTGGTTAGAATGGCGGGTCCGCCAATCGTGAATTCCGCAAGTCTGAGCCTGCCCGTTGTTCCGGCGCGGGCCGAGTGCAGTTAGAATGTCCGCACGATGAAAACTACCTGGATTCCCATCGTTGTTCCTGCTTTGCTCGCGCTGGCTGGCGTGACGGCGCTTGTGCTTTGGCTCAGCAGCGGGACTTGGCCCGTTGAAGCGGGGGCGGGCCACGGCCTGACGTCTCGGCTGTTCTCGCGGGGTAATCAGGGCCGTGGGCCGCTGGCCTTGCGCGTGCCGGGTTTGGACGGCACGCCGCAGGCTGCGCAAGACAAGTCGGCGCGGCCGGTGACGGCGGGGCAACCGGTGCGCGGACCCGGCCAGCCCGCCGATATTCCGGGCGAGTGGCCGGCGTTTCGCGGTCCCCACCGGGATGCGATTTGCAGCGATGGCACGCCGCTGGCCCGCGCGTGGCCGGCCCAAGGCCCGCCGGTGCTGTGGCGGATCGAACTGGGCCAGGGGTACGCCAGCGCCGTGATCCGCAACGGGCGCGTGTTCGTGCTGGATTACGACGAGCAGGCCCAAGCCGATACGATGCGCTGCCTGTCGCTGGCGGACGGCCGCGAAATCTGGCGCAACAGCTATCCTGTCGAAGTGACGCCGAACCACGGCTGTTCCCGGACCGTGCCGGCGATCGTCCACGAGTACCTCGTGTCGATCGGTCCCCGCTGCCACGTCGCCTGCTGGGACAGCGAGACGGGCCAATGCCGCTGGATCATCGACATGGTCAAGCAGTTTGGGGCGGAGGAGCGGCAATGGTACACGGGCCAATGCCCGCTGGTGGACGGCGAGCGGGTGATTCTGGCGCCGTGCGGGCCGGAGGCGCTGCTGGCGGCTGTCGAGTACCGGACGGGCCAGGTCCTGTGGAAAACGCCGAATCCCCGCGGCTGGAAGATGACCCATTCGTCCGTCATGAAGACCGAGTACGCAGGCCGTTCCATGTACGTCTATTGCGGCACGGGCGGCACGGCGGGCGTGGCGGCCGACGACGGGCGTCTGCTGTGGGACGAGACGAACTGGGTGGAGAATTTCGCGACCAGTCCGTCGCCGCTGCCGTTGCCCGACGGCCGCATCTTTCTGTGCAGCGGCTACGACATGACGGGCGCGATGATGCTGCAAATGAAACCCGTCGGCGACGCCCTGGCAGTGGAAACGGCGTACACGTTGAAACGCAAAGAGTTCAACTCGGAACAGCAGACGCCGATCTTCTACCGCGGTCATCTGTACGGCGTGCGAAAGCTGCGGGAACAGATGCTTTGCCTGGACCTGGAGGGCAAAGAACTCTGGAACAGCGGCAGCTTGAAGTTCGGTCATGGGCCGTACCTCATCGCCGACGGGATGATCTTCGCCCTGGCCGACAACGGCCTGCTGGCGACGATGGAGGCGACCCATGAGGGCTATCGGCCCCTGGCGCAATTCCAGGTCTTCGAGAACGGCCACGATGCCTGGGGGCCGCTGGCGATCGCTTCCGGGCGGCTGATCGTCCGCGACATGACGCGGATGGCCTGTGTGGACGTGCGGGCCGCGAAGTAGAAGCGGGGAGCAGGGAGCGTGGGCCGGCAGGGACCGTTGCTCGGTGACCAAGGACCAAGGACACATGACAAACCAACAGAACCAACCGTCCTGTGCAACCTGTCGCGGTCAAAACCGGTCCCGGCGGGCCGTGATCCAGCCGGTCGCGATGGGCTTGTTGATCGTGGTTGCCGTCGCGATCGCGGCGTGGGCCGCCCTGCGCATGGACCCGTGGGGGGAGGATGGCGGCGGCTTGTCGGAGCGATTCGAGTTCAATGCGGATGCTTATCTGCGAGCGGACCCGGCGCTGATCGCGTTCCAGGAAATGGGCTCCTTCCCGACAGGGTTGAGCGCGGTGCGGGGCCTGGCTGCCGGACCCGACGGCCGCATTTACGTCGCCGGAGAAGACCGAGTCCGCGTGTTCGCCGCGGACGGAAAACAGCTGGCGGAGCTGCCGGTCAAGGGCGAGCCGACATGCCTGGCGGCGGGCGGCGCGGAGCACGTGCATCCGGGCCGCTTGTACGTCGGGGCAGGCCGTCGCGTGCTGTTGTTCGATCCGCAGGGAACGGCGCTCGGCGCTTGGACGGAGGGCCTGGACGACGCGACGGTGCTCACGTCGCTGGCCATTGGCGACGAGCACGTGTTGGCGGCCGACGCGGGCAACCGCGTGGTGCTCCAGTTCGATGCAGACGGCGACTTGACGAGGCGGATTGGCGAGCCTGACGAGGCGCGGGGCGTGCGGGGATTTGTGATTCCCAGCGCGCATTTTGACGTCGCCGTTACGGCCGACGGCTTGCTGCGCGTCGCCAATCCCGGCGCGCGGCGGATCGAAACGTTCACCGCCGAGGGAGACCTGCTGGGCCAGTGGGGCAAGTCGTCGCCGGAGATCGACGGGTTTTTCGGCTGCTGCAATCCGGCCGATTTTGCGGTGACGCCGGACGGCCGGTTCGTGACGGCGGAAAAAGGCATCCCGCGCATCAAGATCTACAGCCCCAAGGGCGAGCTGGAATGCGTGGTCGCCGACCCGGCGATGCTGGGGCAGGTGGGCAGCGCCGCTCCCCTGGACGGAGACAGCGGCCAAGCCCCGGCGTTCGACGTAGCAGTGGACAACCGCGGCCGCGTGCTGGCGCTGGACCCGCTCACGCGGCAAGTCAGAGTGTTTGTCCGCAAGGACGTTCAGACCGCGACGGCGAAAGAGAGCGAACAAGATGAAGACCGGTCGTAGCTCAAGGCGGCAGTGGTTGACGGGATTGCTGCGAGGGACCGCCTTGGCGGCCATCGCCCTGATTGCCGCATTGCTGATTCGGCGTCCCGGCGGCGCAGCGAGCGGCCGTCGCCTGCCGTGCGCGTCGTGCCGGCAGTGCGGTCTGCGGGCTACGTGCCAGTTGCCGCAGGCGCGGGCGTGGAAGCGCCGCGGAAGGGAAAGCTAACGCAAGCAAAGGAACAACCATGTCAGACAAAGTGGATCGCCGAGCTTTCCTGGCCGACGGCATCCGCACGGCCGGGACGGTCGCGCTGGCCGGCGCGGCGGGCGTGCTGGCCGGACAGAGCAGCCGTGCGGAACCCATGGTGTGGCAATTGGACCCGGACAAGTGCATCGCCTGCACCAATTGTGCGACGAAGTGCGTGCTGGACGTGTCGGCGGTCAAGTGCCTCAATTGCTTTGACATGTGCGGCTACTGCGACATCTGCACGGGCTACTACGAGATGGGCTACCTGGCGCTGGATACGGCGGCGGAGAACCAGGCCTGTCCGACCGGGGCCATCGTGCGGCGGTTCGTCGAGGAGCGGTCGGGCCAGCGGTTCTACGAGTACACGATCGACAAGCCGCTGTGCATCGGCTGCGGCAAGTGCGTCAAGGGCTGTGCGCTGATGAACGGCTCGCTGTGCATGCAGGTCGAGCACGACCGCTGTCTGGACTGCAACGAATGCGCGATCGCGATCGCCTGTCCGACGCAAGCTTTCTACCGCATTCCGGCGTCGCAGACGGAAATCATGAAACGCAAGGCGGTCACGGCCCTGGCCTCGCGGGCGCAGCGGGCCCTGCAGTCCGCCGGCGGGGACGCCGCCAAACGGCAAGAGGCGCTGGAGATGCTGGCCCGCGTCGAACAGCAGCAGCGGTGGCGAGCGGAGCAGGAGCGGCTGCAGACGGCCGACTCGCGCCGCCGGACGGATGGGGACCGTGCCGCTGGAACGTCTGATGAAGAAAGAACGACGAATGCCTGACGTCCGAATTCGCCAAATCTGCCTGGGGCTGGTGGTCGGTGCCGGGGCGGGGCTCGCTTGGGCGTCCGCCCTGGCCAGCGACTTGATCCCGACGCCGGAGTTCGCGGACCACGCCATCCCGGTCTCCATGCCGCCGGTGCCGGAGAGCCCGGCCTGGGAATGGATCAACATCGCGGTCCTGATCGCCGCCTTGTGTCTGGCGTCGTATTTCGCGCTGGTCAACCGGTCGCGGCGCGGCTTGTTCTTGCTGGCCGTCGCCTCGCTGATCTGGTTCGGCTTTGTCCGCGATGGTTGCGTCTGTTCGATCGGCGCGACGCAGAACGTGGTTTATGCGCTGAGCGATCCGGCGTATGCCATCCCGGCGACGGTTGTGTTGCTGTTCGTCCTGCCGCTGGTGTTCACGCTGTTCTTCGGGCGGACGTTCTGCGCGGCCGTCTGCCCGCTGGGGGCGATTCAGGAAGTCCTGACCGTGCGCAGCGTCCGGGTGCCCGGCTGGCTCGACCACGCCTTGGGCCTGATTCCCTATCTGTATCTGGGGACCGCCGTGATCTTCGCCGTCTCCGGGACGGCCTTCGTGATCTGCCGTTACGATCCGTTCGTGGCCATGTTCCGGCTGAGTGGCGACGTGAACATGCTGGTGTTCGGCGCGTCTTTGCTGTTTCTGGGACTATTCGTGGGCCGGCCGTACTGCCGGTACTTGTGTCCCTATGGGGCGATCCTGGGAGTGCTGTCGAGCGTGGCCAAGTGGCATGTCCGGATTCCGCCCGAGGATTGCATCCAGTGCCGGCTGTGTGAAGACTCCTGCCCGTACGGGGCGATCCAGGAGCCGGCGCCGCCGCTGGCGCCGGAAGCCAAACCGGCGGCACGGCGGCGGCTGGCGGGCTTGCTGCTGCTGGCGCCGGTGCTGATCGCGGCCGGAGGCGGGCTGGGGTCGCTGCTGGCCGTCCCGCTTTCGCAACTGGACCCGCAAGTGCGCTTGGCGGAACGCGTCCGCCTGGAAGACACGGGACAAGTGTCCGGGACCACCGATGCCAGCGAAGCGTTCCGCGCCACGGGGCAGCCGGTCGACGAGTTATATCGGACGGCCATCGACCGGCGCCAGCGCTTCCGCACCCTCGGCGGCTGGTTGGGGGCTTGGGCCGGCCTGGTGATCGGCGTCAAGCTGGTGACGTTGTCCATCCGCCGCCGCCGGACGGATTATCAGCCCGATCGGTCGCGCTGTGTGTCCTGCGGGCGATGCTACTGGTACTGTCCGGGCGAGCAAGTCCGCCTGGGGCTGATCCGAGACGTCTCCGAGGTGGTCAAGTAGCCATGCTCACCGCTGCTGAGAAATACACTGTGTTCTTCCGCTGTGCCCTGGTTGCCGGGGTGTTTTCCTGCCTGCTCGGCACGCTGTTGCTGGTGGATTACTCCGCGCGCGTGGCCGAGGACCCGCTGAACGCCCCGGAGTACGTGGCGCTCAAGGCCCAACTCAAGGCGAATCCGCAAGACGCCGCCGTCAAAGACCAGCTTCGCCAGCTGGATCTGCGGCTGCGCCACGAGTACTTCCAGCGGCGGCGATTCAGCGCGTGGGGCACCTGGCTGTTGTTGGCCAGCGTCGTGATCACGCTGGCCTGCGCCAAGCAGGCCGCCGTCTTGCATCGCCGGTTGCCGCAGCCGCAGCCTCGCGACGTGCCGGACGACCCGGAGGAGCGTCTGCGCCGTTTCAGCCGCTGGTCGGTCGCCGCCTTTGGCGGAGCCATCATCCTGGGCGTCGTCGGCCTGTGGGCAGGCGTCCGCAGCGTCGTCGATGCACCGACGATTCAATTCGCTGCGGCCCCCGGCGACGCGGAACCCGAACAACCCGCCGCGCCACGCACCGAACCGCAAGTCGCACCGCCGCAGGCTGAGCCGCCGCCGAGCCCGCCGCCGGAGACTCCTCCACCGGCAGTGGAAAAGAGCACCAAGCCGCCGCTGGTACCGCCGGTTGCGGCGTCCGCGCCCGCGGAAAAACCACCAACCATGGAGCCGGCGCCGGTCAAGGAGCCCGCTGAGAAACCACCCGCTGAGAAACTACCCGCCCAGCCGGCGTCGGTCCCCGCCGAGCCGGCGTCGGTCCCCGCCCAGCCGGCGTCGGTCCCCGCCGAGCCGCCGAAGCCTGAAGCCAAGCCTCCGAAGACTGAAGCCGAGCCCGCCAAACCGGCGACCGCCGCCCTGGCCGGAGCGCCGACGCCAGAGCACTGGCGGCGGAACTGGCCCCGATTTCGCGGTCCGGACGGGACGGGCGTTTCCGCGTCTGCCGACATCCCGACGAAATGGAATGGCGCAACCGGCGAAGGAATCCTCTGGAAGACGGCCCTGGCGTTGCCCGGCAACAACTCGCCGATCGTCTGGGACAAGCATGTGTTCGTGACGGGCGCCGACGAGACTCAGCGCGTCGTCTACTGCTGCGACGCGGATACCGGCAAGCTGCTGTGGCAAACCGAAGTGCCGGGCACGCCTGAAAGCACGGCGACTCCGCCCAAGATCATGGAAGCGACCGGCTACGCCGCTCCGACCCCCGCGACGGACGGCCAGCGAGTCTATGCGATGTTTGCCAACGGAGACCTGGCCGCGGTGGATTTCGCCGGCCAGGTGACCTGGTCCCGCAGCCTGGGCCTGCCGAAGAACACCTACGGACACGCCGCCTCGCTGGCCCTGTACGGCGACTTGCTGCTGGTGCAGTTCGATCAAGGCACGAAGCAGGAGAAGCTGTCCCAGCTGATGGCCCTGAAGGCTCCGACGGGCGAGACGGCCTGGGAGGTGTCGCGCGAAGTGCCCAACTCGTGGCCCACGCCGACGGTCATCGAGCATCAGGGCCAGCCGCAGATCATCACGGCCGCCGACCCCTGGGTGATCGCCTATGCGCCGAGCGACGGCCGTGAAATCTGGCGAGCCAAGTGCCTGCAAGCCGACGTGGGACCTTCGCCTACCTTCGCTGACGGGCTGGTGTTCGTCGCTAACGAGTTTCCCGGCATGGCCGCCATCCGCGCGGACGGCGCGGGCGATGTGACCGGCAGCCACGTGCTGTGGGAAGCCGACGTGGGCTCTCCCGACTGCTGCAGTCCCCTGGCCACGGACAAATTCCTGATGGTGTTGGCTTCCTTCGGCACGCTGACCTGTTACAACGCCAAGGAAGGCGGCGAGCCATTGTGGGAAGAAGATTTCGACGACGCCAACTTCTCCTCTTCGCCCGCCCTGGCGGGCAAGCACGTGTATCTGTTCTCCGAGCAGGGCAAAGTTTTCCTCATCGAGCCGACGGATGAGAAGTGCGTGCGCGTCGCCGAGAACGAACTGGGCGAAGAGTGCGTTACCAGCCCCGCCTTCCAACCGGGCCGGATCTACATTCGCGGCAAGGAGCATCTGATCTGCATCGGCGCGAAGCCGCCGTAGGACGCGTTGTGCATCACACCGCCGCGCGACTTGGTGCAGGGAGCGAGACGTGGGGAGACATGACGTGGCCATGAGGGACCCGTGAAGATCGGGGTTGGGACGCAACAAACCCCCAAACGGCCATCGACGCGGCAAGCCAGATGCCTTTCGGAGACTGACCGCGAACCGCCAGCCGACTCTCTGCGGGCAGTTGTGGGCTGACAATCGAGAATCCTTACGCAAACGCGGCCCGGCGGTGGCTCACCCCCTGCAACCAGCGGCGATCGCGCCGTGCGGCCTCCGCCGCCAGATAACGCATTAGCCAAGAGAGATGCTCGACAGCCGTTGCCGACGTTCCTGCAGCCGTCCACTGTTCGCCATCAGCATCAATCGGGAACCGATGTCTGTGCCAGTTGACGCGCAGGCGTCTGGACGGGTATTGTAGGCTCTTGGATCGCATCGATGGGCCTCCGGAAGTCCTCGTGTGGGTAGGGTGGAAAAGACACTTGACCGAATGCTGCGAGGCACGGCGGACGTAACGTCGCGTTTGCCGATCTGTGTGCATTGCTGCGTCATTTCGGCTTTGACGAGCGTGTTCGAGGCAGCCACTACATCTTTTCCCGCAGCGACGTGCTGGAGATTCTCCACCTGCAACCTCACGGAAATCAAGCGAAACCGTAGCAAGTCAAACAGGTCCGCGGCGTGCTTGTTTCCTACCGACTGGGAGGCGATGCCGCGGGCACCGAGACCGAGGGCAAAGACGCGCCGGGCGCCGCAGACCCTGAGGGCTAACATGCCAAACGTTCAATACGAAATCGTCTTGTGCTGGAGCAAAGAGGATCAAGCCCTCCTCGCCGAAACGCCTGAACTGCCAGGCTGCGCGGCGGATGGCGCGACATGCCAGGATGCCTTGGCCAATGTGGAGGTCGTGATCCGGGAATAGATCGAGACAGCGCAGGAGCTTGGTCGTTCGATCCTCGAGCCCCGCGGAAGATTCATGTACGCCTGATCGAAGCTTGGCCTTGTCCGGAACTCGGCGATCGTCAGATTCGACAGGCAGGTCCGAACCAGCGACTGCAACCGAGTCGTCCTGTCGCCGGCTGAAGGCGGCCCGGCAAGCGCACGGTTCGCAGACGGATCGGTCTCAAGCAGGAGCCATACGCATGAAACCCGTTGAGAAACCGTCGGCGATGACTCGTCGCGACGCGGTCAAGACGCTGGGCCTGGTCGGCTCCGCCGGCCTCTGGGCAACCACCGGCCAGGCGGCTGGAAGCGCCGAAGCGGCGTCCGCCGGGGCGCTGGGTTCGGCCCATGAGTTGTTCGAGCAATACGAGCGCCGGTTCGCCGAGGCGCGTCTGCGGATGCCGGAGCGGAACCCGGCCGTGCCGGCGGATCGCGAAGCCATCGCGCAGATTGTCCAGGAATGCCTGGGCGTGCGACGCTCGTGGGTGCCCAAGATCCAGGCGGAGAAGGTGCGCGAGGCGGCTTTCGACGGCGGCCGGATCGAAATGCTCCGCGCGACTTCCTGGCCCGGCGTAACCGCGACGGCCTTGCTGTATCTGCCTGCCCCCAGCCCGCCGCAGCCGTTGCCGCTGGTGGTCCTGTGTTGCGGGCACGGCCAGGGCGGCAAGCTGGCCGACGGTTATCAACGCATGGCGCGGCAGATCACCCGCCGGGGCGCGATGGTGCTGTGTCCCGATAACCTGGGCCAAGGCGAGCGCGTGGCGATGGGCCACGGCCACTGCGTCAAGCCGTTTGCCTGCGGCCTGAGCGTCCAGGGCTTGATCGTCATGGAAACGCTCGGCTGGATCGCCTGGGCGCTGCAGGAACCGCGGGTGGACCCGCGCCGGGCGGCGGCCGTCGGCAACTCGGGCGGCGGCACGTTGACGGTCTTCCTGGCCGCGTTGTGCCCCGAGCTGGCAGTGCTTTCCTCGTCCGGTTATCCGAGCACCTTCGAGTTCGTCGCGCGGAAGGAGAAGAAACACTGCCACTGCAATCTCCTGCCGGGCGTGGTGGGCCGGGTGGAGATGTGGCACTTGCTGGGCAGTTTCGCGCCGCGGCCGCTGTTCATCTTTCAGGGTGACGGCGATCCGCTATTCCCGGCCGATCTGTTCTTTCATACGGCCCGCAAGATCCGGCAGGTCTATCGCGCGCTCCGCGCCGAGCCATCGTTCGAGTCGCGCGTCGTGACCGGCGGCCACTCCTGGGATGCCCCGCGGCGGGTGGCCTTGGGCAAGTTCCTGTCCCGCCATCTGGGCCTGCAACCGTCCCTGCCCGAGGAGAACGAACAGGAATCGGTTCTGACTCCCGCCGACCGGTGTCTCGAATCCTGGCCTGCCGACGCGCTCAGCACCGATGCCTTGGCGGAACAACTCGCGGGCCGCCGCGTGGACGACAACACCAGGCTGTGGGATGTCTATCCACCTGCCGTCGCTCGCAACGTCCCGCTCGACGACATCTCCCCCCGCGGGTCCACGCGACAGATCCTCGCCCAGTTCGAAGCGTTTTTGAGATAACCGGCGACGCCCGGACGGTTCGTCGCCGGCACACGGCGTTGCTCAATCCAAAGCGGCCCTTGGCCGTCGCCGCGCGGGCGCCTATTTGGGCTTGACGAACATGACCTCGGCCGGATCAATCCACCCCGACCGCAGGTCCACCCGGAACCAGCCCTCGCTGTTCTTTTCATGGAAGCGAAGCGGGGACCGCTTGCCAAACTCCTTCAGATCGTACTGGGCCCAGGTCTTGCCCATATCCGGCGAGATGATGAATCCCGTGTGGTAGGGCGAAGCGGTGGCGTAGTGGGCCGCCAGGATCACGCCGTCCTGAATGATCATGTTCGCGCATTCGTATTCCGGGTTGAACAGCAGCGTGTGTTTTTCCGGAAAAGGAATATCCGCCGGGGCGCAGCGGAAGAGCCCCCGGTCGTGCGGCTTGGGGCCGTTCGCGTCGGCGATCCAGTAGGCCAGGCCGTCCACAAAGTTGATGCCGCCGGCCTTGTAGCGCGTGTTCAAACTGGCCGTCACGATGACCTTCCACTGCCACTGGTCCCGCCCCGCGTCGTACGTGCCGCGCAGCCAGTGGCATTCCTTTCCCTCCGGCCGGTCGGCGTCGCCCGTACAGGCATAGAACGCGTTTTCGACCGGGTTGTAGGCCACGCAGTGAATGTGGCGGGCGATCACGGGGTTGTCGGGGTCGCCCAGCAGCGTGCCCGTCTTGCCGCCGCCGGGGCTCCCGTTGTCCCGATAGTTTGGATTCTGGCCGAACGCATACGCGATCTTCACCGTCTGCCCGTTGTCGGCCGAGTAGTAGATGTTCACCGGGGAGGCCCCGCCGCGGACATTGCAGTAATTCCCCCACACCAACATCTCCGCGCCGTTTGCCACCCAGGAGTTGACGCCCGCCAGCGGGTGGAAATACCAGCCGGGGTTGGCAGGATTCTGCGGCGTGTGCGGCAGGTAGTCCTTCCCCTTGGCATCCTTCACCGTGAGGGGCTTACACGTCTTCAACTTGTCGGTGCTGAGGTACAGTTGCGTCTCCGTGGCGAAGACGATGTTTCCGTTCTTGAGAATGCGGCTGAACGTGATGCGGCCCGCGTCGGGAAACGCGGCTTGGTGGGGCCAGGTCCGGCCGTTGTCCTCCGAGAGGAAAATCGCTTCCGCCTCGCGGCCGAACGCCAGGTTGTCGCGATGCGAGTCGATGTACGGACCGGCCGGCTGCAAGCGATACCAGAAGTGTTCGGTCTCCCCCGCCAGAGACTCGCCCGCCGTGGCGTCGGCGGCCTGTCCGATCGCGCCGGGCAGCAAGAGCCCGACTGCAAGGGCGGCCTGGAAGCCGACGGATCGGCCTAGCTTTACGAGTAGTCGCGGTGTCATGCTGTGTCACCCTTTCCTGCTGAGATGTTGGTTGGCGATGCGAAAACGTGCAGCGCGATCGCCGCCCGCGTCAGTTCCCGCGGTCGTGCGGTCAGCGGCGGCGAGTCCCAGGACGATCGTCCGGCACCGTCACCGAAATGTCAAGACCCGCAACGCCTTGAGGCGCAGTCCCGTCGCGGCAACGGCCCCTCGTGCGTCGTCAAGTCTAACACTTGAGGCTGCAGCGAGTGAGCGGCTCGGCGCTAGCCGCCAGTAGTCCTGGAAACCAGCAGCTAGCGCCGTGCCGCGCACATCCGACGCTGTTCGCCTGGGCGACGCACTACCAGCCTGTTGAAAAAAGAACGTCTCGCGGAAGGAACCCGCTGGGGCCCTTCTTTTGTCAGTTTGACAGACTTCGGTCTGTCAGTTTGACGCACGCCAGGTGCGGCTTGCGTCCCGCCCGCGAGTTCCCGCCCAGCGGCCTTTTGGGCGGGTTGCTGCAACGTCTTGATTTCGCGGGGTTTTTTCCTCGTTTCGTCCGCCCGTTCCGGCTGTTGAGACCGCCCGCAACGGTTTGGCACGCAGGTTGCTTTCTTCACTCCCTCGGGCGCGGCGGCACGCCGACGCCCAAGGGTGCAAGTGGAGCCGAGCAATTGGCACAGTCACGCATATTCTTCAGAGGAGGACCGGACGATGTTGAGCGCACGTTGGCAACCCATGTTGGACATGCAGGCGGAAGTGAATCGCCTGCGGGACGAGATGGATCGGCTGTTCGGACGTTGGACCGGCCGGCGGTTTCCGCTGGCCCCGACGACGTACCCCCTGATGAACGTCTGGGAGGAAGATGAAAACTTGTTTGTGGAAACGGAACTGCCCGGCATGGAGTTGGGCGACTTGGAGATCTATGTCCACGGCGACCAACTGGCCGTGAAGGGCGAGCGGAAGGAACCGGGCAACGACAAAAACACGTGGCACCGCCGCGAGCGCGGGTATGGCAAGTTCGCCCGCGTGCTGGAACTGCCCGTGCCCGTCGATGAGGACAAGGTCGCGGCCGCGTTTAAGAACGGCGTGCTGACGATTACCTTGCCCAAGAGGGCGGAGGCCAAGCCGCGGCGGATCGATATCCGCGCGGACTGAGCCGCCGTCCCGAGTCGATAGATCGATTCCAGGGAACACTATCCAAGAGGAGAATGAGCCATGTCCCAACTTGTCAAGCAAGAGCAACACCAGGAAGCGGGCGCCGTCGAGCGCACCCGAGAGAGCGCTACGTACACTCCCCGCTTCGACATCTGGGAGACGGAAGAAGAACTGATTCTGTGCGGCGATTTGCCGGGCGTGGAGCCGGAGGATCTGGACATCCGGTTTGAAAACCGCGAACTGACGATCCTGGGCAAAGTCGCGCCGCGGCACGCAGACCGACGCAGCGTGTACAGCGAATACGGCGTGGGCGATTTCTATCGGACGTTCGCCGTCGGCGAGTCGATCGACGGCGAGAAGATCGCCGCCGAACTGAAGAACGGCGTGCTGACGGTCCACCTGCCGAAGTCCGACGCGGTCAAACCGCGGCGGATCGCCGTCAGCGCGGGCTGAGTCCAAGCCCGCGGGAAGCGCTTACGACGATCTCTGCAACAGCCCGGCTCTGGGCAAGAGCCGGGCTTTCTCTTTTTGGGCCTGGACCGCCGAGCCCGTTCCGGCACGGTTCGCGGGCGACAGGGAATCCGCTCAAGGCTGCTTCTCCGTCCGTTGCTTGGACGCCGCCGAGACATAATCGCCCCGCAAATAGTCGATGTTGAATTCGCCCCCGCCAGCGCCGCCGCAGGGGTCCAGCCTCAGGCCGGTGACCGTCTGGCCTTTCCAGCCCGGATGCTGTCCCACGTCGATCCGATACTCGTGAAACCGCCCGTCGGGGATGACGGGAAAGCTGACCGTTGTCTGCTCCGAAAACGCCGGCGACGACTCGGTCGTCCAGAACAACTGGCCGCCGGAGCCGGCGGTGACGCGCAGGTTCAGGCGGATGCCCAGGCACGTGTCGCCGGCGACCCGCAACAGCGGCCTGACCAGATACGGATCCGGGCCGGAGATGCGGCCGAACAGCGCGCCGTCCTTGGGAAACAACTCCGAAATGTCGTGCGCCGGCAACCAGCCGTCTGCGGCGTCGTCGAATTCGAAGGCGATCCGGTCGACCGGCCACGGCAGCCGCTTCACCGCCCGGAACACCACGCCGTCGGCCCGGACTTTGGCAGCGCCGGACCTGGCCACGCGCACGGCCAGATAGCCGTTGCCCGCATCGTACCGCCAGCACGACTCGACGCCCTGCTCGATATCGATCCGTTCCTTCAGCGACAGGCCATCCAGGAACACTGCGTCCGGGCGAGTCACGTTGGAAATCAGCAGCACGCCTTGCTCGCCCTCGGGATAGGCGACGTCCACCGAGATCACCGTTCCCCGGTGCGCCGCGCCGGCGATCTTGCCAAACGTCGTGACGTGGACTTGCCGGCCCGGCGAGCCGACGATCGCCGTCGTGGGCTCCTGATCGCGGTCCAGCAGCTTGAAGACCGATTGCAGAATCTGATTCGGACCAAAGATCCAGGGCGACTTCTTGCCGTCGATGGCGCTGATGCTGTCGGGCCACAAGGCTACGTTCTCGCCCGCCGGCTCCTGCTGGTGAATCGCGCTGCGGATCACCGTTTCGGCAAGTTTCCGCCAGGGCAAACTGCGATCGTGGTCGGACAGTCGCAGCAGGGCGTTTGCATACCGCAGACCGTTCCATTGGACCGGACGGCCGAACCAGGAACCGCGATACCACGTCGCTCCGAACACCGGAATGCTGGCGCCCACCAGATACGGCTTGTCCGCGTCGCTCCACAGGTAGATGAACGGCAATCCGCGTTTGGCCCAGATCACGGCGTCGTCCAGCCAGCGGCGGTCACCGGCGATGCGATAGGCCTCGACAAAGGCGTCCACCGCGTCCGCGGCGGCCAACACGTCCGGCGCATGGACCGGAATCTCCCAGACCTGGGCGGCCCGCGGCACCTGGAAACGCTCCATCAGGGCCAGCGTGCTCCGCATCTGCTCGTACGCTTCCTGGTCGCCCGAAATCCGCGCGTAGCGGAGGATTTCATACGCCTTCCGGGCGCAGGTGCCCAGTTCCAGGGCGTCGTCCGGTCCCAGTTGGTAATAATCCATGCCCACAAACGGCCCGCTGTCGTGCTGCTGATCCGCGTCGAACCGCCAGCCGCCGTCGTCGTCACGTTGGGCCAGCAGCCGGGCTGCCGCCGCCGGATTGGCAAACGCCAGATCCGCCCGGTTCGGGAACCGCTGGGCGTCCAGCCGCGGTTCGCCTCCCACCAAGGCCCGCACCTCCTCCGCCCGAGCCCGGCACCGCCGCCGCAGCTCCTCGTCGCGCACGATGAGCGCGCCGGCCATCAAGTCCGCCACGAACGAGCGCGGGCGGCCTGTGGCGGACAACACCGCGTTGCCCTTGGTCGTCCACCACTGCTTGCTCTCCGGCAGCCATAACGATTGCAGGTAGGCCTGCATCGAGAATTCGATCTCCCGCTCGTACGACCCGCGCGGCAGCGGCGCGGGTTCCGGCCAGCCCTGGAGCTGCACCCAGCGGTCGATCGCGGCCAGCGGGCTGCGAGCCGACGCGTCGGCCAGAATCCGGGCCTGCAGCCGCAGGGGCGTGCCGGCCCGAAGCTGGTACGGCCGAACGGCTTCGCGCTTGTTGGGCTCCACGAATTCCGGCACCGTGGGCAGAAACAGACCAGCCAGATGCGCGCGTTGATTCTGAAAGCGGTCCGGTGAGGCAAAGACGCACGAGGGCCGGTCGCGGCTGCCGTCCCAACGCTGGTGGACGTCCCACAGCAGCCCGACGGTGGCCGACGGACCCGTCAAGCCGACGGCGGGCACCGTGATCAGGTTCGGGTGGACCACGTAGCGGATCCGGTCCGGGTGGTCCTCCGCAATGTCCAGCGAACTGGACGAAACCTCGTCGCCGACCAGCCACTCCAGGCCCGGAAAGACCGCTTCGTGACGATCCAGGGCGTACACCATCGGGCCGTCGAATGCCAACAACTGCGCCGGCTTGTCGCACGACACTTCGTACTGCGTGGAGATCTCTTTGGCCCAATCGGCCAACTCGAAGGAGGCGGTCACCGTCCAACGCTTGCCGCTGCCGTCCTGGTGAGTCGAACGGAATTGCAGCCGGGCCGAATCCGACGTGGTGACCTCCGGACTTTCCTCGGCATAGACCACTTTCTCCACCCGCGCGCCGTCTTGTTCGCGGTACACCAGGCGGCTCAACTGCGGAAGCCAGGCGACCGTCTTCCAACTGCCGCCGGAGGCGACGGACAACTCGCCCGGCCCGTAACCAAAAGCCTGCCGGCGAAACGCCAACCGCAGCGCGCCGTTCTCCAGGACGGCAAAGTCCTTCTCGACCCGCGCACTCAGTCGGCCGATCTCCGCGGGCAACTGGACGGCGGCACCGACCGTCAACTCGCTTTCCGCCGTCAACGTGTCGGTTACGCCGTCCGCCGTCGCGGTGACAGCCGTCTTGACGCGCGGAGACTGCGCTTGCGGCACAAATTCCGCCCGCAACACCCCGGTGCGGCCGGGCGGAATTGCCGGCAGCGTCTGGCGGCTTGTTTCGGACGCCAGACGGAACTCGCAAGCGGGATTCGCCACGATGACCTGACCCGTGTTCTCCAACACGCACTCGACAACGGCGACTTCGCCCACCGCAACCACGGGTGCGACAGGACCGAAGCTGCGCAACTCGAGACCGGAACTCAGTTCCAGCCACGAATGGTCCCCGATCTCGCCTGCTTGCGCGAGAACCTCAACGCGGCAGGCTTGGCGCCGACTGCCCCGGACCGTCCAGACGGCCCGCGTTGCGCGGTCCGACGCCAGACGTTCGATCTGGGTCTCGGCCGGCGTCGCGGTCAAACCTGCCGGCAGCCTGAGCGATGCCCGAATCCCGGTCAGGTCCCCATCGCCCACGTTCTCGATCTTGGCGCGGACCACGCACGCCTCGCCAGGACGATCGCCATCCTCTTCCAGCCGGATCGTACTGATCCGCAGCAGGGGACCGACGCGGTCGACGTGCGACACGTCGTCCACCAGGAGTTCGCCCGCCGTGCCGACGATCCGCACCGCGAATTGGACCCAGCGGACCTTGGGGTTCTGAGTGAAATCGTACTTCAGCCGGGCGTGGTGCCATTGGCCGTCCCCGACGTGCGGCGCTGGAACCGCGAATCGGGCTCGCATCGTCCCGGTCTTTTCCGCCGCGTCGGCATCCATCGGAATGGCGTAGACGCACAGCTCGGCATTCTGGGCCGAGATCGCCTTGTACCAGAAGTCGATGCCCCCGCTGCGCTGATGCAGCATCGCGCCGCCCTTGTCGGCGGCGGAGCCGAAAACCCGATTCAATCCGCTCTCCGCGGCTTTCGTCTCCGCCGAGCGGACGATGCGTAACGATCGCTTCCCCGAGTGCGCGTCCCCGCTCACTTCCACCTGGCTGCCGACCGGCGACCAATCGACGGGGAATCCCTGCGCATTCAAGTCTTCAAACGACCCGTTCGTGCACGGATTGACCGCCACCGAGGCGGACAACAGACACGAACACACGGCGGCACAGACCGACGAGAACAACATGGCACGGGTGCTCCAGCATAAAAGTGCATACGGATGAGGCAAGGCACCATCCCTGACCGGTGTCGCCCGCAACGTGACTCGCAGCGGCGAACCGTTTGCGCAAAGAAGCCTGCCCCAGACGCCCTATAGTACGCCCCAGGCGGCAAATCCCGCAAGCACTTTTGGCAACCTTCTGAGCGATGACGCGCCCTCGTTGCGGAAAGAATTGCGTGACGGGCCTTGGGGAACTCGGGGTAAGATTGCCGATTGCGCGGACCGGGCAATCCAGCACCCCCGGCCGTCGGCAGCGTCCGCGGCCCGATTACCCGGCGATCCGCCCGGCGCCCACGGCGTCGGCCGCCAGAACAGAAAGCAGATCGTCCAGGAGGAAGTCCTCCAACGGCTCGAGCTTGTCCCGCTCCCAGATCGCGACCGCATTCCGCTTCGTCCCGCGGGATTCCACGACGGCGAGCGCGGCCGGATCACCGTTTAGCGAGGCTGCGGGCGGCGCAACCAGACCGTCGGCGGGAGAATCGCCGGACGGCCCTTCTGCCTCTGCCCCGTCGCTGCTGCCGGCTGACGGACGATTCAGATAGTTGATGATGATCAGCAGGTCCAACGGTTCCAGAACGTTGTTGCCGTTCACGTCGTAGTAGTAGAGCGGCTGGTCCGGCGGCACAGGATCGGACGGCAACTCGTTGCCGTGCGCGTTGAAATAGTTGATCCCGATCAGCACGTCCAAGGGAGTGACCGTACCCGACCGGTTCACGTCTTCGCGTAAGTCCGGATTCTGGTAGTCCGCGACTTCCGTCACCGTGATCGTCACGAGCCCCGGATTGGACTGGAACCCGACCACGTCGCGGACGGTGTAGCGAAAGCTGTCGGTGCCCGAAGAATTCGCGCCGGGCAGGTAGGAGACCAGACCGTCGGTGACCGTGGCCGTGCCGAACGCCGGCTCGGAACCGGCGACGATGGCCAGGGTGGCCGGGTCGAGCGGGCGGCCGATGCCAAGGTCGTTGCCCAAGACCTCGATCTTGACGAGCGTATCCTCCGAGGTCGTCACCGCGTCGTCGTTGGCGATCGGACCCTCGGTCGAAAAGTCCCATGTCGTGTCGCCGCTGATTCCCGCAAAGGCGTTGCCGCTGAGATCCTCCAGCGCCCCGGCGGCGATCTCGACATAGTACGCTTCACGCCGTTCCAGCACCTCTGCCGGATCGATCGTAACGAGCGTCTGGGAGACCAGCACTCGCTCATCAGTCACGGCCAGCGTGAGGAACGTGGAGCCATCGTGGGAACGTTTGACGAGGATGTCTCCGGCCCCCTTGCGGACGGCTTGATTGAACTCGATCACCAGGTTGGCATCCTGGCGAACGGCCACCGCGCCGTCGGGCGGAGACAGGCTCAGCACCGCGGGCGGCAGATCCAAGGTCGTCCAATTCCAAACCGTCGGGCCGCTGATCCCCGCCCAGTTGTTCCCCGCCAGGTCCGCGAACGCGGCGCCGGTGACTTCGACGTAGTAGGAAGTGTGGTCGGCCAGCGTCGCCAGCGGGTCGATCGTGACCGTCGCTCCGGACACGGTGACCTGATCGCTGGGGACGGGAATCGACTCGACCGTCGAGCCGTCGCCCGACCGCTTGATCGAGACGTTGCCCAGGCCGGCGCGGACCGGTTCGTGGAACGCGATTTCCAGAGGGGTATCGAAGGCGACCTCGGTGGCGTCGTCCGCCGGCGAAAGGGTCACTACGGCCGGCGGGGTGAAGTCGCCCGTCGTGAAGTTCCAGGTCGCTCCGCCGTGGACGCCCGCAAAGGCGTTGCCGGCCGCATCCAGAAACGCTCCCGTGGCGATTTCGACGTAGTAGCCCGTGCTCTCCAAGAACGGCTCCGCGGGGTCGATCGTGGCGACCGCTCCCAAAACCGTCACTTGGCTCCCGGCCACGGAGATGGTCTCGACCGTCGAGCCGTCGCTCGAACGCTTGATCGCGACCGAACCCGATCCCTTCTGGACGGCGTCATCAAAGGCCACGAGCAGGTTCGTGTCGAGCGCCACGCGAAGGGCGTTGTCGCGCGGTGTGAACGCGTTGACGAAGGGATTCAACGTGTCCACGCCAAACTCGGACTCCGCCGCGTAGTTTTGCTGCAGATTCCCCGCGGCGTCCTTGGCTCCGGTGACGCCGATCGTGATGCCGGCGGCCCCCAGTTCGTGGTCCGCCACGTCGTAAGTGACGCTGAACGTATCGTGGGCCGTCGCCGTCGTGGACCAGGCGAACGCCGGATTGGACAGCGTGGGCGTCAGCCCGCCGGCCACCGCCGGATGGCCGTAGACGAGCGTCGGCAAGATGGCCGTGTCCATCGTCTCGTTGAACACCACGGTGACGGCAAAGTTGGCCGGGCCGGCATCGGCGTCCGACAGCAGCGGATCGCTGACCGTGACGCTCTGAACCCGGGGAGGCTGGGCGTCCTGCAATCGCACCGTGTACGCCGGATCTTTGCCGCGATCGAGCAGGTCCGTCTTGGTGTGCGTATAGTCGTCGTCATGGACCTGGATCACGTACGTCCCGGCCTCGGTCAGACTCAGCACATTCGCGTCGCCCGGATCTACTTCCCGTCCGACGATCTGACCCGTCGGGCTGTAGACGGCAGCCCGAGGCTCGTAATCCACCGTGTCTTCGGACGACAACGACAGGCGGACCTGGTACACGCCGTCATGGGCGGCCAAGTCGGCAGCCGTCAGGGCAAAGTGGAATTCGTCCACTTCGCCCATCCCGTCGATGGTCCCCGTCTTCTGTTCGCCGAACCCCAGCGCGATGGAATCCAGGCTCCGAGGATTGATACCTTCCAGGGCGACGCCGTATGGCTCCGCATGGGTGTAATCGTTGTCGTAGACCTGAAGGACATAGGTGCCGGCCTCGGCGGGCAATTGGTAAAGGACGTGCTTGCCGTTCTCGACCTCGTCATCTCCGCTGGTTCCGGGCAACTTCTCGATCTTTTGGCCGGACGGCGAGTAGAGTTCCGCCCACAACTGGGTGCTGATCCCGGACTGGGCGTCCGACAAACTGAGGGTCACGATTTCGCCGCCCGCGCCCGTGAACTTGTAGGCGTCCACTTCGCCCACGACGATCTCGCCGGTCTTCACGTCGCCCAGCGCGAGCGTTCCGGCATCCTCGCTGGCTGGCACCAAGCCCTCCAGACTGAAGTGATAGTCTCCCGTGTCCGTGTAGTTGTTGTCGTGGATCTGGACCACGTACGTGCCCGCCTGCAGCGGATCGGACACGGCCTTCTTGCCCGCCGTGACCTGCGTGACGCGATGGTTGGTCAGGGGCGAACGGAGATCGACCTTGTCCCCCGTCGGCGAATAGAGCGTGGCACAACTGCCGGAATGCGTTTCGGAAAGCGCGAGGGTGACAATGCTGCCTGCGGTCGCCTGAAAGGTGTACTCATCCACCTGGCCCATCTTGTCCAGTCTGCCGCTCTTCAGTTCGCCAAGCTTCGTCGCCTGCGCGTCTTGACTTGGCGGATTGATTCCCTCCAGGGCGAGCGCGTACGTTCCCGTGTCTCGGTTGTCGTTGTCTTGGACCCTGACGGTGTAGCTGCCGAAGGCCGTCAGCAGGTAGGTGCGCGAAGAACCGGAGTCCACTTCGCTGCCCAGTGGATTGCCGGACGGCGAATACAGCGTCGCGCGCGGCTGAAAGCTATCGCTCGCGCCCGCCAGCGCCAAGGTGACCACGTACTCGCCGCCTGCCGAAGACAGATCTTGCTCAGTGATACTGAAGAAATGATCGTCCGTATCACCTGCGGGGTAGATATTGTCCGTGAGGACGTTGCCGCTGACGCTCAGGAAGCGCCGACACTCGAGCTGTTCCAGCGTCAAACGCCGCCGGTTCTTCGCGAGTCTGACACGCGTCGACCGGCGCACCGGCCAAATCCGGGTTGCCCATCCGCTGCGGCGGGGAGGCAATGCTTGAGCTATATCGCCTAGGAATCCCATGTCTGTTAAATCACTGCTGGAATTGTGGTTACGAAACGATGCCCACCCTGCTTGACGCTGTTACTTTGACGCTACCTATCTGGATTTAGTTCAAACGGTCCGGAAAGAAAGGGGATCAACCACCCAAGCCGGCTGGTGCCTCGGCCTTGGCGGCAATGAAACGGATCATGCCGAATGATCCGCGGGAATCGAAAAAACGGCCAAGACCGGATATGCCGACCACGGCAGCCCGTTGAAGAAAGGAAACAGGCGCCTCGCGGTGGTCGTTTCTGCTTGGGTTTCTCCAACGCAGCTCAAACCCAGTCCCCCCCCTCCACCCCCTCGCCAGCAGGCTGGCAGGGGACGGAAGTGTCATTTTCGATCGCGGACGAGATAAAAGCGACGGGCTACCTCCAGGGCGTGAAAAGGAAGCCAAAACTGGCGCGTATAGACTGCGTGCCCGGCCAGTTGTCGAGTGGCCGGCCCGTCTGGATATTCGACCAACAGCGTCTCGCCTTCCTGTGGGATGCGCTGCCCCACTCTCAGCCGCTTCAGCAGGTCTCGCCGCCGCAGGCCCGGCTGCAGCAATCGCCCCAGACGCCGATTCGCCAGCCAGGACCGAAGTCCACTGCAGACCGGCGGCAGATCGCTCCCCGCGATGCCGAATTGATGGACGTAGTCGCCATCGGCGGTATGCAACACGTCGGCGACGGTCCGAGGCAACGAAGTCAGATGTTCGGGGACGCCGGGACGGGGCCGGTGATAGACGAAATGAAGCAACTTGGCGTACCCTTGCGTGTCCCAGCCATAGCGAATGGGCGTACCGAAAGTGACCATGTCCAGCTGCGGCCACGACCGGCACACGGACGGCGAGTCCAGTGACTCCCGGACCCGCTGCCAAGCGGGCTGAGCGATCCGGTTTCCCCACCGCCGCTGATAAAAGGTCCGCGCGGCGGCAAAGAAAGACTCCCGCTCCGCGTCGTTTGCAGTCAGCAGATTGCTGACCAGCGCCAGCACGTTGCCCGCGTGGCTGTGGCCCCAAATCAAGACTCGGTCTTCCGGTCCGAAGGACGCCGCCTGCAGGCGGTCGATCAAACCGACGGCGGCGTCGGCGCGGGCCAGATGATGGTTCTCGCCGGACCAAACCACGCGCTCCACAGGGATCTGGACGCCGCGGGCGAACTCGGCGGCATACTGAGCCGAGTAATTGCCGACATCCTGGGCCACTCGATCAGCCACCCACTTGTGGATTGGGCGGAGCCGTTGCGAGGCAGCCGGCGCCAGTCGCTCGACGAGGCGAATCAGCCCCGTGGTGTCGTCACCCACAAAGGTGCCATGCACCAGCCAGATCGCGCGAACACCGGCTACGCGATAGGCCTCGCCGACAAGAGCCGTCGTCCGTTCGTAATCGGCCGAGTTTGGGCCCGGAGGTTCGGAGGCGCGCAGCAAGGTCCACCGAGCCGTGGGCGGCTCCGCCGAGTATCGCTGATGAGCAAAGGCGTTGTGTGTCGGCATCGCCGTCTCTTTCAAGAGCGACTTTCAGCGGCTCGGCTCTTCCGCACAAACCGGACTGATCGGCCGCGGCCGGGGACGGCGCTGAACGCGAGAAGGCCCTGTTTAGAACGGGTCTTTGTCCGGATTTCTCGCTTGCACCCTGTCGCTATCATTGCTACCATAGCGAAACTTGCCGCCCATCCACAACCACTTTTTGGATGCGTGTGCCGTTTCCCCATTGTTAACCCTTTTTCAAGGAAGATTGGGTTCCCATGCTAGTCCTCAGTCGAAGAGTCGGAGAGCGAATCCTGATTGGCGACAACATTTCTGTGACCGTGGTCCGCATCACGGGCGGAGGTGTCAGGCTGGGCGTCGAAGCACCGGCGGACATGGCGGTGATTCGCCAAGAGTTGAAGGATCGCCTGGACGACGAAGAGGCCCTGCCGCAAAAGCTCTCGTGGAAAGCCGCCCGAGCGTAATGCTCTGTCCACCATGAGTCAGAGACCGTGGGGCGGACCTTGGTCCTCGTTGGGGGCGGAATGAATTCCGCCCTGCCTGTCACGCGCTGCCTGACGAAACCGTAGGTTGCGTCGCAGCAGCAGGTCGCCCCGCGCAAGAGGTGCTGCGGCGCGGTGTTCACTCGTCCCGTGCCGGCAGTTGGGCGGTCCGCGGATCGGCCGCTCCGATCTGGGTGAGATCGATGTGGACGTCCGGGTTCAGTCCGTCCAGCGGGCCATGCTGCTCGACGTAAGCGACGAGCCGCTCGACTTTGGCCAGCGAAGCTTTCGCGTCGGCACCGCTGGCACTTGGCGGCGCCGCGCCCCAGACGACTTGTGCGCCGCGCCGCGCCGAGAGGACGAATGTGACTTCGCCGACGGCCGACGCTGCCGCCTCGCCGGGTTCTACCGCGATGCGGTACAGGCCGAGTTGCTTCCAGTGCTCCGACAGGACGGCGGCGATCCGGGCAGCGCCGTCCACGCGCGGGTCGCCCCAGGGCGTCCCCACGGGACCCGTCGGCGTGGCGTCGGGCAGGGAGATCCGCAGATAGTCTCGGGCTTGCTCCGCCGAAAAATCGCCGGGCGGCAAGAGCACGCCGTGCAAATCCACGGGCAGCAGGCCCGGGCGCTCGTTCATCGTGACTTCGACCATGGCAACGGGACGCCGGTAGACCAGTTCTACGATCACGCGGGCCGGATGCTCCTTCTTGACGCGCCGCACGTCCTCGACCCAGGTGTGCAGGCTGAAAGCCCGCGCGATCTTGACCGTCAAGTCCCGGTCCAGAATCGACAGTCCGGTCAAGCCTCCGTCGCGCACGGTCTCGGCACGGATGTCCGAGCGGACCCAGGGGGGCGGAGGAGGAATCTGGATCTGGTCGGGGTGCAACTCGTACTCCGGCCCCTGCACGATCTGCGGACCCATTCGCTGCCAGCCGTAGAAAACGCTGCCAAGCAAGCCTGCGACCAGCAGCAACACGGCCAGCAGGCGGCGCGCGGGCCGCTGCGAGAAAGGCGAAAGCCAAGCGACGAAGCCGGCAGGCTGCGGCTCCGCTTTGCGTTTCGCGGCGTTCATGACTCGAGCCTCCTTGCGCGAGTTGCCGGTGAGGGCCGGCGCGGGTTACCAAATGTCAACAGCGGTCTCCAGTTCCACGCCCAGCCGTTGCAGAATTCCTTCGCGCAAATACTCGATCAATTCCAGGACGTCTCGGCTGACTGCATTGGCGCCCACCACCACATAATTGGCGTTCCGGTCGCTCAGTTCGACGCCGCCGACCCGAGTCCCATGCAGTCCGGCCTGATCGATCAAGCTCGCAGCGCTCACGCCGCCTGGATCCTTGAAAATCATCGCAGACCGCTGATCCCGCAAAGGCTGAGCGGCCTTGTTCACGATCCACAGCTTCTGCATCCGCTTGGTCAACTCCAGCGGGTCCGCCCGCTCCAACTCGAACCGGGCCTCAAGAATGGCCAGTTCATCCAGGCTGCTTTCTCGATAGGCAAACAGCAAATCCCCGCACGAACGCTCCACCAACTCACCGGAATGCGTGAGCACGGTCGCCGCTTGCGTGCAGTGCCCGATGTCGGTCCCGTGACAAGTCGCGTTTCCGTGCAGCGCGCCGCCCACGGTGCCGGGGATGCCGACCAGCGGCTCCAGGCCGGCCAGCCCCTCGCGGACCGCGGCGGAGATCAAATGCGACAGCTTGGCGCCGCCGCCGACGCTCAACTGGCCGTCCTGCGCAAGGACGTCGCAGAATCGGCCCGCCGACAGATGAATCACCAGGCCCTTGACGCCCTCGCTACGGATCAACACGTTGGAGCCGGCCCCCAGCAGCCGCACCGGCAGATCCTCCTGGTGGCAACGCTGCACCAGCTGGGCAAGTTCCTCCACGCTCGCCGGCTCCGCAAAGTACTCCGCCTCGCCGCCCAGGCGGAGCCAGGTGTACGGAGCCATCGCTTCGCGTTCGCGCAAAATGTGTTCAAATCCGCTTTGGAAAGGCATTTTTCACGGTTCCTCGTGATGAAACGACTGGCGGCATCGGATCATAGGAGCCCGGCGTACGGGTGTCAATCCAAAGCCCGCGGACAGCGACGCTCCCGGCGGAACCACGCTCGTCATGCCGGCCCTGATCGTCACGCGGCGAACGGCTCACGGCCCCCCGCTTCCCCAACTTCCGATGCAAACTGACGGCACCTGACGGTAACTGATTACGGATTGCTAGCAAGGACAGCAAGCCACCGCGGCCCGCTGGCAGCCGCGACGCGATCCGTCAATCCGGACCCACCGCCGGGGCCTGCCCGACTTTCCCAGTTGCCGGTGACGGCGGCATCCAATACGGATCTCCTCGTCTGCCCAGTTTGAGGCGAAACACGGCTTCCTTCGCGGCCACGGTGGCGTACAGATACGAGCCATGGAAATGACAATTCGTCACCTGCGGCCCCCCCGCGTTGTACTGTCGCAACAGGTTTCCGGAAGGCACATCGACGACGTTCACCACGCCGCCGACCCACATGGCGACGAACAAACGACCCGACTCGTCAAAGACAAACCCGTCGGGAGCAAACTTGCCGCCCAGGATGTTGCCCTTCGTCTCTCCCGGAAAATCGATCAAGACCCGTGACTCCCGCACCTCGCCGGCCGCCTGGTCCAGATCGAAGATCAACAGGCGATACCGGTCGCTTTCGCCAACGCACAGGTGGCGCTGATCGGGCGTGACGCCAATGCCGTTGGGGTACGCCAAGCCCGTGGCCAATCTCGTCGTCCGCTTGGTGCCGATGTCGTACCGGTACACGGAGCCGGTAGGCTTGTCGGCGGACGAGTTGCCGGGATCGGTGAAGAACAGATTGCCTTTCCGGTCGAGGGCGACGTCGTTGATGGCGTCGAAGCGGATTCCGTCACAGCGATCCGCCAGCACCTCGACCTGCTGACCATCGGGCGAGATCCGCAGGACGCGGCCGCCTCCGGCGTCTGCCGCAATCAACCGGTTTTCGCTGTCGACCTTTAAGCCGTTGGCTTGAACCTTGCGGCCTTCCACGGGAGACGCTTTTCTCAGGTCGCACCAGATCGAAGCCGCGCCGTCCGGGGTAATTCGCCCGATCGTACCCAGTTCCCGGTAGTTCACGACGTACAGGTTGCCCTGCACGTCGAACGTGGGACCTTCGGCAAAAGCAAAGCCCGTCGCGTACAGTTCCGGCGTGACGGAATGGGAAGGCGGCAGTTCGTCGTCGGCCAGGGCGGGGCCGGCCAGGGCCAGGAAGCAACCCAGCAGGGACCATGGCTTCCAGCCGCCGGCGCGCGGTCGCCCGTTGAACTTCGCACTCGTCATGGCGATGGCTCCCTTCGAGGCTCAAGAATCAAAGGTTGTTCACTGGCCGGATCGCCCACGCGGATGGCCATTTTGCCTGCGATCAGGTCCTCGATCGCCCGACCGACCACCTCCGCCCGCCAGCCTCGCGCCAGCGCCGGAGGCGGTGGAGCCGGCGACTTGTCGCCAGCCAGATGATGGGCGATCAGGTCGCGGACGTCCTCGACGGACCCGACCAGGCTGGGGGCGACCTGTTGTGCCCGGCAGACGCTTGCCAGCGCGGTGGCCAAAAACTGGCCCAGCAGGTTGAACTGCAACCGGTTGGCATTCCGACTGAGCGGCTGCGGACAGGCTTCCTCCGGCAGATCCAAGGCGCGGCGGATGGCCGCCGAGAGGGCCGGGAGATGACGCTCCTTGTCGCGCCGGTTCAGCCCCCGAATGGCCCGGATCCGCTGCATGTCGTCCGTCGCTCCCTTGGCGAGTTCCGTGATCAGGTCGTCGCGCAGGATGCGCCGTGCGGGGCAATTCCTGCGTTGGGCTTCCGCGTCCCGCCAGTGCCACAACTCCCGGATGATCGCCAGCGCTCGCGGCCCAAAGTTGGACGAACCCGAAGTGCGCCGCCAGCGTTCGTCAAACTCGGCCGCCTCGACGCTCGTCTGCCAGTCGTCGAGTTCCGCCGTCAGCCAGGCCGTCCGGTTCAAGGCAGCCAGCCGTTCCAGCAGGACATTCCGCAACGGCTCCAGGTGCATGACGTCCTGCAACGCATATTCGATCTGGCGGTGAGACAACGGCCGCCGCCGCCAATCCGTCCGCGTCTCGCCCTTCTTCAACGTCTGGCCGAGCAGTTTCGTGACCAGCGTCGCGTAGGCAGCCGGATACTCCAATCCGATCAGGCCCGCGGCCAGCTGGGTGTCGAACAGGTCGCCCGGCCGATGGCCGACGGCTTGCAGGCAGAAACACAACTCGTGCCGCCCCGCATGGACAATCGTCTGACGGGACGGGGCCACCAGGACTTCCCAAAACGACCGCAGATCCCGGATCGAAAGAGGATCGATCACGGCCAGGTTTTCGCCCGCGGCGACCTGGACCAGACACAGTTCGGGCCGGTAGCTGTCCTCCGAGACAAACTCGGTGTCGAAGGCAATGCACGGCGCGGCGGCGATTTCGCCGCAGAATTGGGTCAGCTGCCGGTGTTCGTCGATGTAGGCGTACTTCACGGTTTTGATCATAAGACATGCCGGCCGTGGTTTCTAGTTGCCTCAGGCGGCGGGGGACCCTCGGCACGGCTGTGTCGAGGCGGGCGGGACGCGGCCCACAGCCGCATGCCGTCCCGTTGGTGCTCCGCCTGCTCTGCGATACACTTGTCGCCGCAGAGATGTTCTATGTTTTGGCCTGGAAGCAAGAGCAAATCAAGAGCCTATGACGGGACTGTTAATCAGCGTGCGCAGCCCCTGGGAAGCGCAACTCGCTTTGGGGGGCGGAGCGGATCTGGTGGATATCAAAGAGCCCGCCCGCGGCGCGTTGGGTGCAGCGGACCCAACGGTCTGGAGCGCCGTGCTCGCGGCCGTCGCCGGGCGCGTCCCGACGAGTGTCGCCCTGGGAGAAATAAGGGCCGCCTGCGAGCCCCAAGACCCGCGCAAGCTGGCGGGCTTTCAGTACGCGAAACTGGGCCTGGCGGGCTGCCGGTCTTGGGCTGACTGGCCGCAGCGTTGGGCGGAGCGATTGCTGGTCCTGCCCGCCGGCGTGACGCCCGTCGCCGTCATCTACGCGGATTGGCGGGACGCCGAGTCGCCCCGGCCCGACGACATCCTCCGGCGGGCGGCCGAAGCGCACTGCGGAGTGGCCCTGTTCGACACCTTCTGCAAGACGCGGGGCAACCTGTTGCACCACCTGGAGCCCCCCGAACTGGCCCGCCTGACTTCCGCGGCGCGCGACGCGGGACTGCGGGTCGTCTTCGGCGGCGGCCTCGGCCCCGAGACGATCGGCCAAGTGCTGAGCCTGAATCCGGACTACGTCGCCGTCCGCGGGGCCGCTTGCCGGACCGACCGGACGGGCGACGTCGACGCCGGCTTGGTCCGGGGCCTGCGGCAACTGATTTCAAAATCCTCGTGCAGCGGCCGGCCAGCGTGAAAACTCCCCAAAAGCCGCGTCCGGCCACCTGCCTTGCCGCCGTCTTTTGAGTAGGATAAGAGAAGATGCCAGTGCAAGGAACCTGACGATGAGCGATCAGCCGGAACATGATGGGGCGATGCCGGACCAGGCCGACGCAGCCGACGATGCGGTCGCTCCGGCCCCAACAGTGGAAACGCCGCGGATCCGGACCCGCGCCCAGCCGGCAGCGGGCGGCAGGGGCCGTAACGCGCCGCGCCCGTCGCGGCGGAAGACAACCTCGGCCTTCGACGCGGCGGCCCTCAGGCAATTGGTTGACCTGCCTTCGGCCGACTCGAGTTCAGCGGCAGACCGCGTCGCCCCTCCGGATGCGCCGCCGGATCAGACCGCGATGCCGTTTGCGGAGCGGGAGAGCCAGGCCGGCGAAGCGACCGAGTCGCCGGACGAGACGGTCGACGCGGCGCTGGACGCGGCGAGAATCCTCGCCGCTGAGAACCTGCCGCCCGCCCCGGACCTGCAGATGGTTCCGGTCGGCATCAGGCCCGGCAGCACGACGCTCCGCCGTACAGGCTTGTCGCGGCACGCCCAGCGCCGTAAGTCCCGGTCCCAAGCGTTCGGCTGGATCCTGTTTGGCCTCTGCGGGGTGCCCGCCTTGCTGGCAGCCGTGCTGCTGGTCAAGCGACTTCCTTGGCCGCCTCCCGGAGCAGTCGTCCCGCGCGACGAATCGCGCACCTTCGCCACCGAAGACGCGATCCCGCTTCCTCCCTCGCCGGACGTCAAGCCCGCGGACTCCTCGCGCGCCGAAGAGCGGCCGAAGGAGAACCGGGCCGAGGCGTCGGCGCGTAACGGCCGACGCCCGAAACGCGTCCAGCCGGATGATTTCTCGCGGACCGGCGTGCGCCCCATGAATGCCGAAGAGCTGGCCCGCCGCCGCCAAGGAATCGACAGCTTTGCGGAGATGGGGCGGACCGAAACGGAAAAACTCCACCGCGAAAAACCTCCGCCCGATGCGTCGGCGGACCTCGAGCCGCCCTGACACGCCGCCCGACAGCCGCGCCGCCGGCGCTGCCCGCAGCAATCCGGCCTGACTTGACTTCCCCGGCCGCCAGTCCGATACTGAAAGCGATGGCTTGAGTTGCCCAGTGCCCTGGGATCGGCGTTCGGCCGCGCAGGCCGCCCTCGCGGGCGCTGTCCCGCGGTTGGCCGCGCGCCACGTTCCAAGGGAAGAAGAGGAGGACTGCGGTGCCGATTTCGGTCATTGAAGCGGTCAGGATGGGCATCTGGGACTTCGAGCCGGACGACCAGGAAGCCTCCGACTTTGAAGCCACCTCGGCGATGCCCGGAACGGACCAGAAACTGGTAGTCATGGCGGAACGCGTGCAGCAGGGACTGCCCTTGTGGCATCCGGGGGACCGTCGAAGCTGCGACGCCCCGGACGAATAAAGACGCCCGGCTCGTTGGCCGAGCGCTCGTTGGCCGAGCCGAACTTCTGCAGCGGCAGCTCCTTTCCTGCCGCTGCAAACTGCTCATGGGAACGGGGGACGAAGCTTGAGGTTGCTCCGACGTCGCGGCCAGGGAACGCCACGAGACGGCTGTGGTTTCGTCTTGCTGACGTTTCTGTTCTCGTGCCTGTTCCTGATCCTGAACAGCGCCTTGATCAGCAAACTAATGCCCCCCTTGGAGTCGGCGCCGGGGCTGCTAGGGCGTGCCGGCGTCAATCAGGCGGTGTTGTTCGTCGGCCCCGTGATTCTAATCTTTCTGGAGTGGTGGCTGGTGGACCTGGTCGTCGCCTTGCTCACGCCGCGACAGCAGCCGGAGTCGCGGGACGCGGATCGCGAAACGCGGGATGCACGATGAGCAGACCGGACACGGGGCCGCCCGCCGCGCCCTTTCAACTGCCTCGTCGGAGGCACAGCAGACAGCGGTCGTCGGACTGGGGATGGCTGCCCACAAACCGATCGACGTCGTCGATGATCCGCCGGCCAAGGTCTGCCGCGGTCCCGCAGGAAGCTGCCAACTGGGCCAGCAGTCGCGGTTGTCCGTACTGCCGTCCGCCGGCGCTCTGGGCCTCGGTGATGCCGTCGCTGATCAGCACCAGGGCGTCGCCCGCGTTGATCTGCAATTGGGTCTGTTCGTACGTCCGCGCGGGCACGACGCCCAGCGGCATGCCGGCCTCCGCGTCGCCGATTTCCACCACGGTCCCGTCGGGCCGCCGCAGCAGGGGCCGCAGATGGCCGGCGTTGACGACGGACATCTGATGGCGGGCCAGGTCCAGGATCGCCAAGACCATGGTCACAAACGCCCCGTCGGGATTCCGCCGCGAGAACCGGCGGTTGACGCTGTTCAACGCCGCGACCGGATCCCGTTCCGTGGCCAGCGAAGCCTCTAACTCGCTGGCCACCTTGACCATTAACAGGGCGGCCGGGACCCCTTTGCCCGACACGTCACCGACGACCAGGGCGAGACGGTCGTCGTCCAGCGGCAAGTAGTCGTAGTAGTCGCCGCCGACGTACTTGGCCGGCGCGTAGTAATCGAAGAACTCGTAACCGTCGATCTGCGGGGCCTCGCTCGGCAGCAACTCGACTTGGATCTCCTGGGCCAGTTTGAGTTCGGTTTCCAACGCGCGCTCGCGCAGAGCGGCCTCGTGCAGCATCGCGTTCTCGACAACAAACGAGACCTGAAACGCCACCGTCGCCAGAAGTTCCAAGTCCTCCCGCTGGAATACCTGCTGGCTGGCCAGCGCGTCCAACTGGATGGCGCCGAGCGGTTTGCCCTCCAGATCCGACAGCGGCGCCGAAATGGTCAAGGCCTGATCCGACATGATCGCATTGCCCGTGGCGATTACCTCGCGGATCAACTTGCCCGCCTGAGCCGCCTCGGTCATCCGCCCGGAACCTCGCTGCCGGACGCGAATCGTCCCCGGCCGGCCCGACCCCGTCTCGCGGAGCACGATCAGCGCACGGTCCGCCTGGGCGTGCAACGCCAGCAGGCCGTCGAGGACGTCCGGCAACAGGTCGTCCAGGGTCACGGCCTTGCGCAACTCCTTCGTCAATTGCATCAACGCCGCCAACTTGGGCTGCGCGTGGAAGTCGGTCCGCATCAGCCAGGTCGTCGTCGACCCGTCCAGCGCGGAGCCCGCGTCCGGGATCTCCGGCTCCGGCGAACTCGTGTCCTCGTCGCCCGCGCAGCCGGCGCATTCCGGCGCCTCGTCCTGGTACACGAAGGTATAGCCGCAGATCTCAATCCGGTCGCGATGGCGCAGCGCGCAGGCCGCACGAGGCTTCAGCCGCTGGCCGTTGAGAAAAGTGCCGGCCTTGCTCTCCTCGTCGGCCAACGCAAAGCCCAGATCGTCCGCCGCCACACGCGCGTGACGCCGGCTGACGCAAGGATGCGAGAGATGAATCGAGCAGACCCGCTCGTCGCGGCCGATCAGAACGCTGAACGAATCCCGCGACACGTCCGAAGCGTCGAGCGTAAACTCCCGCGGCGCTCCCGGCCCCTTCACCAGCCGCAGTACTGGCATGGCCTGTCTCCTCATTCGTGGCGCAGACGCAATCCCATCCGTAGTATACGGCAAGCCGGCCCAGATTGCCACGACGTGACGAGTACCCTGGCCGTCGGCTCCCAACCGCCGGGTGGGATTCGACGGGGCCGGGACCGGGTTCTTCTCGCCCAGCCCTGTTCCGTCTGCCCCCGGCGGACGGCCGCTTCACGTCGCGGGCGTCTGCCGGGCCTCGGCGGCGATCTCCTCAACCTCCAGCGGGCGATGGTAGATCTTCAAACCGGCGATGCGCCCCGTCACCTGATAGTCGGCGCCCGGCTGGCCGCTGTATTGGCCCACGTGCAGTTCGCCCGGCCAGACCGACGCATTCACGCTCGCCGCCCGCTGGGCCACCTGGACGCCGTTTTCGTACAGGCTCAGCGCCTGACCGTCGTAGACCGCGGCCACGTGCATCCAGCGGCCTTCGGCGGGGCGTCCGCCGTCGCAGTCGACGCCGCCGACGTGCCACCGCCAAACGCCGCCCAAACGCTGCAGGAACCAGCCGGCCTGGTTCCAGACGCCGCAACTGGCAAGCACCGGAATCCGCCCCGGTGCATCAAACCAGACCCAGCAGGTCAACGACAACGGTTGCCCCAGATCGAAACACTCTTGATGGGGAAACCGGACATGGCCGCCGGATCGCAGGTCCAGCAACCCGGCGGAGCACGTGGCCGCTCCGTGGAGCTTCCCGACGTGCGAGCGCCCGCCCAAGAGCGACGCATGCGGCCCGGAACCAAACGCCGCCGCGAAGACCGGCTCTCGGACGATCGTCGCCGTGGCTTCGACCGGCGGCGTGGGCGGACTCTCGGCGCCCCGGTGGCTGACCGCGCGGACGACGTAACGGTACGGCTTTCCCGACTCGACCGCCGCATCGGAGAACCGCGTCTGCCGGATCGGCGCGGCGGTGATGAGCCGGTACTCGGCGTCCCCTGGCGGACGGCGATAGACCTGGTAGCCCGCCACCGCAACCGCGGGTGGCCGCCAGGCCAAACGAATCGAACACGAACCGGAAGCCGCTCTCAGGTCTGCGGGCACGGGCGGCGGCGGCGGTTCCGGCACGACCACGCCGGCATACGCCGGTTGGCTCTGCGCGGCGCCCCTGACGAGCACCAACGCGTAATGCTGCTGGCCGAGCGGAGCCTGCTGGTCGGCCAGTTGCGACAGCGGAGTCCGCGCCAGCAGCGTGCTTGCATTCGGCGTGAAGCCCGCCGTGCCGGAGCGGTGCAGTTCGGCCTCCAGCCCGATCGTCCGCGCCGACCGCTCCCACGACAAGCGGACGACACCCGCGGCGTCCGTCGTGGCGGACAACGCCGGCGCGACCTCCGGCAACGGCGGAGGAAGATCGTGCCGGCAGACGCCGGGAATGATCTCGGCGCCCGGCATGTCGACGCGCGGGTTGCTCAACACCATGTCGCGCGCGTCCCGAATGATGGCCAGCATGGATTGATAGAACGGGTCTTCGGGCGACGCAAAACTGACGACCGGCTGGCCGCCCGGGTCGTACGGCGTCCACGCGCGCTTGGGAAACGCTTCCGGCGGCTGAACGGCATGGGCATAGCCCTTCCACAACAGATGAATCCGTTGCCGATCGGGACTCACCGCGCGGTCGCGGCACAGGCTGAGCCCGTGCCCCGCGCCGTCCTCGGCCAGCGGCGCCCGCAGGATGCGGCTGAACTCCGGGTCTCGGAGGTTGATCCAGTCGTTCTCGAAATACACGAGCTTCTTTCCGTCGCCGTGGCAGCGCAGGCAGCCGGCGGCCTGCATCTGGGCCGTCAACGCGCCCTTGACGCTGTTCCAGTCGCGGATCGCACAACCGGCACTGGTCGAGTTCCAAGTGCCGTGGTACAGGCCGTTGGTGTCGATCCAGGCCATCAGCAGATCGCGTTCCGGCCGGCTCAGGTCGGGGATTTGGCCGTCATGGCCACTGACCAGAAGTCGGGCCAACGGCGCGGCGCCGGAGCCGTGGCCGCGCGGCGGGAAAATCTGGGAGGACCAGGGAGCCGTGCCGTTCATGCAGTCGATGGCGGCGATCCAGTGGGCGGTCAACTGGGTTTCCAGCCGGTTGGCCAGATTCTCATAGCTGATACTGAAGTGCTCGGTCCAGCCCCCGGACAGATCCATCCCCGCGGCGATGCCCTGCGCGCCCCCGTGGCAACTGACACAGTGCTTGTCCAAAATCGGTTGGACCATGCTGGGGTAATCCACGTAGCCGCTGCCCCACGCCTCGCTCTGCAGTTGGCGCGGCGTGCGCGCGAGCAGGTCCGGGTAGCCCGTCGAGGCGACCGTGGTGCTGTACTTGTGCTCGTGGCAGCCGATGCAGGAACGGGTCGTGCCGGGAACCGCCTGCACAAAGCTCCGCATGATCTGGATCGTCCGGCCTTCGGCGTCCAACGCCTGAAAGAACACACCCCGGCCCGCAGGCACCTCGAAATAGGCCGAGCCGTCCTCCTCGACGGGCACGACCCCCAAAAAGTTCTTTACGTTGAAGGCCAAAGCCGCGCTGACCAGAAAGACCTGGTTGTAGGGACTGCCGCCCATCCGCGTGGGACTGACCCGCGACGTCTCCTCAATGACGCGGAGGTGCTTCACCTCGCCCCGCCGCACGCCCGTCAGGCCTTTGTAGATGTCCTGGACGAAGAACCGGCCGCTGGTCGCCTGCCGGTCCGTCGTGTCCGACAGCACGCGCGGAACCGGACGGGGCTTGATTAGCATCGGCGAGTGCAGGCAGATGTCGGGGTCGGACATCAGTTCGCTCCGCCGGCCCGCCGTGTCGATCAACTCCAAGACGTTCCGCGTGCGCCCCGGCGGCCGGCCGCTGAACAGAAAGACGTCCTTGGTGACCGGCCACGGCTCGCAGGAATCGCCCCGGTCGTAGGTCGGGTCGTCCGGATGCTCCAGGTTCGCCGCCGCCGCCGGACTGTTCTTGCCCAGCCGGGGATCGATCAGGGCGATCGAGCCGCGCGGCGTCGAGTTGTGTTTGGCAAAGGTGGCCACGATCCGATGCGAATCGGGCACGGGCCGCGCGTCCAGCACCGCTTCGGGAAACACCATGTTGTTGGCGTAGACGGCCGTCTCCTGAGTGCCGTCGGGGTTGACGGACCACAACGATTGGATGGTCAAGGCGTTCTTGTCCACGTACTCCCAGCGGCCGAACAGGATCCGCCCGTCCGGCAAGATGCAGGGATCGAATTCGTTCACGTGATTGACCGAAATCGGCCGGATGTCCGAACCGTCGGCGTTCATCACGTGCAGGACGCTCACGCCGGAGTTGGCGCACGGGACCAGGCCGCTGGGACGCGTGGACAGGAACACGATCCGGCCGTCCGGCAGGTACGCCGGGGCAATGTCGTGCTGGCCGGAGTGGCTGCCTTGGTAGCATCCGCAGGCGCACGCCGGATCCGCGATCCGCCGCAAGCCACGCCCGTCGACGCCGATCTCGTAGATGCCCGTGCTGCCCGCCGGTTCGCCCTTGAAACAGAACAACAGCTTGCTGGCGTCCCAGGATAATTCCGGATGCGTGTACACGCCCAGTCCGAGCGTCTCCGGCGTCGACGGATCGATCACCGGCCGAATCCTCCACTGGTCCTTCGGCGCCGCAGGATTCTCCAGCACATAGATCCCGCCGCCGCCCGGCGGCCACTTGTAAAACGTGTCGTAGATGTGAATCCCGGTGTACGAGTGCCGCTTGACAAACAACAGCGGCGCGTCGAGCAACCGGACCAGCTCCTGGTGCACGCCGGCTGCGGCCGGGGCCTGCGCCGGCGCGTCTCCCCGCGCAGCGCGGACCATCGGGAAGACGGCGGACAAACACAAAGCGGCAAGAACAAGCCTGGTCACGACAGTGCTCCGCATGGCAAGGACCTCGGGATGGGCGGATCAGATGCGGCCGGACGACGAATCAAAGAGACCACATGCCGTGGATTCCGTCAAGCGTTCTCCGCGCCGTGGACAACCGCTGTCTCAGCTCCTCCCGCAGGGGGTGCTCCAACTGGACGTGCTGTGCTCGGAGCGCGTCGCGAAGTGTCTCCGGAGGCAGCTCGGACAGGTCCACGTTCCGCTGTGCGGCCAGCGCGGCGGCGGTGCCGGCGGCTTGGCCCAGCTGGATCATCGTCCGCGACAGGCGGCAGCTGGAGGCGGCCAGCGAGCTGAAGCTGGCGGCGCGGCAGGCGATCAGCAGGTTGCGGTAGCCCTTGGGGATCAGGCAGCGATAAGGCACGCCGTACGGTTCGCGCAGCTCGCCGCTCCCGTGCGCGTGGCTGCCGTGCGTGTCCAGCGAGTGGTCGGCGATGGCGATGACGTCGGGATGTTTCTGCTGGCTCAGTCCGCCCCGCACGTCGCGCTCGGTGAGCACATATTCGCCCACGAAGCGGCGCGTTTCACGGACGCCCAGGGCCGGAGCAATCCACGTGATCCGGCGGCGGCGGAATTCTTCGTACCGCGTCTGCAAATCGTGCCAGTGCGCCAGGACCCGCCGCCGGCACTCGGCGTACGACGCTTGCTCGCCGCGCTGGAGGGACTCCTGGCCGTCCATCGTCGGCAGCATGTTGACGTTCAAGTCGCCGTTGGGATAGTGGTTCATTTGGGCGACGGGAAAGCTGCCGCGCCACCAGCATTTCGCGGGCACGTCCGGCGGCAGCGGGTCGATTCCCGCCTCGGACCTGGACGCCACGCGATAGATCAAGGTCACGCCGTTGACCTTGTTGGTCGCCCGGAGCGGGGCGCTGGGTTCGTCAAACCGGTCCCGCGACTCCTGGCCCGTCATCGCTTCACAGCCGGCGTCGTGACAAAGCCGGCCGTCACCGGTCGCGTCCACGTAGAAACGGGCGACGATCCGCTGGCCGTTGGCCAGCTGCAGGAATTGGACGCGGCCCGCAGCGGCCCGCAGCGTCCGGAACTCCGTGTTCAGCAAAATGCGGCAGCGGCCGGTCTCTTCCAGCATCGCCTTCATCGTGGCCGACATGGCGTCCGGCTCGAACACGACGCCGTGCAAGTGCTCGCGGCAGGCGGCTTCATCCGCGGCCAACCCCTTCACGCCGTGACGCCGCAACGAGTCGGCATAGCGGCGCGTCGGATCGATGACCGTTTCGCCGCCGGGGAACCGATACGGCTCCGCGTCCGGGTTGAACCAGACCAGGTGCCGTCCGAACGAGTAGATGCCGACCGCCTTCGGGATTTGCTGCAGCCGCCGGTACAGGTCGAACGGTATTCCCGTCCCGCCGACGCCCGGTTCCCAGCAAGTGACGCCGCTGCGGACCGATGTGCCGCCGAGCTGATCCGCCCGTTCGACGAGCACGACCTGCAGGCCCAGCCGCGCCGCCGCCAGCGCCGCGCCGAAACCGCCGCTGCCCCCGCCGACCACTGCCAGATCGCACTCGGGACATACGGACGCTGACCACGACGTGGCGTCCGCGCCCGCAACGCGAACGCCGGGCGCGTGAGCAGGGTCGGCCGCAGTCGCCGGCGCCGAGAACAACAGCAGCGCCAACACCCGGCCAACCAGCCGGCGGTGTCGCACCTCGCGGCAGGCACAGAAACTCGCAACGTCGGCGACTTGCTCCCGGCCCCACTTCTCCGTGAGGATCTCAGAGCGACAAACCCTGGTTGACTGCACTTTCATCCCTGGCGAACTCGCCTCGTCCTTTCATGCGTAACGACACGATTCGACCGGCAGCGGCCAAACACCCTGACTTCGGGACCGGCCCGTTCGGCGGTAGTGTGCTAAGTTCCGTAGTTCCGTAACACGGTAGGTCACTGCCAAAATCTCCACGGGCTCGGCCTTGCGAAACTGGCTCGCGAAGTGCTACCGTTTTCCGAAACGATACACAATCAGATTGGCGGGATCAAGGCAAGACACCAAACCTGACGACAGCGCCGCAGAGCGGCCCGCGGTCAATCCTCTGTCTTCTTCGGGACGTGACGCCCTGGACAAGGGCGTTGTGCGTTTGCGCCCCCATGAAGCCGTCGGGTTCCAGCACAAACTGCAGTTTCTTCCAGGCGCCGCTACGGAACAGCCGGGCGATCAGGGCGTGCGGTAGGCATGGTGATGTTCTGCCTGCTCAACAGAAAGAAAGAGCAAGCCGCGCTGTGTCGCCGCTTGCCTTCGCTTTCCGCGCTAGAACCATGGGGAACGGTTCTGCGGCAGCCTGGCAGTCTTTCGCGGTTGCGTGAGGGGGGCGGCCGGCTTCGCTCGCCGTTTGCGCGCCCGCGGTTCCCAGCGTCCCGGACGATCGCCGACGCGAGGGTAAGCAATGGTCGTCAGCAGCGCATCGATTAGGTAGGAGGCGATAGGAAACCCTACTGCGTCCATGTTCACACTTGACGCTCGTTCTCAGAATCGAGCCTCGAGCGCAGGCGGCGGCTTCGGGCATTTCTGCGGAAACCCCTGCTGCCGCTGGCTGGTTGCTCGGTGTACCATGGGGCTACGGAGACCTGCACCGGCGTTTCGACGGCCGGATCGTCGAAACTGGGAGTGCATAAGCGGCGCAGACTTTGCGGAACCTTGAAGTATGGCGACAGCAGAACAGGCCAAAGCGCTTCTGAGGAGCTACTCTGAGGGCGAGGGGAACCATTTTGTTTCCGTGGCCTTGCAGATTGCCGCCGACGCTGCGCGGTCCGGAAAGGAAAAGCTGGCTCACCAACTGCGCGATTTGGTCGATGAGATCAAACGCGAGCAGGCCGCGGGGCAGGTCGGCGGGGCCGTGCCGATCGCCCGGCCGCAGGGGGAGTTGGCCGGGCTGCTGGCCGTCAGTTACCCAGGGACGCGGCTCTCCGAAATGGCCCTGTCGGCCCAGACCTACCGCCCGCTGGAGCGCGTGAATTCGCGAATACCGCAGTCAGGATCGGCTGCGAGAACATGGCTTGTCGGCCCGCCGGAAGCTGCGTCTGATTGGGCTCCACTCGGCCAGTTCGGCGGTCTTGTTGGGGAAAAGATTCGCCGCAACCGCACGCCGCCCAAGCCCCCGATTCCAAGTCACCGTAGTCTAATTCGGCGCATGATCGGTGATCGGTGACCGGTTCCGAATCGCAGGAGCCCACTCCACCTCATCCTTCATCCTTCCGCCTTCATCCTTC
>JAAYYU010000288.1 GCA_012515235.1 Candidatus Anammoximicrobium sp.
TACGCACCGCGGCGTTTGCGGCCGAAACGAATCCCGCCGGCTTGCCCGGCGGATGGTTCGGCTTCGGACTACGCACCGCGGCGTTTGCGGCCGAAAGGAATCCCGCCGGCTCGCCCGGCGGATGGTTCGGCTTCGGACTACGCACCGCGGCGTTTGCGGCCGAAAAAAATCCCGCCGGCTTGCCCGGCGGATGGTTCGGCTTCGGACTACGCACCGCGGCGTTTGCGGCCGAAAGGAATCCCGCCGGATGGTTCGGCTTCTCGGTACCAACCAAGCGATGGTCGCTAGAGGGATTAGGCCACTGGAATGCCGCGTTAGTGAAAAACCGAACTATCCGCCGGGCGAGCCGGCGGGATTCGGCGCGCTGGCCAGTCGCGTTGGTAGTAGGAAACCGAACTATCCGCCGGGCGAGCCGGCGGGATTCGGCGTGCTGGCCAGTCGCGTTTGTAGTGGGAAACCGAACCATCCGCCGGGCGAGCCGGCGGGATTCGGCGCGCTGGCCAGTCGCGTTTGTAGTGGGAAACCGAACTATCCGCCGGGCGAGCCGGCGGGATTCGGGCGCGCTGGCCAGTCGCGTTTGTAGTAGGAAACCGAACCATCCGCCGGGCGAGCCGGCGGGATTCGGCGCGCTGGCCAGTCGCGTTGGTAGTGGGAAACCGAACCATCCGCCGGACGAGCCGGCGGGATTCGGGGGCGGCGAGGGTGCGGAATCTGGCACACGCATGGTAAAAACCGTCACACGCGGCCGCGAAGGGGCTGATAAAATCGGGCCGTGCGTTCGTCGTGACCCGTGGCGTCAGCGAGGCCCCACCAAGCCTGCCTCTGGAGCGCTTCGGGTTACGAAACCCCGTTGGATAGACCATCTACCTGCACCGGAACTTGTGATGACGCGCCGCCATCGCCTTCTGTGTCGTTCGCGCATTTTCGGTTTCGAGAAACGTCTCGCCCGCTCCGCTTCGTCCGCTGCTCGCCGGTTCCGGCGACGGGGCTTTGAACCGTTGGAAGGCCGCCGGTTGCTGGCGATGACGGCCGACTTCGACTACGAGGACGGCTGGCTGAGCGTGGAACAGACTTCCCTGGGGTAGCGTGATGGATGTCAGTTGCGACCGGTACGGTCGCGTCACCCTTAACGGCGAAGAACAACTATTGGACGGGCAGCCCATCGGGCCCCTGGTCAAGTCGCTCACGTGAGAGTCTCACTGCTCGGACAGAACAGCGCCTTGACGAAGGACCGGACCATCCGGAACTCCGACTGGAGCGCCTTCACGCGCGTCACGGGCTCCCGTTTCGACGACTGGATCCAGGTTGCCCATCGTCAACGACGACGGCCGCTACGTGGCCTGGATGAGCGCCGCAACCGATCTGGTCGCGGACATGACGGACGCCAACTTGCAAGAAGACCTGTTCGTGCGCGACATGACGGCGGGCAGCACGGCCCTGGTCTCGATCAACCGCCAGCGGACGGGCAGTGCCAACGGCTACACGTTTTCCGACGCAAAAAAATCACGCCCAGCGGCGAGTTCCTCGTCTACTCATCCTACGCCACCGATCTGGTGAATCTGGCCGATCCCGCGGCCTGGTCTGAGGACGTGTTCTTGTACGACCGCCGCGACGTACCGGAGGCACGCCGGGCCCGGACGCGCAAGCGGACCCAACCTGTCACGCGTTTGAGCAGCGAGTTGGCGACCTTGATCGGCGCGGGCAATCGGACACTTGCGTCGGCGGCAGCGGCCGCCGAGAATGTCCGGCAGTCGGCATGTCAGCGACGAAGAATGGCGGCGATTCGTGTGAGGCTTGGAATAACTCGCGATGGGGGCGCCCATGAGCCGGTACAACAGCATTCATCGCCAACAGCTGTTTCATTGGATTGGCAGCCATCTTGACGAGGAATCCGGCAGAGGGCGTCTCACGGACGATCTTCGAGAGGAATACATTGGCTGCCTGAGAAACGCTCTGGACAACGGGCTTTGGGTCAAGACGCCGCGGGATCCGGACTTCCTGGGCAAGGGCGATTTGATCAAGGTCCGACGGCCGATCACCTGCTTTACGGAATGGACGCTGGGACAGAGTCTGCCGCACACGACTCGTTATGGGCGGCTGGGTTTGGGCTTTCCCAAAAAGTTCGTCCTGGCACGGGGGGGGCAACCCGTCACGTATGTCAGGGACAGCACGAGGCAGGACCCGTACACCGCCGCGCTGCTCGCGCTGGCTCGTGTCTTCCAGGATGACGCAGCTCTGGCGGCAGCCCTGGGAAGGAGGTTGGCTGGCTTGCGCGACCATTTCGACTACCTCACGCACTTTAACAAGAAGATCAAAAAGGTCGCCAAACGTGCTGCTGATTCGGGGTCAAGAGCAAAGAAGACTGTGACGGCAAAGCCCGCCGCGAAGAAGGCGCCGGACGTCTGCGCGAGGAGCTTTGGCGGCACGCTGCACTACTTGGAAGAACGCGAGTGGCGAATCGTGTATGCCAAATCGCTGGAAGGCTTCTTTCGGCCCGGCCCTGGTGGCGACGGGAAGCCCGAGTATTATTTGCCGTTCGAGGCCGGACGGGAACTGTTCACCGTCGTGCTCCCGGACAACCGTACGGTGAACATCGCCGCGCAGCAAAAGAGCATTCAGAAGTATCTGTTCCGCAAAGATGCGCCGCACGTGACGCTGCTGTCGCTTCAAGACATCGGTACGTTTTAGCCAACCCACGAAGGTCAGGCTGATCCGACGTCGCGCATCCTCTTTCGACCAACACTCTTTGTCTCCTCCGAGGAAATGCCCCTGTGCGGTAATCCCGGCCGTCGGCCAGTTTGACCGTGGCTTCGTGCAGCGGCTGGATGCCGGCCAGATTGACCTGGGCAATCTCGCCCAGTCCGCGCCGCACAAGGGCAAACTTGGCGAGGTCGATGCGATAGACCTTGACCTCGCAGGCGGTCAAGTTGCGATAATCCAACAGCACTTCGGCCGGCTTGCCCGGCCGGATCGTGGTCAATTTCGGCAAGCCGATCGTCTTCCGCAGCAGCGCCGCAATCGACTGCCGGGCGTCCGGGAAGCGGTCCTTGACCAGGCGGTACTGCTGGATGGCTTCGGCGACGCGTCCCAAGCTGTGCTCGATCTGGCCCAGGATGTAGATGGCCGGCCATTTGTTGGGGCTGTCCGCGGGCTGGCCGGTGGTCTTGTCGATCGGCCGGTGGGCCGCCACCTTGCGGAGCAGCTCGCGCGCCGCGTCCGGCTGGCCAGCCACGAAACGGCCGTAGCCGGTGATGTACCAGAAGCTGTCCAGCAGTTCGCTGTCGGGATAGCGGAGCGCGTACTGCTCGCAGGCCGAGGCGGCGTCGTCGTAGCGGCCGAGTTCCAGCAGTCCGCTGAGGCGAATTCGGCTGCGCGCAGCTGCGAACACCGGTGTCAGGCACGAATGGCACTGCTGCTCGTCATTCAACGGCCAGCCGCTTTGCGAGCCGCCTTGAGCAGCGACGTGATCCCTTCGCGATACTCCTCCAGCGTGGTAATCCACTGTTCAAGGCAGCGCTGTCCGGCCGGCGTGAGTTGATAAGTACGTTTCGCGGGACCGGATTCCGAGACGGTCCAGGAGGATGCCACTAACCCCCTCGTCTCCATCGTCTTCAGCGATCGATACACGCCCGACGAGTTTGGCTTCTGGCCCCCAAACGTGAGACTCTCGCCAAGTCGCTCGGCCAGGCAGTAGCCGTGCAGCGGTCCCTCAGCCAGCACCGCCAGCACCGCGGGCTGAATCAGTTTGTCGAGTGTTCGCCCACCGCAAGGGCAGTCATCAAAGCCGGCCGCAACGTTCAGTTCGCGTATCTTCATGATCGCACCATTCTGGCTTCGAGCTTGGCGATACGACACGCCTCTGTCAAGAGGAGGCCGACAGACGGGTGGCCGACAGACGGGTGGCCGGCGCCCGAAGCACTGGCGGCCCAGGGGGCTTCCACCTCGCCGTCACTGTTGTCGGCTTCACGCCGGCGGGCTTACGGAAGCACTTCCAGTTCGATGACCTGGTGCCCAGGCCGCAGTTCCACCTGAAGCGGCGTGAGGGCGGCGGACGCGTAGCTTGCCGCCACGCGCGACCGCCTCGGCGGAGTCGGTTTGGGCGGCTGTTCCATGTCGATGGTGCCGTTGTCGATGCGCGGCCGACCTGTCGATACAGACAAGTCCTGGACGACCACACACTGACGGCCCACAGACGCGCCGACGCGCTGATCGGGCAGACGTAGCTCAAAGTGGCCGGCGCCGTCGGTGACTGCCGACGCCGTGGCTCCGGTTTGTCCCGCAGCCGGGTTCGGTAAGAACTGCACCAGGCAATTGTCGAGCGTCTTACCCGCCATCCGCAAGGTGCCTTCGACCGTTGCCGGGGGAGGGGGCTGACCGCAGCCGGGCCACATTGCCAGCCCGATGAGCAGGCCCAAGACCCGACCCGTCGAAATCCGCTGGCACATTGTGGCAGGCTCCTCGTAAAACATGGTGGCGAGGGGATTGCGCCGGCACGCCCGTCCCGCGGCATGCGGCGGCTACGACCGCGGCCGATCAGTGAAGATCGGTTGCTTCTCGGCCGGCGCGAGTACTCAACGCCCGGAGTATGAGCAGTGGAATGCTGTCCGAGATGAACGCCACGGCCCCATCGGCCGTGGCGAAGTTCGCACCGCCGGGGTGGGTGCTCCCGAAGGCGCAGACCCGCAAGTCGATGTAATACTTGAAGTCGGCGGACGTGTTGGCGGGCGGACTGGCGGCGGCCCGTTCGGAATACAAGAAAGGCAACCGATAATTGATCGGCGAGTAGCTGCTGAGCGTGAAGTGCGCCAGCGCGCTGCGACTGGTTCCACACCAGTTGGCATAGTAACGCATTTCCCAATCCCAGCCTTGCTGGGCGAAGGAATCGTAATTCGGGTCCCAGCGGCTGCGCTCGCCAAAGAAAAGCGTGTGGCTCGTGCCGTCGATGATGTCGGCCAGTCGCACAGGCCGTTGGTTCGGCACCGGCTGCGAGCCCGGCCCCGCCCCGAAGAAAATCCCGTCGGTTTGAAGGAAGCCCGAATCGGGATGATACGAACGAGTACCGCCGTTTCCGCCGTAACTGGTCACCCGGATATAACGATCGACCGAGGATCCGGTCAGCCGCGTTGTGTACAGTAAAGGGTCTTCGCTGTCTGGCTCCGAGGGGCAGCGCAGATTAGGCCCGCGTGCCGCCCGCGATTGCAGCAGGCCATTGAAATTCTTGTTGGGATCATCGAAATCCCACTCGTCGTATAATCCGCCCTGTTCCAGGTACGGCAGGAGAAACACGAACAGGTTGGTTCCCCGCCAGGTGGCTGTCCCCGCGTGATACTGGGACAACAGAATACCAGGCGGGAACGAACCCACCGTGTCATGGTAGTGATGCGCCGCCAAGGCGACTTGTTTCAGCGTGTTGGAACACTGCATGCGTCGCGCGGCTTCGCGGGCCGCCTGGACAGCCGGCAGCAGCAGAGCCACCAGGATGCCGATGATGGCAATCACCACCAAAAGTTCCACCAGGGTGAAACCCCGAAACAAGCGAGCCGGAGCAGGTGGACGGGCAGGGATGTTCATCGGAGGTACCTTTCGTTGCTGCCACGCCGGCCAGGCAACGCCTCAGCCCCGACGGGCAAGCGGACTGCCTCAAGGCACTGAATCAGGTCTTGGCGGTAGTAAACGACATCGTTCACTATATGTAATGATCTAATAGCGGAGCCGAAGTATAGTCTGGCATCCGTCGCGTCGTCAAGGGGCGGCCGACAGGAGCTACGATTCAGACGCAAGCCTCGTTCGAGAAAGAACTGGCCGTGCTGCAACACATGCAGCTGCAACACCCTGGCGGGCATTGCCCCGAGAGCCTAGAATCCGGCGTTACAGGCACTGTGAAATCTGATCGCGTTTGCGCTGCCGGAACGCATGGCCGCGATTCGGCCCAATCTGACGCATTGGGCCGACCTGATCGCGTCTACCATCTGTTCCAGCTGACGTCCGATGAAATCAAGCTGTTGCAGCGTGAAGTGGAGCACTGATGCGATTGGTGCCTCGGACTTCGCTCAGCGACTTGGTCAACGCGGCCGACGGCCTGACACGCGACGAAGTGAATTTGCTCCGAAACAGCACGCCTCATTTATGCAAGGAAACACACCATGCGGTTGATCCAACCCACGATCGTCGTGGTCTTGGCGAGTTTCACGTTCGCGGCCTCGGCGGCGGACCGAAACGCCACGGTTGTCACGTTCAAGGTCATCAAGCAAACGGCCGGCATGGCCCGCGAGACGCCCGAACTCAAGCTGCTCTCCGCCAGCGACCGGTGGAACGTCCATGCGGGGCCGAGTTGGAGCGGCGAGAATCTGCGAGAAATCTTCTTTACGCTCGAGACAAGTGATGCCACGGCCGAGCTTCCCCAGGTGGCGGTGACCGCGCCGGGCATCGTGCCGGTGCGGGTGATCGTCGGCAAGCAAGACGTTTCTTTTTACCATCGGGATGACACCACGACGTTCAGCCTGGTCCGGGATACCCGCAACGCGATGCTGCTGAACCAGGTGCTCACGGACCCCGAGGGCGGGCTGCCGATCCATATCTACCACAATTGGCTGATACGCCAGGACGGACCCTTCCGCGGCAAGCCGGTCCCGGAGATGGAGATCCGGGCGGTGCTGAACTACCTCGTGGCAGCGCGCGAGGCGCTCAAGCTGATGGGCGGGACGGGGCCCAAGGACCACAAGTCCTTCACGGGCGAGATTACGTTGATGAGCTTCGAGGTGGCCTGTGCCCGCGGGCACAACGACTCTCCGCCGCACGCCCACATCATGCTCTGGGTGCCGGGCTACGCAGGGGGTGAGGTGCCTCATTTCTACATGGACGCGGCCGGCAAGTTCGTCCGCAACGGGTTCGGCATCCTGGGTGACGAAGGCGGGAGATTTCCCGAACGAGCGTCGCTGATCGCCGAAAAGCGAAAGCGGAGCGGCGAGTACGGTCCAGGCAAGCCCTGCCAACTTCGCGATCTGGACGACCGATTGGCCCTGGAGTTGACGATCACGCCGGACGGCGGACTGCTGCTTTCACGGGCTGAGGGGGAGCCTTTTCTGCTGATCGGCGGACCCGGAGGGCCGGGCGATGCGGTGCTGGTCAAGCAGGCTGGCAAGTCGCTCCTGCGCGCTTGTGTGACGGACGACGCCGAACGCGGCGAAACCTCGGTGACGGTGGAGCACCTCTCCGACGCGAGCGTCGCCCGGACCCTCCGGCAGACGCTCCGGTATGATCCCTTTACCGGCCTGAACCGAGCGGAGCCTGCCGTAAAGAGCCGTCCGTAGTTGGCGCGTGTCAAGAAGGCCTATTCCTGACGTCCTTTCCGCGGGACTCCTTGTTCCTCGCAGCCTGCGCGATGGGCTCAGTGTCCGCCCTGCAGCGGCGGGGCGATCATCAGGGCCTCGATGACCAGCATCCAGTTGTCCGGCACCGCGGCCCGGCCGCGCAAGACCGGCGCGAGGCTCGTGCCGTCGAACGCCGCCCCCGCCGGCGCGGACAGGCCCAGCAGGTCGATGAGCGTGGGCAGCAGGTCCTGGACCTGGGTCAGCCCGCCCACGTCGCTCGGCGGCCGCAGTCCGCCGGACGGCCAGCGGACGAAACACGGCACGCGGTGGCCTCCCTCCCACAGCGTCGCCTTGCTGCCCTTCATGCCCGCGTTGAAATACCGCGGCCCCGGCAAGCCAGAGCCCTCGCTGACTCGCGAGGTGGAGTCCACAGCAAGTTTGCCGGGGCAGCTTCCTCTTCGCCCCCACGCTGCTCGCCAGCGTGGAGCGGTGTTCAAGACCAGAGATGCCCACGCAGCCATCGGCTGTTTCGCCCCCACGCTGGCAAGCAGCGTGGTGGCCGAAGAGGTCGCGGGGCGGGACGATGGCTGTGCTCAGCGTTACGATCCGTTCCTGACGCCTTTTCCGCCCTCGTCCGGCGGCTCGGACAGGAACAACGCGACCACGGCGGCGGGCAGGAACAGCCAGGCGGCGTACAGCAACGCCAGCCGATGGTCGCCGACCTTGGAAAACAGCCCGAAGAACACGGTTCCTCCGGCGGCCACGATGCGGCCGATGTTGTAGCAGAAACCGGCCCCCGTGGTCCGCAGCAAGGTCGGAAACAGCGGCGGCAGGTACATCGTGAACAGCCCGAATACGCCCTGGGACACGCCCATCGCGCACAGCCACCAGAACAACTTGTCGTGCGGTCGCTCCACGCTGTAAGTCACGTACATCGACAGGAAATAAGCCACGCACATCAGCGCAATGGCGCGGCGGTAGCCCACGAAACGGGCGATCCAGGCGGCCAGAAAGTTGCCGGCAATCGAGGTGATCATCAGCAGGATCATCGCGTGGCTGACGAACGTCGTTCTCTGAAGGTCCGTCCAGGCTTTGATGTCGGGCAGGTTGCGCAGGTGCTGGAGCGACCAGAAGGTAAAGGCCCAGTGCGCGGTCAAGGAGGTGGCGCAGACCAGAATCGTGAGGATCGTCGTCCGCCGCACCGAGCCGCGGAACAGGTCCGCAATGCCCGGCGCCGCCTGCTGCGCCTGCTGCTTGGCCGTATGCCATTCTTCCGGTTCCGGCACGGCGCGGCGAATCCACAGCACCAGCAGGGCAGGCAGGATGCCGACCAGGAACACGCTGCGGTACGCATACGTCTCGCTGGACGCCATGACGATGGAGACCAGCACGCCCGCGACCATCGCCAGCAGCACGCCGATATTCACCGCACTTTGCAACGTGGCGGCAATCCACGGCCGCCAACGGCGCGGCCAGGTTTCCGACAGCAACGACGCCCCCACGGCCCACTCGCCGCCAATGCCCAGCGCCGCCAGAAACCGGCAGATCAACAGGTGCCACCAGGTCTGGGCAAAGAACGACAAACCGGTGAACAGGGCGTACGTCAGAATGGTCAGGACCAACGTCCGCGAGCGTCCCAGCCGATCGCCGAGCCGGCCGAAGAATCCGCCGCCCAGCGCCCAGCCGATCAGAAACGCGGCCTGGATCACGGAGCTGTAGTAACCGACGGCGTCGTCCCGCTGGCTGACGTGCAGCAACTGGGCGACGAACGGCGTGGCGACCAACGTGTACAGGTGCATGTCCAGGCCGTCGAACAGCCAGCCCAGCCAAGCGGCAATGCCGGACTTCCACTGCTGGGGCGAGAGCTCCCGCAGCGACGTGACGTCGCGCCGATCGAGGACCGGGCCAAGGCCGGATTCAGTGCTCATGGGCGTAGCCGTATTTCTCGATGTAACCCGACCAGCGCCGCCGGATCGCGTCGCGAATCTCCGGCGACAACTCCTCGTGGCGATTCGGCTTGTAGTCCTTCCGCCCGCCGACGAACGCCTCCAGCCGGTCGCGGACCGTCTCGAACCCGTCGATTTCCAACTGGCGATAAATCCGTTCGACCTGGCCCATGGTGTCCGCCACGAGGTCCTCGTAACGGATGTCGATGATCTGGTTCGGCGCGAGGCTGGTCCGCTGCGACTCGAAGCCGCGGTACATCCGCTCGAAGGCTTCCAGGATGTATTCGTCCAGGTACTCGTTCCTGGGAACCTGCAGGCCCTGGGCCATGTCCAGCGTCGGCCACAGACGCCGGGTCGAGGCAAACAGCGTTTCCGGATTCCGCGTGATGTGAATGAACTTGGCGCCGGGAAACAACTCGGCCAACACGCCGACCCGCCCCGTGTGCGGCGGAGACTTGAGGATCAACGGTTTTCGCTTGTAGTACGTCATCGCGCGGACGAACCACACCATGTCGCGCTTCCAACGTCGCAACAGGTTCGGTTCGACACCCGACATGTCGAGCAATTCCAGATAGCACGGCGGCTCGTTGGGAAACACCATCCGCCAATAGGGCGTCGGACAGCCCATGTTGCCCAGCGCGAACTCGTCTTCCTGCGGGTAGTAGGCGCCCGCCAGCATGTTGTCCATCGGCCGCTGCTTGGGCAACAGCAGATGAATGAACCAGGGCAGAGCCCGCCGACTGACCAGAAAATGATTCGGCGCGAAACATTCGTAGGTCGTCGGATAGGCAAAACGCTCGTCCTGGACCAGCAGTTCGTGCAAATAGGTCGTGCCGCTCCGCCAATGACCGATGATGAACACCGGCGGCTGAACGATCTCGGTGCGGGCGACTTTCTTGCCGAACAGGATGTTCTGCACGATTCGCAGCACGGAGTTGATCACCGTGGCGAACGTGACGGTGGCGACCAGTCCCCAACGCAGGAAGTCTACGCGAAACCGGTTTCTGGCCAGCAGCCGCAACCAGTCGCCCAGCAGCATCCCGTGCCAAAAACGCGGGGACCAGGCAGGATAGGTGTTAGTGGCGGCCTTGGGCTTGTCCGTCGGCCTCGTTGCTTTCACGGCATCAGACATGGGCGAGTTTATTGTTCGAGGTTTGGCACCTGTCGAAGATCAACTCCGCAGTTTTCTCGTCGAGCGGACTTCGGTTCGCGCGGGCGGACTGAAGTCCGCCTTACGAGGCTGTTTCTGGACAGGTGCTTGGTTGCGGCCGCGGGCTGCGTTAGGATTCTGCAGGAGAACGTCAACCAGCCCCGCCAAGGGTGCCCATTCTAACGTTTAGTCCTCGTTTTGCCGAGAGCAACTGCATGACGAACGTGGCCGCCCATCCGATTCCGCCGTCAGCAGCGTCCCAAGGCTGGAAAACCGCGGCGCTGCTGGGAGGGCTGGGCTGGTATCTGGCGGCGTTTTACGGAGCCCAGCCGATCCGTTGGCAGAGCCTCGCGACGGTCTTGCTTCCCGATCATCTGGTCTTGTCTTGGGTAGGCGGCGACTGGGGCAGCTTTCAGGTCTCGGATCGGCTGCCGATTCTGGCCGTCACCGGGTTGATTCTGACGCTGGCTTATCTTGCCGGCCGACTCTCGCTGGCTGCCGTCCGCGGGGATCGCAGGCTCACAAACCTGGAGACGCTGGTGTTCTCGACGGCGGTGGGACTCAGCGAGTGGTCGCTGCTGACGCTGGCCGTCGGGCTGGCCGGCGGGTTGCACAGCCGGTGGCTGCAACTGGCGGCCTGCGCCGTCGTGGCGGGTGTGGCGGTTTGGAAGTGGGCGCAGCGCCACGCCGCGCGGAAGCCGGAGGGCGGCACACCGTGGCGATCGGACGGACGTTCGACGGCCAGTTCGACGCCCGAGGATGCCAACTTCGCCAGTCCTTGGCTGGCGCGGCACGGGCTGTGGCTAGCAGTTCCGTTCCTGCTGCTGATCGTGCTGGGAGCGATGTTGCCGCCTTGGGATTTCGATGTCCGAGAGTATCACCTGCAGGTCCCCAAGGAATGGCATCAGGCCGGTCGCGTCGGCTTTTTGCCGCACAACGTGTACGGGAACATGCCGCTGGGCGCCGAGATGCACGCCTTGCTGGCGATGGCGTTCATGCCCGGCGAACGGGACTGGTGGTGGGGCGCGTTGGCGGGCAAGACGGTGATCGCCTGTTTTGCGCCGCTGGCCGCGTTCGGCCTGTTGGCCGCTGGGCGGCGGTTTGCCGCGCCTGGGGCGGGCGTCGTGGCCGCGCTGGTCTATCTCTCGCTGCCTTGGGTGGTCCACGTTTCCCAGGCGGGATTGATCGAAGGTGCCGTGGCCTGCTACCTGGTGCTGGCCGTCTATGCGATGGCCATCTGGTGCCGCGAAGCGACGACGTTTGCGGAAAAGGCGGATGCACGCTCGACGGCCCAGCGAGGATGGCGGCTGATCCGTTGGCGGCGGATTGGCCCGCGTTCGGGGCGGGCTTCGACCGAGGCTTGGACCGAGGCAATGCCGCGCGGCCCGCTGTTGCTGGCGGGCTTCCTGGCCGGCTCGGCGGCGGCGTGCAAGTATCCGCCGCTGTTACTGGTCGTCGCGCCGCTGACGTTGTGCGCGTGGTGCGCGCGGGGCGACGTCCGCTGGCGCGCGGCGGGCCTGTTCCTGTTGGCGGCGTTGTGCGGCGGCGGATTGTGGTATGCCAAGAACGCGGCGCTGACCGGCAATCCGGTGTATCCGCTGGTGTTGGGGGGACTTACTCGCACGCCGGAGCGGATGGCCCAGTGGAACCGCGCGCATCGCGTGCCGCCGGACGAGCGGGGCCGCCGCTATTCGGCCGCCCAGGCTTACGCGGCGGCAGCCGATTTCGGTTGGCGAAACCTCTGGCAAAGTCCGCTGTTGGCGCCGTTGGCGGCGGTGGCTCTTCTCGGTGCGCGGCGCCGGCGGTTGACCCTGTGGCTGGCGGCGTATGCCGGCTTCTACTTGGCGGTGTGGTGGCTCGCCACACACCGCGTCGATCGGTTCTGGGTGCCCGTGTTGCCCGTGTTGGCGCTGTTGGCCGGAATTGGCGCTGCCTCATGCACCTCGCGCGCGGGGCGACTGGTCGTGACCGTCCTGCTCTGGGGAGGCTTGGCGACCAATCTGCTGTTCTTGCTGTCGGCCGGCGTCTACGACCACCGCTATCTGGTGTCGCTGGAGCGACTGCGACGCGACGAGCCGGCCGAGTCCAACGATCCCTCGCGGGTGCATCCCGTCCATCGCTATCTGAACGCCAAGGCCGTCGCCGGGGACCGAGTGCTGCTGGTCGGCGATGCCCAGCCGTTCGATTTGGAGTTGCCGGCGCTGTACAACACGTGCTTTGATGAATGCCTGCTGGAACGTCTGACCCAAGGCCGCACCCCGGCGGAGCGGCAAGCGGCTTTGCGCGGCCAGCAGATCACGTACGTGCTGGTCAACTGGGGCGAAATCGACCGCTACCGCAGTCCGGGCAACTACGGTTTCACGGATTACGTCACCAAAGAACTCGTCCGCGAGGAACTGGTCCGCGGCCAGCAACTCCTGCGACCCGTCCCGCTGGGCATCGACCCGGATCGAGCAGAACTGTTCCGCGTCGTTGAACAAGAGTAGCGGCGACAACCGGCCAGCGAACCCTTCTTCATCTCAACTCTTCACCTTAACGACTGTCTATTCGTAGCAGGCGAAGTGCTGCCGGCCAGCATGCCATCTCGTACGCGGTAGAGGATGGCACGAATCGTCGCGTCGTTTCGCCCGGAGCCAACGGCGACGGTAAAGCACGAGCGCCGTCGCCGTTGGCTCTCGCACCGATGCCAACCACGTGCGGCGTACGCAGTAAATCAGGCTATATTTACCCGCATCTCTCGTCTGGTTGTCGCTTGCGGCGGCGAGGGTTCTGTACCCAAGACCTGTGCAAGCCGAAAGCTGGCAGCGTTGGTCGATCAGGATGGGGCTGGCCGCGGGCAAAATGCGAAATCAGCTCCTCGCTGATTCCGCTCACACCTTTCACAGTTTGGGGTTTTGACACTGAAGGCAATTGGGCCAAGCGTGGATTCGCGTCTAAGCGTAGATTCCAGCCTTTTGGCGGGATTGTTGAACGCCAGACGCTCTGTTATAAAAAAACCCGGTTCTATAGATTCTCACTATTCTTTTCGGGAGGATTGGTCATGGTTCTGTTCAAGCGACGTGGATTCACCCTGGTGGAGCTTTTGGTTGTCATTGCCATTATTGGCATTCTTGTGGCGTTGCTGCTGCCGGCGATCCAGGCGGCCCGGGAGGCTGCCAGACGGACGCAGTGCGGCAACAATCTGAAGCAAATCGGCGTGGCCATGCACAACTATCACGACACGTTCAACGCGTTGCCGATGGGGTACACCAACGACTATGGGGCGGCGACGAACTACTTGGGTCAGGCTTACGCCCACCATGCTTCCCCAGCGCCTACCGACGATAATGTACCGCAACGATATTATGCCAGTTGGACCTGGACCGCCTACATCGCCCCGTTCATGGAGTTGGGCCCCCAATATCAGACGCTCAACGTGACGGGAACCTGGGCGGCGCAATCGCTTCTGGACGCAGCAGCGCAAGAGGTGGTTCGGACACCGGTTCCTGCGCTGCGCTGCGCTGCCCTTCCGATACCGGAAAGGATCCCCACAACAGCGGCGAATACCGTCCCAAGAACTCCAGCGGGGCCTCGGTTTACGTGGCCACGTGCAATTACGCGGGAGTTTGTGACGACAATAGCGCGAGCATCGATAACCGCCAGAGCAACTGCTCGGGGGTGCTCTTCGTCGATAGCGATGTCAAGCTCCGGGACATCACGGATGGCACAAGCAGCGTGCTGATGGTGGGCGAGCGGTGCCGTTACCGAGGCCATGCTCGTTGCGGGGTGCAGCAGGACTGCGGCGCGGCGACCTTGTTCGTCATGGGGGCCTCCAACAGATTGTCCCATGACAATCGTTCGAATACCGCTGCGGTCGGAACCGCCTATCGGGGAATCAACTGGGACTCGACGGATACGTGCGACAACCTTTGGAATGGCAAGGCGAGTTTCCATTCGCTCCATCCCGGAGGAGCGCAATTCGTCTTGGCCGACGCCTCCACGCATTTCATCAGCGAAAATGTGGACCTCACGACGTTCCGGCGTCTGGCTCACAAAAGCGACAGCAATCCTGCCAAGGTTCCCTAATCGTGCAGCCTTGGGTGGATTTCTGTCGGGAAAGATGCGGCTAAACTAGAACGAAGATGCTGTTGTTGTGAGGGATAAAGGAATGAGGACTTGCTTCTGGCAGATTGCCGGCATGATCGTTGGCTTGTCTTGCTTCGTCGCCGGTTGCGGCGGCGACAGTTTCGACCGTGTTCCGCTTGCAGGAACCGTCACCTGTGACGGCATGGAGAGCATCAACGGCGGGATTCTGGCGACACCCGCTCAGGAGGGCACGGGGGCGCCGAAGGTGTCGGGGCCCATCACCGACGGGAAGTTCAGTATTCCGGCAGCCCAAGGGCCGGTCGCCGGTTCCTACATTTTCGAGATCAGCCTGCAAATACCGGGTATGCAGCCCAAGCCGGGATCCAGCCCGGAAGGGGAAAGGGAGACTGGTCCCACGATCACATACCGGAAGTCGATCGATGTTCCCGCAGGAGGAAGCAGCAGTCTGACGATTGCCCTCACTGCCGCCGATAAGGTCGGGGATTCCGAGGCGCGTGCGTCCGCGGAACCGTGAAGTCGAAGCTCTCCCTTTCCTGCGGCGATCCTCAGCAGCCTGTTTGCAGACTTTCCTTAGGGCGGAGTTCATTCCGCCCGAACGGACTGAGGTCCGCTTTACGACAGAAGGTCGCGGCTTTGTTTATGGACGGGTGCTTCGTACGCCGCAGTTGCGCGGGCGGTTGCGCGTGGTTGGCCTGTTCCGCTTTCTCTGGCTTCGTTGCGGTTTGGTCTCGGGCGGGAAGGCGACGGGAAAGCCATCCTGAGCCGTTCGCTGCCGAAGCCGTCTGGTGATTGCCGCGAGGTAACCGTGCACCGAAGCGACCACCGTGCCACACTTCCCGTCCGGCGCAAGCTGCTGTACGCCGCGGTAACCACGGCGGTCTTCTTCGGGCTGCTCGAATTGACGCTGCTGGCGTTGGGCGTCGATCCGGCCTTTCAAGAGTCGGATCCTGGGCTCGGATTCAGCGGACAATCGCCCCTGTTCACGCCCAGCGAGTCGCCCTCGGGACAGCCCGTTCTGGCCACTGCGGAGAATCGGCTGCCGTGGTTCAATCGGCAGTCGTTCTTGCGTGACAAGCCGCCCGGCGCCTATCGGATCTTCTGCCTGGGCGGGTCGACCACCTACGGCCGGCCCTATGACGACCGGACTTCGTTCGCCGGATTCCTGCGGGCGTTCTTGGCGGAAATGGATCCGTCGCGGCCGTGGGAAGTCATCAACGCGGGCGGCATCAGCTACGCCAGCTATCGGATCGAAGTATTGATCCGCGAATTGGCGCAGTATGAGCCCGACCTGTTTGTCATCTACACGGGCCACAACGAGTTCCTGGAAGATCGGACGTATTCGTCGGTCATCGATACGCCGGAGTCGATTCGCCGAGTGGTCGGGCTGGGGAGGTGGTCGCGGACGTTTTCGTTGGCGGAACGTCTCCTCCGCGGCACGCCGGAAGCTCCGAATCGGCCGGTGCTGCCGGCGGAGGTCGAGGCGATTCTCGATCGCTCCGTCGGGCCCGCCGCCTACCATCGGGACGACCGCTGGCGCGGCCAGGTGCTCGCCCACTTCCGATCTTCGCTCGAACGGATCGTGGATGTCGCACAAGACGCCGGCGCGGAGATCATCTGCGTGGTTCCGGCCAGCAACCTGCGCGACTGTACGCCGTTCAAGAGCGAGCACCGGGACGGTTTGACGAGCGGCGAGTTGCGGGAGTTCCTTGCCCACCTGCGCGCCGCCGAGCAGGCGTTGGCAGCCGGCAAGTTCGGCGAGGCGGTGAGCAGGATCGACCGGGCAGTCCAGCTCGACCCGCGGCACGCGGCCGCGCACTACCTGCGCGGCCGCACGCTGATCGAGACGGGGGACAAGCAAGCGGCGCGTCGGGCTTTCGTCCGGGCACGGGAGGAAGACGTCTGTCCGTTGCGGGCGTGCGAAGCGATCCAGGACACGGTCCGCGCCGTCGCCGCGGAGCGGAGGCTGGCCGCGATCGACTTCGCGGCCCTGGTCGACCGCGAGTCCCAACACGGCATTCCCGGTGCCGACTGGTTTCTGGATCACGTCCATCCAACCAGCGAGGGAAACGCACGCATCGCGCGGGAATTGGCCGGTGAACTCATCAGGATCAAGGCGGTGAGGCCGCAGCCGTCGTGGACGCCGGACGGATTTGAGCGGGTTGCCGAGCGAGTGCTGGAGCGGATCGATCCCCGCGACCACGCGGTCGCGTTGCGCAACCTGGCCAAGGTACTGAATTGGGCGGGCAAAGTGGTCGACGCCGATCGTCTGGCCCTGGAGGCCGCGGAGCACTTGCCGGACGACGCAGAAGCCCAGCGGATGGCCGGCTTCGCCCGACTCCGACTTGATCGGACCGCCGAGGCCAAGCCCTTGTTCGAGGCGGCGCTGCGCAGCGGCGGCGACGACGCGCGGGCGCTCTGCGGACTCGGTGAGGTCTACACGCGGCTCGGACAGCACGAGGCGGCCCGCGATTGTTTCGCGCGGGCCGTAGCCGTCGATCCGAAGCACGTGCCCGCGCAGTACAATCTCGGCAACGCGCTCCGCACCTTGGGACAGTTGGACGAGGCGGAAGCCGCCTATCGGGCGGCAATCGCCCTCGCGCCGGAACAGCCCGACGCGCATAAGAATCTGGGGTTGGTCCTCTTTGCGCTCGGCGACGTCGAGGGGACGGTCCGCCACTTCGAGGCCGCACTGGCCCTGGAGGACCACGTTCCCCAGCGCCATGCCGACCTGGGGTATGTGCTGATCGACGCCGGCCAGCAGCGGCGCGCGGAAGCCGAGTTCCAAGCCGCGCTGGCGATCGAGCCGGCGTTCGTTCCCGCGCTGTTCGGCTGGGCCCTGTTGTGCGAGAAACGCGGCGATCTCGCGCGGGCCACCCAGTTGCTCCGCGAAGCGATCCGCGTCGCCCCCCAGGACGTGAATGCACACTACTACCTCGCCCGATATGCCCTGCAACGCGACGACGCGGCAACTGCCAGGGCCGAACTGGAAACCGTGCTTACCCTGGATCCGAGCCACGCCGAGGCGCGCCGGCTGCGGGCGGAAATCGACTAGCGCTCTCAGCCTGAAAGATATGGCGATCCGTGGGATCACCATGCCAGACCGCCCCATCTCGCGTCGCCCCTCCCTCGTCACCACGCTGCTCGCCAGCGTGGAACGGTGTTCAAGACCAGACCGTCCTGCACGCCCCCGTCCTCCGTCGTCACCACGCTGCTCGCCA
>JAAYYU010000289.1 GCA_012515235.1 Candidatus Anammoximicrobium sp.
GAGCGATGATATCCGGTTCGACGCAGCGCGGGAGGTTGAACGCATCCCGCTTGCGATCGCTCGTGCAGACCTTCCTGCCCGATCGGGCACGGCGCACGGCGTAGAACGCGACGGAGAGGGGGCTGGCCGTCTTGGCACGGCGTTGCAGTGATTCCCAGCCGAGGAATGCAACGGTCACGGCTTCGGCGGTCAGCTCCTCTTCGTCGTGGTGGCCCCGGAAAGCCTTGCGGCAATATCCGAGAATCACGGGGTAGATCTTGAGAAACTCCATCACAACCTTCCTTTCAAGGAACTGCTGAGCGGAGCGATAGTGCCACAGAAACCGGATCGGCGCAAGCACAAAGTCGGCCGTCCACGGGGGAGGGGCGTCGGTTGGACCAATCGGATCGAAGACGATCAAATTCTGCCGCGATGTCGAGGGACCGCTGCCAACATCTGCTGGGCTACGTCCCTGTGCGGTTCATGTCGAAAGATGAGGCTGCCGGGGCGACGTCAGTAGATTTCGGGCAACTCGCCACGCTGGCGGCGCGCGCCGTGCGACTGTTCGATCCCTTGCGGGCGGCTATTTCCGCCTGGTGGGCGAAGTCGCGAAAGGTCCGGCAGATCTGCCGGATACCCCATTAGTTCGCGATACAGCTCGCGGGAATGCTCCTGCGCCAGGCGGATAATACTGATCCAACGGCGGCGAAACGCCCGACACTCCTCGGAATTGAGCAGTAGCTTGTCGATCAGTTTGGCGGCTTCCTTCGTCCGAGCCTCCATTCGCCCGTCGTCATGTACGACGACCGTCCCCGCGAGCAATACCTGCGTTGGGTCGGGCACGTGTCCTTGGGCTTTCGTCAGGTTGCACGAGACGCAGGCATAAACCAAGTTGTCGTAGTCCGTCTGTTGTTCCGGATGAGACGAAACGGGCAGAAAATGCTCGACCGCAAACTTGCCAACGTAGTTCTGCCACTGTTCTCGATCGAGGCAATACACGCAGCGGAAGGCGAATTCATCACGCACCCAAGGGCGGAAGCTTTCCGGGTGACCGTAGCCGCGCGGGCCGTGCCGCCGCTTGTGCGGTTCTTGGGGATACTCCAGGGCAACCGCATCTTAAATGCCGATTCTCCAAGGGTTTTGGAGCTGCGGAGCAACGAAATCGAGCCGCGCAGGTGCTGCTAGCTCGATTTCCCTCGCAAAACGCCGGGAATTTGATGCGTTTGCCCTGGGGGATACTCGAAGGGAACCATCACACGTGCCCGCTCGAAGTGGCGGCCCGCTCTCGAAGTGCCTCTTCTAGCAGTTCGAGGATGGCCAGAGGACGCGGGGCCACCAGCCGCTGGTGGGCCTCAAGTTCGGCTTGCAGGCGTTCGAGGTCCTGCTCCTCGGATGGCGACAGACCGTCGTCGTGTTTCTTGTCAATCAGCGCACACCGCTTGGCGTTCTTGGCGTCGTTCCAGTCGACCGCAGCCGACTGGTGTGGTCCGGACGACGAACGTGTCGCCTGCGTGTGCCCGATGATGGCCTCGAACAAAGGCCGGGCCTGCAGATACACCTCGCTAGGAACGAGCACATAACCTTGGCGAGTCCGCGGGTTTTCCACCACAAACGGCGAGCCGCCGCTACGTTCCAGCTCCGCAACCTGTTCTGGTGTGAGTGTTGCTGTCATGCTTGAATGATATCAATTTCGGGGCCCCCTGGCCAGCCGTTTAATCGATCGCAACTTGAAAAGCCCCCAGGCTCACGGCTTGGGGGCAAAGGCTGAACGTCAGGCACAATGGCAGCAGCGGCCATGCTCGGCGGGCGTTTCAAGCGCCGGTGCAACTTCGCGGGCAAAGTCGTTCTGGTCGTCTTCGCCAAGAAGCGTCTGCTGGATGTAGGCCAGCGACGTCGCGTAATCACACCAGGAGAACGTAATGCTCTCGACCTGCCACGGGCGGCCGTTCGGACCGGCTTTCTTGACAACGGCGAATTCCTGCCCGGCATCGGGCGACGTGGCGTCGTTCAGCCACAGGTAGCCGCCGAGTTCGAACGCCGTGCAACAGGTCCAGGTGATCTCGGTCAGCTTGCGGGCCAGATCTTCTGCCGAGGCCACCGGCGTGACGCACCAGACACGATCGTTATGGAACATGGGCCACGCCCTCCCTGGCTTGGACCAGCGCGGTCCGGCAGCCGGCCAGCGCGATCTCCCGGTCCCAGTCCGCGCCCAAGTCGCTGCCGGTGACCGCGCGCGGCGGAAAGCCGTCAGCCTGGAGCCAATGCAGCAGGCCCTCGGCCAAGTCCTCCACGCGGTCCCAATCTCGTTCGCCCAACGCTTCGAGCAAATCCTCCCAAGCAGTCTGCGGATCCATTACCAGTCCTCCTCGTCTTCGTCGGATTCGCCGCGCAAGGCGACTTCCGCATAGTACGTCATACACCCGTCGCCGAAGGCATCCGGCTCGACGGGGTAGTTGTCTCCACACTCCAGACACTCCACGGTCATCGTCGCGTCGTCCACGTCGACGATCTTCAATTGCCCGCCGCATTCGCGGCACGTCCCGTCCTTCGTTGCTACAAGCATCGCGTTTACTCCTCTGGCTGCATTGCCAATGACCGAACACTCAGACTCTCGCCATGCCCGCCAAGGGCAAAGCGAACCTAGCGTGCCGCTGTTGGGCCGCGAGCGCAAGCAATCGAGGATCGGGCGGCTCAGAACAGGTGAAGCTGCCGGGTCGGGCCGTGTCGGCCAGTGGCCGCCAGCGTGACGTTGGGTGTTGGGTCTGCATCGGCCAGCGATTCGCCGCCGTCCGATATGCCGAAGGCGGCAGCTAGTTCGCCGGGATGTACGTGACGGATGACTCCCCCGTGCGCGTTCATGCCTGTGCGGTATCCGAGTTTCACCTCGCCGGCCAGGCTGTTGCCCCACAGCACGTAGCCGTACAGGTTGCGGAGGGCCAAATTGATCGCCGTCATGCGGACGCATCTCAGGTCGATATCCTGGCCGATCAGCTCGCCGCATCGCCGCTGCTCGGCGTAGGCCAGCAGCATGCGGCCGCTGCCACAGCAAGGGTCGAAGACTTTGGCATCGCGCGTCGATTCGTCTACGTTGAGACATGCCATCAGGCGGCAGACTTCCGGGGGCGTCAGGAACTGGCCCGCCTCGCCGTACGTGATCCCGCCTTGGAACAGGTCGCCGAGGATGTCGTGGCGGGTTTCCTCCATCAGTTGAACCAAGGTCGCGAATGCCTTCGACAGCGAGTCAATCCCTCGCCGTCCGGGCTCCCCTTCCGCATATCCCTTGCGGACCACGGACAAGTACTCGTCCTCCATGTGCTGGTTGGCCAACGCACAGATTGTGCAGGCGAGAAAGTCGTCGAATGCCTGTCCACGGCTCAGGCCAGCACGTTGTCCCGCCTCGTCGAGCAGGTCACACAGGTGCCGGGAGCCGTCGTACTGGAATTGTTCGCGAGGCATCTGACTCGGGCATCACGCCGTCAGGCAAACAGCCGCGGCTGCCGGGCGGTGGGCCGCTGGGCGTCGGGCGGCGTCTCGTTGAGCATCGGAGCCGGAGCCGGCTCGCCCTCGGCGGCTGCGGCAACCGCTGGCCCTCCTTCCCGGCCGCGGACTGCTTCGTCGCGCAAGCGGGCCATGACATCCAGCGGTACGCAATTGACCCGTTCTCCAAATTCCGGGTCGGTTGGATCGAGGGGCAAACTGTGAATGTGCAGCGGAGGCGGAATCCGATCGGGCAGGTTGCGGAGCGTATGGACCAAGTCGTCGCGGAACTCGTCGATGGCCCCGATCAGCGTGTCCATCGTTTCCTGGAGTCGCTGCATGCGGTCCTCGAGTTCTCGGACACGCTCGTCCGTGATGCCCTCGCAAGGGCCCGTCGTGGCATTGCGTTTGGCCATAGGGGTTGGGGAAATGGAAATCGACGAAGATGCGTCTTGGGCCGCTTCGCAAGCGAGCGAGCCCTGGTCGTTTGCGGGGTCATGCTCAGGGGCTGTCATTAACGAGGGCCTCCGCGTTACAGGGATCGCGACGGACGGCTGCCCCGTATTCGGTGCCCCGGCATTAGCTTGCGGATACTGGCCTTCGGCGCTCGCCGGATGTCCGTTGCCCCCGATCTGGCCAGCTTGCTTGGCGTCCGTCTCCGAAACGGCCAGCTCGTCGAGCAGTTGCACAAACGGTTTGCCGCTTTGGTCGTGCAGGTCCAGCAATCGCAGCATCAAGGCACGCGTGTGTTCGTACAGTACGCCGACGGCGACGTGAAGGATTTCGTTCGTCGGCAGTTTTGCGTAGTTGCCGAGTACGGCGAGGCGTCGCATATCGTCGCC
>JAAYYU010000290.1 GCA_012515235.1 Candidatus Anammoximicrobium sp.
GGTAGATGCCCGGCTTATCGGCGAAGTACGCCAAGAGGTCCTTGAGGAAGAGCATGGGTTCGCCGTTTTTCTTCGTCACGACTGTCCTCAACTCGGCGGCCGTCTTCTGTTCCACGGCCCCCGTGGCATTGTGGGTCCGGTTGAGGGTGTCGTCGTGGAGGATCACCAGTTCGCCATCCTGGGTCATGCGGATGTCGGTCTCGAATCCGCGGAGACCCTTTTCATAGCTGCCCCGAAAGGCCGCCAGCGTATTTTCCTCGAACTCGTGCGCGCCGCCACGGTGAGCAAACACCAGTCCCTTTTCCTGCGCGGCAAGCGCACCTGCCACCCCGAACATCTCCCCGACGACCGCGACGAACGCAACCCACCGCTGAATCCTCATCGCAAAGACCTCCTCCTCGGATCATCTAGTCGAAAGCCAGAGTTTCCACGAAAACACCATCAGGCGATAATCGGTCATGACCAACCCAACTCCACTCCTAACCCAAAACTCGGACGCGCGGAGGGACCGCAGCGACAAGCAAGACAGACGCTTCAGATTTCCGCCACGGCGTTGACCAGGTACTGCCGGCTGGCGCCGATCAGGGGTTGCACCTGATCGGCCTCGAACTCGCCTTCGGTTTCCAGGGAGAGGACACCGGCATAGCCGTGCTGTTTGAGCACCTGCAGGCAGCCGCGCAGGTTCACTTCGCCTTGGCCCAGGGCCACGCATTGGTTGCCCACGGTATCCTTGACGTGTACGTGCATGACACGCTCGACAACCGCCCGGAGGGTGGCCACTTCGTCGCTGCCGGCGTGGTGCACATTCGCGGTATCGTAGTTGATTCCCAGCCACTTCGAGCGCGACAGCCCCAGGATTTTCTTGAGCCCTTCGGCCGTGACCGAAAAGGTGCCGTGGGGCTCGATGGCCAGGTAGACCTGACATTTCTCGGCCACTTCCAGGATCGCTGCCAGACGCTCGCCGAGCACTTTCAGAGCGTCGGCGTCGGACATCGTCTGGGGCTTGCGGCCATCGCCGCAGTTCACGACGGCAATGCCCGCCTCGTGCGCCCAGCGGACGGCCCGCGACACGCCCTCCAGGCTTTTCGGATTGGGAATCAGCGCCCCGTCCGGAGCCCAGAGCGCCGTGGCGCCCTCGAACCCAAACTCGGTGAGCAGGCGGCGGAACTCCGCCGGATCGCTCTTCCAGACGTCGACGTGCGGGCACCAAGGGCCGGTGGCCTGCGGCTCAACGTACTTGTAGCCGGCTCGGTGGATTCGCTCCAGCGCCTCGCGCAAAGACTGTTTCCGGAAACTGACCGTTCCGCAGCCGATCTTGACCGGCCATCTTTCCGCCGACGCCGCTGACAGACGGCCGCCCACAGCGGCGGTCGTGACCGCCCCCAGCGCTGCCGCAAGCACCTCGCGCCGCGTTAGAGTCTCGGTTCGTACGATGCGCGCGCCACGCGCGCATCTTCGTAGGACGGAGTGCCAATCCGTCCCACTTTGGTTGTGGCCGTCAGGCCGCGTTAGGCTGAGCCCCTCGATTTCACCACAACGATGCGCGCTCATCGAATCACCTCCACCGTTATTCTTCTACACAGAATTGGTTTGCACTTGATACCGTTGTTGTCGGAAGCCGGGATTGACACCACCCTTTCTTGTAATGCCGGTTCGATCAAGGGACGCGGGGTGCCGCCCAGCGCACCACGAAGTCCACGATCGGCGCGGGGTCCTTCAGCGAATGCGGATGGTGGCCCACGCCCGGCTTGTGGATGACCGTGATCTGGCCGCCCAACTGCTTGTAGCGTGCTTCCAGGATGGCGGTATTCTCCGCGACCGGGACGACGTCGTCGGCATCGCCCACCACGTGCAGCAGCGGGATTCCGGCGCGGGCCAGGGGTTCCAGGTTGTCGACCGGGTTGCCGCGGTACTCGGCGAGCCGCTCCTCGGCCAATCCGTAGCTCTTCAGCCAGGCGGCGAAGAACCGCGCCGTGCTTTCGCTGGTGCCCTTGCGTCGGGCCCAACTGCGAATGTCGCACACCGGCGCATCGGCGTAGATGCAGGCGACCTTGTCGGGATTCGCGGCCGCCCAGTTGTAGATGTACAAGCCGCCGCGGCTCATGCCTTCCAACGCCACGCGCCGGGCCAATCCGTGCCGCGTGGTCAGTTCCTGATAGAAGGCATTCCAATGCGCGACGGCTGCGGGATTCCCGAACAGTTCCACGACATCCATGTACGCCAGGTGGAACCCGCGGGCCAACAAGGCCAGATCGGCCTGCGGCTCGTGACCGAAGAACCGCGCCCGCCAGATCCAGGGCTTGCCCGGAGCCGCCGTCTTGGGCGTGACGAGGATACACGGGCGTGCGTCGCACGAGAAATCGTAACGGTCGTA
>JAAYYU010000291.1 GCA_012515235.1 Candidatus Anammoximicrobium sp.
AACATGCCGCTGAATTCCCGCCGTAGGTCAGGCTTTCCAGCCTGACACCAACAAAACCTGTCAGCCTGGAAAGGCTGACGTACGAGAACAGCGTCCAAACAATCACGACTTTTTGTCTTTGTGTTTTGCGATTCTTTCGCACAGGAGAGCCGACTAATGGCCACGACCCTCACTCGCCGCGTCGCACGCAAGTCCGCCAGCGCCCGTCCCCGCAACCTGGTCCGGGACACCCGCCGCAAGCTGTTTCTGGAAGCCTTGGAAGACCGCCGCTTGCTGGCGGGCCTCGAAGGCTGGACGCCGGAAATGCTGTTGGATCGGCTGGACATCCGGGAAGCGGTGTACGGGCCGCAACCGTTGCCCACGCCGATCGACACGGCCAGCATTGCGACCGCCTGGGCCTTGCCGTCCAGCCTGCAGACGCTGCCGGTGCGGCGCGAGTTGGTGGTGGTCGACGGCGGCGTCCAGGACTACCAACAACTGCTGAACGACCTGGGCCGCGGGTCGGCGGCGCGGTCGCTGGAGATCGAGGCGATCCTGATCGACACGTCGGTGGACGGCATCGAGGCTTTGACCAAGGTGCTGGAGAATGTCCGCGACCTGGACGCGATTCACATCGTCTCGCACGGCGGGGCCGGGATGCTCAAGCTGGGCAACGTGACGCTCACGGCGGAGAACCTGGACCAATACTCCGCGCAGATCCAGGCTTGGCGGGACTCGCTGCGGGACGGGGCGGACCTGCTGCTGTACGGCTGCGACCTGGCTGGCAACGAGGCCGGGCGGCAGTTCATCGGCTCGCTGCAGGAGCTGACCGGGGCCGACGTGGCGGCCAGCGACGACACGACGGGCGACGTGGCTCGCGGCAACAACTGGGATCTGGAATACGAAACCGGGCCGGTGGACACCGAGACGGCGTTTTCCGAGCTGCTGCAGCAGAACTGGAACGGGACGCTGGAAACGCGCACCTTCCCGGCCGGATCCTACGTGGTCGACATGGGCGTGTACCCGCAGACGATCGGCAACGCGCTCAAGCCGTACGGGCTGCTGTACGACCTGGTGACCAACCACGGCATTCCTGTGGCCTGGACCATCGATTCGACCAAGGACGATTTCCGCTTCTCGACCACGGGGGCCGTGGATTACGTGGATTTCACGGCCATGAAGGACACGGACAATGTGCCCGGCGGCGCCAGCGTGTCGAAGGACTACAGCGGCGGACCGTTCGTGATCTCGGGTTATTTCATGACACCGGCCATCCTGACCACCATCAACAACTGGCGGGCCCAGGGCGTGGTGGTGGATTTAATCGCGGATTCGTTCACCGCTGAGGTGTATGGCGACGTGACCAGCTTTCCACGGGCCGTGCTGGACCAGCAGAACGGCAGTATCGTCACCGGTTACTATGCCAATGCCGGGGTGCCCGCCACATCCTACGTGCTGGGCAGCCCGCCGAACTTGAATTCCTGCTACGACTTGTACGTCATTCCGCACGCGGACCCGCAGAGCTGGGACCCGTCGTGGCGGGCGGCGCTGGTGAACTTCATCGACAACAATCAGGGCGGTCTCTGGGGAGCCTGCCATTCGGTCAGCGCCTACGAGAACGATCTGATCACCGACCAGGACATGCACTTCCTCAGCACGGGCCTGCTCGAGTGGGGCGACCACGATGCCGGCACGCTGCCGTACAGCTACAACCCGGACGCGGCCAACGACCCGATCATGCAGATCATGGACAACCTGGACCTGGCCACGACGAACGGGTCGGAGCAGATCTACATCCCCACCGCCACGACGGCCTGGCGGCCGACCACGACGGTGGCGGTGTACGACCCGGATCACCCCGACCACGAGGGCACGACGCTGGCCGAACAGGCCGCGCTGGTGGCCTACGGCTATGCCTATGGCGATCCCACCAACGGCTTCATCATGTACGAGGCCGGGCACAGCCACGCCAAGTCCTCGGGGGCCGCGAACATCGCCGCCCAGCGGGCCTATTTCAACTTCATCGCCTTCCAGGGCATCCTGCACG
>JAAYYU010000292.1 GCA_012515235.1 Candidatus Anammoximicrobium sp.
CACGCCACCGGCTCTACGTCGCAGGATCGCCGCGACGTAGAGCCCAATGGGCTCACATCTACCCGAGTCAGTGGCGAGAAAGAACAGCCTGATGGTTCGGTCTGACCAGCCCTATCACATTTCTGAGAAAAAGGCAAAGGATTGTCGGACGAGCGGGGGGATGGTGAGGTTTCGGCCCTCGTTGCTAGCGGCCTCGCGTTAGGGATGCGGAGGGCGCGGAGCGGTCTGCCCGCCGGCAGACCGAGCGCGAGCGAAGCCCGCAGCAGCCCGGCCCACAGGGCAACGCCCACACGCGCCATTGACGTTCCAGAACGGCCTGGCGAAAATAGCAGCACGACCGTGAATAGTCGCCCAGGACGGTCTCCCGCGAACCAATTCGATGATCGGCCATCTGGCGTGCGTGGCAGGCTCCAACACATCATGAACCCGAAGCGAAAGAACGGAGTGCGTCTCAACACCCGCCGTCTTGGAGTGGAGCGGCTGGAGGATCGAAGGCTGCTTGCGATCATGCAGTCGTTTGATCTGGATCCGCTGCACCAGGCGGAAGCGCTGAAGCCGGAGTATACTCCGGTGGGCTGGCTTGGCGGACTGAACGAGGACGGCACGGTGCACCACGGTGCATCGGCGGTGCTGATTGCGAACGCAGCGGGCAGCGTCGAGTGGGCGCTCACTGCGGCGCATGTGGTGGAGTATAACCTCAACCAGCCCGGTTTCGTGCAAATGCAGTTCGGTCTTGGACCGGACTTCTTCAACAACCCGGGTGAGACGCGGATGGTGGATGCGTGGTACCTGCACCCAGATTGGTCGGCAGCAGCCGAGAACGGGACTACCCCCGATTTGGCACTGGTGCACTTGGCCGAACCGTTCGATGTCGACCCTGCTGTGTTATACGCAGGAACGCTAGATTACGGCGATCCTATCACAATGGTGGGATACGGTGCGCCAGGAACGGATGCAACTGGCCAGATGGAGTTCGACGGCATCGAACGTGCCGGCACAAATGTCGTCCAAGCCTTTGGTGGAGACGGGACACCAGGTTATTCGTGGTACGCGCCGTTCATGGTCTTCTCCGACTTTAACGACATTGACCCCACCCCACTCGAGTGGCTGTTATCAAGCGGTGACAGCGGAGGCGGGCTATTCATCAGTCACGATGGACAAACATATCTGTCTGCCATCAATGTCATCGCCTCTGGCCCCTTCGCGCCAGGTTTCATGCAGTTGTGCTCAACAGGCAGTGTTCAAACAGCTCCCTTCCAGGACTGGATCGACTCCACCATCAACACGGCGGAGCCGCTGGATGTGACGGTGGCGACCGCCGCGGTGCAGGCGCCCTTGACGAACACCGGACCGGTCTTGTTCACTGCGACGTTCTCGTCGGCGGTGACGGACTTTGACGCTTCGGACGTCGTGGCAAGCGGCGCACCGGGAACGCTCGTCCCCACGGTCACCCCTGTAGGAACTGGCGGGACGACCTACACCATTGCTGTCTCCGGGATGACCGGGGATGGGCAGGTGGTGGTGAGCATCCCGGCGGATGCGGCGCACAACGCAGGCGGAAACGGAAACTCCGCTTCCACTGCGCTCGATTCCGGCGTGACCTACGATGTGACGGCACCGGGAGGTTCGATCGTCGATGTGCTGACAAACGATGCCACGCCGCTGCTTGGCGGTGCGGCCTCGGACGCAAACGGCGTTTCGGGTGTATCGGTGACTGTTGGCGCTCAAACCTTCGCGGGTGTGCTGCATACCGCGGATGGGATCTGGAGCGCGGAAGTGCCGGCAAGCCTGCTTGACGGCGTGCATACGGCAACGGTGACAGTGACGGACAATGCCGGAAACACGTCAACGGACACGGCAACGGTCACGGTGGATACCGTGGCTCCGGTTGTTGGGGTGAATTCGCTCACCACCACAATCACGGCGCCGACACTCACCGGTCCGATCACTGACGCCTCGCCTTCGAGCGGCATCAC
>JAAYYU010000293.1 GCA_012515235.1 Candidatus Anammoximicrobium sp.
CGCGGATAATTCACGAACGGCGTAAAAAAGCTTGATAAAAAAGTGGAAAAGCCCTCCGCAACCTGCTACAATGCAGGGGCTTAACAAACAAGCGAAAGGGCTTTTCCATGGATCATCCTACACGACAGTCTGTTCTGTTTCCAGACCTTTTTTCCAAGCCCGTTCACGTCGGCTTTTCCCGCGAACCGCTCAGCAGCCACGGCGGGGTCATCTTGCTGGCGGCTCGCGATCGCCACCTGCGGTTGACCGAGACGCTGGCCGGGTGTCTCCGGGACCGGCGCCAGGCCGCCAAGGTTGACCACGCCCTGCTCGACCAGCTCCGACAGCGCATAACCAGCCTGGCGATCGGTTGCCCCGATGGCAACGACGCGGCCCATCTGCGGGAGGACCCCATGCTGAAGTTGGCCTGCCATCGCGATCCGATCCACGGCCCGGCCCTGGCCTCTCAACCTACGCTCAGCCGTTTCGAAAACAGCGTCACCGGCGGGCAGTTGCTCGCGATGGGCAGCGCCCTGGCCGAGACAGTCCTTGCCGAACAAGCCCGGCGTCGACAGGGGCGGAAACTGCGGCGGATCGTCATCGACCTTGATCCCACGTGCGATCCGACCTATGGGGCGCAGCAACTGACGCTGTTCAACGGCTACTACGACACCTACTGCTATCTGCCCGTGATCGTGACGGTCAGCTTCGGATGGGAGCGGCGCAAGTACCCGGTCGCCGTCGTGCTGCGCTCCGGCACCGCCGGGCCGTTGGTCGGAACCCTCAGCGTCCTGCGCCGGCTTCTGGCGCTGCTGCGGAAGCAGTTCGGCGAGGTTCCCCTCTACCTGCGCGCCGACAGCGGCTTCGCCGTGCCGGCCTTCTTTGACTTCCTGGAAGCCGAAGGCTTGAGATACGCCGTTTCCATGGGGTCCAACCGTGTCCTGGAACGGCTTTCCCAGGGACTCATGCATCAGGTCCGCCGAGAGTCGGCGGCCGCCGGCCGGACGATCACGCGCTACGGCGAGGGCGTTTATCGGAGCGGCGGCTGGCCCCGCGAACGGGCCCTGACCTATAAGGCCGAAGTCCTGGTGCATCCCGACAAGACCGACCCTCGCGACAATGACCGGTACCTGGTCCATAATCTCGACTACCGTTATGGCCCTCGCGGCGCCTTCGCCTTCTACTACGGGCACAGCGACATGGAGAACATCATCAAGGAGCTTAAGCACGACCTGGCCGTGGACCGGACCAGTTGCTCGCGGTTCTTGGCCAATCAGTTCCGCCTCCTGCTGACCCTGGCGGCCTATGTCCTATTGCAATCCGTGGCCGAAGCCACCCGGGACCGGGATCTGTTCAAGGCCCAAATGGCCACCCTGCGCCGGCGCTTGTTGACCCTCGCCGTCCGGGTGAGCGCCTCGGTGCGGCGCTTCTGCCTGCAGTTCACCTCGCACCATCCCTGGGCCGATCAGTGGCTCGCCTGTGCCCGCAGCGTGGGCGCTATACCGACGTAACCGCTCGCGGCATCCTGTTCCATCCGGCCGCATTCATCCGTCGCAGCACCGGTCTGTCTTGACACGGAAAATCCCGTCCAAACTCGCTCGCCTTCTGCCGATCTCCAGGCCGATCAACAGCCGTTTGCCCCTCGCCAGCGTCCCGCTTCGTTCTCGACAACCAGCTTCTCGCGGATATCCTCCCCATAAGACGCTTCATGAATAATCCGCG
>JAAYYU010000294.1 GCA_012515235.1 Candidatus Anammoximicrobium sp.
CTGCCATCGCCCGGAGGGTGCCGCCTCCGGTGCCGATTTCCGTTTGCGTGGTAATCGTATAGCCGTCGCTTCGGTTCAAGGCCAGCGTCGCCCCATTCTGAACGGTGCTGGCACCGGTTCCCAGCGTCCCCGCCGTACCGCCGGCGCCGACTCGCAGCGTGCCGTCGCTGATCGTGGTCGTCCCGCTGTAGGTGTTGTTACCACTCAAGGTAAGCGTGCCGGCGCCGGCCTGTTTCAGGTTCCCCGTGCCGCTGATCGCATTGCTGACCGTCAGCGCGTTGCTGCGGTCGAATACCAGCGCGGCGTTGTTGGTGACCGCGCCTGTGCCCAGCGTCCCCGCCGTGCCGCCGGCGCCGACTTGCAGCGTGCCGGCGCTGATCGTGGTCGTCCCACTGTACGTGTTGTTGCGACTCAGCGTCTGCGTGCCCGTGCCGGTTTTCGTCAGTCCGCCCGTACCGCTGATCACGCCGCTGAAGTTCATCGTCGAGTTGGCGTCGGCTTGGAAGACGCTGTCGCTGCCCAAGGTGACCGCGCCCGTCCAGGTCCCCGACCCGCCGGTGCCGGTCCACTGCCGGTGATGGACCGTGCCGCCCTGGACGCTCAACGCCGCCGCGTTGGTCACGCTGCCGCCGTCGCCGGTGACCTGCTCGACGGTCGCGCCGCTACCCACCGTGATGGTGCCCGTCCAGTTCTGGTCGGCTTCGAACTGCAGCGTGGCCGACCCGCTGATCGTGATGCCGGCCAGATTGCTCAGGGCATTCGGGCTCCGCACGTCCGTCCGATCGGTGCCGCCCACCGTCAGCGTCTTGCCGCCGCCGTTGACCGAGCTGCCCAGATTCAGCCGGCCCGCCGTGGTGCCGACCGTGGCATTCGCGGCCAGTGTTACGGGGCCGACCCAGCCGTCCGTCGCGCTGCTGCTATTGACGATCGCGCCCGCCTGTCCCGCGGCCCCGGTGCCCGCAATGGTGAACGAACGCGTCCGCACGTCCTGGCCGTTCGTGTCAAAGGTCCCGCCGGAGTTGACCGCCACGTCGCCCGCCAGGTCCGTGGCTGCCGTGATCTTCAGGATGCCCGCCGCCACCGTCGTTCCGCCGCTGTAGGTGTTCCGGCCACTGAGGGTCAGGGTGCCGGTACCCTGCTTGACGAACGCCAGGTTCCTGTCGTCGTCCGTGCCGCTCCACGGCCCGCCCAGTTGGCCATTGTACGTCGAGTTCCCTGTTTGGTTGATCGTCAGCGTTGTGGCGGTGGGCGAACCGTTCATGATGTCGTAGGAACCCGTAACGCCCGCCCCGGTCGTCAGCGTCAGGTTTTTGCCCGGCTGGGTCAGGTCCGCACTGACGGTGATCGTACCGCTGCTGGCGTCTCCGATCTGGATCGTCCCGCCGGTCACCCGATTTAGTTCCGCGTTGGTCAGTCCGAGCGTCCCGGCTGCGTCGGCACCGCCGAGGTTAATCGCTCTGTTAGGCGACTTGGGCTGCAGGGTCACGGTGCTGCCGGCGCTGGCACTGACCGTGGCCGATGTGTCGAATCTCATCCGGTCGCCGATCACGGTCAGCGCCCCGCCGGAAGCGGCGGTGCTGATACTGCCGACTTCTACTACCACGCCAAATGGCGCGGCGCCAGCTCCCCCCGTTCCCTCGACCGTCACCGTGCCGCTGCCGCCCGCGGTGATCGTGCCGTTCGAAGAAACGCGAACGCCAAAGTTTTCCTCTGTGCTGGCTCCCGAGCCGCCGCCCTGGCCCGTCACCTGCACGTCTCCCCCCGACGACGTGATCGACGAGTTGGTGACGAAGACGCCGTAAGCGTTGCCGCTGGTACTCGCCCCGCCCGTGCCGTCGACGGTCAGCATGCCGCTGCCGCCGCTGATCCGCCCGTTGTTAATCAGGTACACACCGGCTCGGTACCAGATGCCCGTAGCCGCACCCTTGCCTTTCACCGTCACCGTGCCGCTGCCGGCGCTCTCGATCACACCGCGGTCCACCAATACGCCCACGAAATCGCCACTAGTCGGCGTGGCCTGCTGATTGGCCTCCACGGTGAGGTTGCCGTCCACCACTTCGACGCTGGAACCGCTGTCCAACAGGATGTTCCTGCTCGCCTTGAGCGTCGCCGTACCCGTGCCGGACAGAACTAGGTTGGCGTCCGTCCCCACGTTGATCCTGTCGATTCCGGGCGACGCAGCGTCGTCTTGCAGGTCCACGTCCAAGTTCTTGCCGGCGGCAAACGTGATGTCCCCGTTTAGGTTGACGGTGTCGTTGCCCGTCCCGCCGTTGATCTTAAGGGAGGCGTTGAGGGAGCCCAGGGCATCGACCGTCACCGTGTCGTTTCCGCCTAGCGTGTTGACGACGATTTGCGTGATGCCCGTGACGGGCACGCGCACCTCGTTCGGGTCGACCGAGGTTGCGCCCGGGATGCGTGCGTAGACCAAACGGCCGGCATCCCGGATCACGAACTGGTCCGGGTCGGGCGCCGCATTCAGCGAGATCGTCAGCGTATCGTTAGAGTTCCCTCCAGCGACATCGGTGATGAACAGCTCGCCGCCGGACAGCGAGACCAGCGTGTCCGTGAATTCGTCCGCCCCCATGTCCACCACGCCGACGCCGGTGTTGTCGGTGTTGGGATCATTGAGCCTGCGGGCATCGCCTTCGAAATCCGTGGGCGGAAGCCCGCCGATTATCCCGGCGTCGATGCACGGCGAGCCGGCCCGAAGGTGAAGATCGTCGTCCAAAGTCCCGTAGGTGTTGTCCGGCCCGTCGGCATCCACGAACAGCGGGTCTGCGTTGATATTGCCGGTTCCCGTGTAGCCGTCCTGGACGTTGGAGTAGGTGACCGTCGGAGAGCTGTTGTAGTCTTCGATTTGCCCTCCGGTGTTCGCCCAGAAGATGCAGTTCGTCACCGTCGGCGAGGAGGAGTGGTTGTACATGCCCCCGGCGCCCGGGGCCGTATTGCCGGCGAAGGTGCAGTTCGTCACCGTCGGTGAGGAGGAGGACCCGTTGAACATGCCTCCGCCGAGCCAGGCCGTATTCGCGGAGAAGATGCAGTTCATTACCTTCGGCGAGGAACTAGAGTTGAACATGCCCCCGCCGAGGCTGGCGGCCGTATTGTCGGCAAAGGTGCAGTTCGTCACCGTTGGCGAGGACGAGTTGTTCAACATGCCCGCGCCGTTTTGGTGAGCGACACTGCCGTCCGCATTCCCCGCGGTGATCCTGAAACCGTCCAGGACCGCCGTGTTGTCTAGATTGGTTCCCGTGGGGTGATAGAAAACGTGGTAGACGTTGTCCGAGTTGTTGCCAACGGTGCCGATGTCGCCGCTGAGGATCGATACGTACGTCGCCGGCTCGCGGACCCCACCCCCGTCGGGAAAGCCGCCCAGGATGGTGACGCCGTTCTTCATCTGAAAGGTCGCGTACCGGGCACCGGTACCGCCGACTTGACTGGAAGGGCGGTAGGTGCCTTCCGCCACGTGGATCTCGTCGCCGATTTCGGCCGCAGTCAAGGCACTTTGCAGGGCAGTGTAGGCATTCGCCCATGACCCCCCGTTGTTGCTGCCAGCCGCCGTGTCGTCCACGTAGATCGTCGTCAGTAGGCGCCGGTCTTCGAGCTGTTCCACCCGCAGCCGCCGCGGGCGGGGCCCTCGCGCGTGCCGGGCTTTACGGCGGCGGTTCTTCCCCTGGCGTGCCCAACGATCGAATGTTCCCGGCGTCTTCATCGCAGCGTCCTCCGAAAGAAGGAAAGATTGTCTCCGCCACACAAGAGCCCCGTACGTCCGGCTGGAAAGCCTGACGTACTCGCACACCAACTGGGACCGCGCCCCGCTTGCGGCCGTTTGGCCCTCTAATAACAGCAATGCCGAAACGCCCGAGGCGATGAAAAAGAAAACTAGAGAATCGGACAAAATTCCCAAAAAGTTTTTCGCCTCGACGGGTCTGGAAACCCGTTTTATCAGCGTTCATGAGCGGTTCTGGCCGGATCCGTCTCGCGGCCGGGAAGAGGAAGCAGACCGCTGATCGACGCTCATGAACGCTAATCCGAGGTTGGAGGGGGATGACAAGAAGCCTGCTTGGGCCGCGGATTTGGCAGAAGAACGGGCAAACGACCGCTTGCTTGTTTCTTTGCGCGGCAAAGAAGCAAGAGCACCGCGGATTGCACGGAGTTCACGGATCGAGATGGGACAGGCGACGGAGAAATATCAGCATCTCAAACATTTCGGCAACGCCAGCTCCGTCAGAACCTTGTTGCGATCTCGGGACCGTCAAGCGTAAGCCGGAGGTGCGCCAGCCAATCCATCCCCAACACTGCCAAGCTTACAAGCCTCTTTGATTTGGATTTGGGGTGAGCAAATCGGTGAATGGAGAGCACGTCGATCGGCTCGAAGGTGATTGTCTCGGAAGCCCTTTGATTCGTCGCCATTGACCATCCCACACGGTGCTGCCAAGCGTCAAAATCTACCCCAAACCACCGAACCTTTGTCAGCAAGCCGGATTCGATATCGTAGATGCCGGCGCACCGGGCGAAGTCATCGGTGAACGTGGTCCAGAGTGCCCCTGTGTCGACGGTGACATAGAAGAAAACCGAATGGAACGGTCCCTCCGGTGCTTGCAGCTTGACCATGAGCCGAACGCGCCAACTCGGTGACTTGATGCCGTCAGGGGACGGCTGCGGAGTCCACGGAACGATCATTTCCAATCCAACGGCTCATTCGGAAGTGGGACGTATTCAACCAGCAGTGTTTCCGCAGGGCACGTGGCCTCGATGCGTTCCTGCAAGTGTACCAGGTCATCGCTGAATAGGCGGACGGAGCGGCCGGCGCACGCGACCCACTTTCCACCGTAATCGTGCTGCAACCGGTCCCAGTTCTGCGCCAGAAAATCAGCGCTTTCCGTCAGACAGAAAGACCTGTCAGCCTGCTGATCGATACTCACGGGAGATGCTCCTGCTTCTTGCCCTGACCCGAAACCGCCGTCTGCAAATTGACCCAGGCCCCAGCCTTGATTCTAGTCGTTCCGAAGAGGATTGACAATCATCTCATTCCGTTGCCCTCCATTCCTTTGCCCTCGTCGTCAAACTGCCGCGCGATGCGGAAGCCCCGGGAATACGCGCGGCCCCCGGCCTCCTGCCAGCCGCAACGGTACGCGGCCTGGCACCCGCCGGCGGCATTCGCCCAGCTTCCGCTTCGGGAAACGTGGTACGGGCCCGCGGACGGACCGGGCGGATCGTCCTGCGGCGAGGTGGCGTAGTATGCGGGATCGTACCAGTCGGCGCACCATTCCCAAACGTTGCCATGCACGTCGAACAGGCCCCAGGCGTTGGCCGACTTCTGCCCCACGGGATGCGTCCCCGTTCCGGCCGTCGAATCGAACCACGCGTGCGCCTCCAAGGCGTCCCATCGGCCACCGCAATACCACGGCGTCGTGGTCCCGGCCCGGCAGGCATACTCCCAC
>JAAYYU010000295.1 GCA_012515235.1 Candidatus Anammoximicrobium sp.
GCCCCCGCCCCCGCATCCAAAGAAAAAGTACCCGAAAGGCGGCCACACGTCGGTCTACCGCGTCATTCGCGACGCCCGACTTGCCGCCGCCAAAGCCTAGCCGAAGATGTGGACAGCAGTGGGGTTCAACGCCCTCCTGATCGACGAACGTCCAGAGCCATTCGCGATGGTCGTAAAGTTCATTGCACATACCCATGAGGCGCTTGTTGCCCGAGAAGATGCCACGCAACAACAATCCGTCCACCGCGGCGCGCACGGGTACCATGCGATCTTGGAAAGTCTTTCGCGAGATCTTTCTCGAGCGGTGATCCCACCAATGTTGAAATACCAATTTGTGCTGCCGCATCAAGTCGTGGCCTAGCCGTTTGACTTGCCGGTCCGGGTGATCGATCAAGGCTTGGAAGTCGCGCTCGAGATGGGCCCAGCACCATTGCAGATGTTTGATTCTCCAGTACATCTTGGCCCGGTCGCAGTTGACGATTCCCGCGTAGGCCTCACCCAGCAGATGGCCAATCGCGGTGGCCGCCCGGCTGGGAAAGATGCCAAACACGGCAAACAATGGCGACACTGCCGTCCACAACCAAGCCTTCTGGTCCGCCTCCTTGGTTGGCGACTCATCCATGTGCACTTGCGGCTGGTCTGCCAGGGCTTCCCGCAGCTCCTCGTACGGAGACTCCAGCGCTGCTGCAACTTGGTTCTCCATCTTCACCGTGAGCGACGGACAACAGGGCTGTCCGAGCAAGTCCTGCAAGAACATCGCCGTGCGACGTTTGCTCTGACGGAAGTAAGCCATGAGCAAGCCGCTGAAGGCAATCAGCCGGGGACCGGACTGGCCGCACGGCACGCCCTCAGGTAGCTGAGCACAGGTCGTCTCGCCACAGCATGCACAGGGAAGGCGGTGTAGTTGGTATTCGGTGACGCTCGGTTTGATCTCCGGCAACTCCCACACTTGATGCCGAAGAGGTTCGGGATCGTCCCCTGTTAATTTCTCAGCACAGCGCCGGCAAACATCGGGCTTCAAGGGCTCGACGCGAGTGCAGTCTTCGGTCGGTATCAACTCACGCTGATGTCGCGGATGTCCCGGCTGACCGCCGCGTTTTTTCTTCGGCCCCTTTTTCTTTTTTCGCGGGGGCTTCGCATGAGGGTGTTGACTGCTAGGTGGCAGCGAGGAGTTCTGTGGACTCAAGGCCAATCTGGCTTCCAGCTTTTGAATCCGGTCGATGAGCGATGCCACAAACACTCGAACCGCCGGCGTCATTTCGGCGTCGATTTCGGGAGGTACCTGGATGGGCTCGGCAGTCGTGGACGACATAATAATCTATGTCGTCACCGAAAACGCCGTTCGTGTCCAGATCAGTTTTTTGCCAGGCCGTCCACCGCCTATCGCTGGCCGTTGCCCACTCATCGCTGCCTGTCTGTCGTCGTCGCCCGATGGGCACGCGTCGTTGACCGCTGGCTGGGGGCCGCCGGCATCCCGGCCGTCAGTCGCTCATCACGGGACGATAATCCCCATCGTCCGCGACCGCTCTCACATCGTCGACGCGACATTGCCGACCGCCAACGTCCCCAGTTATTGAGCACCTGCGTCCGCCCCGGGGCGTGAACGGTTACGTGTAACCAATCCCAGCCCGCGGCCAATCCGCAACATACGCATCGAAGACGCCGTTCCGGCTTTAGTGTAACCAATCCCAGCCCGCGGCCAATCCGCAACGCGGTGAGTGGGATCCAGCAGTCGGTGCCCAGTGTAACCAATCCCAGCCCGCGGCCAATCCGCAACAAAGCCTTTGCGATCGCGTCGATGTTCTCGAGTGTAACCAATCCCAGCCCGCGGCCAATCCGCAACTCAGCCCACCGCTCGAACGCCTTGTCCGACAGTGTAACCAATCCCAGCCCGCGGCCAATCCGCAACGAGAGGGGAGATCAGATCGCATACGAGGCGAGTGTAACCAATCCCAGCCCGCGGCCAATCCGCAACGCCGATGCCATCTTGCAGGCCATCTTCGCAGTGTAACCAATCCCAGCCCGCGGCCAATCCGCAACCTGGTTGTGGTCGCGCCGTACGCGGCCCGCAGTGTAACCAATCCCAGCCCGCGGCCAATCCGCAACAACGCCTGCGCGATCGCGTCGATGTTCTCGAGTGTAACCAATCCCAGCCCGCGGCCAATCC